>NZ_JBIAGM010000009.1:0-322955 GCF_042869815.1 Streptomyces sp. NPDC006739
GTGCCCGTAACACCACCGTCCCGCACCCGCCCCCGAGCACCCGAAACACCCCGCCACCTGGATATATACCCCGAGAAAGAGGAATCCAGCACTAGAGCACCGTCACCTTCAGGACCCCGAAGGCCAGCGCGGCGACCAGGGCCGCGGCCGGCATGGTGATGAACCAGCCCAGCACGATGTTCTTGGCCACGCCCCAGCGCACCGCGTTCACCCGCTTCGTCGCGCCGACGCCCATGATCGCCGAGGTGATCACATGGGTCGTGGAGATCGGCGCCTTGAACAGGTACGCCGTGACGAACATGATCGACGCGCCGGTGGTCTCCGCCGCGAAGCCCTGCGGCGGGTCCAGCTCGATGATCTTGCGGCCGAGGGTGCGCATGATGCGCCAGCCGCCCGCGTACGTCCCCAGGGACAGCATCAGCGCGCAGACGATCTTGACCCACGCCGGGATCGGGTCGCTGTAGGTCTGGTGGCCCGAGATGACCAGGGCCATCACCACGACACCCATGGTCTTCTGCGCGTCCTGCAGACCGTGGCCCAGGGCCATGCCGGCCGCCGACACCGTCTGGGCGATCCTGAAGCCCCGCTTGGCCTTGTGCGGGTTGGACCGGCGGAAGATCCACATGATCAGCGTCATGACCACGTAGCCGACGATCAGACCGACCACCGGCGACAGGAACATGGGGATGACGATCTTGTCGAGTACGCCGTTCCAGAGCACCGTGATGCCGCCCGCCAGCGCCGCGCCCACCAGACCGCCGAACAGGGCGTGCGAGGACGACGAGGGCAGGCCGAAGTACCAGGTGGTCAGGTTCCAGACGATCGCGCCGATCAGCGCCGCGAAGAGGATCCCCATCCCCTTCGAGCCGTCCGGTGTCTGGATCAGGCCCTCACTGACCGTCTTGGCGACCCCGTTGCCGAGGAAGGCGCCGGCCATGTTCATGACTGCGGCCATCGCCAGCGCCGCCCGGGGCGTGAGCGCCCGCGTCGACACGGACGTGGCGATCGCGTTCGCCGAGTCGTGAAAACCGTTCGTGTACGTGAAGAAGAGCGCGACCGCGATGGTCACGATCAGAGCGAAGGTGCCCATCGACGCCTCAGGACTCCTTGACGGCGATGGTCTCCACCGTGTTCGCCACGTGCTCGAACGCGTCCGCCGCCTCCTCCAGCACATCCACGATCTGCTTGAGCTTCAGCACCTCGATCGCGTCGTACTTGCCGTTGAAGAGGTGGGCGAGCAGCTTGCGGTGGATCTGGTCGGCCTGGTTCTCCAGCCGGTTGACCTCGATCCAGTACTCGGTGAGGTTGTCCATGGTGCGCAGGTTCGGCATCGCCTCGGCGGTCAGCTCCGCCGCCCGCGCGAGCACCTCGATCTGCTGCTCGACGCCCTTGGGCAGTTCCTCGACGTTGTAGAGGACGACCAGGTCGACGGCCTCCTCCATGAAGTCCATGATGTCGTCGAGGGACGACGCGAGGCTGTAGATGTCCTCCCGGTCGAAGGGCGTGATGAAGGAGGAGTTCAGCTGGTGGAAGATCGCGTGCGTGGCGTCGTCACCTGCGTGTTCCGCTGCCCGCATACGCTCCGCGATCTCGGCCCGGGCGGAAGCGTCCGCCCCGAGCAGTTCCATCAGGAGCTTCGAGCCCGTGACGATGTTGTCCGCGGAGGCGGCGAACATGTCGTAGAAGCTCGTCTCCCTGGGGGTCAGACGAAAGCGCACGTGGGGTCCTTGGGGTGCTTCGGTTTCGGTCAGGCTGATGCTAGGCGCATCATCCGGCCACGGCTATCGGGCCGTCCCCCAGTGTCGCCCATCGACGACAGTGATCAGCACGGGGGCATGGCAAGGCCCGTATAC
Organism: Streptomyces sp. NPDC006739; assembly: GCF_042869815.1. NCBI lineage: Bacteria > Bacillati > Actinomycetota > Actinomycetes > Kitasatosporales > Streptomycetaceae > Streptomyces > Streptomyces sp. NPDC006739. The sequence continues at coordinate 1,854 of NZ_JBIAGM010000009.1, forward strand.
CCGGCAAAGTTGGCTACCATATACCCACCAGGGGTATATGTCACAAGCTCGTTCCGAAAGGGAGGCCCGCGATGACGACGACCGAGGCCGGCGCCACGCACGGCTACCACAAGCAGAAGGACGAGCACCTCAAGCGGCTGCGCCGGATCGAGGGCCAGATCAGGGGCCTGCAGCGCATGGTCGACGAGGACACGTACTGCATCGACATACTCACCCAGGTCTCCGCCTCCACCAAGGCGCTGCAGTCCTTCGCCCTGCAGCTGCTGGAGGAGCATCTGCGGCACTGCGTCGCGGACGCGGCCCTCCAGGGCGGGGCGGAGGTCGACGCGAAGGTGGAGGAGGCGACGAGGGCGATCGGACGCCTGCTGCGCACCTGACCGGATTCAGTCGCCGGGGCCGCGCTCCTCGGCCACCCGCAGCACCTCGTCGATGCTCTCCAGGCTGAGCCGGTCCTCGGCGGCCGAGGCCGCGATGATCAGCTCTCCGCACAGCTCGATCTCGGCGAGGGCCACGTGGTCCTGAACCGCCGTACCGCCGACCCGAGCCACGCGCATCACCTCTTCTCTGCCGTTACTTCCTAGAGTAGGCAGCGCTCTACACACCGCGCATGGCACGGAAGGGCTAGTTGTTTTCGGCGATCCGGCCCGCGTAGATGTCCTTCCCGAGCGGCAGTCGTACGTCGACGGGGGCGCCGAAGTCGTACAGCAGCGTCGTCGAGGCGACCGCCACGGCGGCCTTCTGCAGGCCGTTGACGAAGGAGAACCGCTGCCGCAGCTTGCGGATGCGCCCCTGGTCGTCGAGGTAGGCGTCGAACGGAACCTCGGCCGTGGCGAACCCTTTCGCCGCCGCCGCCAGCGCGGCCCGGTCGCCCGCCGAGGCGGCCCTGGCCGCGCTGTTCAGATCCGCCGTGCCCCGGTAGTGCCGCACCGCGATCCCGCCGACCTCGGTCCGCCCGACGTAGCTCGCGGCGCGCGTTCCGCGCAGCAGTTCGGCGGCGGTGTACGGGTCGGTCGCGCCGCCGGTGACCAGGTTGCCGTCGGACAGGCCGGCGCTCTCCACGCGCACCCATTTGTCGGAGGGCACCCCGGCGCCGCGGTTCTTCATGAACAGGGCGCCCGGGGCGAGGAGTTCGGTGATCGGGCGGTGCTCGGAGGCGCCCGCCGGATCCTGCGGCAGGACGACGGTCAGCTGTCCGAGCCGCTTGCGGTAGTCGTACACGCCCTGGCCGCGGATGGTGACGCGGGTGCCGCCGGTGGCCATCTCCATCGACGTGGTGGCCTTCGAACTGCCGGTCGCGCGCAGTGTGTCGGCGGCGCGGTGCAGGGCGGTGACCGGATCGCCCGCGCCGTTCCCGTCCTCGGCGGCGGCCCCGCTGCCCGCACATCCCGTGCAGCACATCCCGAGACCCGCCAAGACCCCCACCGCGAAGACCGTCCCGCCCACCCGCCTGTGCTGCCGCCGATCCATCGCCTACCCCCAGCCGGTACGTCCGTCACGGGCCCCCTGTCTTCCCGGTTAACGACGGGTAAGGGGCACCGTCACGCGCTCCCGGCGCCTGGGCGGGCACAGACGAGCCCTTTACTTCGGGTGGGTAACGTTGTCGGCGTGGCGCAGCAGGACGGCCCCGACCGGGCCCGGCACGGGCAGGAACACCTCACGACGACGAGCGAACAGGGCCGCTTCTGCGTGGCCCGCTGCTCCTGCGGCTGGCGCGGTCCGGCCAGACGGGCGCGCAGCCAGGCGAGAACGGACGCGGAGGGGCACTCCGCGGCGCCGTAGGCGGCCGCGGGGGTCCGGGACCGGCACGGCTGTTCGCGGCCCTGCTACCGGTGTTCGCGCGGCCGCACCAGGGCGTCCACCAGATCCCGGTCGCGGGGCTGGGTCAGCCGGACGCGGGCCTCGGCCGGGGGGAGCCAAAGGATCCGGTCCACCTCGGCGTTCGGCGCGAAGCGACCCGACACGGCCTCGGCCGCCCAGTAACGCACCTGCTTGGGGCGGCCGCCCGCCGGATAGCGCAGCGTGGGCAGTTCGACGCCGGGCACGGCGGTGTGGCCGGTCTCCTCCGCCACCTCCCGCAGCGCCCCGCCCAACGCGTCCTCGCCGGGCTTGAGCTTGCCCTTCGGGTGGGACCAGTCGTCGTATTTGGGGCGGTGGACCAGACAGATCTCCAGGTCGCCGGTGACCGGCGAGCGGCGCCACAGGACGCAGCCCGCCGCCTGGACCGTGGTGTCGTTCACGCGGCCTCCTCGGAAGGGGTCAGGGTGCGCCGACCGTCTGCTTCTGCCAGGACTGCTGGAAGGCGAACCGGGCCGCCTCGACCTCGTGCCGCTGGTCGGCGTGGAGCACACCGAGGGCGTACGCCGTCGCCGGGGCGATGCGCGGGGTGCGGGCCGCCTGCGCGGCCGCGCCCGCCGCCTCCGAGGCGTCGCGGTGCCGGTCGAGGGCCTGGCCCGCCGCCAGGAGGCGCACGTCCACGGGGCTCTCCGGGCCGTGCAGGACCTCGCGGGCGTAGCGGTGCAGGCGCAGCAGGAGGCGGACCTGGTGCCAGGGGGTGTCCTGCGGGTGCGGGGACGGGTCCGGGGACAGGCCGTGGACCAGGGCCTCCGCGTTGTAGGGGTGGCCGGCGGTGACCAGGGGGAGGGCGGCGACGGCGTCGGTGAGGCGTTCCCCGGCCGCGCCGGCCAGCGGCCGCAGGTCGGTGGTGGGGGCGGCGGGGGTGAGAGGAACCTCACTGGCCAGTAAGGCGATCTTGTCCGCGACGGCGTGGAAGCGGGACGAGCCGAGGGCCTGCAGGGCGGTGGAGTGGGCCCGGGTGCGGGCGAGGGTGAGCTGGCGGTCGAGCAGGGCGCCGGCCTTGGCCGCACCCACGGTGAGGTTGCCGCGCTCCGGTGCGGCACCGGGGGCGGGGCCGCCGCCCACGGCCGCGCCCACCGCCTGGGCGGGCACCGCCGTGGACCCCGACAACCGGTGCAGCGCCAGCAACAGCCGCTCCAGCCGGGCCTCGTAGGCGTGCTCCAGGCCCAAGGTGCCCGACAGCCAGGCCAGTTCCGGGCGGATCTCCTCCGACCAGGCGGTGTCCAGCAGCGGGCGGAAGGTGTGCAGGCTGCCGCTGATGCGGCGGGCCGAGCGGCGCAGGGCGCGGGCCGCGCCGCCGGACTCCTCCGCGCCGCCCTCTCCCGCGCCCGGGTACGCCCGCGCGGGGGCGCCCCCGCCGCTGCCGCCGGACTCCCGGTGCAGCCGCAGCGCGCGGAGGAACTCCGTGGCCTGGGCGCGCAGATAGCCGCCGAGGGCCTCCCCCGTCGTCACCCCGGCCGTGGGGTGGTCCGTCGGGTCAAGGTGTTGCTGTGCCACGCCGGCGCCTCCGGGCGTCTATGAGCATCTCCTGGACGTTGCGCAGGGGCTGTCCGTCCGCGTCGGTCGCGTGCCGGATCCACTCGCCGTCCGGGCCGAGGTGCCAGGACGCGGTGGCGTCGGACATACCGGTGTCGAGCAGTCGGTTCAGGGCCGCCCGGTGCCCGGGGTCGATGACCCGGACCAGGGCCTCGATCCGGCGGTCGAGGTTGCGGTGCATCATGTCGGCGCTGCCGATCCACACCTCGGGCTCGCCGCCGTTGCCGAAGGCGAACACCCGGGAGTGCTCCAGGAAGCGGCCGAGGATCGAGCGGACCTTGATGTTCTCCGACAGGCCCGGCACCCCGGGGCGCACCGCGCAGATGCCGCGCACCCACACGTCCACCTGCACGCCCGCCTGGGAGGCCCGGTAGCAGGCGTCGATGACGGCCTCGTCCACCATCGAGTTGACCTTGATGCGGACGAACGCGGGACGTCCGGCGCGGTGGTGCTGGACCTCCTTGTCGATCCGCGAGACCAGTCCGTCGCGCAGGGACTTGGGGGCCACCAGCAGCCGGCGGTAGGTCTCCCGGCGGGAGTAGCCGGACAGGCGGTTGAACAGGTCGGACAGGTCCGCGCCGACCTGGGGGTCGGCGGTGAGCAGGCCGAGGTCCTCGTAGAGCCGGGCCGTCTTCGGGTGGTAGTTCCCGGTGCCGACGTGGCTGTAGCGCCGTAGCGTCTCGCCCTCCTGGCGGACGACGAGGGACAGCTTGCAGTGCGTCTTCAGGCCGACCAGGCCGTAGACGACGTGGCAGCCGGCCTCCTCCAGCTTGCGGGCCCACTTGATGTTGGCGTGCTCGTCGAAGCGGGCCTTGATCTCGACCAGGACGAGGACCTGCTTGCCGGACTCGGCCGCGTCGATGAGCGCGTCGACTATCGGGGAGTCGCCCGAGGTCCGGTACAGGGTCTGCTTGATCGCGAGGACGTCCGGGTCGCCCGCCGCCTGCTCCAGGAAGGCCTGCACGGAGGTGGAGAAGGAGTCGTAGGGGTGGTGCAGCAGCACGTCACGGCTGCGCAGCGCGGCGAAGATGTCGGGGGCGGACGCCGACTCCACCTCGGCCAGGTCACGGTGGGTGCCGGCCACGAACTTCGGGTACTTCAGCTCCGGGCGGTCGATGCTGTGGATCCGGAACAGGCCGGTCAGGTCCAGCGGGCCGGGCAGCGGGTACACCTCCGCCTCGCTGATCTTCAGCTCGCGCACCAGGAGGTCCAGCACCTCGCGGTCGATGGACTCCTCCACCTCCAGGCGCACCGGCGGCCCGAAGCGGCGGCGCATGAGTTCCTTCTCCAGTGCCTGGAGCAGGTTCTCGGCGTCGTCCTCCTCGACCTCCAGGTCCTCATTGCGGGTGAGCCGGAAGGCGTGGTGCTCCAGCACCTCCATGCCCGGGAACAGCTCCTCCAGGTGCGCGGCGATGACGTCCTCCAGCGGGACGTACCGGCCGGGCGTGGCCTCGAGGAAGCGGGACAGCAGCGGGGGCACCTTCACGCGGGCGAAGTGCCGGTGGCCGCTGACCGGGTTGCGTACGACGACGGCCAGGTTCAGGGAGAGGCCGGAGATGTACGGGAAGGGGTGCGCGGGGTCCACGGCCAGCGGGGTCAGGACCGGGAAGATCTGGTGCCGGAAGAGCGTGAAGAGACGTGCCTGCTCCTTCTCGGTCAGCTCGTTCCAGCGGACCAGGTGGATGCCCTCCTCCGCCAGCGCGGGGGCGACGTCCTCGTGGTAGCAGGCGGCGTGCCGGGCCATCAGCTCGCGGGAGCGGGCCCAGATCATCTCCAGCACCTCGCGCGGCTGCAGGCCGGAGGCGGAGCGGGTGGCGACACCGGTGGCGATACGGCGCTTCAGGCCGGCCACCCGGACCATGAAGAACTCGTCGAGGTTGCTGGCGAAGATCGCCAGGAAGTTGGCCCGTTCGAGGAGCGGGGTGTTCGGGTCCTCGGCCAGCTCCAGGACCCGCTCGTTGAAGGCGAGCCAGCTGCGCTCCCGGTCCAGGAAGCGGCCCTGCGGCAGCTGGGGCCCGTCGTACGGCGACTCCTCGTACGCGTCGAGGTCGGCATCGATGTCGGGCTCCAGGTCGGAGACCACGGCGGCCACGGTGTGCGGGCGGTGTGCGGCTATGGAACCCACGGAGGGCTGTGCGTGCAGGACCTGGGCCTCGGTGTCTGGCTGACTCATGAACCCATTCTTCCGCGCCAGGGGCGAAACGGGCGCGTCGGAACGTGCGGGTGGGAGCGTCACGGCCCCGTTCCCCGCGGACGCCTCGGGGGGCGGCGAAGGCTCTGGCACGGCGGGCTTCATTGGCTGAGCGTCGCAAGTTTGTCTGAACCGGTGGTTACGGCGACATGGCGTGCGGGCTATCGGAGGGCGGCTCCCGCACCTCCGTGTGCGTCCGCGTACGCGGTGTCCGGCCCGCCGACGCGGGAGCGCCGGCCGGCGGGTGCGGTGCCGGCCGGCGGTCTCACCGGTGGAGGGTCATGCGGCGGGTCGCCGGCCGAGTCGGCCGACGGCGGCGGTGCGGTGCCTGAGCAGGCGGAACGTGGCCAGGACCAGCAGCGCGGCGACCGCGAGGAGCAGGCCGGCCTCCACGAGTTGCAGGGGCCAGAAGTGGGACTCGGGGTGGAAGCGGTGGTAGAAGCCGACGGCGTGGAGCTTGTCGTAGGCGGCCGGGCAGCCCTGGTAGCCGCCGATGTCGGTGCCGCAGTCGGGTACGGCCGTGTGCGCGCCGCCGGCGGTGACCAGGCCGTGATCGACGTCGATGCCGGAGCCGGCCGGGCCCGCCGTGAGGCTGCTGGTGCGGGTGACCGGCGGCCACAGGTACGGCAGCACCCAGGCCAGGGCGTCCCACAGTGCGCCGGTGACGACGAACGAGGCGGCGAGCGCGGGCAGGGCGAGGCGCTGGAGGAGGCCCGCGAGGGCGCCGACGGCGAGGCCGGCCAGGGCGAGGGCGACCAGGACGGGGCCGTTCGTCGCGTAGGTCCAGGTGTCGTACCAGCTCTTGGCCGTGTCGATCCGGCCCTCGGCCGCCGACCAGGCCAGCCGGTGCAGGACGACGAGCAGTCCGGTGCCGGCGGTGATCAGCGCGGCCGGCACGGCGAGCTTGGCGGCGAGCCAGCGGGCCGGGGAGGCGCCCTGGGTCCAGGCCAGCTGTGCGGTGCCGCTCTCCAGCTCGCGTCCGATCAGCGAGGCGCCGGCCCACGCGGCGACCACGAAGGGCAGGGCGAAGAGCGCGGAGGTGCTCCAGCTGTAGACGTCCTTGTAGCGGATGATCGCGGCCTGGTCGTACCCGCAGGGTCCCGCGCCCGTGCACCGGTCGTACTGCTGCCAGGCGGTCGCGGCGGCATCGGTGAGCGGACCGCGCAACCACAGCAGCACGGCGGCGCCGACGACGACCAGCACGGCCCACACGATCAGCGCGGGGCGGTGCAGCCGCAGCAGCCAGCGCACCAGGCGGGGCGCGGCGGGGGCCGCGAACGAGGGGGCGGCGGACGGCGCGGGGGTGTGCACGGTGGTCATACGGTCGTCTCCCGACGGTCGGTCTGCGTGAGGGCGGCGGCCTGGGGATTGCGCAGGTAGGACAGGACCAGCTCCTCCAGCGTCGGGGTGGTGGCGCGCCACTCGGCGGGCACCGGTGCCGTCGGCCGGATGAGCGCGGTGAGCTGGCGGCCGGTGACGCGGGAGTCGATGACGGTGTGGGCGGTGAGGTCCGCGGAGTCGGCGGCGGTCACCACGCGGCTGTGCGCGGCCAGCAGGTCGTCGATCTCGCCGGCCAGCCGGATCCGGCCGTCGCCGACCAGCAGCAGGTGGTCGCAGGAGTCCTCCAGTTCGGCCACCACGTGCGAGGACATCGCGATCGTCGTGCCGTGCCGGGCGGCCTGGCCCATCAGGACGCCCATCAGTTCGTGCCGGGCCAGCGGGTCGAGGTCGGCCATCGGTTCGTCGAGGAACAGCAGTTCGGGCCGTTTGCCGAGGGCCAGGGCGAGCGCGACGCGGGTGCGCTGGCCGCCGGAGAGCGTCCGGATCCTGGACTTCGGGTCCAGCTCGCCGCCGGCGACGATCCGCTCGGCCTCGTCCGCGTCCCAGCGCTCCGGGTTCAGGTCGGCGCCCATGCGCAGCGTCTCGGCGACCGTCAGCTGCGGGTACAGCGGCTTGTTCTGGGCGACGAAGCCGACGCGGGCGCGGGCCGCGGCCGGGGAGGTGCCGAGGACGGTGATCGTGCCCTCGGTGGGTGCGAGCAGGCCCGCGGCGAGGGCCATCAGCGTGGACTTGCCGGCGCCGTTGGGTCCGACGACGGCGCAGACGCGTCCTGCGGGCAGCCGGAAGGCGCAGTCGCGCAGCGCCCAGCCTCCCCGGCGCCCGAAGCGCTTGCCGAGCGCGGCCGTCTCCATGGCCGCTGCGGTGTCGGTCATCACTGGTCTCCCTGGAGTTGCTGCCCGAAGCGCCCGGCGGCCTCGTCCGGGACGCGGTCGGCGAAGTGCTGTTCGAGTACGGCGGTGAAGAGGGCGGCCACGTCGTCCCGGTCCATCCCCGCGCTGCGGGCCCGCTGCGCCCACGCCTCCAGCTCCGCCCGCATGGGGGAGTCGGCGGCGGCGGAGCCCAGCGTCCGGCGCACGAACGTGCCGAGGCCGCGCCGGGCCTCGACCAGCCCCTCGCGTTCGAGTTCGCGGTAGGCCTTGAGGACGGTGTTGGGGTTGATGGCGGTGATCTCGACGACCTCGCGGGCCGTCGGAAGCTTGTCACCGGGACGCAGCAGGCCCAGGCGGAGGGCCTGTTTGGTCTGCTGCACGATCTGGACGTAGGTGGCGACCCCGTTGTGCCGGTCGATGCGGTACTCGACCACGACTACAACCACCCTTTCACTAATTGAGTAGTGAAAGGGTGCTGCAAAAGAGGGGCGGCCGTCAAGACGACCGCCCCTTGTGCGCTCCTGAGTCACGTTTCCGTGCGGTACATCAGGTCCGTCTCATGGGTCTCGAAGCCCAGCCGCTCGTACACCGTCACCGCCGCCTTGTTGTCCGCGTCGACGTACAGCATCGCCGTCGGCAGCCCGAGGCCCGCCAGATGACGCAGCCCGATCGTGGTCAGCGCCTTGCCGAGGCCGCCGCCCTGGACACCGGGCGCGACCCCGAGGACGTACACCTCACCGCGCTCCTCGGCCGCGTGCACCTTGGTCCAGTGGAACCCGACCAGTTCGCCGTCCCGCTCGGCGAGGAAGAAGCCGGCCGGGTCGAACCACGGTTCGGCCTTGCGGTCGTCGAGGTCGCGCTGGGTCAGCGAGCCCTGCTCGGGATGGTGGGCGAACGCGGCGGCGTTCACCGCGAGCCAGGCCGAGTCGTCCTTGCCGGGCACGAAGGTGCGGACGCTCACGTCCTGCGGCAGCTTCGGGTCGGGCAGCTCCAGGTCCCCCAACGACCGTCGCATCTGGCGCAGTTCCCGGAACAGGGTCAGGCCAAGGACCTGGGCGAGATGCCGGGCGGCGGAGTGGCCGCCGTGCGCCCACACCCGCAGCCGCTTGCCGGAGGCGCCCAGCAGCGCCGCGCCCAGCGCCCGGCCGTGCCCGTGACCGCGGTGCGCCGGGTGGACGACCAGTTCGGCGGCCGGTGCCTCCACCGGGTCGGTGTCCTCCAGCTGCGCGTAGCCGACGAGTTCGCCGCCGAGGGTCAGCAGCAGATGCGAGACGCCGGCGCGGGGGCCCCCGCGCAGCTGCAGGCGCCCCTGCTCGGACACCGGTTGCTGCCCGTCGACCTGGGCGGCCTCGGCGAGCAGCCCCAGCACGGCCTCGGCCTGGTCCGGGGCGAGTTCGGAGTAGGTCTCGATGGAGCGGGACGGGAAGGGCCTCACCGTGTCGTCGCTGGTCATGCGTAAGAGGGTACGGCGGCCTTCCGGCGAAGTGGCGTACGCGGCGGAGCCGTCACCGGGGCGGCAGCCGCAGCGCGCGGGCGGCCCAGTACCGGCTCAGCAGGGCGCCCAGCACACCGAAGGCGGCCAGCGGCACCACCAGGAGCAGCAGGAACAGGTGCGCCGGTGCCCCGAGGGCCGCCTCCGCGACCGTGGCCACGATCATGGCGCCCAGGACCAGGGCCGCCCCGACGCCCGCCCACTGCCAGCCCTTGCGCCGCCCCGCCCGGCGCAGGATCCGCTCCTCGACCTCGGGCCGCCGCTCAGCGGCCATGCCGTGCTGCCGGGCGGCCCCGCGCAGGGCGGCGACCTCGGCGCAGGGGTCGGGCAGCTGCCACTCGTCGAGGTGCGGGAGCAGGAAGCGGCGGCCTTCGCGGTCGTACAGGAAGGCGGGCCGGCGGGGAGCGCCGTTGAACGGGTCGCTGACGGGGTTCTCCTCGACCCGGACGTCGTAGATGTCGGACCAGGCCCAGGCGCGCGACCGTACCGCCCCGCGCCGGCTGATCCCCCCGGTGGTCACCCAGGTGCGCGCCCGCCACTCGTACAGGCCGCGCCGGACGCCGACCACCAGGACGGAGCCCACGACCACGGGCGCCCACCAGAAAGGCATGTCGTCGTGGGTACGGACCGTCTGCAGCACGGCGTTGCCCACGATGACCACCATCAGCACCACGGACCGCCTGGGCCATCCCCGTTCCCTGCGGTACTCCCGCAACAGCCCGCCCGCACCCGCGCCGTCGTCCATCGAAGCCCCTCCCCGCGCGCACCGAAGGGGTGCGCGGCTGGAGAGAGGGTACGACTCGCCGCCGTGGGGGTCAGGAGGGGGTCGGCGTCCTGTCGCCCGCTGTCACGGCAGCTCCGGCGGAGCCGTGGGCGCCCCCGGCAGCCGTACCGTCGCCACCGTGCCGCCGCCCTCGGCGCGCGCCAGGGTCACCTCGCCGCCCGCCTGCCGGACCGTACGCGCCACGATCGACAGGCCGAGGCCCGAGCCGGGCAGCGCGCGGGCGCTGGGGGAGCGCCAGAAGCGGTCGAAGACGTGCGGGAGTTCGTCGGCGGGGATGCCGGGGCCGTGGTCGCGTACGGTCAGGACGCCGTGGTCGAGGAGGACGTCGACCGTGCCGCCCTCGGGGCTGAACTTCACCGCGTTGTCGAGGACGTTGACGATCGCCCGCTCCAGGGCCGTGGGCTCCGCCCGGACGTACCAGGGTTCGAGGTCCGCGGTGATCGTCAGCTCCGGGCCGCGCAGCCGGGCCCGGCGCAGGGCGGCCTCGACGATGTCCTGGAGCGGCACCACCTGGACGCGCTCGCCCCGCTGGCTCTCCGCGCGGGACAGTTCCTGCAGGTCGCCGATCAGCGACGCCAGTTCCGTCATCTGCGCCTTCACCGAGGCGAGCAGGGCCTTGCGGTCGGCCGGGGGGAGGGGGCGGCCGGTCTCCTCGCTGCGGGTGAGGAGTTCGATGTTCGTCCGCAACGACGTCAGCGGTGTGCGCAGTTCGTGGCCGGCGTCGGCGATGAGCTGCTGCTGCAGTTCGCGCGAGCTGGCCAGGGCGGCGGTCATCGAGTTGAAGGACCGGGACAGCCGGGCGACCTCGTCCTCGCGGTCCTCGTCCACCGGGATGGTGACCGCCAGGTCCTCGGTGCGGGCCACGTGCTCGACGACCTCGGTCAGCTCGTCGACCGGGCGCAGACCGGCCCGGGCGATCGCCAGGCCGGCCGCACCCGCGCCGAGGACTCCGACGCCCGAGACGAGCAGCAGGACGAGGGCAAGGTCGTTGAGGGTCTTCTGGGTGCTCCTGAGGGGGACGGCGGTGGTGAGGGCGGCGCCGGGGTAGAGCCGGCGCATGGAACCGATGCCCTCGTTGACCATGAGGGGGACGGTGAGGACACGGACGTCGTGCCCGCCGGAGTCCGTGCCGTTGCGGTAGATGCCCTCGCCGCTCGCCGCGTTCTTCACGACGGTGGTGTCGTCCGGGGTCGACTTCACCGCGCCGGCCGACGTCGACGAGACGCAGACCGTGCCGTCGGCCTTGACGAGCTGGGTGTAGTACGAGTCCCGTCCCCGGAACCCGCCGAAGTCCGAGTCGTTCGCGGGCGCCGGCTCCTGCGGGCAGGCGGCCAGCAGGGCGGCCGCCTGGTTCAGCCCCACCGGCTTGCCCGCCGACTGCTTCAGCTCGCTGTCCAGCTGCTCGTACAGTTTCCCCTGCACGATGAACCAGCAGGTGACCGACACCGCCGCCACCGCGAACGCCACCGCCGCCGCGACCAGCATGGACAGTCTCGCCCGGATCGGCAGGGCGCGGAACCGGCGGACGACCCGGTTCATTCCGCGCCGCCCTGCCGCAGCACGTACCCCACCCCGCGCACCGTGTGGACCAGGCGCGGCTCGCCGCCCGCCTCGGTCTTGCGGCGCAGGTACATGACGTACACGTCCAGCGAGTTCGACGAGGGCTCGAAGTCGAAGCCCCACACCGCCTTCAGGATCTGCTCCCGGGTGAGCACCTGGCGCGGGTGGGCCAGGAACATCTCCAGCAGCGTGAACTCCGTGCGGGTCAGCTCTACCTGCCGGCTGCCCCGCGTCACCTCCCGGGTCGCCAGGTCCATGCGCAGGTCGGCGAAGGTCAGCGCCTCGTCGTCCTGGACGGCACCGGCGGCCCTGGCGGCGGCGTACGAGCTGCGCCGCAGCAGGGCCCGGACGCGGGCGAAGAGTTCGTCCAGCTCGAACGGCTTGACCAGGTAGTCGTCGGCACCGGCGTCCAGCCCCGTCACCCGGTCGCCGACCGTGTCGCGGGCCGTGAGCATGAGGATGGGGGTCGTCTCGCCGGCGCCGCGGATCCGGCGGGCGGCGGTGAGGCCGTCCATACGCGGCATCTGGATGTCCAGGACGACCAGGTCGGGCCGGTAGGCGGTCGCCTTCTCCAGGGCGTCCACGCCGTCGACCGCCACCTCGGTGTCGTACCCCTCGAAGGCGAGGCTGCGCTGGAGTGCCTCGCGCACCGCCGGCTCGTCGTCGACGATCAGGATGCGCTGGGTGTCACGGTCGCCTTCGGCGGGGCTCATCGCTCGCGGTTTCCTCGGGGTGCGGTGGGTGGTGGGTGGGATGCTCAGCCTCGCACGACTCCGGGCCGCCGGGGAGCACGGCCGGGCCGGGGGCCGCCCGGGGCCGGGGTCAGCCCAGGGCCGGGTTGAGTCGCTTCAGCGGCACCTTGTGGCGGTGCGGACGGGCACCGGCCGCCACTCTCAGGCCCATCATCTCGGGCGCCGTGACCTCCGGCGCGCGCGGCGGCGGTACGGGGGCGTGGAGGTCGTACGCCACCTGGAGGGCCAGGGCGACGCGGGCCGGGCCGGTGTCGGCCACCGGGTGCCGGACCTGCTGGATGACCGGTCGGATCTCGACGGCCTGTCGGACGGCCTGCTGGATCATGACGTACTCCCTCGCTAGGAGGCTTTCAGCCGGTGGCGCCCGACCGCAGCTTGGCCAGGTCGGACTTGACGGTGTTGACGGGGATCGCGAAGCCGAGTCCGATGCTGCCCGCGTCCGAGGACGAGGAGGCCTGCTGACTCGACGAGTACATCGCGGAGTTGATGCCGATGATGTTGCCGCCCGCGTCGATCAGGGCTCCGCCGGAGTTGCCGGGGTTCAGCGACGCGTCGGTCTGGATCGCCTTGTACGTCGTCGTGGAGGAGCCGGTGTCGCCGTTGAACTGGCGGCCGCCGAACTGGAACGGCCACTGGTCGCCGCCGCCCTGGCCCTGGCCCTGGCTCTGGCTCTCGTCCGTGGAGACGGTCACGTCACGGTTGAGGGCGGAGACGATGCCGCTGGTGACGGTCCCGGCCAGGCCCTCGGGGGAGCCGATCGCCACGACCGTGTCGCCGACCTGGACGCCGGAGGAGTTGCCGAGGGCCGCCGCCTTCAGGCCGGAGGCGTTCTGCAGCTTGATGAGGGCGAGGTCCTTGGAGCTGTCGGTGCCGACGACCCGCGCCGTGTAGGACCTGCCGTCGCTGGTGCGCACCTTGACCGAGGTGGCGCCCGCGATGACGTGGTTGTTGGTGATGATCTCGCCGTTGCTGGTGATGATCACGCCGGAGCCGGTGGACGAGCCGTTGTCCAGGGTCGCGTTGATCTCGACCACGCTCGGGCTGACCGCCGCGGCGATCGCTGCGACATCGCCCTTCTTGCTGGAGGGCACCACGTTCGTGGTGGTGGAGGAGGTGGCGACGGAGTCCTTGCCGGCCAGCTCCTGGAACGCGTACGCCGTGCCGCCGCCCACCGCAGCCGCGACCATCGCCACCGCCGCCAGCAGGGCCATCGGTCCCCGGGGGCGCTTCTTGCCACCGGCGTGTCCGCCGTGTCCGCCGGCCGGCTGCGCGGTCTGCGCGGGCTGCTCGGGCTGGAACGACGGCGGGGGCGGCCACTCGGGGCTCACCGGGTTCACGGGAGCGGAGGCGTGCTGCTGGGGGTACGCGCCGCCCTGGAAGGCGTCGCCCTGGGGGTTCTCGTACTCGCCGCTGCGGCGGAAGCTCTCGGTCATGACACCTAGCTTGTCCCGCGACCATGAGAGCTTCCTGAGTGCTTGCTGAGAAGCCCGGCAGAAGCTCGTTCGTCCGATGTAAAGACGCCTCTCGCCGATTCGCCGGGGCTCTCAGCCGCCGTTCATCGACAGCCGCAGGACCTGCGCGCCACCAGTCGCGACGGAAACGTCTTCAGCCGCTCGCGCCGGGACCCGGCCACCCGCAGCCCGTCGTCCAGCACGAGGTCCACCGCCGCGCGGGCCATCGCCGGGCGGTCGGTCGCGATCGTGGTCAGGGGCGGGTCGGTCAGGGCCGCCTCCTTGATGTCGTCGAAGCCGGCCACCGCCAGCTCCCCGGGCACGTCGATGCGCAGCTCGCGCGCGGCCCGCAGCAGACCGATCGCCTGGTCGTCGGTGGAGCAGAAGACGGCGGGCGGCCGGTCGGGGCCGGAGAGGACCTCCAGGGCCACGCGGTAGGCGTCGTAGCGGTTGTACGGCGCCTCGAAGAGCCGGCCCTCGGTGGACAGGCCCGCCTCGGCCATGGCGCGCCGCCAGCCCTCGACGTGGTCGGAGACCGGGTCGCCGACGGAGGGGGTCTCGGCGGTGCCGCCCATACAGGCCACGTATGCGTAGCCGTGCTCCAGCAGGTGGCGTACGGCGAGCTGGGCGCCGCCCATGTCGTCCGTGGTCACGGCGACGTCGTCGATGGCCTCCGGGCGCTCGTGCAGCAGCACCACCCGGGCGTCCCAGGCCTCGATCTCGGCGGCGGCCTGGTCGTTGAGCGCGTGGGAGACGAGGATCAGGCCGGAGACCCGCATGCCCAGGAAGGCGCGCAGGTAGTGAACCTCGCGTTCGGAGACGTAGTCGGTGTTGCCGACCAGCACCATCTTTCCGCGCTCGGAGGCGGCCTGCTCGACCGCGTGCGCCATCTCGCCGAAGAAGGGCTGGCGGGCGTCCGGGATGATCAGGCCTATCAGGTCGGTGCGGCGCGAGGCCATCGCCTGGGCGACCCGGTCCGGCCGGTACCCCAGTTCCTTGATCGCCGCGAGGACACGCTCGCGCGTGGCCGGGGCGACCGGCCGGGGTCCGTTGTTGATGACATAGCTGACCACGGCGGTGGAAGTCCCCGCCAGCCGCGCCACATCATCCCGAGTCACCTTGGCCACGCGCGGAGTCTACGCGGAGAGACCGGCTCTGGGCAGGGCGTATCGGAGCGCGGCTGTTCGCCGGCTGTTCGGTTCGAATGCCCCGCCCGGCGGCCCGCTAAGCCTCCGCGGGGACCTCGGCGGCGTCCAGCGCGGCCGAGTTGTCCGCATCCTCCGCCTTTGCCCGGTCGGCCTTGTTCCTGGCGTCCTCGCCGCCCCGCTCGGCCTTCTCGGGGGTAACGAATCGATAACCGACGTTCCGGACGGTCCCGATCAGCGACTCGTGCTCGGGGCCCAGCTTGGCGCGCAGCCGCCGTACGTGCACGTCGACCGTGCGGGTGCCGCCGAAGTAGTCGTAACCCCAGACCTCCTGCAGCAGCTGGGCGCGGGTGAAGACGCGGCCCGGGTGCTGCGCGAGGTACTTCAGCAGCTCGAACTCCTTGAAGGTGAGGTCGAGGACCCGGCCCTTGAGCTTGGCCGAGTAGGTCGCCTCGTCCACCGACAGGTCGCCGTTGCGGATCTCCATGGGGGAGTCGTCGTTGACGATCTGCTGGCGCCCCATGGCCAGCCGGAGCCGTGCCTCGACTTCCGCCGGACCGGCGGTGTCGAGCAGGACGTCGTCGATGCCCCAGTCGGCGGTGACGGCGGCCAGGCCGCCCTCGGTCACCACCAGCACGAGCGGACAGCCCGGGCCCGTGGAGCGCAGCAGCTGGCACAGGCTGCGCACCTGCGGGAGGTCACGGCGCCCGTCGATGAGGATGACGTCGGCACCCGGGGTGTCGACGAGCGCGGGCCCCTCGGCCGGGGCCACGCGTACGTTGTGCAGCAGCAGGCCGAGAGCGGGGAGCACCTCCGTCGACGGCTGGAGGGCGTTGGTCAGGAGCAGCAGAGAACTCATACGTCTGGTTCCTCCTCGGTCCCTGCGAGGACGTGTGCGGTGCGGAACTGCGCTGCGATCCCGAAGGCCCCGTACACCTGCGGTTTCCCGCTTCGTATACAACGCTTCCGAAAGCACAAAAGGACCCGGGGGCTTCGCTGCCCGAGTCCTCTGCCCAGCAGAATAGCCGACATGAGCAACGGTCCGGCAGGTCATGGGGCACGTTCCATCGATCGTCCAAACTCTGAGACTAGTACGAGGGGTCGAGACGTGCCTTTTCGGACGTTTCTGCGCACGGCCGACGGTGTGACGATCGATTCCGTATACAACCCGGGCACGGTCGTATACGACTCCTCCCGTCCACCGGCCCGTCGTCCTGCGTTCGTCGTCGCCCACGGCTTCACCGGCGATGCGGACCGGCCGCATGTGCGAAGGGTGGCGGGCGTCCTCGCCCGTTACGGCGCGGTCGTCACCTTCTCCTTCCGGGGCCACGGGGCCTCCGGCGGCCGGTCCACGGTCGGCGACCAGGAGGTGCTCGACCTGGCGGCGGCCGTGGAGTGGGCCCGCGCCCTCGGGCACGCGCGCGTGGCCACCGTCGGCTTCTCCATGGGCGGCTCGGTGGTGCTCCGGCACGCGGCGCTGTACGAGGGCGGCACGGACGCGGTGGTCTTCGTCAGCGCCCCGGCCCGCTGGTACTACCGGGGTACGGCCCCCATGCGCCGCCTGCACTGGCTGGTCACCCGCCCCGAGGGCCGCCTGGTCGGCCGCTACGGGCTGCGCACCCGCATCCACCACCGGGACTGGAACCCGGTGCCGCTGTCCCCGGTCGAGGCGGTCCCGCGGATCGCGCCCACCCCGCTGCTCATCGTCCACGGCGACCGGGACGGCTACTTCCCCCTCGACCACCCCCGGATGCTCGCCGCGGCCGCCGGTGACCACGGCGAACTCTGGCTGGAGCCGGGCATGGGCCACGCCGAGAACGCGGCCGAGGACGCCCTGCTGGCCCGGATCGGGGACTGGGTGGTGTCCCGGGCGGGCTAGCCTGGCACCGTCCGTCTCTCTTCGATCGAGGAACCAGATGCCCAAGGTCACGGTGCGCTACTGGGCCGCCGCGAAGGCCGCCGCCGGGGTCGCCGAGGAACCGTACGACGCGGCCACGCTCGCCGGGGCGCTCGACGCGGTGCGCGAGCGACACCCCGGTGAACTCGCGCGTGTGCTGCGGCGTTGCTCCTTCCTCATCGACGGTGACCCGGTCGGGACCCGCGCGCATGAGACGGTACGGCTGGCCGAGGGCGGCACGGTCGAGGTGCTCCCGCCGTTCGCAGGAGGGTGAGCATGACGAATCAGCCGTACGAGGGCGGCCCGTACGAAAACCGGTACGAGGGCCAGTACGACGACCCGTCCGAAAACCCGTACGAAAACCCGTACGCGGGCCACAACGGTCAGTACAACGGCCCGTACAACGCCTACGACCCCGCTCAGCAGCAGGCGTGGCAGCCCCCGCAGCACGGCCGCCCGGACCAGTACCCCCAGCCCGGCTACGACAACGACCCCGGCCACGACCACCAGCAGCAGTACACGCAGCAGTGGCAGGGACAGACCTGGGAGACGCAGACGCACGCGTCCGTGCCGGCGGCGGAGGCGGCGCATCAGGCGCAGCAGGCGTACCAGGTCGCCCAGAGCTACCAGCGGCCCGCGCAGGCACCGGTGGCGGAACCGGCGCCCGAGTCCGAACCCGCCACCGGCTACGGCCCCGCCACCATCGCCGGGAACGCCCGGATCACCGACGCCCAGCGGGCCCGGCTGGAGGGCCGTTCGCCGGTCATCGAGCCCGGGATGCAGCCGGCCGCGCTCACCGCGGTGCTGGGGCTGCTGCTCGCGGTCACGGCGGCCGTGGGGTCGTACGCGCTCGTCGTCCCGCTGGTGGTGCTGCAGGCCGTCACGGCGGCCGGCTGGTTCCGGCTGAACGGCATGTGGCCGGCCCGGCAGGGCATCGCGCTCGCCTTCGCCGGCGGGCTCACGGCGGACGTGGCGGTGCTGGCGGCGGGACGGGGTGACGCGCCCGTCGCGATCCTGGGCCCGCTGGGCGTGTGGGTCCTGCTCTCCCTGGTCCTCCAACTGCGCTCGCACGCCTCCGCCGACGAGCGGATGTACGGCCTGATGGCGACGGTCGTCTCGTCGGCCCTGACCGTGGTGGCCACCGGGTACCTGGGCGCGGCGGCGCACGCGGCGTCGGTGGGCGCGGCGGCGGTGGCGGTGGCCGTACTGGCCCGCGCCCTCCCGCTGCCGACCCCCGCCTCGGTGGTCGTCGCCCTCCTGGCGGCGGCCGGCGCGGGCATCGCGGTGGGCGGCATGACGGGTCTGGGCACGAAGGGCGCGCTGCTCGGCGCGGCGGCGGGGGGCTGCGCCCTCGTCGGGCACCGGGTCGCGAGCTACGACTACCCGTCCCGCTTCGTCCACTTCACGGCGGGCGTCGCGCTGCCCCTGTCGGCGGCGGCACCGGTGGTGTGGGTACTGGGCCGGGCGTTGGGCTAGCCGCCGGGTTGGGCGGGGGTCTGTGGTTCGCTTTCGGCCGCGGGCCGGTGGGGGCTGGTCGCGCAGTTCCCCGCGCCCCTGGGGAGCTGCGGTCACGCGAGTGGTATGGCTGCGGGCGTTGCGTTCACGCGTGGGGTTCGCTTTCGGCCGCGGGCCGGTGGGGGCTGGTCGCGCAGTTCCCCGCGCCCCTGGGGAGCTGCGGTCACGCGAGTCGTGTGGCGAGGAGGGTGCCGTTCGCGTCACAGGTGATCGACAAATTCCCGTCCGCCGGGCCCCGCAGGGTTACCGTGGCGTAGCCAGCCGTGCCGTACACCGATGCCGACCGGGGGAACCCACCATCATGCGCGCCCTGCGAATAATCCTGATCCTCGTCGTGATCCTGGGCGGGCTCTTCGTGATCGCGGACCGGGTCGCCGTCCACTTCGCGGAGAGCAAGGCCGCGGACAAGCTGAAGTCCACGGAGAACCTCACCGCGACCCCGGACGTGAACATCAAGGGCTTCCCGTTCCTCACCCAGGTCGCGGGCGGCTCCCTGGACGACGTCCAGGTCGGCATCCAGGACTACGAGGCGTCCACCGGCACGACCGGCAAGACGATCCGTATCGACGACCTGAAGGCCGACATGAAGGGCGTCTCCTTCTCCGGCGACTACAGCTCCGCCACCGCCGCCACGGCCACCGGCACCGCGACCATCTCGTACGCCGAACTGCTGAAGACCGCCAAGTCCGAGCCGACCCGGGTCGCCCCGGGCGTCACGGCCCAGGTCGTCGGCCTCACCGACGGCGGCGACGGCAAGATCAAGGTCGCGGTGGAGGCCACCGTCCTCGGCGCCAAGCTGCCCGCCCCGGTCTATGTGCTCAGCTCGGTCACCGTGCAGAACGACCGGGTCAGGGTGCACGCCGACGCCCTGCCCAAGCTCGGCGGTGTCTCCCTCGCCGACGGCCGCATCCGCCAGATCACCGACTTCCAGCAGGCCATAGACCGGCTGCCCGGCGGCATCAAGCTGGACAAGGTGCAGGCCGCGAAGGACGGCGTCGAGATCAGCGTGAAGGGTTCGGACGTCCGGCTGGCGGGGTAGGACGGACAGCGTTGCGAGAGGCAGACGTCCGAAAGGTGAGACGCCGCCGTCCGTAGCGCAGAGACGAGATCCATGAGGAGCGCCCGGAAGCCGTACGGCAACGGCACGGGCGCTCTTCTCGTCTCGCATGGCGGACGATCGCATCTCACCATGCGACACCCCGGTGACACGCCCCGCTGTCCGTCCCTACGATCGAGGCCATGAAGCGACAGGCGGATCTCACGAAGCGGCGGGCAGTGGACCTGTGCCGCGTTGCCGCCATGCTCTGTCGCCCCTTCTGAGCGGAAGTCTCCCTTCCGCATTCCAGCCGCCCTGACCAGGGTATTCGTGCGCCACCCGGCACCCGGGACCGCGCGCACCCTCGCACTCGCACGCCCCGCCGCAACTGCCCCGGAGGAGAAAGAGCATGAGCCGCAGCGACGTCCTCGTAGACGCCGACTGGGTCCAGGAGCACCTGGACGACTCGGACATCGCCATCGTGGAGGTGGACGAGGACACGTCCGCCTACGAGAAGAACCACATCAAGAACGCGATCCGCATCGACTGGACCAAGGACCTCCAGGACCCGGTCCGCCGCGACTTCATCGACCAGGAGGGCTTCGAGAAGCTCCTGTCGAAGAAGGGCATCGCCAACGACACGCTGGTGGTCCTCTACGGCGGCAACAACAACTGGTTCGCGTCCTACGCCTACTGGTACTTCAAGCTGTACGGCCACGAGAACGTCAAGCTCCTCGACGGCGGCCGCAAGAAGTGGGAGCTGGACGCCCGCGAGCTGGTCGACGGCACCGAGGTCCCCGAGCGCGCGACCACCGACTACAAGGCCAAGCCGCAGAACACCGCGATCCGCGCCTTCCGCGACGACGTCGTGGCGGCGATCGGCTCGCAGAACCTGGTGGACGTGCGTTCGCCCGACGAGTTCTCGGGCAAGCTGCTCGCCCCCGCGCACCTGCCGCAGGAGCAGTCGCAGCGTCCGGGCCACGTCCCGTCCGCCCGCAACATCCCGTGGTCGAAGAACGCCAACGACGACGGCACCTTCAAGTCGGACGACGAGCTGAAGGAGCTGTACGCGGAGGAGAACGTCGACCTGGCCAAGGACACGATCGCCTACTGCCGCATCGGTGAGCGTTCGGCCCTGACCTGGTTCGTCCTGCACGAGCTGCTCGGCGTGGAGAACGTCAAGAACTACGACGGCTCCTGGACCGAGTACGGCAGCCTCGTCGGCGTCCCGATCGAGCTCGGCGCCAACAAGTAAGCGAAGCAATCCCGTCCCGACCGGCCTTCCTTCCGGTCAGACCCCTGTGGAGAAAGACATGTGTGGAGCGAAGGCCGGCGGCCCGGACGCCTCGACGATCAAGCCCGGTGAGACCACGATCCAGGGCCAGGTGACCCGCGACGGCGAGCCGGTGACGGGCTACGTCCGTCTGCTGGACTCGACCGGCGAGTTCACCGCGGAGGTCCCCACCTCCGCCACCGGACAGTTCCGCTTCTACGCGGCCGAGGGCACCTGGACCGTGCGCGCCCTCGTCCCGGGCGGTACCGCGGACCGTACGGTCGTCGCCCAGCAGGGCGGCCTCGCGGAGGTCGCGATCGCGATCTGACCGCACCCTCGACGGCCGAAGGGCCGCGCCCCCGGGTTGGACACCTCAGGGCGCGGCCCTTCGCCATACCCGGAACACGCCGGTGGAATTACCCTGGAGTCATGTACGCACGGCGACGTCACACGTACTTCGCCATGATGGGGACGTGCATCACGCTCTTCGTCCTGGCCTGGGGAGTCGTACGCATCTGGTCCGTCCCCGCGGCGGTCGGGCTGTGTGTGGTGGCCATGGTCATCCCGCCGGTCGCGGCGATGATCGCCAACCGGCGCGGCCCGGAGGACCGCTGGTGGGACGACCCCTCCGGCGACCCGAAGTCCGACGAGTGGTGGGACGAACTGGACGGCAAACGCCGCTGATCAGGGCTTTTCAGTAGGCCTTCAGCAGATCTTCAGTAGACGAGCGCCTGCGTCCCGTCCCCCATGGCCTCCTGTACGAAGACCTGCGCGCCCGCGATCCGTACGCCCTCGATGACGTCCTTCTCGGTGATCTCCCGCCGTGCCGCGCACTGCGTGCACAGCGTGACCCGGCCGGCCGCGAGGACGGAGTCGATCAGGTCGGGCAGCGGCGCGGCGTGCGGCAGCTCGAACTCGGCCGCCCGCCCCGGCAGCGCGAACCAGGACGACTCCCCGGTCAGCCACAGCGAGACCTCGACCCCGCTGGCCACGGCCACCGCCGCCACCGTGAACGCCTGAGAGCAACGCTCGGGGGCGTCGGCCCCCGCCGTCACCTTGATCACCAGCTTCTTCGCCATGCGGGAAGCGTAGCCGTGCCGACGTGGGCCGCGAGCGGACGGAACGGCGGAAGCGCGTACGCGGGCTGCGGGGGCCTCCGGTCGTGGGGCCCGTGCTGTCGCTGGCGTCGTCGCAATCGTTGCTGCCGCTTGCACTCCTCGTAGGGCAGACCGGTGGTCCTCATGCGCGGTGCTCCCGTCGCTGGTGCTGGCGGAACATCACGTTCACGTCGGTCTCGGCGCTGCGGTCGTACTCCGCCCGCGCGACCTCCCGCCGCCCGGCCAGCTCCGTGCACGTGCCGCAGCCCGGGACGGGCCGGGGCGGCCTGCTCAGCTCGTTCTCCATGGGCTCTGATGTCGGGGTCATGGTGCTTCCGCTCCTTTCGGGGAACGCCTGTGCGCAGCGCGAGCGTGGCACTACGCTGCGTGTTCGGACGCTTACGAGCATGGCGCACGGAAGAGGCGTTCGGGCTGTTGAGAGGGCCAACTTCAACAGTGGGGCCGCCAAATTCAACAAATTCAACAGCGGTGGGGAAGGGGTGGGATGCCGCAGAGACTGGTGATCACGGGGCGCAGCCAGGAGCCGAGGAGGCGGTTCACCGAGGAGCTACGGCGTCTGAGGAGCGAGCGGGGCCTGAGCCTGCGGGACCTCGCGAAAGAGGTCGGATGGGACTCGTCGCAGTTCAGCAAGCTGGAGAGCGGGCGAACGCTGGGCGGCCCCGAGGTCGTGGAGGCGCTGGACCAGTACTACGGGACACAGCCGCTGCTGATGACCCTGTGGGAGCTGGCGGTGGTCGATCCGACCCAGTTCATGGAGCAGTACCGGAGGTACATGGCGCTGGAGGCCGAGGCGATCAGCCTGTGGCACTACGCCGTGAGCGCACCGCCGGGCCTTCTGCAGACGGCCGGGTACGCACGCGAGGCGCTTGCCGTGGGCTGGATCAAGGGCCCTGAACTGGACCAGCAGGTCGAGGCGCGCCTAGGGCGACAGCAGTTGCTGGAGAGCGACGACCCGCCGCTGTTCCGTGTGATCCTCTCCGAGGCCGTGCTGCGTACGTCGCTGCGCGACGAGCGGGCGTGGCGGGAACAGCTGGAGCACTTGGCGGAGGCCGCCGAGCGCCCGAACATCACCCTCCAGGTGCTGCCGTTCAGCGCGGGCCTCCACGGCCTGATGAACACCGCTGTGATGTTTCTGCGGCTGCTGGACGGTCGCACGGTCGCATATTCCGAGAACGACTTGCGCGGCGAACTGGTCGAAGAAAACACCTCTGTTGAGCTGCTGCAGCGTAGGTACGATGCGATGCGTGACCTGGCGCTGCCACCGGCAGAGTCGCGCAAGTTCATCCTGCGGATGTTGGAGGAAGTGCGGTGCGAGCCATCGACCTGAGCGGCGTGACCTGGCGCAAGAGCAGCTACAGCAACTCGGACGGCGGCAACTGCATCGAGGTCTCCGACGACTTCCTGAGCGTCGCCGCCTGGCGCAGGAGCAGCTACAGCAACACCAGCGGCGGTGAGTGCGTGGAGGTCGCCCAAAACCTCCCCCTCGTCCCCGTCCGGGACAGCAAGGACACCACCCGCACCCCCCTCCTCTTCGCGGCCGCAGCCTGGGCGGCCTTCATCGACGAAGTCAAACGCTGAGGCGTACAACTTCATGCGCATGCCATGAGTCTGTCGTGAAGTGGAAGATTCTGAGAGATCGCGCCGCGGGCGGACCACCGCGCTGATCACCGGGGCCGCCGTCCTGGGCGTCGTCGCGGGCACCTGCACCGGATATCTCGTCCAGGTCGGTCGCCCGCCGACGAAGTTGGCCTCCCTGTCGCAGCCTGTCGTCCGCCAGGCGAAGGGCGATGTCGAGCCCCTGTCCGCGGCGCAGGACCGCCGGGTGAAGACGGACGGCGACCTGCGCAAGCTGCTGCTGAAGCGACCGGGGGACGCACGGGACACCGACTTCGTGAGCGCGGACGGCTGGATGGACCTGGCCGACTACGCGGACACCTTCGAGGAGCCGGACCGGGCCTTCGGCCACGAGCTGGAGAGCGAGTTCCGGCGGGCCGCCGAAGCCGGTTGGCGGATCGACGGCACGTACGTGGTCGACATACGGCTCGTCCAGTACCGCCAGGTGTCGAAGCCGGCCGCCGCCGAGGCCGTGCTGCAGCAGCAGGACTGGGCCGGCCGGCAGCCGGACACCAGCAGCCGGTCCATACCCGGCACGGGCGACGGCATGGCGTACGTGCACCACACGCCCAAGACCAAGAGCGGCTATCTGCCGGAGTACACGGACGAGGCGACGGCCTCGCGCGGTGACATCGAGATGGAGATCTGGATCACCGACACCAAGCCGGTCCCCCAGGAGAAGATCATGGAACTGGCGAAGCGACAGGTGGGCCGGCTGTGAACGAGCGAACGGGCCGGATGATCGGGGCCGGGCTGCTGGCCGTCGCGGTCGTCGGCGGGGTCGGGTTCACCGCCGTGCGCGTCGCCGGTGCCGACCGGGATGCCGGGAAGCCCGTCTGGAACTTCCCCAAGGCCGACGCGAAGGGCCAGGACGGCCAGGCAAGCAAGGACCCTTCGGGGCTGCGCGCGCTGCTGCTGCCGTACGACAGTGGGACGATCGGGTACGGCCGGGGGCCGGACATCGGCGAGTTCGGCTCCGATGCCGCGCTCAGCGGGCGCGAGGCCACCGCCCTGAGCAAGCAGGAGATCCGCGACCTGCCGCCGCAGGCCCTGCGGAAGGTGACGGAGTTGATCGACAAGGAGCGGATCAAGGGCATGGCGGTGCGCAGCTACGCGGCGCTCGACCGCTACGACACCAACGATCGCGCCCTGACGATCAGCTTCGAACTGGTGCGGATGGAGAACAGCGCCTCCGTACGCTCCCTTTCGACCACCCAGAACGAGTTCCTCGCCGGGTCCCGGATCTTTTCCAAGGGCCCGGCGATCAAGGGGTACGAGAACGCCGCCTGCTTCCTGACGCCCACGAAGGCCGACGCGAAGCTCGACCGCATGGTCTGCTCCGCCTACGTGGGTGACGTCCTGGTCACCGTCAACGCCTCCGGGCAGCACCCGCTCGGCACCAACGCCGTCGCCCTCCTCATCGGCAGACAGCTCGACCGCATCAAGGACCCGGGGAAGGCCGTATGACCGAGCAGCAGACTCCCGTGCCCGATGCCGTGGACGACCGGCCGCCGCTGCCCGGCACGGCGCCCCTTCCCGCGCCCGGGGACCGCCGGGTCCTGCGGACCGTCCTGCGCTGGACCACGGCCGCCGTGGTCTTCGCGGCGGTCGGCACGTCGACGGCGTACGGCATCACGCTGATGGACCGCACCGACCTGCCCGGCCTCGCCACCCGCGCGGACGGTCGCTGGGACTACCCGCAGATCGTCCGGCCGCCGCTGCCCGCCGGGAGCCCGGCCCCGTTCGCCGACCGCAACGCGGCTTTCGTCCACTACGCCGACCTGCGCGAACTGGTGCTGCCCGCGCCAAAGGGCGCCAAGCCCGATCCGGCGCTCGCCGGCGACCACGGATGGGTGAAGCCGCAGGTGTTCCTCGCGGAGTACGCGACCGACGACGACCGGGACGCCCTCCAGGGCGAGCTGACCAACCACGGCCTCCGGCACATCGCCGGGCGCGGCTGGACCATGCCGGACGGCACCCGGACCCGGATCTACCTCCTCCAGTTCGAGACCGGCCTGATCGCAGGCGAGGTGCAGGAGGACGAGTTCGCCGGTTACGACGAGCCCACCCACGCCCTGCGCGGGGCACCCACGAACAAGATGGACGACTCGTTCCCCACGGCCGCCACCACCTCGGGGCACAGCCTGCAGAACGCGTACGTCGAACAGAAGCCGTACGGCGCCGAGCAGGTCAAGCAGGCCTACCTCTACTCCGGTGACGTCATCGGAGTAGTCGTGCAGTCCCGCAAGGGCGACGCGAAGGAGATCCCGTTCCAGCAGACCGTGGTCCTGCAGCGGGAGCTGCTCGACTGAGGCCGCGAGAGCCGGGGCCCCGACGGCCTACCTGGAAAAGAGAGCCGGAGCCCGGCCGCGTAAGCTGGGCACCGGCTCTGTGTCACGCCCACCTTCGCTCAAGGAGCACCCGTGGAGATGTTCTTCGAAACCCTGCTGGTCCTGGTCTGCGTCGGCGTCCTCGCCTTCGCCGGGCTGACCGTGAAGAAGCTGTACCAGGGCCAGCGCTGACCCCCATCAAGGAACTGCCGACCTCATGATCGAGATCCCGTCCGACCTCCACAAGGACCTTGTCCCGCTCGCCTTCCTGCTCGGCAAATGGGCGGGTGCGGGCGTGCACGACTTTCCCGGCTCGGAGAAGTGCAACTTCGGGCAGGAGGTCACCTTCTCCCACGACGGAAGGGACTTCCTCGAGTACCGCTCCCACACCTGGGTGCTGGACAACGACGGGAACAAGGTCCGCCCGCTGGAGTCGGAGTCCGGCTTCTGGCGCATCGACGCCGACCGCAAGGTCGAGGTCACGATGACCCGCGACGACGGCGTGATCGAGATCTGGTACGGCGAGATGGCCGACAAGAAGCCGCAGATCGACCTGGTCACGGACGCCGTCGCGCGGACCGCCGCCTCCGCCCCGTACACCGGTGGCAAGCGGCTGTACGGCTACGTCAAGAGCGACCTGATGTGGGTCGGCGAGAAGCAGACCCCCGAGGTCGAGCTGCGCCCCTACATGTCGGCGCACCTGAAGAAGGTCGTCACCCCGGAGGAGGTCGAACGCTGGGCGAAGGCCCTGCCGAAGGACCTCCCGGACGACGGGATCGCGTTCTTCAAGTAGGCCCCGCGCCCGGTGGTCCTAGACTTGCGGGTGTGGTGAGCACCGACTGGAAGAGTGACCTCAGGCAGCGCGGCTACCGGCTGACGCCGCAGCGGCAACTCGTGCTCGAAGCCGTGGACACCCTGGAGCACGCGACCCCCGACGCCATTCTCACGGAAGTGAAGAAGACGGCGTCGGGGGTCAACATCTCCACGGTGTACCGGACCCTGGAGCTGCTGGAGGAGCTGGGGCTGGTCAGCCACGCCCACCTCGGCCACGGTGCGCCCACCTACCACCTGGCCGACCGTCACCACCACATCCACCTCGTGTGCCGGGACTGCGAGAACGTGATCGAGGCCGATGTGTCGGTGGCCGCCGAGTTCACCGCCAAGCTCCGGCGGGAGTTCGGCTTCGAGACGGACATGAAGCACTTCGCGATCTTCGGCCGCTGCGAGGCCTGTTCCCTCAAGGCTTCAAATACCACGTCGTAGGCTTGTGCCCATGAAGAGTCCCCTGCTGTCCCTGCCCGGCGCCGTCCCCGCCGAGGGCGTGGACGAAGGCGTCGCCGCCCACTACGGCGACCTGTTCCGCGAGCAGCGCGCCCTCGCCGACGGCACCGGATTCGTGGACCTGTCCCATCGCGGTGTCGTCACCGTGACCGGCGAGGACCGGCTGAGCTGGCTGCACCTGCTGCTCACCCAGCACGTCAGCGACCTGCCGGCCGGCCAGGCCGCCGAGGCGCTGATCCTGTCCGCGCACGGCCACATCGAGCACGCGCTGTACCTCGTCGACGACGGGGCGACCGTCTGGGCCCATGTCGAGCCCGGCACCCAGGAGGCGCTGCTCGCCTACCTGGAGTCGATGAAGTTCTTCTACCGGGTCGAGGTCGCCGACCGTACGGCGGAGTTCGCGGTGGTGCACCTGCCGGCGGGTTCGATCGCCGAGGTGCCGGAAGGCGTCGTCGCGCGCGAGACGGCGTACGGCCGTGATCTGTTCCTGCCCCGCGCCGACCTGGAGTCGTACGCGGAGAAGACGGGCCCCGCCGCCGGTCTCCTCGCCTACGAGGCGCTGCGCGTCGAGCAGCACCGCCCGCGCCTCGGCTTCGAGACCGACCACCGCACCATTCCGCACGAGCTGGGCTGGATCGGCACCGCCGTGCATCTGCAGAAGGGCTGCTACCGGGGGCAGGAGACGGTCGCCCGGGTGCAGAACCTGGGCAAGCCGCCCCGCCGGCTGGTCTTCCTGCACCTGGACGGCAGTGACGTCCACCTGCCGGTCCACGGCACCGAGATCCACCTCGCCGACGAGGGCCCCGACGGCCGCAGGATCGGCTTCATCACGACCTCCGCACGCCACCACGAGCTGGGCCCGGTCGCCCTGGCCCTGGTCAAGCGGAACGTACCGGTGGACGCCCGCCTGGTGGCGGGGGACACGGCGGCGGCCCAGGAGACCGTGGTCGAGCCGTAGGGGCCGTAACGGGCCCTACATCTCCAGGAGCACCGTGAAGGGGCCGTCGTTCGTCAGCGACACCCGCATCTTCGCGCCGAACCGGCCCGTCGCGACCGTGGCCCCCAGCGCGCGCAGCTGGGCCACCACCTCGTCGACCAGGGGCTCGGCCACATCGCCGGGGGCCGCCGCGTTCCAGGTGGGACGGCGGCCCTTGCGGGCGTCCCCGTAGAGGGTGAACTGGCTGATCACGAGGAGCGGGGCGTCGACGTCACTGCACGACCGCTCCTCGTCCAGCATCCGGATCGACCAGAGCTTGCGGGCCAGTTGGGTCGCCTTCTCCTTGGTGTCCTCATGCGTCACCCCGACCAGGACGCACAGCCCCTCACCCTCGATCGCCCCGACGGTCTCCCCGTCCACGACGACACTCGCACCATCCACCCTCTGCACCACCGCACGCATACGAACCATGATGCCCGGCCCTCCTGCCGCCCCCGCGACCGCCTGTTGCCGCAGGGGCCATCGGGGCGACCGCCAAGGGGACCATTAATGATCCTTAAGCCCCCAACTGGGGCTGTTCGGGGGCACTCGGTCACATAGCGGCCACTTGGGGTGGCACGATGCTTTCCACACGCCGGTCGAGGGGACGGTAGAGGCACATGAGCACATCGAGCACCGAGGGGCTGCTGGGAACGCACCGGCCGCCGATCCAGCGCAGCGACAGCCCGACGCTGCCCACGCAGCCGCCGGAGCAGGAGCGGGAGAAGGAGCAGGAGGCCGGACTGGGCGGGCTGAGCCTGCCCGAGCTGCGCGTCCTGCGCCGGGACGCGCAGCGCGACGAGGCAGACCTGAGTTACGTACGCCGGCTGCTGCAGGGCCGGATCGACATCCTGCGGGCGGAGTTGGCCCGGCGCGGCCCGGCGGCCGTCCTGGTCGAGGGGGCTCCGGGGGACGCCTCCGTGGTCGAGCGGCTTCCGGAGATCCTCACGGACGCCCCGGCCCGGCACCGATCGTCGGCCCGCCATGTCACGCTCGGCACCCCGCACAACGAGGAGTACCGGCGGCTGGCCGCCGACATGCTCGCCGAGGTCGAGCTGTCCGATCTGCAGGCCCGCACCGACCTCGAACTGGGCGCCGCCATGGGCCGCCTGGTGGGGTACGAGCGGGAGGTGTCCCGGCGCCGCCAGCGACTGCAGCGCACGGCCGACGACTGCAGCGGGGAGATCACCCGCCGCTACCGGGAGGGCGAGGCCCAGGTGGACGACCTGCTCATGTGATGCGACGGGCGCGGTGGGCGCGGGCGCGGTGCTCCGGAAAATAGCCGCGACAGGTGCGGGGCGCGCGCCTACGGTGACTCCATGACCGACGTACGAGCTGTCACCGAGGCCGATTTCGAGGACTGGCACCGCGCGCTGAGCACCGGTTTCCTGCGTGAGCCGGTCCTCTCGCCGGAGGAACTGGAGGCCCGCCGCAGACAGTTCGTCCCCGGCCGGCTCCTCGGCGCCTTCGACGGCGACCGGTGTGTGGCCACCTTCCGTTCCTTCACCCAGGAGATCACCGCGGTGGGTGGCGCCGCCGTCCCCGCGGACGCCATATCCAACGTCACCGTCACCCCCACCCACCGCCGCCGGGGCCTGCTCACCCGCATGATGAACCGGGACCTCGCCGCCGCGAAGGAGCGGGGCGACGTGGTGGCCACCCTGATCGCCGCCGAGTACCCGATCTACGGCCGCTACGGCTTCGGCCCGGCCACCTGGACCACCGAGTGGACCGTCGAGGTCCCCCGCACCGGCCTGGACCCGCGCTGGTCCGGTCCAGGGGACGGCGGCCGGATCGACCTGCTGGAGGGCGCGGAGGTCCGGAAGATCGGCCCCGAGCTGCACGAGAAGCTCCGGCGCGTCCGGCCGGGCGTGGTCAGCCGCGACCCGCTGTGGTGGCAGGTGGTCACGGGCGCCGTGCGCTTCTACGACGAACGGACCGAGCCCTACTTCGCCACCTACCGCTCCGCCTCCGGTGAGGTGCAGGGCCTGGTGTCGTACGCCTCGGACGACAACTGGCACCACAAGCAGCCGCACAACACCGCCACCGTGAAGTGGCTGATCGCCTCGACCCCCGAGGCCGAGCGCGCGCTGTGGCACTTCCTGTGCTCGATCGACTGGATCACCAGCGTCAAGAGCGGCCACCGGGCCCCCGACGACCTGCTGCCCTTCTTCCTCCCGGACCCGCGCGCGGCCCGCGTCACCACCCACGCGGACTGGCTGTGGGTGCGGATCCTGGACGTCGTACGGGCCCTTGAGGCGCGGACGTACGACGCCGCCGGGGGCCTGGTGCTGGAGGTCGTGGACCGGGACGGTCTGACCGGCGGCCGGTTCCGGCTGGAGGCCTCGGCCGAGGGGGCGTCCTGCGCGCCGACGACCCGGAGCGCCGATCTCACGCTGGGCGTCGGGGAACTGGGCCGGGTGTGGCTCGGTGACGAGTCGCTGACCCGGCTCGCGGCCCTCGGCCTGGTCCAGGAAGAACGAGCGGGCGCCGCCCGGGAGGCCGACGCCCTGCTGCGCACGTCCGGGCGGCCGTGGTGCCCGGACATTTTCTGAGGCTCCTTCCCGTCACATTGGACTGCTGGTCGACTGACTGTGCTGAATCATCCGTAGCGAGCTGTTGAGTTGTGGCTGTGCCATGTCGATGTTCAGTTGACGGTGTTCAGTTGTGACTGTGCGCTCCGGTGGCCGTCCCCTGCTCGGGCTCCCGGCTCCCCTCCGGAAGGGAGCCCGACCGGCCAACCACTGGGAAGCTTGACCATGTTGCTCAAGTTGGCTACCAACTTCACTCTACTTATCTCCGCTTGGAAGCGGCTCATAACCACCTTTCCGTGAACTGCCGCAAGATGGCGAGAAGTTGTAGTGTTTTTCCGTGGACCCGGAACACGTCTCCGCCAGTGAGCGGAAGAGGACACAGCGGTCACGGAAGTCACATCGCGAGGTGGCCGACGAACTGCGCACCCGGATCAGGTCCGGGGTGCTCAGGCCGGGTCAGCGCATGCCCACCCAGGCGAGGCTGGCGGACGAGTTCGGCGTCGAGCGCGGGGCCGTACGCGAGGCACTGCGCATCCTGCAGTCCGAGCACCTGCTCACCAACGTGACGAAGGGCAGCCCGGCCACGGTGGCCCCGGACCCCGGTCCGCCCCGGCTCGCGGCCGGCCCGGCCGCGCCTCCGCAGCCCACGATGGTGGGCCTCGCCCCCCGGATCGCGGCGGCCTTCGCGGCCCCGCACGTCGAGATAGAGGCCCTCTGCCTGACCTCGGTCTCGCTCAATCTCGCGATCGGCGAACCGCTGCGCCAGATCCACGCCGGACGGCTGAAACCGGCCAAGATCGACGTCCGGGTGCTGCTGCCCAGCCGGGACATCGAACTGGCCTTCCCGGCCGCGGTGGACGCCGCCGACACCGAGCTGCTGCACGCGCGCTGGCTGGCCCAGCGCAACGCCCAGGGCCAGGTGCTGCGGCACAACCTGCTGGCGCTGCGGGCCACGCACGGCATCGACGTGCGGGTCTCCTTCCGGGCCCTGCCCTTCACCCCGCCGGTCAAGCTGTACCTGCTCAACGGCGCGGAGGCGCTGTTCGCGTACTACACGCTCAAGCGCCGGGAGCGGGAGATCGACCACGCGCCGCTGGAGATGTACGACGCGGACGGCACCCGGTCGATGCTGTTCGCCTTCGACCAGGGTGCCGGGCTGCGGGACACGACGTTCGTGGAACAGTCCCATCTGTGGTTCAACGCGCTGTGGCAGACGATCAGTTCGGAACTGCAGCTGACGTCATAGCACCGGGCCGGCGACCAGCACCGCGAGCAGCACGGCCCCGGCGGAGCTGACGGCCGGGCTCTTGGCCTTGACGCCCACGGTGAGCATCAGCAGGCCGACAATGCCAGTGGCACCGTACTTCCACTGGACGAGCTGTTCGAAGCCGACGACGAAGACGGCGGAGAGGAGAGCGAGGGCAGGCACGGTGATTCCCCCTTCTGGCTGCCAGGAAGCAGAACTTCCGCCAACTTGGAGAAGTTGGCAACCAACTATGCTTAAGTTGTCCCCACTTGGCACCTAT
The DNA here is from genome assembly GCF_042869815.1 of Streptomyces sp. NPDC006739. NCBI lineage: Bacteria > Bacillati > Actinomycetota > Actinomycetes > Kitasatosporales > Streptomycetaceae > Streptomyces > Streptomyces sp. NPDC006739. Next base: position 33,929 of record NZ_JBIAGM010000009.1, read on the forward strand.
CCATAAACAACTTTCAAGCAACTCCCGTCAGATGGATCAAAGTTGTAGCGTTTGGTCGTGACCCAGGAGAACGTGGCAGTGAACGGCAGCGGAAGACTCACGCCCCAGGAGATCGCCGGCACCCTGCGGGAACGCATCCTCGGGGGCGATCTGAAGCCGGGCGAGCGGCTGCCCACCCAGGCCGAGCTGGCCGAGGAGTTCCACGTGGAGCGCGGTGCCGTGCGCCAGGCCCTGCGGATCCTTCAGGACGAGGGGCGGCTCGCCGACGTCACCAAGGGCAGTCCGCCGCGCGTCGCCGAGCCGCCGCCCGTCCGGGACGAGAAGCCCCAGCCGACCATGGTCGGCCTCGCCCCCCGGCTGACCGCGGCCTTCTCCGCGTCGCACGTCCGTATCGACGCGGCCTGTCTGACCGCGCAGAGCCTGATCCCGGCCCTCGGCGAGCCGCTCCGGCTGATCCACGAGGGCCGGATCCGCCCCGAGCGCATCGACGCCCGCATCCTGCTGCCCTCCCGGGACATCAACCTCGCCTTCCCGGTCTCGGTCGAGTCGCACGGCGAGGACGACCCGGTGCACCAGCGCTGGCTCGCCATGCGCAACGCCCAGGGCCAGGTGCTGCAGTACAACCTCCAGGCGCTGCGCTCCACGCACGACATCGAGGTGCAGGTCACCTTCCGCGCGCTGCCGTTCACCCCGCCGACCAAGCTGTACCTGCTCAACGGCGTGGAGGCGCTCTTCGCGTACTACATGGTCGCGCGACGCGAGGAGTCCACCGAGAGCGGGACACTGGACATGTGGGACACCCTCGGTTCCGAGTCGCTCCTGTTCTCCTTCGAGAAGCGGGCCGGGCACCGGGACGCGGCGTTCGTGGAGCAATCGCAGAAGTGGTTCGACGCCCTCTGGGCAACCATCACCACTGACCTGACACTCTCCTAGTGACTTCTGATGCGACGCATACCGGGCAGGCGGCGACCGAACCGGTCGAACCAGTGATGGAAGAGAACGCGTACGACACCGAAGAGCTACGAAAACTGATCGAAGATGTCCGGGTCGTGCTCTGGGACTTCGACGGGCCGATGTGCCGCCTGTTCGCACGGCACACGGCCGAACGCGTGGCCGACGACCTGGTGGAGTGGCTGGCGGGGCGGGGCCTGCACGGGCTGCTCGCCGACGAGGAGCGCCAGTCGCCCGACCCGCAGGTCGTGCTGCGCGCCGTGGACCGCCGGCACCCGGGCAGCGACCTGGTCGCCGAGCTGGAGGAACGTCTCACCCAGGAGGAGCTGAGAGCCGCGCGCACGGCGATGCCCACGGCCTACGCCGACCCCCTGATACACACCTGGACGGCCGTCGGCGCCCGGCTGGCCGTCGCGACGAACAACTCCCCGCGGGTGGTCCGCGCCTACCTCGCCGGCCGCGGCCTCACGGCCTGCTTCGCCCCGCACATCTACGGCCGCACCGAGGACCTGCACCACCTCAAGCCCGACCCGCACTGCCTCAACCGCGCCCTGAACGCGATGGGCGCGGCGCCCGCCGCCGCCCTGATGATCGGCGACTCGCCCTCCGACCTCGCGGCCGCGCGGGAGGCCCGCGTTCCCTTCCTCGGCTACGCGCGTCACGAAAGGAAGGAGAAGATCCTGCGCGAGGCCGGCGCGGACCACGTCGTACGGTCCCTGGAGCCGCTGCTGCGGATCGCGCGTACCCTGCGCTAGCATGCGGCAAACCTGAGCAACCGCTCGTTTCCATGCGTAAGGGATGGCGAAAGAGCCAGCCTTGGCCGCCCTGGCACAGCTGAGTGGCACACCACCCGATGGGCTACTCGACTGGGCCTCTGGTCGTGCCGGCTATCACCTGGGAATAGCTTTTTCCTGCTGTTCCCTCCCGTCCCTTTCCGCGCGATCGATCCGGAGCGGCCCGTGGGCGCACCGCCTGTTCCCCGTGTTGCGACCGGGGAGCGCGCCGGCAGAGTCCGGACGAACGCCGTCGTCGAGGCGTTCCTGGCCCGCGCGGTCGCCGAGGGACAGGCGAGCGGTGGCTTCCACAACCGCAACTACGTGCTGCCGCTGGACGAGCCCATGGCCCACCGGCTCGGGCGGCCGGCCGGAACGATGGTGACCGTCCGGGTCCGGCGGGCCGACGTGCTGCCCGTGGTGATCCGCACCTGGCAGAGCGAGGCGGCCATCCTGCGGGCCGTGCGGGGCGTGCTGCCGAACGTGCCGGAGTGCCTGGCCGAGGGCGACGGCTTCGCCATCCACAGCTATGTGGAGGGAGTCACGCTCTCCAGCGTCTGCGCCCCCGGCAAACCCGTCGACGGTCTGCTCATGAGGGCGCTGGCCGGCCAGCTCGCCCAGACGGCCCAGGTGCGCGGCGTCGCCCTGCCGCCGCTGCCGCCCGCCTGGCCGGGCAACCACACCGACTCCCAGGGCTTTCTGCGCACCCTGGCCCAGCTCGCCGACAGCCAGGTCCGCCGCCCCAACTGGCACCGATTCGGCGGCCTTTTCACGGCCCTCGGGGTCCCCGAGGACGCCCTGCTCCGGCTGGCCGAGCGCACCCCGCCGATGGCCCGGCGGCCGTACAGCCTGCTCCACGGCGACCTGCACCGCGACAACCTCGTCATGTCGTACGCCGGTGATCCGCCCCTGATCTGCGTGGACTGGGAACTGGCCAGTTACGGCGACCCGTTGCACGACCTCGCCGTGCACCTGGTACGCACCCGCTATCCGGCGTACCAGTGGGACGAGGTCGTCGAGGCGTGGGCGGAGGCGATGCGGCGGGTGCGGCCGGCCGCCGTCAACGGCGTGGGCCGGGACCTGCGGCACTATCTGGCCTTCGAACGGGCGCAGTCCGTGTATCCCGACGTGATGCGGGCCGCCCGGTCGCTGGAGGAGGCCTTCGACCAGAAACGCCTGGACGAGGCGACGGCCGCCGTGCACCGCGCGCTGCTGGCCGCCGCCGAGCCGCTGCGGCTGACCCATGTGCCGGGGGAGGGGGAGATCGAGCGGACCCTGTTCCGCTGGCGGGCCTCCGCGCGGGGCGGCGGCGCGGCGGTGGGCGCCACGGTGGGCGCGGTGGCCGTCCGCGCCATCGACTGGACGCCGGACCCGCGCCTGCCGGAACACCCCGACTTCCCGCACTCCGCCGTCGGCGACGCGCTGGTCCTGGAGGGTGCCGCCCCGGCCGGGCGCGTGTTCAAGGGCACCGCGCATCTCAACTCGGTGATCCGGGTGCCCGGCACCGCCTTCCCGGTGGTGGTGAGGCGCAAGGTGGCGGGCGTGTGCCGGCGCGAGCGCAGCTTCCTCAGCGAGCACGCCGTACTCGGGGCGATCGAGCGCTCCCGGGAGGCGGTGGCGGTGCCCCGGATCCTGGCCCTGGGGGAGAGCCACTCCAAGGACCTCGCGCACATCCGGACGTACTCCGGCGACCGGTTCGCCATCCACACCTACGAGGGGCCGCCCGACCCCGACCGCAGGCCCGACCACCCGGTGGACGGCCTGCGTCCGCACGAGGCGGACGGGCTCGTCGACCAGCTGGCCGCCCTGACCCGGGTCGACCACAGCCTCCTGGACCCGGTGGCGGGCGAACCGGACTTCTACGGCTTCCTCAGCGACCAGCTGGTGGCACTGGTGGCCGGCCTGCCCAAGGAGTCCCAGCAGCTGGCCCGCTTCCTCGGGCTGCCCGACGCGGCCCGGCTGCGCGAGATCCTCGCCCGCCACCGGGTCGCCCGGCGCGAGCCCGCCCTGCTGCACGGCGACCTCAACCCCTGGAACCTGGTCCGGCGCGGCGACTCCCTGGCCCTCACCCTGATCGACTGGGAGATGGCGCTGGTCGGCGACCCGCTCTACGACCTCGTCAGGCACATGCACCTCACCCCCATCCGGCCGGAGATCCGCGCCCGGATGTTCCGCCGCTGGGAGCAGGCCCTGGAGCCCCGGTTCACCCGCGGCTGGCAGCGGGACTGGGGGGTCTACCGGTGGATCGAGATCGTCCGCTCCGCCTACGTCGACCTCGACCGGCTGGCCACCGGGGCGAGCCTGGACGCCCCCAACGTACGGCGGGCGGTGGACTCGTACGCGATGACCCTGGCGGGGGCCACCGCCTCCCTCGGCCTCACGCCCCGCCGGCACGGCGCGAACCCCCTCCTGACCCGTGCGCTGGCGGGGCCGGCCGGCCGCTGACGGAAGTACGTGGTGCACGGCGGGCCGCCCGCGTTCTACCGTGCCCCACATGACTGACACCGGTGACTTCCAGGACGTCCCCTCCACCACGCTCGCCGATCTGCTGGGCCGTGCGCGGGTCATGGACATCGGGATACGGCCGCTGTGGGGGCCCGTCCCGCGTCTCGCCGGGCCGGCCTTCACCGTCTCCTGTCCGCCGGGGGACAACCTGATGCTGCACGCGGCCATCCACCGCGCCGCGCCCGGCACGGTGCTCGTCGTGGAGTCCGGGGACCTCGACTACGCGCTGGCCGGGGGCAACGTCTGCGCCGTCGCCCGGCGCCGCGGCATCGCCGGCCTGGTCGCCGACGGGCTGATCCGCGACCTCGCCGAGGTGCGCGAGATGGCCTTCCCGGTGTTCGCGCGGGGCGTCGTCCCGATCCCGGGCGCCAAGAAGGCCGTACGGCCGCTGAACCAGACGGTGCGCTGCGGCGGGGTGCGGGTGTCCGCGCAGGACGTGGTGGTGGCCGACGAGGAGGGAGTCGTCGTGGTCCCGGCCGCCCGCCGCACCGAGATCCTGGCCGCCGCCCGCGCCAAGGCGGCCGAGGAGGCCGAGGAGAGCCTCGACGACTGGGAGAGGGCGCACCGGGCCCGGATCGACGGGATCCTCACCGCACAGGGCTTCGAGCACTGACCACACCCCGTGTCGTACCGTGCTTGACATGGTCAACATCGACAGGGCACCGATCGCGGACAACTTCCGGTCGATCTATCAGCACGGCTTCGCGCGGGTCGCCGCGTGCACCGGCCACGCCGCCATCGCCGAGCCGCACGCCAACGCCGAGGCGGTCCTCGGGCAGGCGCGCCGGTGCGCGGACGAGGGCGTGGCCGTCGCCGTGTTCCCCGAACTCTGCCTGGCCGGCTACTCGATCGAGGACCTGCTGCTGCAGGACGCGCTGCTGGACGAGGTCGAGGCGGCGCTGGCGGACGTGGTGTCCGGCTCGGCCGATCTGCTGCCGGTGCTCGTCGTCGGTGCCCCGCTGCGCCACCGCCACCGGATCTACAACTGCGCGGTCCTCGTGCACCGCGGGCGGATCCTCGGCGTCGCGCCCAAGTCCTACCTGCCGAACTACCGCGAGTTCTACGAGAAGCGGCAGATCGCCGCCGGCGACGACGAGCGCGGCGGGACGATCCTGATCGGCGGCGCGAGCGTGCCGTTCGGCACCGACCTGCTCTTCGCGGCCGAGGACGTCCCCGGCCTGGTGCTGCACGCCGAGATCTGCGAGGACATGTGGGTGCCGGTGCCGCCGAGCGCGGAGGCGGCGCTGGCCGGAGCCACCGTCCTGGTCAACCTCTCGGGCAGCCCGATCACGGTCGGGCGCGCGGAGGACCGCAAACTGCTGTGCCGTTCGGCGTCCTCGCGCTGCCTCGCCGCCTACGTCTACGCGGCGGCCGGCCTGGGCGAGTCGACCACCGACCTGTCCTGGGACGGCCAGACCATGATCTACGAGAACGGTGTGCTGCTGGCCGAGACCGACCGGTTCCCGCAGGACGAGCGGCACGCGGTCGCCGACATCGATCTCGACCTGCTGCGTCAGGAGCGGCAGCGGATGGGCACCTTCGACGACAACCGCCGTACCCACGCGGCGCGCACCGGCGGGTACCGGCAGGTGTCGTTCCGGCTCGACCCGCCCGCCACCGACCTGGGGCTGCGCCGCCGACTCGAACGCTTCCCGTTCGTCCCGGCCGACCCCGCCCGCCTCGCCCAGGACTGCTACGAGGCCTACAACATCCAGGTCGCCGGCCTGCAGAAGCGGCTCGCGGCGATCGGCGGCCCGAAGGTCGTCATCGGGGTGTCGGGCGGTCTCGACTCCACCCACGCGCTGATCGTCGCCGCCAAGGCCATGGACCGCGCGGGCCGCCCGCGCAGCGACATCCTCGCCTTCACCCTGCCCGGGTTCGCCACCGGCGAGCACACCAAGGGCAACGCCCACAAGCTGATGCGCTCGCTCGGCGTCACCGCCGCCGAACTGGACATCACCCCGACCGCCCGGCTCATGCTGAAGGAGATGGGTCACCCGTTCTCCGCCGGTGAACCGGTGTACGACGTCACCTTCGAGAACGTGCAGGCCGGCCTGCGCACCGACTACCTGTTCCGGCTGGCCAACCAGCGCGGCGGCATCGTCCTCGGCACCGGCGACCTCTCCGAGCTGGCGCTGGGCTGGTGCACCTACGGCGTCGGCGACCAGATGAGCCACTACAACGTCAACTCCGGCGTGCCGAAGACGCTCATCCAGCACCTCATCCGCTGGGTGATCACCAGCGGCCAGTTCGACGCGGACACCAACGCGACGCTGGCCGCGATCCTCGACACGGAGATCAGCCCCGAGCTGGTGCCGGGCGAGGAGCTCCAGTCCACCGAATCCAAGATCGGCCCGTACGCGCTGCACGACTTCACCCTCTTCCACGTCCTGCGCTACGGCTTCCGGCCGTCCAAGATCGGTTTCCTGGCCTGGCACGCCTGGAGCGCCCCGGACGCCGGGGACTGGCCGCCCGGCTTCCCCGAGGACGAGCGGGTGGCGTACGACCTGCCGGAGATCTGGCACTGGCTGGAGTACTTCTGCCGCCGCTTCTTCGGCTTCGCCCAGTTCAAGCGCTCGGCCATGCCGAACGGACCGAAGGTCCTGGCGGGCGGTTCCCTCTCCCCGCGCGGCGACTGGCGCGCCCCCTCGGACACCACGGCCCGCACCTGGCTGCGCGACCTGGCCCGCTGGGAGGTGGCGGGGGGCGGCGAGTAGCCGGCGACGGGCCGCTACCCCTCAGCCCTCAAGGTGGCTCCCCGCGGCTGCTCCGCCACGAGGTGAGCCGCCGCGAGGGCCAGGGTCACGGTGACCGATCCGGCCGCCATCAGTGTCATCGCGACGGCTGGGGAGGTCAGTTGGGCCACCGCGCCCGCCACGGCCGCGCAGACGCCCTGCATGCCGGACATCCCGACGAAGTGCAGACCGAGGGCCTGGCCCGCGAGGTCGTCCGGGGTGAGGGACAGCAGGCGTTCCTGCAGCACCAGGCTCGCGGCGAACCCCACGGAGGCGAGGGCGGCGGCCACGGCCGACAGCGCCACGGACGGCCGCAGCACGAAGAACAGGTAGGGCACCGCCAGCAGCAGACGCAGCGGGGTGGCGAGACGGGGGCGCACGGCGGGCGGCACCAGGCGGCCCACCGCCATGTCGCCCACGAACATGCCCAGCGCCCCGCACGCGTACAGCGTGCCGGCGGCCCGGGGCGCGTAGGAGACGTAGAGCGAATCGCTGCCGACGATCAGGCCGTTGGGCACCCACAGCCCCAGGGGGCGCTCCTCGGGACCGCGCGGGCCGCGCTGCTGGTGCTGCTCGGTACGTCCATGAGCACGACCCAGCTGGTCGCCGTGACCGGGCAGGGGCTGGGGTCGGTGGGCCGCCATCTGCGGGTGCTGCTGGACGCGGGGCTGGTGGAGCGCCGCCGCGCCGGGCGGTCGGTGCTGTACGTGCGGACGGCGGCCGGGGAGGTGCTCGTGGAGGCGTCGAGGGCCCTGTGACGGCTCGGCGTGCCGGTCAGTGCGTCGCCGCGAGGGCGGCGAGCAGTCCGGCGGCGGCCTCCGGGTGGACGAGCCAGCGCAGGTGGCTTCCCGCGAGTGTCCGGACGTCGAAGGGGTTGTCGGGGGTGAGCGCGTCGGCTTCGCGGATCATGCGGTCCTGGGCGGCGGGCGGAATGCTGGTGTCGTCGGCCAGGCGTACGTAGGTCCTGGGGATCCGGCCCCAGGTGGCGGCCTGCGCCCGGTCGGCGGCGGTACCGACGTCCAGGTTCTCGTCGGGCTGGAAGGTGTTCAGGAAGGTCCGGAACTCGTCGTCGGTGAGGTCGGCGCCGAACGCCCGCTTGAACGCGGCGAGCGACGCCGGGTCGGCGGTACGGAAGTTGGTCCGGAGCAGGCCGAGTTCGGCCGGGTTCCCGACGAGCGTGGCGGCGAAGGCTCCCGCGTCGACGTCCGCCATCTCGGGCTGGGCGTAGTAGTCGCCCACGGGCAGGTCGACGGGGCACCAGGCGGAGACGTAGACGAGCCGGTCGATCAGCTCGGGCCGGGCGTTGGCGACGGCGGTGGCCGTGATGCCGCCCCGGCTGTGGGCGACGAGGACGGTGGGCCCGTTCCGCTTGGCCCGCTCGAGGACTTCGATCACGCGGGCGGCGTTGTCCGCGAGCGTGACTCCCTTGATATTCCCCGGTTCCACGGCGAGGGCGTCGAGATCCTGGGGCGCCTGGTAGGCCGTCGGGAAGGTCGCCTCGAATCCGTGCCCCGGAAGGTCGACCGCGGCCGAGCGATGCCCGAGCAGGGCGAGCCGGGCCTGCAGGGGCGCGAACGAGAACGAGTTCGCGAAGGCCCCGTGGACGAGAACGAAGGTCGGCAGATTCCGCATGCCTCAGCCTCCAACGGAACGATCTTCGGAGGCAAGAGCCGCGGGCATGCGACAGTGCTGTAGCACGCCGGTAACAGCAGTCCCGCAGATCTTCACGAGCCTCACACACATCGTCATGATCACGCCATGATTCTTCTGTTGGCAGCGGCGGTGCTGGTGGCCGTCCTCGGGCTGGCTCTCTTCACCGGCCTCTGTATGTGGGTGGCCGCCTGGATCAGCGACGGCGTCAGCTTTTCCGGCGGCACGGGACACCAGATCCTCACCGCGTTGCTGGTCGCCGTGATCTACGTGGTGTTGATGGCGTTGGCCAGTCCGGTGGCGGTGGTGTCGGAGCCGTTCTGGGTCACCGCCGGTCTGTCGCTTCTGGTGTTCTGGCTGACGTACCGGCTCTCGCACTGGTGGGGACTGGGCTTCCACGTGCACGGCTTCGAGGCGGTGGTGATCGGCACACTGGCCGTTTCGCCGGTGACCCTCATAGTGCTCTCGTTGACCGCGATCGGACTCAAGGGGATCGGGTGGTGGAGCACCGACGGCAGGTCTCGAACAGGTCCACGTCGTCCCGCGTCGGCGCTGGTCGAGTTCGTCCGCCTGATGGTTGTCGCCACCGTCCTCTGTCTGTGGGTGGCCGCCTGGATCAGCGACGGGATCTCCCTTTCCGGCGGCACGGGACACCAGATCCTCACCTCTGTGCAGGTCGCCGCGATCTATGCGCTGCTGATGGCGTCGGTCGCCCTGGTGGCGTGGCTGCCGAATTCACTGATGACGGCCATAGCGGTGACCACCGCTTCGTCGCTTCCGGTGTTCTGGCTGACGTACTGGGTCTCGCAGTGGTGGGGACTGGACTTCCATGTGCACGGCTTCCTGTCGGTACTGGTCGGCACACTGGCCGTTTCACCGGCGGCCTTTACGGTGTCCATGCTCACCGGCCTGGAGCTCTCGTTGATCGGATGGGTGGACCCCGACGACTGGGACGTGGACTGAAAAAGATCGCCGAGCGCCGCTACCCGGCCGCCCCTGCGAGAGCACCTCTCACGGGGCAGGGGACGCGGAGCCGGCGAACCCGAAGTGGGCCATGCCGAAGCCCGTCGCCGCGAAGAACAGCCCGATGATCACGAACACCCCGAGGAACGCCAACGGCAGCAACATCAGCGCGGACGATCCACCGGAGGCGGCATCCGCGGTCACCGCCCGCTCCGGCGCCTCGGGCAGGTAGCGCACCAGGACCCGATCTCCCGCCAGGAGCGGGCGGCGGGGAGAGGCGTAGATCCGGTGTTCCGCACCGTCGGCCGTCCGGAAAGCGATGATCGCGCGCCGCGAGGTGGTCACATGCTGCCGGCCATGGACCGACAGGTAGGTTTCCAGGACCAGGCCCTCAGCCACCAGCCCCTTGGTGAGCACGCGGTGGACCATCGCCCTGCGCCGCACGAGGCGCACGCCCCCGGCCACCCCGATCGAGGCGAAAAGCAGCCCGACGACACCGAACACCACGCCGAATGAGCCCACACCAGCAGAAACAGGCACGCCGTCCCCCATCCATGCTCCGCCCGCCCCCGCGACCGGATGTCCGCAGGGGAAGATGCCGCCGGCATCCGCGCGGTTCCAAGATCCATCAAGTCGGTCGCCAACAGGCCCGTAACCAAAGGGCGTTGCGCCGACGGGCCCTACGATGACCGCCATGAATCGTGGAGGGGCACAACGGGAGCTGATCGACGGCCGTTTCGAGCCGTTGCAGCGGCTCGGCGGCGGGGGCATGGGAGTGGTCTGGCGGGCGTACGACACCGCCCTGGACCGGGAGGTGGCGCTGAAGGAAGTCCGCCCCGCCGATCCGGCGACCGCCGCCGCGGACCCCGAGGGCGCCCGCACGATGCGCGAGCGGGTGCTGCGCGAGGCGCGGGCCCTGGCCCGCCTCCAGCACCCCAACGTGGTGACGATCCACCACATCATCGACACCGCCGAGTACCCGCATCCCTACCTGGTGATGGAACTGGTCCACGGCGGCAGCCTCGCCGACCGGCTGGCCTCCGGCCCGCTCGGCGTGCCGGAGGCCGCGCGGATCGGGCGCGGCGTGCTCGCGGCCCTGCGCGCCGCCCACGCCGGCGGCATCCAGCACCGCGACGTCAAACCCGGCAACATCCTGCTGCGCGCCGACGGCACACCCGTACTCACCGATTTCGGCATCGCGACCCTGCACGACGCCACGGCGCTGACCGCGGCCGGCTCGCTGATCGGCTCCCCCGAGTACATGGCGCCCGAGCGAATACGCGGCCACGAGGGCGGCCCCGCCTCCGACCTGTGGTCCCTGGCCATGACGCTCTACGTCGCACTCGAAGGCCGCCACCCGCTGCGCCGCTCGGGCACGCTGTCCACCCTCGCCGCCATCCTCGACGAGCCACTGCCGCCTCCCCGGCACTGCGGGCCGCTCGCTCCGCTGCTGACGGCCATGCTCGCCAAGGATCCGGCGCGGCGCCCGGACGCCGCCGCCGCCGACCGCGCCCTCGCCGCCGTCGAACACGGCGCCCCCTACCGGGCCGAGCCCGTCTCAGGAGATGACCGTGCGGCAGGTGGTTCCCCCACCGGGGGCGTCACCCGTCTCGCGCCGGCCGCCGCGACACGCGAGCTTCCGCAGCGCTCCTCACCGGCCCCCACCCGGCGGCGGCGCACCAACGGCTACGCGATCGCCGGCGGCTGCGCGGTCCTCGCGCTGCTCGCGGTCCTGTCCTACGTCTTCTGGCCCGCGCCGGGCGGTTCCGGCCGCTCGGCGCGGTCTCAGTCGCCGACCGCGCAGTCCCCGCAGCCCAGCCACTCGGCGCAGCCCACGCACTCCGCACAGGCCGGGCAGACCGGCCGGACCGCGCACTCCGGGCAGGCCGCGCGGCAGGCTCCTGGCCGGGGCCCGTGGAAGGTGTCGGGATACGGCTGGACCTACACCGTGGAATCCGTGTCCCGCACCACCAGCGAGTGGGTGCCCGACCCGCGCCCCTCGCTGACCATCACCGCAGATCTCGAGCGCGGCAGCGCCGACGAGTTCTCCCACATGACCTACCGCGTCAGCGACCCGGGCAGCGGCACGGTCCTGGACGCCGACCCCCTCGCGAGCTCCGGGGACAGCGAACCGCCGGCGCGGCAGCGCAGCCGACTGGTGCAGGTGTTCTGGGACACCGACCCCCGGGCCACCCACGTCACCATCACCCTGCACGACTTCTACTGGCCCGCGGGACGCGACCTGGTCCTCAAGGACATCCCCGTAACCGGCTCCTGACCGGATCTTCGGAGGAAGCCGGGAGAGACGCGCGACACTCTTGCAAGCAGGTGCTTGCAAAAGTTAGCGGAGGTGGGGCAAGGTGGAGGCATGGCATCGCTCAACGTCGGCAATCTCGGTGAGTATCTGCGCGAACAGCGGCGCACCGCGCAGCTGTCCCTGCGGCAGCTCGCCGACGCCGCCGGGGTGTCCAACCCGTACCTGAGCCAGATCGAGCGCGGGCTGCGCAAGCCGAGCGCGGAGGTGCTCCAGCAGGTCGCCAAGGCGCTGCGGATCTCCGCCGAGACGCTGTACGTCCGCGCGGGCATCCTCGACGCCGAACGGGACCGGGACGAGGTGGAGACCCGGGCGGTGATCCTCGCCGATCCCACCCTCAACGAGCGGCAGAAGCAGGTGCTGCTCCAGATCTACGAGTCCTTCAGGAAAGAGAACGGGTTCGGGATCGGGGAGACGGCGGACGACGACAGTTCCCGCGACGGGGACGTGGACGGTCACGGGGGCGCCGACGCCGCCGACAGTGCCGTGCGCGGCACCCGCACGGCCGACCGTCTGCCCGACGATGCCGACGCCGATGCCGATGCCGACAGCAGTCCGCGGCGGACGGCTGGTTGAGCCGTACCTGAGAAGCCAGCCAACCGCCGCCGCGCCGCGGACCACAAAACCCTCAGCCGAACGTGAATCCGGGAGGACCATCACCATGGCCATCACCGACGACCTGCGCAAGACCCTCAGCGACCCGACTCCGCTCTACTTCGCCGCCGGCACCGCCGACCTGGCCCTCCAGCAGGCGAAGAAGGTGCCCGGTCTGGTCGAGCAGCTGCGTGCCGAGGCCCCGGCCCGTATCGACGCCGTACGCAACACCGACCCCAAGGTCGTGCAGGAGAAGGCCTCCGCCCGGGCCAAGGAGGCGCAGGAGACCCTGCAGGCCAAGGTCAGCGAGTTCTTCGGCTCCCTCGACGGCGACCTGAAGAAGCTCGGCGAGTCCGCCCAGGACCTCGCCCTGCGCGGTGTCGGCGTCGCCGCCGAATACGCCGTCAAGGCACGTGAGACCTACGAGAAGGTCGCCGAGCACGGCGAGCAGACCGTGCGGACCTGGCGCGGCGAGGCCGCCGAGGAGATCGAGGACCTCGCCATCGCGGTCGAGCCCAAGGGCGAGCCGAAGACCGAGCCGGTCGCGGTCAAGGAGGAGCCGGCGCCGACCGAGCCCAAGGCGGAGGCCGGCTTCGCGAAGAAGCCCGTGGCCAAGAAGGCCCCGGCCCCCCGCAAGGCCACCCCGGCGAAGAAGACCCCGCCGCCCGGCAAGTAAGGGGCAGCGCTTCGACGGGCCGGGCACTCCGTGGGTGCCCGGCCCGTTGTTACGGGTACGGTGGCCGGGTAGGGACCGGCACAGACAACGGGCGACCGGCGGAAACGGGCGGTGACAGCAGCATGCTGATGTTGGGCTTCGCGGGGTTCATGGGACTGCTGAAGATCGTCCTGATGGCCCTGGCCGCGTTCGCGCTGATCGACGCCGCGGTGCGGCGCGAGGACGCCTTCCGCGCGGCCGACAAGCAGAACAAGGTCTTCTGGCTGATCATCCTCGGCATCGCGCTGGTGGTCAGCTTCCTGTTCTCGATCCTGTCCATCCTGCCCATCGCCGGACTGGTCGCGACCATCGTCTACCTGGTGGACGTGCGCCCGGCCGTCCGGCAGGTCTCCGGCGGCGGTGGTGGCTGGGGCCGCCGCCGCGGCAGCAGCAGCGACGGACCGTACGGCCCGTACAACGGCGGCCGCTGAGCCCCCGGCCATCGGGAGTGGGCCCCCGGCCACAGGGGGCTTACGGCACCCGGTCCAGCAGGACCACCGCCACGTCGTCCGTCAGCTCGCCGCCGTTGAGGTCACGGACCTCGCTGACGGCGGCGCGCAGCAGGTTCTCGCCGCGCAGTCCCTCCGCCAGCTGGCGGCGGACCATCTCCACCATGCCGTCCTGGCCCAGGCGCTCCTTGCCCCGGCCGACGCGGCCCTCGATCAGACCGTCGGTGTAGAGCATCAGGCTCCACTCGGACCCCAGCTCCACCTGCATCCGCGGCCACCGGGCGCCGGGCAGCAGACCGAGCGCGGGGCCGTTGTTCTCGTACGGCAGCAGCTGCGCGGGACGGCCGGGGCGGGCCAGCAGCGGGGACGGGTGGCCGGCCAGGCACAGGCCCGCGCGACGGCCGTCCGGGGCGATGTCCACCGTGCACAGGGTCGCGAAGATCTCGTCGTCGCCGCGCTCGTGCTCCAGGACCTCCTGCAGCGTGCCCAGCAGCTCGTCGCCGCACAGCCCGGCCAGGGTCAGCGCCCGCCAGGCGATGCGCAGCTCCACGCCGAGCGCGGCCTCGTCCGGGCCGTGGCCGCAGACGTCACCGATCATGGCGTGCACGGTGCCGTCGGGCGTGCGCACGGTGTCGTAGAAGTCGCCGCCGAGCAGGGCGCGCGAGCGGCCCGGGCGGTAGCGGGCGGCGAACCGCAGCGAGGAGCCCTCCAGCAGCGGCGTGGGCAGCAGGCCCCGCTCCAGGCGCCGGTTCTCCTGCGCGCGCAGCCGGCCCTCGGCGAGCTTGCGCTCGGCGGTGTCGGACCGCTTGCGCTCGACGGCGTACCGGATGGCGCGGCTGAGCAGCCGGCCGTCCAGTTCGTCCCGGAAGAGGTAGTCCTGTGCTCCCACCCGCACGGCCTCGGCGCCGCGCTCGGCGTCGCCGGAGGCGGTCAGCGCGAGCACGGCGTGCCGGGGCGCCAGCTCCAGCACGTGCTTGAGTACGGCCAGCTCGTCGGCGTCGTCGTGTCCGCCGGGGGCGGGCAGCGCCAGGTCCAGCAGGATGCAGTGGACGTCGTCGGTGAGCAGCCGCGCGGCCTCGGTGAGGTTGCGGGCGGTGCGGACGCGTGCCGGGTTGCCGGTCGAGTCCAGCAACTCGGGCACGATCGGCGAGCCGGCCGGATCGTCCTCGATCAGCAGCAGGGTGAGAGTGGCGCCGTTCGCGGTGTTCGCGGCGGCCTCCTTGCGGTGGGCCTCTTCCTTGAGGTGGCCGCCGACTGCGGAGGCGGCCTGCGCCTGACCACTCTCCGCGGCCGGGATCGCTCTCTGCCGCGGTATGGGTACGGGCATCGTGTTGGGTTCCTTCCCTCCCCCCGAGGGCTGGCGGGGCGAGGGACCTCGACCCACCCGAGCAGGGACCATAGCGGTACTGGCCACCGCAACGGAATGGTGTGAGCCGCGTCGCTCACGTGCAGACCCCTGTCATATGCCGCGATACGTACCGCAGTTGGACAGGCCGGTATGGGCGCGGGGATGACGAAGGTCACGCCCTGCCCTGGTTTGGCGGGTGGTTGGCGGTGCGCTGGGTCACATGCGGTGGGTCACACGCGGGGCGTCCCGGAGTGCGGGGCCCAGGCGTGCTCGGACGTCCTCAGGCGTCCGGGCGTACCACCCCGAGGATCGGCATCTCGCCCGCGCCCGCGATCGTCACCGTGCGGCCGGGGCGCGGGGCCTGGATGATCGCGCCGTCGCCGATGTACATCGCGACATGGCTGGCGTCGTCGAAGTAGATGATCAGGTCGCCGGGGCGCATGTCCTTGACGTCGACGTGCTTGAGCTGCTTCCACTGCTCCTGCGAGGTGCGCGGGATGGGGTGGCCGGCGCTGGCCCAGGCCTGGGAGGTCAGGCCCGAGCAGTCGTACGACTCCGGGCCCTCGGCACCCCACACGTACGGCTTGCCCAGCTGCTTGGTGGCGAACTCGACCGCCTTCTTGCCCTGCTCGGACGCCTTGCCGTTGATCTCCTTGAGGATGCCGGTGTCCAGCCAGGCGGTCTGTGCCTGGTAGGCGGCCTGCTGCTCCAGAGCGGCCAGCCGCTCCTGCTCCTTCTTCTGCAACTGGGACTGGAGCTTCTCGGCGGCGGCGATCTGCTGTGTGATCTTCTTCTTCGCGGCGGCCTTGGCCTTCCGGTTCGCGTCCAGCTTCTGCCACTGCGTGGAGGCGTCGTCGGCGTACTGCTGCAAGTCCTGCTGGGTCCGGGTCATTTCGGTGATCAGGTTCCTGGTCGCCCGCTGTCCCTCCAGCAGGCGGCCCGCGCCGTCGAGGAACTGCGCGGGGTCGTCGCTCAGCATGAACTGGGCGGCGGGCGGCAGCCCCCCGTCGCGGTACTGGGCGCGGGCGGCGGCCCCGGCCTGGTCCTTCAGCCTGTCCAGCTTCTGCCGGCCCGCGACGATCTTCTTGGCCAGCTCGACGATCTCGGCGGACTGCTTCCTGGTCTGCTCCTCGGCCGCGTCGTATGCGTCGGTGGCGACGGCCGCGTCGTGGTAGAGCCGGTCGAGTTTCTCGCGGACCTTCTCAAGGTCCTCGGTGGGAGCGGGAGTCGCCGACGGCGATGAGGAGGGCGTCGGCGTGGCCGCCCGCGCGGAGTTCGCGAAGGCCGTGCCGGGTGCCGCCAGTAGGGTGACCGCGCAGACCACGGTCACGGCGGCCGTGAGCAGGACGCGCTTGCCGGTCCCCATACCTCTGCCCCCAAAGCTGATTTACCGTCAGTAACTTACGAACGCCCGGGGGATCGTGCCACGGCGCGCCGCAAAGCGACAGAGGCAACGCCCGTGATGGTCCCTCCCCTGCCCCCCTCCCCGGCATGACGATCTCCCCGCCTTTGTGACGAACGACTCACGGAGATCGTTCCCGCGGCCCGGCACGGTCGTGCCGACGTCAGCGCAGGGGCGCCAACGCCTCCCACCGCACCGTCACTTCCCCCTGTCGCCAGCGCGTCGGCGAGTCCGTGACCGGCCAGTCCGCCGCCAGGTCCCGCACCGACCGCATCCAGCGCTGGCGGGCGCCGTAGGAGGCGTAGGGCGCGGCGGCGGCCCAGGCGCGGTCGAAGTCGCGCAGGAAGGCGTGCACCGGCTCGCCGGGCACGTTGCGGTGGATCAGCGCCTTGGGCAGCCGCTCGGCGAGGTCCGAGGGCCGCTCCAGGGAACCCAGCCGGGTCGCGAAGGTGACCGTGCGCGGCCCCTCGGGGCCGAGCGCCACCCATACGTGCCGCCGCCCGATCTCGTCGCAGGTCCCCTCGACCAGCAGCCCTCCGCGCGAGGCGCCCCCGGCCGGGGCGAGCCGGGCGCACAGCCGTTCCCAGACGGCGGCGACCTGGTCCTCGTCGTACTGCCGCAGCACATTGGCCGCTCTGATGAGCGCCGGGCGCCCTGTCACGGGGATCTCGAAGCCGCCGTGCCGGAAGGCCAGCCCGTCCCGTTCGTACGGCCGCGCGCCCGCGACCCGGGCCGGTTCGATCTCGACGCCCACCACCCGCGCGCGGGGCGCGACGGTGCGGAGCCGGCCGAGCAGTTCGACGGCGGTCCACGGGGCGGCCCCGTAACCGAGGTCGACGGCCACCGGCTCGGCCGCCCGCCGCAGCTCACCGCCGTGCGCGTGCGCGATCCAGCGGTCCATGCGGCGCAGTCGGTTGGGGTTGGTGGTCCCGCGCGTCACGTTTCCCAGCGGGCGGGACACGGCGCGGGCTGTCATGCGTACGAGGATATGCGTACGGCGATATGCGTACGGCGATATGCGGACGAGGTCACGCGTGCGAGGGCATGCGTGATCGAGCCACCGATGGTCATGATTGGGTAAAGTCGCGTGCGCGGGAAATGACGGCGTACCCCCGCGCTGTTGCACCCCCTTGGAGGGCGCCCCACGTCCTCCGAACGGCATGCCCGCAGCAAGGAGGAACGCCACGTGAGCCAGTACGTCAGCAGGCTCGGGCGTCGCTCTCCGGCGGCCCCCTCGCGGCTCAGGCTGTCCCGCAGGCCCCGCCGCGTCGCCATGCTCTCCGTGCACACCTCTCCGCTGCACCAGCCCGGCACGGGCGACGCCGGCGGCATGAACGTGTACATCGTCGAGCTGGCCCAGCGTCTCGCCGCGATCAACATCGAGGTCGAGATCTTCACCCGGGCCACCTCCGGCGGCCTCCCGCCCAGCGTCGACCTCGCCCCCGGCGTCCTCGTCCGGCACGTCGACGCCGGCCCCTACGAGGGCCTGGCCAAGGAAGAACTCCCGGCCCAGCTCTGCGCCTTCACCCACGGCGTGATGCAGGCCTGGGCCGGCCACCGCCCCGGCTACTACGACCTGGTCCACTCCCACTACTGGCTCTCCGGCCACGTCGGCTGGCTCGCCGCCCAGCGCTGGGGCGTCCCCCTGGTGCACGCCATGCACACCATGGCCAAGGTCAAGAACGCCAACCTGGCCGACGGCGACACCCCCGAGCCCGCCGCCCGCGTCATCGGCGAGACCCAGATCGTCGCGGCGGCGGACCGGCTCATCGCCAACACCGCCGAGGAGTCGGAGGAATTGGTACGGCACTACGCGGCCGACCCGGCCAAGCTGGCCGTCGTCCACCCCGGAGTGAACCTCGACCGCTTCCGCCCGGCCGACGGCCGCGCCGCCGCCCGCGCCCGCCTGGGCCTGCCGCAAGACGCCCTGATCCCGCTGTTCGCGGGCCGCATCCAGCCGCTCAAGGCGCCGGACGTGCTGCTGCGCGCCGTCGCCGTACTGCTCGCCGAGCGCCCGGAGCTGCGGTCGAAGATCGTCGTACCCGTCGTCGGCGGCCCCAGCGGCAGCGGTCTCGCCAAGCCCGAGGGCCTGCAGAAGCTCGCCGCCCGGCTGGGCGTCGCCGATGTCGTACGGTTCCGTCCGCCGGTCGGCCAGGAGCAGCTCGCGGACTGGTTCCGGGCCGCCTCCGTGCTCGTCATGCCGTCCTACAGCGAGTCCTTCGGCCTGGTCGCCATAGAGGCCCAGGCGGCCGGTACGCCGGTGCTCGCGGCCTCGGTCGGCGGTCTCCCGGTCGCCGTACGCGACGGCGGCACCGGATTCCTGGTGCGCGGCCACGACCCGGCCGACTACGCGCGCGTGCTCGCCCGCTTCGCCGACGAACCGTCCCTGGCCGAGAGCATGGGAGCCGCCGCCGCCGGGCACGCCCGCTCCTTCGGCTGGGACGCGGCGGCCGCCGCCACAGCCGACGTGTACACGGCCGCGGCCCAGGCCCACCGCCGTCGCGTACGCTCCCACCATGGCTGATGCGCAGAGGGCCGCCGCCCAGGTCCTGGAGGGCGTCTTCGAGGACGCCGAACTGGAGTGGGAGAGCCCCGAGCCGGGCACCTACGTCGTCAAGCTCCCCGGCACTCGCAAGCTGTCCACGACCGTCTCCTTCCTCGTGGGCCGCCACTCCCTCTCCCTCAACGCCTTCGTGATCCGCCACCCCGACGAGAACGAGGCGGGCGTCCACCGCTGGCTGCTGGAGCGCAACCTCAAGCTGTACGGCGTCGGTTACGCCGTCGACCGCCTCGGCGACGTCTACGTCACCGCCCGTCTGTCCCTCGCCTCCGTCACCGCCGACGAGATCGACCGCCTCCTCGGCCAGGTCCTGGAGGCGGCGGACGGCGCCTTCAACACCCTGCTGGAGCTGGGCTTCGCCTCCGCGATCCGCAAGGAGTACGCGTGGCGGGTGGCGCGCGGGGAGTCCACACGGAACCTGGACGCGTTCAGCAACCTGACCCAGCGTCCTACCGACTGACTCAGTACGCCCTACGACTGACTTGGTACCGCCCTCTTTCCCCGCAGCGGGGCCCCGTGGCATGCTCGCCGCCAACGCACTTCTGAACGTCGTTCACATCCATGAAAGAGCCGCATGGAGGACGTACGGACATGGGCAACGCGTATCTCTCCAGACGAACCCTGCTCGGCGGCGCACTGGCCGCGGCGGCGGTCCCCGTCCTGCACAGCCCCGCCGCGCCGGGCGAAGTCCCCACCCTCTGGCGCGAGTTCACCCGCACCCCGTTCACCCACCCGCAGATCCCCTACGTCGGCCGCGCCGGATACCGGGCCGGAACACCCCGCTTCCCCCGCCGCCCCGTCGTCGCCGACGTCACCGACTTCGGCGCCGTGGCGGACGGCACCACCGACTGCGCCCCCGCGATCAACCGTGCCCTCGCCGCCGCCGGACGGGCCGGCGGCGGCACGGTCACCATTCCGCCCGGCACCTTCCGCATCGACGGCCTGATCCGCGTCGCCGACTCGAACGTCGTCCTGCGCGGCGCCGGCAGCGGCCGTACGACCCTGTACGCGACGAAGAACCTCACCGAACTCATCGGCGTCTACGGCTCCCGCTACGGCGGCACCAAGTCGGCCTGGTCCTGGGCGGGCGGACTGATCTGGCTGGCGCCGAGGGCCCGCTGGGACTCGCTGGTCACCGCCATCAGGGCGCGGGCCTGGCCGTTCGAGGGCTGGACGGGCAACAAGCGGGACGAGTGGGCGCCCCTCACGGCCGTCGGACCGGCCCGGCAGGGCGACTGGACGGTGACCGTCACCGACCCCTCCCGGCTGCGCCCCGGCGCCCTCGTCCTCCTCCGGGTGGGCGACGACAGCGCCCACACCCTGCTGCAGCACATGGCGGGCGGCGGCCCCGGCCCGGCGGCGTACTACTGGGACGACAAGACGAAACTGCTCTCCTACGTCCCCTACGAATGGCCCGTCCGCATCGCGCACGTCCGGGGCCGCACGGTCACCCTGGAACGCCCCCTCCCGCTGGACCTGCGCCCCGAATGGAACCCCCAACTCACCACCCACGCAACGGAACTGACCGGCTCCGGAGTGGAGGGCCTCACCCTGGACGTGATGGAGACCCCGCAGTCCCCGCACCTCCTCGACAAGGGCTACAACGGGGTCGTCCTGCAGTGCGCGTACGACTGCTGGCTGGACGACGTCACCGTCCGCAACGTCGACAACGGCTTCGGACTGGTCGCCGCCTCCTCCTGCACACTGCGCCGCACCAGGGTCGGCGGCCGGGGCGAACACCACCCCTACTTCTGCCGCGAGGGCTCCCACGACAACCTGATCGAGGACTTCGCGATCGAACAGCGCACCGTCCCGGCCCCGCCCGACACCCAACTGCACGGCATCAACGTCGAGGGCCTGTCCTCGTACAACGTCTGGTCGCGCGGCGAACTGCAGATGGGCACCTTCGACTCGCACCGCGGGCTGCCCTTCGCCGACGTCCGCACCGACATCACGGTGAACAACAACGGCCGCCACGGCGGCGACGCCAACGCGGGCCCCCTCTTCGGTGCCCGCTTCACCCACTGGAACATCCGGGTGACCAACGGCCGGGCGGGCCTGATGAGGCTCGACGCACTCGCCCCGTACTCCGCCACCGTCGGCCTCGACGCGGTCACCGACTTCGACCAGACCGACGTCCCGGACTTCACCGGCGACCTGCACACCCGACTGGAGCTGTATCCCACGACGGACGTGGTCCGCCCGGCCAATCTCTACGAGGCCCAGCGCGCACTCGACTGGTAGCGCCCCGGCGTCACACCCACCAGCCGCCCGAAGTGCCGGGTGAGATGGGCCTGGTCGTAGAAGCCCGTCGCCGAGGCCACCTCGGACGGCGGCCGCCCCGCCAGCAGCAGCCGCCGGGCGCGGCCGACACGGCGGGACATCAGGTACTGGTGCGGTGCGATGCCGTACGCCCCGCTGAACGCCCGTACCAGGTGGGCGGGGTGGGCGTGCAGCAGCCGGGCCGCCTCCCGGAGACCGAGCCCCCGGTTGACGTGTTCGTCGAGGAGTTCGCGCAGCCGACGGGCGAGCGCCGGGTCCGCGCGGCGGACCTCGGCGGCGCCCCGGGGCCGGTCCCGCAGATGCTCCCGGAGGCGTTCGCCGACGAGCGTCAGCCGGCTCTCGGCCTCCAGCTCGTCACCGGGGCGGGCGAGCGCGCCGTGCACCTGGCCGACCCGCCGGCGCAGCACCGGATCCCGCAGGTCGGGCCCGTCGACGGCGGCCCCGATGAGGTCCTCCCCGAGCACCGAACTGTCGAGGTACAGGACCCGTTTGCGAAAGCCCTGCGAGGTGGCGGGGGAGCCGTTGTGCGGGACGTGCGGCGGCAGCAGGGACACGGTGTCGTGCGGGGTGCCGTGCTCATGCCGGTCGAGGTCGTACCGTACGGCCCCGTCGTCGACGATGAGCAGCGTCCACGCCTCGTGCACGTGCATGGGGTAGGCGTACCCGGTGAAATGGGCGTGGAAGACCTCCACGACACCGGGGATCCGGGGGCGCCAGGCGGAGACCTCCCGCTGGGGGCGCTGAGCGGCCATGCAAAGAACGTACAAGACGACGCCGTGGACCGGCCGCCAGTCTCGACGCATGAGCGACATGAGCGACATGAACACGGAACCGATCCGCTTCGACACCAAGATCACGGTCCTGCTGCGGGAGGACCTGGAGCCGTGGCAGCGGCTGAACGTGACCGCGTTCCTGGTGAGCGGGCTCGGGCCGACGGTTCCCGAGGTGATCGGCGAGCCCTACGAGGACGCGGACGGGGTGCCGTACCTGCCGATGTTCCGCCAGCCGGTCCTGGTGCTCGAGGGTACGAAGGAAGCACTGACCGCCGCCCACGCCCGGGCCCTGTCCCGCGCCCTGCCCAGGTCGGTCTTCACGTCCGACCTGTTCACCACGGGCAACGACCGCGACAACCGCGCCGCCGTACGAGCCGTGGGAACGGGCGAACTGGACCTGGTGGGCCTGGCGGTCTACGGCCCGAGGAACGCGGTCGACAAGGTCACCAAGGGGGCGCGCATGCATCCGTGAAGCACGCCTCAGTCCTCGTACACCGGCAGGTTGTCCGTCGGGATCGTCCAGTCGCCGATGGTGACGTCCTCGCCGTAGACGAAGTCCTTGCGGCTGGCGTAGCGGGGACCGTCCGGAGTGGCGTGGATGTCGGTGAGGACGGTGCCGGTGCCGGTGCGGGGGTCGAAGATCGCGTAGACAGGGACGCCCATCAGGGGGTAGTCGCGGGTCTTGCTCACCCAGTCGTTGTCCGGGTTGGAGCGGGAGACGACCTCTACGGCGGCGACGAGCGACCGGGGGTCGAAGGACCCCTCTCCTTCCATCTCCGCCTCGGCGATCACCATCACATCCGGACGGCGCATGATCCCCTCGGGTTCGTCCTCCACGTCGGGCTCCCCGGTGTGCGCCACGATCTCGTCCGGCATCGCCTTTTCCAGGCGTTTGCGGACGCGCAGCACGGTGAGTTCGTGCGGCCTCATGGGCGACATCATGTCGAGGACGATCCCTTCCCTGGTGATCTCGAACTTGCCGGGGAGGTTGTCGTCCGCGGACTGAACGAAGTCCCGCATGGCCCGGTACAGGTGTGAGGCGCCCTGCCGCGCGTTCTCCGGGGCGATGGTCATGGCGCTCGCTCCTCGTCGTCTGTGCCCAGGGGCAAGGATCGTCACGTTCATGCTAGGCGGGCTCCGGCGGCCTCCGGGAGATCGGACCGGCAGTCGCGGCAGCGGCCGGGAGCGGGGGAGCGGAAGGGTCGGTCACAGCCGTCACAGGTCTGGAACGGATGCCGGACGGGCGGCGGCGGGGCGGGGGCCCGGAACGGCGGTGGGGGAGGCAGCCGGGCGGTGAGCCGGTGGGCCAGCAGGGCTGCCGGGCGGCTCAGGGGATCAGGTGGCAGATCGGCGGTGAGGGCGTGCCGCAGGACCGCGGGGCTCACGTCCCGCTCCAGCCAGGCGGCGATGCCGGGGGCCAGATGCGCGATGTCGCAGGTGGAGAGCAGCAGACGTTGGTCTTGGCGGCGGAGGCCGGCGAGGAGGTCGGCGGCCTGGTGGAGAAGGGCGGGGGCGGGGCAGACCGGCTGGGGGACGGCGGGGAGGGCGTTCTTGCCGGCCGGGTGCCTCTTCGCCGGCGTCGGGCGCGGCGGCCGTAGCGGCGGGTGGTCGCTACGGCGGACTCCCGGCTGGTTGCAGGAGATCGTACGGGTGACGATCCGGCCGCCGGGGGCGCGCTCGCGGACGCGGCGGAGGTAGCCGTGGGCCTCCAGTTCGCGCAGGGCGGCGGCGATACGGGTCGCGCCCTCGGGGAAGCGGACGGCGAGGGTCTTGATGTCGACGCGGGCGCCTTTCGGCAGCGACTGGATGTGGCAGGCGAGACCGATCGCCAGGAGTGTCAGTTCCGCGTGCTGGGTGAGGTGGTTGCCGATCACCGTGAAGCGGTTGGTGTGGCGGGTGTTGTCGTGGGTGAGGCCGCCGGAGTGGGGGTGGTCTTTGCCGGTATGCCCGGACTGGGGGCGCGAGGGCGCGCTAGGGTGCTGCGTATCCATCAGGAAGGTCCGCTTCCTCGGTGGTCAGGCCCTCGCCCTGGGATTGCAGCCCGGGCGGGGGCCGTCGCGTTTGCGGTCGTGTTGCGCCGAGAGTAGGGCAGCCAATGGGGCCGCAGTCCAGCCGAGTTGGCGATGTTCACCCGCCAGGGTGAGCCCGTGCCACGGGCGGCAGGGGTGGGGCTTGGCCGGGTCCTTTCCCCGTCGTGGTCCTTGGAGAAGAGCGCCCCTTCCTCCGGAGCACGGGGAACCGGGTTCCGGCCCCGGCAGGCCGGCCTCGGCCCGGACTGTCCGGCTGATGGGCGGCCCTCCTGGGGGGCGAATGCGTGGATTACGCTCTGGGGCATGGCCGACGCACCGTACAAGCTGATCCTCCTCCGCCACGGCGAGAGCGAGTGGAACGCGAAGAACCTGTTCACCGGCTGGGTGGACGTCAACCTGAACGAGAAGGGCGAGAAGGAGGCGGTCCGCGGCGGTGAGCTGCTCAAGGACGCCGGCCTGCTCCCCGACGTGGTCCACACGTCCCTCCAGAAGCGAGCGATCCGCACGGCGCAGCTCGCGCTGGAGTCGGCGGACCGCCACTGGATCCCGGTCCACCGCAGCTGGCGGCTGAACGAGCGCCACTACGGCGCCCTGCAGGGCAAGGACAAGGCGCAGACCCTCGCGGAGTTCGGCGAGGAGCAGTTCATGCTGTGGCGCCGCTCGTACGACACCCCGCCGCCGCCGCTCGAGGACGGCACGGAGTTCTCCCAGTCGGACGACCCCCGCTACTCCTCCATCCCCCCGGAGCTGCGCCCCCGCACGGAGTGCCTGAAGGACGTCGTCGTCCGCATGCTCCCGTACTGGTACGACGGCATCGTCCCGGACCTCCTGGCCGGCCGCACGGTCCTCGTCGCCGCCCACGGCAACAGCCTCCGCGCCCTGGTCAAGCACCTGGACGGCATCTCGGACGCGGACATCGCGGGCCTGAACATCCCGACGGGCATCCCCCTGTCCTACGAACTCGACGCCGACTTCAAGCCCCTCACCCCCGGCGGCACGTACCTCGACCCGGAGGCAGCGGCGGCGGCGATCGAGGCGGTCAAGAACCAGGGCAAGAAGAAGTAGGTTCCGTGATCATGCCTCCCACCTGCGCATACGGCGCGGGCGGGAGGCATTTTCATGGCCTGGGCCCACTGTGGGCCCACAGGCCCCCGAGCCTTGTGGCCGGAGAGCCTGCCCGAGAGCCTTCCGGGCACGATCCCGGCTACTTGGCATGAGGTGCGCGTACACCTTGAGGTCGACACGATCGCCGAGGCCGCGCTGGCCGCGGGCGGCTCCGAGGCGGGCGGCCCCGAGGACCACGGCTTCATGTACTCGCGCAGCTTCTTCGACCTCGACGGCCACGGCCGGCAGGTGATGTGGATGGATCCGTCGAGCACCTCGGACAGCTCGTCCACCGGGTGAAAAGGACCGCCCCACGCCCTTGGGGACGAACTTCCGGCAGGCCCGCCGAGGGCGCCGCCTCCGCGACGGGGCGGGTCCGCCGACGTAGAACTGGCATACCTGCGGCACACCGGAGCTGGGAGGCTCCGATCACATGCGGTTGGTCGAGGGTGAGGATCTGCGCAGCAGGCTGCGCGACCGGGGCCCGTTGACGCTGTCGCAGACGACGGACATCCTCGCGCAGGTCGCCGACGCGCTCGACGCCGCCCACGGGGCCCACGTGACCCATCGGGACGTCAAGCCGTCGAACATCCTGCTCAGCAAGGGGCACGGCCCGGGGCAGGGCCACAGCGGCACGCCCTTCGTCTACCTGATCGACTTCGGCATCGCCCGTTCCGGCACCGGCACCACCCTCACCGCGCCCACCCAGGCCGCCGGAACCGCGGAGTACACAGCCGGGCCGTGCTGCGGCACCTCGGACGCTGAGCCCGCGCCTATTCCCCCCGCCCGTTGGGCCCTTGCCCCCGGTAGGTCTATCGTCGGACTACTGGGGGCTCGGACGAGGAGGACGGCCGGTGATGCCGCAGGACGAGGCCGTGATCGGCTGTACGGGGAAGGTGCTCATCGGTACGCGCGGCTCCGCCGGCCCCGGTGAGGTGCTGGTACGGGTCAGAGGCGGGTCCGAGACCTTCCTCGCCTGGTCCGAGGATCCCCTGCCCACGGGTGTGACAGTGCTCGTGATCGAATCACGTGGATGCCGCGAGGTCGGCGTCATCGAGTGGGTGGATCCATTGGACGCGCTCGGCGGCGACACCGCCGGCGCCGACTGAGGAGTAAGCATGTTCGGATACCGCGTTCCCGCCCCCGACGAGGCGATGTTGATCTCGGGCGGGCGGCGGGGCCTGGGGGGAGCGCCGTTCCGAGTGGTGACGGGGCACGGCAAGTTCGTGCTCCCGATCTTCCGAAAGACCCGTTTCCTCACCCTGTCGATGTGCGAGGCCGAGGTCACCGAGACCTGCGTGACCAAGCAGGGCATCGCCCTCCACGTCCGCGCCGTCATCGCCTTCAAGGTCGGCAACGACCACGAGAGCATCATCAACGCCGGCCAGCGCTTCCTCTCCGACCAGGACCAGATGTCGGTGCTGACCGGCCGGATCTTCGCCGGTCACCTGCGCGCCATCATCGGCTCGATGACGGTCGAGGAGATCGTCACCGAGCGGCAGAAGCTCGCCGCGGAGGTCCTCGACACGTCGAAGGTCGAGATGGCGAAGATCGGCCTGATCGTGGACTCGCTCCAGATCCAGTCGATCGACGACGGCGACGTCGGTTACATCGAGGCCATGTCCGCCCCGCACAAGGCCGCCATCCAGCGGCAGGCACAGATCGCCCAGGCGCAGGCCACCCAGGCCGCGGTCGAGGCGGAGCAGGCGGCGGCCCGTAAGCAGGCCGAGTACGCCCGGCAGACGGCCGTCGTCAAGGCCGAGTACTCGGCCGAGGTGGACCGCGCCCAGGCCGAGGCCGCCCAGGCCGGCCCGCTGGCCCAGGCCCACGCCCAGCAGGAGGTGCTCGCCGCCCAGACGGAACTGGCCCAGCGCCAGGCCAAGCTGCGCCAGCAGCAGCTGGTGGCGGAGGTCGTGAAGCCCGCCGAGGCCGAGGCCGAGCGGGTCAGGATCCTCGCCGCGGCCGAGGCGCAGCGCATGAAGATCCAGGCGGAGGCCGCGGCCTCCTACGACCGGGTCGCGCTCGACCGGATGCTGATCGACCAGCTCCCGCAGATCGTGAAGGAGGCGGCGGGTGGTCTGGCCGGCGCCAACGTCAACGTCCTGAACGGCGCGGACGGTCTCGGTGAGATCGCCGCCGGTCTGGTGTCCCAGGGCCTGACGATCCTCGACTCGGTCCGGCAGAACCTGGGCGGCCAGGACTCCGACAACCGCCGTTCCGAGGACCGCGACGGCGGCGGCAACGGCGGCAGCGCCCTGATCCAGTTGCCGTCCAGCAAGGAGAAGAAGTCGAACGACGGCCCCGTAGGCCTCGACTAGACGAAGCCCGGACGTGACGAAGCCGGACGTGACGAAGCCCGGACGTGACGAAGCCCCCGTGCGCGGCGTACGCCGAAGGCCGGGGGCTTCTGTCGCAGGTCAGATCACCAGCGGTACCGGATGGATCTCGTCCGCCTTGTGCCCCGCGCGTTCGTGGACGCGCTGGACCGCTTCGGCCGAGGGTGCCTCCGAGAGGCAGTAGACCGTTCCGGAGTCGGGGTCCGCCCAGGCGGTCTCGAAGTGGACGCCCTCTTCCTTCTCTATGGCGATGTCGGCCTGGTGCGCCTGTTGCAGCTGGTCGGCGGTGATGCCCGTCATGCCGTGATGGACGTCCATGAACTTGGCCATGGGTGCCACCTCCTTCTCCCTCTACACAGCCATGCTGCGCTCCTGGCGGACGGGGCGCAGCACGGACGAGGAAGCGCCGTCGCGGCGGTCAGCCGCACTGGCAGGGGTTGCCCGCCTGGCAGCCGCAGCCGCAGCCGGAGCCGCAGCCGCAGGCGCCGACGAGCGGAAGGCTCGTGATCTCGGTGGGCTGGTCGGTGTCGAGCTGCCGCGTGGGGTCGGGCGTGGTGCTGGGGGATTCGGCCATGGTTCCTCCCAGAGGCTGGGGCCGGGTGCCTTCGCCCATCCCATGCCCGCTACGGCGACCTCCTCAACGGCGCACCGACGGCGCACGGAGGCGCTCGCCCCGGCAGGGCTGTGCCCGGCAGGGCTACGCGCCCTCCGCCCCCGTAGCCGGGTGGATGTCCGTCTGGAGGTCGTCCGCGTGTTCGCCCGTCACCAGGTAGACGACGCGCTTGGCGACGGCCACGGCGTGGTCGGCGTAGCGCTCGTAGTAGCGGCCGAGCAGGGTGACGTCGACCGCGGTCTCGATGCCGTGCTTCCAGCGGTCGTCGATCAGGTGCTGGAACAGGGTGCGGTGCAGCAGGTCCATCTCGTCGTCGTCCTGCTCCAGCTGGAGGGCCAGGTCGACGTCCTTCGTGACGATCACCTCGGCGGCCTTCGCCATCAGGCGCTGCGCGAGCTGGCCCATCTCCAGGATGGTCGCGTGCAGGTCGTGCGGGACCGCCCGGTTCGGGAAACGCAGCCGGGCGAGCTTCGCCACGTGCTGGGCGAGGTCGCCGGAGCGCTCCAGGTCGGCCGACATGCGCAGGGAGGTGACGACGATCCGCAGATCCGTGGCCACCGGCTGCTGGCGCGCCAGCAGCGCTATCGCCCGTGCCTCCAGCTCGTGCTGCAGCTCGTCGACCTTCTGGTCCGCCTCGATGACACTCTCGGCCAGCTTGAGGTCGGAGTCGAGGATGGCCGTCGTGGCGCGCCCGATCGCCGACCCGACGAGCCGGGCCATCTCCACCAGACCGTCGCCGATCGAGTCCAGTTCCTCGTGGTACGCGTCCCGCATCAGGGTTCCCTCTCGTACGTGTGCTGTGCTTCGGCAAAACGTGGCGCAACCAGCGGTGCGAACCCCACGCTCCCACGTTCGGGTCCCTACGCGTCCGTTTCTGCCACCCCAAATGAACCATCACTGGCTCCAAGGTGAACTCTGGGCGACGAGTGTTCGAGGTCGCACCCCGACGGCTGTGGTCATGTCGTACCCCATGCCTAACCTGGACGCATGGACGTGAACGCGGCGGTCGCCGCAGCGGCAGCGATCGCCGGGGTGCTCACCGGTGTCATCGCCATGCTGGCGTTCCGCTGGAGCGAACGCGACCAGAAGCGACCGACCAGGACTTCCTTGCATACCGATCCCGTACTCCCGCCCGGCGTCGACACCGTCCTCTCGGTGCTGCGCTCCTCCGCCGTCGTCCTCGACGAGGCCGACGCCGTCGTCAAGGCCAGCTCCGCCGCCTACGCCCTCGGGCTGGTGCGGGGCGGCAAGCTCTCCGTCGAACCCATGCTGCAGATGGCCCGCGACACCAGACGGGACGGGGAGATACGGCAGGTCGAGCTGGACCTGCCGAGGAGAGGCACCGGACGCGGGGAGGCCCTCGCCGTGTCCGCGCGCGTGGCGCCGCTCGGCTCCCGGCTCGTGCTGCTCCTCGTCGAGGACCTCACCGAGGCCCGCCGCATCGAGGCCGTACGACGTGACTTCGTCGCGAACGTCAGCCATGAGCTGAAGACACCGGTCGGCGCGCTCTCCCTGCTCTCCGAGGCCGTCATGGACGCCTCCGACGACCCCGAGGCCGTAGAGCGCTTCGCCGGCCGTATGCAGATCGAGGCGACCCGGCTGACCAATCTGGTCCAGGAGCTGATCGACCTCTCGCGGGTGCAGAACGACGACCCGCTGGAGGACGCCGAACCCGTCCGGGTGGACGAGCTGGTGGCCGAGGCCATCGACCGCTGCCGGCACCAGGCGGGCGCCAAGCAGATCACCATGGCCTCGAACGTATGGGCGCCCGAAGGGCCCGATCAGGGTGGTGGCGGGCGACGGGCGGGCGGCACCGCCGACCTGCACGTCTGGGGCAACCGCGGACAGCTCGCCGCCGCCCTCGGCAACCTGGTCGAGAACGCCGTGAACTACAGCCCCGCCCGCACCCGCGTCGGCATAGCCGCCCGCCGGGTCGGCGCGCCGGGCGGCGACCTGATCGAGCTGGCCGTCACCGACCAGGGCATCGGCATCTCGGAAAAGGACAAGGAGCGCGTCTTCGAGCGCTTCTACCGCGTCGACCCGGCCCGTTCCCGGGCCACCGGCGGCACCGGCCTCGGTCTCGCCATCGTCAAGCACGTGGCCGCCTCGCACGGCGGGGAGGTCACGGTGTGGAGCGCCGAAGGCCAGGGCTCCACCTTCACTCTGCGGCTGCCGGAGGCGGGTGCGGCCCGCGACCGCGCCCAGCAGCACCCCGACCTCGACGAAGAGGCCGGGCGTCCCACCGAGTCATCCCCGTACGAACCGCTTCCCGCCCCGGAGGTCCTTCCGTGACCCGAGTGCTCGTCGTCGAGGACGAGGAGTCCTTCTCCGACGCCCTGTCCTACATGCTCCGCAAGGAGGGCTTCGAGGTCGCCGTCGCGGCCACCGGGCCCGACGGCCTCGACGAGTTCGAGCGCAACGGCGCCGACCTCGTCCTGCTCGACCTGATGCTGCCGGGCCTGCCCGGCACGGAGGTCTGCCGTCAGCTGCGCGGCCGGTCCAACGTCCCCGTGATCATGGTCACCGCCAAGGACAGCGAGATCGACAAGGTCGTCGGCCTGGAGATAGGGGCGGACGACTACGTCACCAAGCCCTTCTCCTCGCGTGAGCTGGTCGCCCGCATCCGGGCCGTGCTGCGCCGGCGCGGCGAGCCGGAGGAGGTCACCCCGGCGGCGCTGGAGGCGGGTCCGGTCCGCATGGACGTCGACCGTCACGTGGTGACGGTGTCCGGCTCCAAGGTCGACCTTCCCCTCAAGGAGTTCGACCTGCTGGAGATGCTGCTGCGCAACGCCGGCCGGGTCCTGACCCGTATGCAGCTCATCGACCGGGTCTGGGGCGCCGACTACGTGGGCGACACCAAGACCCTCGACGTCCACGTCAAGCGGCTGCGCGCCAAGATCGAGCCGGACCCGGGCGCCCCGCGCTACCTGGTGACGGTGCGGGGGCTCGGCTACAAGTTCGAGCCGTAGGCCGCGAGCGAGCGCCGGTGAAGGGCGGCACCCCGGCCGGGGTGCCGCCCTTCACCGTGCGTGAGACCGACGCGTGAGACCGACGCGTGAGTACGACAGTCCGGGCCGCCGGGTCAGCGGCCCGCCGCCGACTGCGACGCGGAGTCGCTCGGGGTCGCGGCCGTGCCGGTGGGCGCGGTCGCCGTGGCGGAGGCCGTGGAGCCCTTCCCCGGCTTCTTCGGGGCGTGCGACGGCTTGGCGCCCGGGACGCCGGAGGCCGACACGGAGGCGGAGGCGGAGGGCGACGGGATCTCGCTCGGGCCCCACTTGGTGAAGTAGCTCTCGGCCGGGACGACGAAGGCGCGCAGGCTCACCGCACCGGTCTGGCTGAGGGTGAAGGTGATCTTCTGCGCGTTGCCGTCCTGGACCGCGTCGCGGCTGCTGGAGAGCACCGCGGAGGCGTTGTTCCGGCCGCCGAGCACCAGCGAGCCGTGGGCCGGGACGGTGAGGCTGCCGCCCTTGGCCGCCGTCAGCTGGGCGCTCTTGCCGGTGGCGTCGACGGTGATCGACTGGAGGGTCTCGTCGGTCTTGCCGGAGTTGAACAGGGTGGCGGAGATCACGGCCGGACCGTTCGACTGCAGGTCGGGCTGGGTGATGACGACCGCGTTCTGGATCTTGATGGTCCCGGCCGTGATCGCCGCGTTGTCCGGCTTGATCTGCAGCGTCTGGGAGTCGTTTCCGGCGCCGCAGGCGGCGAGCGAGGCGATCGAGAAGGCGATGGCGGAGGCGGCGAGGGCGCCGCGTCGAAGGCTGCTGCTCACGGCGGCGGCAACTCCTTGAACGCAGGGGCGACCTCCTTATAAAGCCGCCCTAAGTGTCTGTCAGCGCGCTCAGGTTACCGAGCCGTTCCCGAGGCGCCGCACCCGACCCTCCCCCAAGCGCCGGGCTTCCCTCCTGCAGGGGGTACCCCGGCACTCACGAGTGACTCCCGGGTCACATTGGCCGGCGCTCGTACGCCATTCACATAACGAGGCCGCAAGACCGCCCGCAAGACCGCCCGCAAAATTTCCGTGAAGGAATGCGCGGGCACCCCGGAATTGATCACGTACCGCTCAGTCGGACGCTCGTGATCAATTCCGGAAACGGCGCGGACCCGACTCCGCCCACCGAACGGAGTAGCGGAAGTCGCACACCTGGAACTGGACAAATCGGGATGTTCGGCCACTTGGAAGAGCCTCCGACGGTACGTGACGGGCGCGTTTCACCCTGCCCGGAGAGCCGCTCCGACCTGCGAATACCTGCTTCCGCCGACCTTCCGAAGCACGTTCCTGTCGCTGTTGTCAAGCCCCGAGATATGCCCTGACCTGCGAAAACGCCATTCAGAACCCGCAGTTTCCGTGTTACCCTGGATAGCCACGGAAGGGGTACCTGTCACATGACGTTCAAGGTTGGCGACACCGTGGTCTATCCCCATCACGGGGCCGCGCTGATCGAGGCCATCGAAACTCGCCAGATCAAAGGCGTGGACAAGACCTACTTGGTGCTGAAGGTCGCCCAGGGTGACCTGACGGTACGTGTGCCAGCGGACAATGCGGAGTTCGTCGGCGTACGTGATGTGGTCGGTCAGGACGGGCTGGACCGGGTCTTCGAGGTGCTGCGCGCGCCGTACGCCGAGGAGCCCACGAACTGGTCGCGTCGATACAAGGCAAACCTGGAGAAGCTCGCCTCCGGCGATGTCATCAAGGTCGCGGAAGTAGTGCGTGACCTGTGGCGTCGTGAGCGCGAGCGTGGACTCTCCGCCGGTGAGAAGCGCATGCTCGCCAAGGCCCGCCAGATTCTGGTGAGCGAGCTGGCGCTCGCGGAGAACACGAACGAGGACAAGGCCGAGGCCCTGCTCGACGAGGTCCTCGCGTCCTGACGCGCGGTCGGCAGGCCACACCCTCTGCTCTCAGCACGCAGGCAGCACACTGAAATGCCGCGGTGCCCGATGACACTCACCTGTCGCCGGGCGCTGCGGCATGTTCGTTCCCGGATCTGGCATGAGGCCCGATACTTGGCGTGCCGGGCCCGGGCAGCAGGCTCGACCAGGGTCACGGAAGGGTCCGGTCAAGGCGTCGCGCCCGGCACTTCCCAGGCCATACCCAGATAGGCCGAGCACACAAACCTGACAGGAACCGATGTCTGACGATTCGCGCCCTTCGCTCGCGCCGACGCCCGTCGCCGCCGTGATTCCGGCCGCCGGCCGGGGCGTACGCCTCGGTCCGGGCGCCCCCAAGGCGCTCCGCGCGCTGAGCGGCACACCCATGCTCATCCACGCGGTCCGCGCGCTCGCCGCGTCCCGCGCGGTCTCCCTGGTGATCGTCGTCGCCCCGCCCGACGGCGCCGCCGAGGTCAAGTCCCTGCTCGACGCGTACGCGCTGCCCGGCGGCACACCCGGCGGCGGCCGGGGGAGCACCGACTTCCTGGTCGTCCCCGGCGGGGACAGCCGCCAGGAGTCGGTCAAGCTCGGCCTCGACGCCCTCCCGCCCGAGTACGGCGTCGTCCTCGTCCACGACGCCGCCCGCCCCCTCGTCCCCGTGGACACGGTCGACGCCGTCATCGAGGCCGTACGCGACGGCGCCCCCGCCGTGGTCCCCGCGCTGCCGCTCGCCGACACCGTCAAGGAGGTCGAGCCCGCCACCACGCCCGGCGACCCCGAGCCGGTCGTGTCCACCCCCGAGCGCGCCCGGCTGCGCGCCGTCCAGACCCCCCAGGGTTTCGACCGCGCCACCCTCGTCCGCGCGCACGAGACGGTCACCGACGACGTCACCGACGACGCCGGCATGGTCGAGCGGCTCGGCCTCACCGTCGTGGCCGTCCTCGGTCACGAGGAGGCCTTCAAGGTCACCCGCCCCCTGGACCTGGTCCTCGCCGAGGCCGTCCTGGCCCGCCGGAGGCTGAACGATGGCTTCTGAACCGCTGCTCCCGCAGGTCGGCATCGGCACCGACATCCACGCCTTCGAGGACGGCCGCGAACTGTGGTGCGCCGGCCTGAGATGGGACGACCAGGGCCCCGGCCTGGCCGGCCACTCCGACGCCGACGTCGTCGCCCACGCCGCCTGCAACGCCCTCTTCTCCGCCGCCGGACTCGGCGACCTGGGGCAGCACTTCGGCACCGGACGCCCCGAATGGTCCGGCGCCTCCGGGGTCACCCTGCTGACCGAGGCTGCGCGGATCGTGCGCGCGGCCGGCTTCGTCATCGGGAACATCGCCGTCCAGGTCGTCGGCCCCCGGCCGAAGATCGGCAAGCGCCGCGAGGAGGCCCAGAAGATCCTCTCGGCGGCCGCCGGAGCACCGGTGTCCGTGTCCGGCGCCACCACCGACGGCCTCGGCTTCCCCGGCCGCGGCGAGGGACTGATGGCGGTGGCCACCGCACTGGTCGCGCGAACGGCCGCCCCGGCACCGAACTGACGGCACCGAACTGACGGCACCGAGCCGGCGGCACGGAACCGACGGCACCGAAGCGAAAGCACCGGGCCGCGCCGGGCCGACGGCCCGACGGCCGGGCCCAGATGTTGTAAGACCGGTGCAATGCACTATGTCCGGCCCACTACCCTGGAGTGGTGACCATTCGCCTGTACGACACCAGCGCCCGGCAGATCCGTGACTTCACCCCGCTCACGCCGGGTTGTGTCTCGATCTACCTCTGTGGCGCCACCGTGCAGGCGGCACCGCACATCGGTCACATCCGCTCGGGCCTGAACTTCGACATCATGCGCCGCTGGTTCGCCCACCGCGGCTACGAGGTGACCTTCGTCCGGAACGTCACCGACATCGACGACAAGATCATCGCCAAGGCGGCCGAACAGGGCCGCCCCTGGTGGTCCATCGGCTACGAGAACGAGCGCGCCTTCAACAACGGCTACCGCACCCTCGGATGCCTGCCGCCGACGTACGAACCGCGCGCCACCGGCCACGTGCCCGAGATGGTCGAGATGATGCAGGGCCTCATCGAACGCGGCCACGCCTACGAGGCGGACGGCAACGTCTACTTCGACGTGCGCTCCTACCCCGCCTACCTGGAACTGTCCCGGCAGGAGCTGGACAGCCTGCTGCAGCCCTCCGGAACGGGCGAGACCGGCAAGCGCGACCCGCGTGACTTCGCCATGTGGAAGGCCGCCAAGCCCGGCGAGCCGACCTGGCCCACCCCGTGGGGGCCCGGCCGCCCCGGCTGGCACCTGGAGTGCTCGGCCATGGCGCACAAATACCTCGGCACCGCCTTCGACATCCACGGCGGCGGCCTCGACCTCATCTTCCCGCACCACGAGAACGAGATCGCCCAGGCCAAGGCCTACGGCGACGACTTCGCCCAGTACTGGGTGCACAACGCCTGGGTCACCATGGCCGGCGACAAGATGTCCAAGTCGCTGGGCAACTCGGTGCTCGTCTCCGAGATGGTCAAGCAGTGGCGGCCCATCGTGCTGCGCTACTACCTGGGCACCCCGCACTACCGGTCGATGATCGAGTACAGCGAAGAGGCCCTGCGCGAGGCCGAGTCGGCGTTCGCGCGGATCGAGGGATTCGTGCAGCGCGTGGTGGAGAAGGCCGGGGGAGTCGTCGAACCCGCCGCCGAGGTCCCGCCCGCCTTCGCCGAGGCCATGGACGACGACCTGGGCGTCCCGCAGGCACTCGCCGTCGTGCACACCACCGTCCGGCAGGGCAACTCCGCCCTCGCCGCCGACGACAAGGAAGCCGCCGTCGCCCGCCTCGCCGAGGTACGGGCCATGCTCGGCGTCCTCGGCCTCGACCCGCTCGACGCCCAGTGGGCCGGCGACAGCGCCGACCGGGGCGAGGACCTCCACGGCGTCGTCGACAGCCTGGTACGACTCGTCCTCGACCAGCGGGAGGCGGCCCGTTCCCGAAAGGACTGGGCCACCGCGGACGCCATCCGCGACCAGCTCAACCAGTCCGGCCTCACCATCGAGGACGGTCCGCAGGGCCCCCGCTGGAGCCTCGGCCCCCGCTGAGCCCGCTTGATCAAGTGTGCCGCTCGGCTCTCCGGGCGGCACACTGCATACGTACGCACGCACGCTTCACGAAGACAGGTAGGTCATGGCCACTAACAACCGCCGCATGTCCGGCAAGAAGGGCGCGCAGGTCGGCAGTGGTGGCCAGCGGCGCAAGGGTCTCGAGGGCAAGGGGCCCACCCCGCCCGCCGAGATGCGCAAGGGCCACAAGAAGAACCGCGTCGCCAACGCCAAGGCGAAGCAGGCCGTACGCCGTCCCACGCCCCGCGGCCGCGGCGGCAGGTCGTCCAGCGAGCTGGTCGTCGGCCGCAACCCGGTCGTCGAGGCGCTGCGCGAGGGCGTGCCCGCGAGCACCCTCTACGTCCAGCAGTTCATCGACAACGACGAGCGCGTCCGCGAGGCACTCCAGCTCGCCGCCGAGCGCGGCGGCATCAACCTCATGGAGGCCCCGCGCCCCGAGCTGGACCGCATGACCAACGGGCTCAACCACCAGGGTCTGGTCCTCCAGGTCCCGCCGTACGAGTACGCCCACCCCGAGGACCTCGCCCAGGCCGCGTACGACGACGGCGAGGACCCGCTGATCGTGGCGCTGGACGGCGTGACCGACCCGCGCAACCTCGGCGCCGTCGTCCGCTCCGTCTCCGCCTTCGGCGGCCACGGCGTCCTCGTCCCCGAGCGCCGCGCGGCCGGCATGACCGCCGGCGCCTGGAAGACCTCCGCCGGTACGGCCGCCCGTACGCCCGTCGCCCGCGCCACCAACCTGACGCGCGCCCTGGAGTCGTACAAGAAGGCGGGCATCACGGTCGTCGGCCTCGCCGCCGACGGAGAAGCCGAACTCGGCGACCTGGCGGCCCTGGACGGTCCCGTCGTCATCGTCGTCGGCAGCGAGGGCAAGGGCCTGTCCCGGCTGGTCGGCGAAACCTGCGACCACCGGGTGCGGATCCCGATGCCGGGCGGTGCCGAGTCGCTCAACGCCGGTGTCGCGGCGGGCATCGTCCTCTACGAGGCGGCCCGTCGCCGCTCCTGAACAGCCGTGCGCCCATTCACCTGTGCGGGGTAATTCCGGCGTCCAGGACATCCTTGACGCGGTCCGGACACATCCGACGCGTCAAGGCAGTGTCCTAACACCACGTCGCTCGGTTACATCAGCGTGGACACCAGAACACCCCGCACACCCACGGGGGACGGCCCGTCGGGATACGACGACGCTCCCGCGCTGAGCATGGTGAAGGTGCCGAGCGATCCGGCGCAGGTCATCGTCAGCCACGCGAGCTTCCGCGTGCAGCTGGGCGCCTCGACACGGCGGACCCAGTCGCCCCGCATCGCCCGTCACCTGAGCGCCACCGAGGACACCGCCCGCATCCCGGTCGTCGGCACGGCGGGGGCGGCCCCCGGCCGCCGCCGTCCCGTCGTCTGGAGCGGCCGGTCCGCCCCCGACGACACCGGCGCCCACCGGCTCCTCCAGGCGGTGCGGGGCGGCAGCGTCCGCCACGCCGACGAACCCGCCGAGGCTGGCGCCACCCAGGTCATCCCCCGCGTCGACGACACCGGTTACGACGACGGCTACGACGACCTCGGTCACACCGCCGACACCCCGCTCGTGGGACACCAGCGCACCCCCGGCGCCGGCGGGACCCGGCTCCTGCCCCATATGCGCACCGTCGGCAGCGCCTACGACGAACCCGCCTACCCCGACCAGGAGTTCGAGGACTTCGACGAGCCCGACGAGGTCATCACCGACCCCTCGGCCAGGCGCAACGGCGACGATCCGGCCCGGCACGCCTACTTCCCGGGCCGCCGGATGAACCTGGGCGTGGTCCTCCTCCCGCTCCGCGTCTTCCTCGGCTTCATCTCCATCTACGCCGGCATGGGCAAGCTCTGCGACCCCGTCTACTTCGACGGCGGCAAGCGCGGCTCCATGGTCAAGTGGCTCAACACCCTGCACCCGTGGGAAGTCGCCGAGCCACTGCGCCAGTTCGCCCTCCAGCACCCCGTCGGCTCCGGACTGGTCATCGCCTTCGCGCAGGTCGTCGTCGGCGTCCTGACGGTCCTCGGCTGCTGGCAGCGGGTCGCCGCCGTCTTCGGCGCGCTGCTGTCCGCCGCGCTCATCGTCACGGTCAGCTGGAAGACCGTCCCCGCCTACGACGCCCCCGACATCATCTACCTCGCCGCCTGGTCCCCGCTGATCATCGCCGGCGCCCCCGTCTACTCCGTCGACGGCCGCCTCGCAGGCAACGCCTGGCGCACTCTCGGCCCCCGCTCCGACATCTGGGAACTGCGCAGCTACGTGCTGCGCCGCGGCGCCCTCGTCACCGCCGTCTCCGTCGGCCTCACCCTCCTGATCGGCTCGCTGCTCGGCGGTGCCGTCCGCGACTCCAGCCGTGTGATCGTCCCCGGCCCCGGCGAGGCCCCGCGCAACAACCTGCCCGGCACCCCGCTGCCCGGCACCCCCGGCACCCGGCACCGGCACACCCCGGCCGCCTCCACCCCGCCCCGCGGCGGCGCCACGACCGGCAGCGCCGGCCCCTCCGGTCCCGCGACCACACCGGGCGCGGCCCACTCCTCCGGTACGACCACCACCCCGAGCCAGACCCAGGGCACCACGGGCCAGGCCCCGCCCCGCCACACCACCCCCACCGGCCAGTCCCCGACCACAGCGGGCCCCACCGGCGGCGCCCCGACCGGCTCGACGGGCGGCAGCGGCGGCGGCTCGTCCTCGTCCGGCCAGCCGGGCCTCGTGGGCGGCCTGCTCGGCTAGTGCTGCGACCGGAAAGGTTCACCGGCTCGCGACGCCCGGCACGGCACTCCCCCAGCCTTCGGCCGGGGGTACCCCCACGCCGCGTTGTCGCATCACCCGAGTACATCCAGTACGCGGGCGACGCTCCGCCTTGCGATGCACCGCACCGGACGCCGCGAGCTTCTCGGCAAACCTTTCCGGTCACAGCACTAGCCCACCGACCACGGAAAGGGGCCCCGCACCTGTGGTGCGGGGCCCCTTTCCCGTCCGGCGGCCGAACCGGCGCCCGGACGCGGCGTCAGCGTCCGAGCGCCGCCAGTTCCTTCGCCGCCTCGGTCAGGTCCTTGGCCGTGTCGATCGCCCGCCAGTACGCGCCCTGCGGGATCGTGAACCCGGCCAGCCGCCGCTCACGCGCCAGCCCCGGGAACGTCGTCCGCTCGTGGTCGCCCCGGTCGGGGAGCAGGGCGGCGAACTCGGACGAGAAGACGTACACACCCGCGTTGATCTCGAAGGTGGACGGCGGTGCCTCGATGAAGTCCGTGATGTGCCCGAAGCCGTCCGTCTGCACGGCCCCCCACGGAATGCGCGGCCGGGCCAGCGCCAGGGTCGCCACCGCGTCCCGCTCGGTGTGGAAGTCGGCCATGTCACGCAGCGAGAAGCGGGTCCAGATGTCGCCGTTGGTGGCGAACCAGGGCTGGTCGGGGCGGGGCAGATGCGCGGCGGCGTACTTCAGGCCGCCACCGCGGCCGAGGGGCTCGGTCTCCACGACCGTGGTGACGGACACCGGCAGATCGGCCGAGTCCAGCCACTTCTGCAGAACTTCGGCGAGGTGGCCGCAGGAGACCACCACGTCCGTCACGCCCTCCTCGGCGAGCCAGGTCAGCTGGTGGCCGATGATCGGAGTGCCCGTGCCGGGGATCTCGACCATCGGCTTGGGCCGGTCGTCGGTGTACGGGCGCAGCCGAGAGCCCTGGCCACCGGCCAGGACCACGGCTTGAGTGGGGCGCAACGCGGCGCTCGGATGGGTCATGACCGAACTGTACGTGCGCCCAGCTCACGACTTTCGCGCGCGACCGCCTCCTTATGGAGCCGTTACCAACTTCCCAACCGGGATTCGCCCCGGCGGGCCCGCTCAGCCGCGTCCGGCCAGCACGCCAGAGGCGAAGGAGGTGTCGCACACCGGGCGGGCGTACGACTGCGCGCGCGAGACGCCGTACCTGCGCACCGCGGCCTTGCCCAGGGCACGGGCGATGGACGTGCAGTGCCGCGCCAGCGCGGGGTGGCCGTTGACGGCCTGCTGGAGGTGGGTGAGGACCTGCCCGGGGTTCTTGTCCTGCAGCTCGGTGACCAGCTGGTCGCGCAGCACGTCCTGCGGGGCACGGCCGAGATCCCTGGTGGAGACGTCCGAGGCGGTGAGCACCGAGCTGGCCGGGCTCCCCGTCCAGTTGACCCGGGTGACCGCGAGGGTCCCCGAGAGCACCAGGACGACGGGCAGGACGAGGGCGAGGGTGCGGCCGATCCGGCGGGCAGGGCCCCGGTGGCCGCTTCGCGTCTGTTGGGTGGTGGAGTGCTTCACGCGTGTGAGGGTAGCGTGCGGTAATGATTTGGCGACATTTAGTCACCGGTTCGGGGGATGGGAGAGGGCCACTTTTTGGGTAGGGGGTTGACGTACGCCGGTCGAAATACACCCTTCTGCCGGGGTATTCACGGGCGACGAAAAAAGCCCCGCGGCAGGTCGCGGGGCCTTCTTCGTCAACCTGGGTGATTTCACCCGGGATGGGGGTTTGCGCGGGGCGGTGCGAGATCAGTCGGAGAGACGCTCGCCGGTGGAGGTCGAGAACACGTGGGTCTCGCCCGGACGCGGCACGACGTGCAGCGTGGCGCCCTTCTCGGGGACCGCGCGGCCGCTGACGCGGACGACCAGGTCCTTGAGCTCGTCCCCGACCTGGGCGCTGCCGTAGACGTAACCGTCGGCGCCCAGCTCCTCGACGACGTTCACGGAGACCGCGAGACCGGCCGGGGCGTCCTCGGTGTCCTTGGACAGGGAGGCGGCGGCAGCACCGCCACCGTGCTCGACGACGTCGAAGTGCTCGGGCCGGACGCCGACCGTGACCGTGCGGTCGCCCTTGTCGGAGGCGGCCTTCAGCGCGTCCCGGTTGACCGGCACGACACTGTTGCCGAACTTCACACCGCCGTCGGTGATCGGCACCTCGACCAGGTTCATGGCCGGCGAGCCGATGAAGCCGGCGACGAAGAGGTTGGCGGGCCGGTCGTACATGTTCCTGGGCGAGTCGACCTGCTGGAGCAGACCGTCCTTGAGCACGGCCACCCGGTCGCCCATCGTCATGGCCTCGACCTGGTCGTGGGTGACGTAGACGGTGGTGATGCCGAGACGGCGCTGCAGCGACGCGATCTGCGTACGCGTCGACACACGGAGCTTGGCGTCCAGGTTGGACAGCGGCTCGTCCATGAGGAACACCTGCGGCTCACGCACGATCGCGCGGCCCATCGCGACACGCTGGCGCTGACCACCGGAGAGCGCCTTCGGCTTGCGGTCCAGGTACTCGGTCAGGTCGAGGATCTTCGCGGCCTCCTCGACCTTCTGCCGGATCTCCGCCTTGTTGACGCCGGCGATCTTGAGCGCGAAGCCCATGTTGTCGGCGACGGTCATGTGCGGGTAGAGCGCGTAGTTCTGGAACACCATGGCGATGTCCCGGTCCTTCGGCGGCAGGTGCGTGACGTCGCGGTCACCGATGCGGATGGCGCCGGCGTTCACGTCCTCGAGCCCCGCGAGCATGCGGAGCGAGGTGGACTTGCCGCAGCCGGAGGGGCCGACCAGGACGAGGAACTCGCCGTCCTCGATGTCGATCTCCAGCGCGTCGACGGCGGGCTTGGTGGAACCCGGGTAGATCCGGGTCGCCTTGTCGAACGAGACAGTGGCCATGGTGAATGGGCCCCCTTCTACCGGCAGGAACGTGCCGGACGATCCGTTGTAGGAAGGTGGTTGGTGTAGTCCACATGAGCGAACTGGGTCAGGACGGTACCTGGCATTCACTGGTCTGTCAGTAGGTCAAGGGGTGTGAACTTCGCGGAAACTTTCGAAGAGGCAGAGCACCGCACTTTTGACCTTGCTCCAATGCAACTGCTCTGCCTGCTCCTCGGTCGGGTGGAAGCGGAAGCGGTGGGGACGATGATGCGTGCCCGGCTGCGCGACGTGGGCCCTGAGCGGCGTCGCCGCGCGTACGTGATGCTTCCGGCGGTCGCCGATGCCCAGGGCCTCGCGGTTGATGCGCTCGGCCTCTTGGCCGTGCACCGCCTTCGGCTTCTCCGTCGACTCGCTCATGTCCCCCCTCGGGTGATCCGATCTTCGCAACAGCACGTCAGATCGATCAACGAACGGGTGCACGATCAGTTACTCAAAGTTTGCGAACTCGCCTGGGAGTGGAGAACGTCATGGCTCCGCGGAACGCGCTCTGTGTAGAGTGGAGCCGCCCTTCGCGCATGGCGTTGTAGTGCGCGATGCCTCCTTAGCTCAGTCCGGCCCAGAGCGGCTGTCTTGTAAACAGCAGGTCGTCGGTTCGAATCCGACAGGGGGCTCTGCAGACTCGCTTGACCTGTGGTTTCTCCCAGGCGGCTTGCTCGGCCTCGGACTCCGCGTCCGGGGCCGTTCGCGTGAGCGGATGCGTCACGGGCCCGGCTGGCCTGCGGATCCCCCCGCATCCGGCGGCTCCGTGATCGCGGGATCCTCCAGTGACCGTCACGGACCAAACAGCGGGCCTGAGCCAAGGTGCCGCCAAAACAGGAGACCCACTACCGGTATTCGCGCTGGTGATCGCTATTGTCCGTTCCGGTGCGCCGGTCCGCGGCGCAGCAGCCCGTGAGGAGGACCGCCATGGACGATCGCCGGCCGGGGACCGGGACGGACGACGCACGCCTCGCGCTGGTGATCGGTGCCCTCGGCGTGGTCTTCGGTGACATCGGGACCAGCCCGCTGTACACCCTCCAGACCGTCTTCGACCCGAGCGACCCCCATCCGGTGCCGGTCAGCGCGCAGAACGTGTACGGCGTGGTGTCGCTGGTGTTCTGGTCGGTGGTGATCATCGTGCTGGTCACCTACGTACTGCTGGCGATGCGCGCCGACCATGACGGTGAGGGCGGCATCATGGCGCTGATCACCCTGGTACGGCGGTGGGGCTCGCGAGCGGGCGGACGGACCGCCGCCGTACTGTCCGCGCTGGGCATCTTCGGCGCGTCGCTGTTCTTCGGCGACAGCATGATCACCCCGGCGATCTCGGTGCTGTCGGCGGTCGAGGGGCTCAAGGTCGTGCAGCCCTCGCTGGACACCGCCGTCGTTCCCGTCACCGCGGTGATCATCGTGCTGCTGTTCCTGGTGCAGCGCCGGGGCACCGCGGCGGTGGGCCGGGTGTTCGGGCCGGTCATGATCGTCTGGTTCGCGGCCATCGGCGCCTGCGGTGTCGCCGGCATCGCCGACCACCCGGCCATCCTCAGGGCGCTGTCCCCCACCTACGCCCTGGGCTTCCTGTTCGGCCACTTCGGCACCGCGTTCTTCGCCCTGGCGGCGGTCGTGCTCGCGGTCACCGGCGCCGAGGCGCTGTACGCCGACATGGGGCACTTCGGCCGCCGGGCGATCACCCGGGCCTGGCTGTTCCTCGTCTTCCCCGCCTGCGTCCTGAGCTACTTCGGGCAGGGCGCGCTGATCCTCGCCGGTCCGCACAACGTCAGCAGCCCGTTCTTCCTGCTCACACCCGGCTGGGGGCGGCTGCCGATGGTCGTACTGGCCACGGCGGCCACGGTGATCGCCTCGCAGGCCGTGATCACCGGCGCGTACTCGGTCACCTCCCAGGCCGCCCAGCTCGGCTATCTGCCGAGGCTGCGGATCGCGCACACGTCCGAATCCACCATCGGCCAGATCTACGTGCCGTGGATCAACTGGCTGCTGATGGTCTCGGTCCTCACCCTGGTCTTCGCCTTCCGCAGCTCCGCCGCGCTGGCCTTCGCGTTCGGCATGGCGGTCACCGGCACCATCACCATCACCACTCTGCTGTTCTTCTACGTCGCCCGGGCGAAATGGGGCACGCCCAAGTGGCTGGTCGCCATCGGAGCGGGTGTGCTGCTCTTCGTGGACCTGCTGTTCCTGGCGGCCAACATGACCAAGTTCGTCCACGGCGCGTGGCTGCCGCTGCTGATCGGCGTCACCGCGTTCACGGTCATGACGACCTGGCAGCGCGGCCGCGAGATCGTCACCGCGGAGCGGGCA
Organism: Streptomyces sp. NPDC006739; assembly: GCF_042869815.1. NCBI lineage: Bacteria > Bacillati > Actinomycetota > Actinomycetes > Kitasatosporales > Streptomycetaceae > Streptomyces > Streptomyces sp. NPDC006739. The sequence continues at coordinate 77,996 of NZ_JBIAGM010000009.1, forward strand.
CGGCTGGAGGGGCCGCTGCCCGAGTTCATCGACGACCTGCGCTCCGGGAAGGTGCCCACCCGCCGGATCCCGGGCACGGCGGTCTTCCTCAACCGGGGCAAGCAGACCGCGCCCCTCGCCATGCGGGCCAACGTCGAGCACAACCACGTACGCCACGACCAGGTCGTGATCCTGTCCCTGGAGACCGAGCCCGTGCCCCGCGTGCCGGACGACCGGCGGATCACCGTCGACGACCTCGGCTACACCGACGACGGGATCATCCACGTCACCGCCCGGTTCGGCTACATGGAGACACCGGACGTGCCCAGCACCCTGGCCGCGCTCCCGCCGGCCCGGACCGAAGGGCCGCTGGACCTCGACCAGGCCTCCTACTTCCTGTCGAAGATCGACCTGCGGCGCGGCAAGTCAGCCACGATGGCTCCCTGGCGCAAGCGGCTGTTCATCGCCACCTCCTACATCACGGCCGACGCGGCCGAGTACTTCGGCCTCCCCCGCGACCGCACCGTCATCATGGGCTCGCACATCGAGGTGTGAGGCGCGCTCCCGCGCCCGGGCTCACGCGCGCAGTCGTCGTCCGGTCTCCAGGTGGCGCGGGTCCGGCGGCCGGTCGTTCCCGGTGTCCCAGAGGGCGTTCTGCAGCAGGCGCCCCAGGGTCCAGGCCCGGGCGCGGGCGCGGTCCAGTCCGAGGACCTCGGTCATCGCGTCGAACCGCCACCGGACCTCCGTCGCGTCGAAGCGGTTGACCAGGGCCGGCCAGAGGTCGAAGCCCGGGTCCCCGGCCAGGGGCTTGGGGTCGATGGCCAGCCAGGGGGCGCGGTCGGCGGCGAGGACGTTGTCGAAGTGGAGGTCCCAGTGCACGAGGCGGTCGGCGGGAGCGTCGTCGGCGACCTCGCGTACGGCGGCCGCGCAGTCGGCGAGCAGCCGTCGGTCCGACGGGTCCGGGATGCGGGCCAGGGCCGCCGGGGTGCGCTCCGGCATCGCCCGGGCCAGGTCGGTGAGGCGGCGGAGCCCCGCCGGGGCCGTGGTCGCCGTCAGGCGGTTCAGCAGGCGGGCGACGACCAGGACCGCCTCGCGGGTGTCGGGGAGGCGGGCGAGGGTCCGGGTCGCGTCGAGGCGTTCCAGGAGCATCGTGCCGGTGGCCGGGTCGTGGCCGAGGAGGCGTACCGCGCCGTCGCCGTCCCAGGCGCGCAGGGCCACCGGTTCGCCCTCGGTCTCCTCGTCGGGGAGCTGGAGTTTCAGCACGGCGGCGCTCTCGTCGGCGCGGCGGACCGGGAGGACGAGGGCTGCCACGCCGTGCCGGGCGGGCCCGTCGAGCCGTAGGTCCCACCGGGAGAGGAAGCCTTCCGCCAGGTCCGGCAACCGGGCGACGAAGGCGCGTCCGGCCTCTCCGTTGTACTTCTCCTGCGCCGCCGCAAGTCCGCTCGGGATGTCGATCACGGGGCCGACCATACTTACGTGGGTGAATCGCCTCATGCGCATTGACCGGGGCCTGCACAGGGTGTGGGCGTACGTCCGCAGTGCCCCGGGCACCTATGTCTGGCTGGGCATCCTGTTCGTGACGACCGTCGCCCTGCACCACATGTCGCCGCAGTTCGAGACGCACTTCCTGAGGCAGCGGTCGACGAACATCCACGAACTGTCGAAGAACCCGCTGCGGGTGCTGGTGGCGAGCGCGATGTGGATCGACGGGGGGCCCTGGCTGCCGTACGCGTTCCTGTACACGGTCTTCCACGCGCAGGCGGAGCGCTGGCTGGGTACGGCGCGCTGGCTGGCGGTGTGTGGGGCGGCGCACGTGCTGGCGACACTGATCAGCGAGGGGGCGCTGCTGAAGGCGATCCGGGACGGGATCGCCCCGTACTCGGCGGTCAACACCCTGGACGTCGGGGTGAGTTACGCGCTGGCGGGGGTGACGGGGGTGCTGGTCTACCGGGTCGCGTGGCCGTGGCGGTACCTGTATCTGGTGGCGCTGCTGGTGGTCTTCGGGTTGCCGTTGACGAGCGGGGCGACCTTCACCGACCTGGGGCACTTCGTGTCCGTGCTGATCGGTCTCGGGTGTTTTCCGCTGGTCAGAGGGCGCGGAAAAGTGTGGAATCCGAAGGAGACACTGGTGGGCCGGAGGGGTTAACGTCCGCGCATGAGCAGCTTGCCCAGCAGCGTCGTCGTCAACGGCGGCATCTCCTTCTGGTACGCGGACGACGGTATTCCGGTGGCCCGGGAGCCGCTGTCCGGTGACGCGTCCGCCGATGTCGTGATCGTCGGTGGCGGGTACACGGGGTTGTGGACCGCGTACTACCTGAAGAAGTCGGCCCCCTTCCTCCGGATCACCGTCCTGGAGCAGAAGTTCTGCGGCTACGGGGCCTCGGGCCGCAACGGCGGCTGGCTGTACAACGGCGTCGCGGGCCGGGACCGGTACGCGAGGCTGCACGGCCGGGAGGCGGCCGTACGGCTGCAGAAGGCGATGAACGACACCGTCGACGAGGTGGTGGCCGTCGCCGAGGCGGAGGGCATCGACGCCGGTGTGCACAAGGGCGGGGTCCTGGAGGTGGCCACCACTCCGGCGCAGCTGGCGCGGCTGAGGGCCTTCCACGAGCACGAGCTGTCGTACGGCGAGAAGGACCGCGAGCTGTACGGCGCCCGGCGCACGGCCGAGCGGATCCGCGTGGCGGACGCGGTCGGTTCGGCCTGGACACCGCACGGGGCCCGGCTGCACCCGGTGAAGCTGGTGAAGGGGCTGGCGGCGGCCGTCGAGGCCCTGGGGGTGACGATCCACGAGTCGACGCCGGTGACGGAGATCCGGCCCGGGCACGCGGTGACCCCGTACGGCACGGTCCGGGCGTCGTACGTGCTGCGGTGCACGGAGGGTTTCACGGCGAGCCTCAAGGGCCAGCGGCGTACCTGGCTGCCGATGAACTCCTCGATGATCGCGACCGAACCTCTCACGGACGAGCAGTGGGCGGCGATCGGCTGGGAGGGGCGGGAGACGCTGGGGGACATGGCGCACGCCTACATGTACGCCCAGCGGACCGCAGACGGGCGGATCGCGCTCGGCGGGCGGGGGGTGCCGTACCGGTTCGGGTCGCGGACGGACAACGACGGGCGGACGCAGGAGGCGACGGTGGAGGCGCTGCGGGAGATCCTGGTGCGGTTCTTCCCGGCGCTGGCGGGTGTGCGGGTCGAGCACGCGTGGTCCGGGGTGCTTGGGGTGCCGCGTGACTGGTGCGCGACGGTCACGCTGGACCGTTCGACGGGGCTGGGCTGGGCGGGTGGTTACGTCGGTTCGGGCGTGGCCACCACGAACCTGGCGGGCCGTACCCTGCGCGATCTGGTCCAGCTGGACTCCGGGCACGGCGGCCGGACGGAGCTGACCGACCTGCCGTGGGTGAACCACAAGGTCCGCAAGTGGGAACCGGAGCCGCTGCGCTGGCTGGGCGTGCAGGCGATGTACGCCACCTACCGCACCGCCGACCGGCGTGAACGTCTGCGTCCGAGCGGGGAGTCCTCGCACCTGGCGCGGTGGGCGGACCGGGTGGCCGGGCGGCACTGACTGTCAGTGGTGGGGTGCACGATGGAGGCATGGCGAGCAAGAGGACTGCTGAGGGGGCCGGGACGGCCGGGGTGAAGGCGGCGCGGCGTCCGGAGGTGCGGCTGCCGCCGCTGGGGCCCTGGCGGGCCGGCGAGCTGGAGCCGGACGGGGACTACGACGGGCTGGAGTTCGTGGAGGCGGACTTCGCCGGCCAGGACGGCGGGGGTGCCCGCTTCCTGGACTGTGCGGTGCGGGGCTGCGCCTTCGACGAGACCCGGCTGAGCCATGCGCGTGTGCTGGACTCGGTGTGGTCGGGGATACGGGGCGTGGGCACGGATCTGTCCGGGGCGACGCTCCGTGACGTCGAACTGGTCGACCCCCGCCTGGGCGGTACGCAACTGCACGGGGCGGTCCTGGAACGGGTCCTGATCCGCGGCGGCAAGATCGACTATCTCAATCTCCGCACGGCCAGGGTCCGCGACGTGGTCTTCGAGGGCTGCGTCCTGAACGAGCCCGACTTCGGCGGCGCCCGCCTGGAGCGCGTCGAGTTCACCGACTGCGTGTTGAAGGGGGTGGACTTCACGGGCGTGACGATGACGGACGTGGACCTGCGCGGGGTCGCCTCGCTGGAGATCGCCCGTGGGGTGGAGCGGCTGGCGGGGGCGGTGATCAGCACGGGGCAGCTGCTGGATCTGGCACCGGTGCTGGCAGCCGGGATGGGGATCCGGGTGCGGGACTGAGGGCTTGGCTACCGGACGCGGGGAAAGCGGGCCTGGAGGGTCCAGATCGCCGGGTTCTCCGACAGGTCCTCGTGGAGGTCGGTGAGGTCGGCGATCAGGTCGTGCAGGAAGTCCCGTGCTTCGCGGCGGAGTTCGGCGTGGGAGAAGGTGAGCGGGGGCTCCTCGGCCGGCATCCAGTCGGACTCGATGTCCACCCATCCGAAGCGGCGCTCGAAGAGCATGCGGTCGGTGGACTCGGTGAAGTCGAGTTCCGCGTGCTGGGGGCGGGAGGCGCGGGAGCCGGCCGGGTCCCGGTCCAGCTGCTCGGCGATGTCGCACAGCGCCCAGGCGAAGTCGAGCACCGGCACCCATCCCCAGGCTGTGGACAGCTCCCGGTCCGCCTTGGTGTCGGCGAGGTAGACGTCCCCGCAGAACAGGTCGTGCCGCAGCGCGCGGACGTCGGCGCGGCGGTAGTCGGTCTGGGGCGGGTCCGGGAAGCGGTTGGAGAGGGCGTAGCCGATGTCGAGCACGGGGAGATGGTGTCACGGCGAACACCACGCTCAGGCACCGACCGCTCATAAGATCGCTGTCATGTCCCGATCCGTGCGCCCTGCCCCGGGGGCCGCCGCCCTTCTCGCGCTCACGCTGCCCCTGGCCCTCGGCGCGTGCGGCGCCGGCATCGGCGTCCACGGCACCCCGGGCGGCTCCGGCGTGCGCGACCCGTACTTCCCGAAGGCCGGCAACGGCGGCTACCACGTCACCCACTACGCCCTCACCCTGTCCTACGACCCCGGCGGCCGTCACCTCACCGGCCAGGCGGTGATCACCGCCCGCGCCACCCGGGCCCTGTCCGCCTTCGACCTCGACTTCGCGGGCCTGCGCGTCGAGTCGGTGTCCGTGGACGGCAGCCGGGCCCGCTGGAACCGCGCCGGCCAGGAACTGACCGTCCGCCCCCACGACGACCTGGCCAGGGGCGGGACCTTCTCGACCACGGTCCGCTACTCCGGCACCCCGCAGACCCTCACCGACCCCGACGGCTCCAAGGAGGGCTGGCTGCCCACCGCCGACGGCGCCCTCGCCCTCGGTGAGCCCGTCGGCTCCATGGCCTGGTTCCCCGGCAACGACCACCCCTCCGACAAGGCGTCGTACGACATCACGGTGACCGTGCCGAAGGGCCTGCAGGCCGTCTCCAACGGAGAGTTGCGGAGCGAGACGACGAAGGGCGACCGTACGACGTTCTCCTGGCACACGGCCGAGCCGATGGCGAGCTACCTCGCCACGGTCGCCATCGGCCACTTCGACATCACCCGCACGACCGGCCCGCACGGCCTGCCCGTCTACATCGCCGTCGACCCCACGCAGTCCAAGGCGAGCCAGGAGGTGCTGGCGAAGCTGCCCGGGATCATCCAGTGGGAGGAGGACAACTTCGGCCCCTACCCCTTCTCCTCCACCGGCGCGATCGTCGACCGCCCGGACGACGCCGGCTACGCCCTGGAGACCCAGAACCGCCCCGTCTTCCCCGGCGCCCCCGAGACCGGGACCCTCGTCCACGAACTGGCCCACGAGTGGTACGGCGACTCCGCCACACCCCGGTCCTGGCAGGACATGTGGCTCAACGAGGGGTTCGCGACGTACGCCGAGTGGCTGTGGGAGGAGGACCACGGCGGCGACACCTGCCAGCAGACCTTCACCGCGCTCTACGACGGCACCTACGGCCTCGACGATCCGAACTCCATCTGGGCCTTTCCGCCGGCGAAGCCGAGCGGCGCCGCGCACATCTCCGACCACCCGGTCTACGAGCGCGGCGCGATGGTCCTGCACAAGATCCGTCAGACGGTCGGCGACGACCGGTTCCACGCCATCGTCCAGGGCTGGGCGGCGGCCCACCGCCACGGCACCGTGGACACCGCCGAGTTCACGGCCTACGTGGAGAAGATGGCGCCCGGCAAGGACTTCGGCGAGATCTGGAAGGACTGGCTGTACGGGGACGGCAAGCCGGCGCGTCCGTGAGGACGGCCCGTCAGGGCTTCCGCCGAGCGTTCCGGCCGCGTCCCGCGGGGCACGGCCAGAAGGCCCCGCGGGACGTCGTACGGTGTCCGTCCGTCAGACGTTGACGCCGAAGTCCTGGGCGATGCCGACCAGGCCGGACGCGTAGCCCTGGCCGACCGCGCGGAACTTCCACTCGGCGCCGTTGCGGTACAGCTCGCCGAAGACCATGGCGGTCTCCGTGGCGGCGTCCTCGGAGAGGTCGTAGCGGGCGATCTCGGTGCCGCCGGCCTGGTTGACGATGCGGATGTAGGCGTTGCGGACCTGGCCGAAGTTCTGGCCGCGGTTGTCCGCGTCGTAGATGGAGACCGGGAAGACGATCTTGTCGATGTCGGCGGGGAGGGCCGCGAGGTTGACGTTGATGGACTCGTCGTCGCCCTCGCCCTCGCCGGTGCGGTTGTCACCGGTGTGGACGATGGAGCTGTCCGGGGTCTGCTTGTTGTTGAAGAAGACGAAGTGGGCGTCCGAGTAGACCTTGCCCTGCCCGTTGACCGCGATCGCGGAGGCGTCGAGGTCGAAGTCCGTGCCGGTGGTGGTGCGGACGTCCCAGCCGAGGCCCACGGTGACGGCGGTCAGGCCCGGAGCCTCCTTGGTGAGCGAGACGTTGCCACCCTTGGACAGGCTTACAGCCATGTTGGGAGTCCCTTCCTGAAGTACGTGTGCGCCAGGTGTGCGCGCTTGAAGCTACCGTCATCGGGGAGAACGCCGGGGGCCCGCCCATGGTTCCAGATTCCTTTACCTTTTTTACCAACCTCGAAGCCGCCGACCCGATGACCGCCGACCCGATGACCGCCGACCCGATGACCGCCGACTCGATGCTCGCTAATTCGAGTGACGTGGACCGGACGGAGGCGGGAACATGGACGTCATGTCCGGTCCTTACGTCATCCGCGGTTCCGTCTCCCTGCCCGAGCCGGAGCTGAACTGGCGTTTCTCGCGTTCCTCGGGGCCCGGCGGACAGCATGTGAACACCAGCGACTCGCAGGTGGAGCTGCGCTTCGACCTGGCGAACACCGAGGCCCTGCCCCAGGTGTGGAAGGAGCGGGCGCTGGAGCGGCTGGCCGGCCGGCTCGTCGACGGGGTCGTGACCGTACGGTCCTCCGAGCACCGGTCCCAGTGGCGCAACCGCGAGACCGCCGCCGTACGCCTCGCGGCCCTCCTCGCCGAGGCGACCGCGCCCCCGCCCAAGCCGCGCCGCCCCACCCGCATCCCGCGCGGGATCAACGAGCGGCGCCTGCGGGAGAAGAAGCAGCGTGCGGAGACGAAACGCGGCCGCACGGGCCGAGGCTGGGTGTAGTCACCCCAGCTCCAGCACCCCCACCGTCTGGTCCCCGCTCGTCTCGCCCGTCGTGCGGAAGCCGAGGCCCAGGTAGAAGCCCTCCGGGCCGGTCGGTCCCGGGTGCCAGGTGACGTAGAGGTCCTTGCCGCCGCGGCGGCGGATCTTCGTGCCGACCGCCTCCACCGCGAAGCGGCCGTAGCCGCGGCCCTGTTCCCCGGCCGCGATGTTCAGCCGCCACAGGCCGGAGCGGCGCACGCTGCCGTCGCCGTGCCAGTCGATGTCGAGGAAGGCCATCAGGAAGCCCACCGGACGGCCGTCGTCGACGATCAGCCGGGGCCAGGCGACGCCGGCGGGGTGGACGTACGCCTCGGCCAGGGAGTTGACCACGGGGGAGACCGCGTGCTCCTGGTCGGGCCGGACCCGAATGGCGAGCGCGGCGTCGAAATTCCCTGGGGTCACTTCTTCGAGACGGGGTGTCATCCGGGCACCTTAGACACGCCCTTCACAAAGGCGCCACGGAATTCCCGGACGGCGGCCCGCTATCCCAACTGACGGTAACGGCCCCGGAAATACAGCAGCGGGCCGCCCTCCGCGCTCGGCACCCGCGCGGTCAGCACCCGGCCGATCACCAGCGTGTGGTCCCCGGCCGCCACCCGCTGCTCGGTCCGGCACTCCAGCGTCGCCAGCGCGCCGCCCACCAGCGGGGCCCCGGAGGCCTCCCCGCGCGCGTGGGCGATGTCCTCGAACAGCAGCCGGTCGCTGATGCGCCCCTTCATGGCGAAGCGGCCTGCGATGTGGCGCTGGCTCTCGGTCAGGACGGACACCGCCCACAGCGGCTGTTCGTCGAGCAGATCGTCCATGCGGGAGCCCTCCCGCAGGCTGACCAGCACCAGCGGCGGGTCGAGGGAGACCGAGAGGAAGGCGGTCGCGGTCATGCCGACGTCCTCCCCGGCCGGTGCCCCGGGGTCGTCGGGGTCGAGCGGCGGTTCCTGCGCGGTCACCAGCACCACGCCGGCGGCCAGCCGGGACATCGCGGCCCGGAACTCGTCGTTGCTCACCCCCTCAGCATGCCCGGTGGCGGCGGTGGCGGTGAGGGCGGGAGTCTTCAGCACGCCGGAAACGCTAATCTCGCAACCGGCCGGGCCGCATCGGGCCTTCGGCCGAGGCGGGTCCTAGGACCACAGAAGGACCGCAGAAGGACCGCGGAAGGACCGCGGAAGGACCCCACTGAAGGACCACAAAGCCTGCGTTCAGTAAGCGCACGGGAAAAACGCAGAAACTCCACTCAATTGTTCACGTTCCCCTGTGACTTGAGTCACAAGAGGCAGGAATTGTTGACCCTGTGTACCGAGTGGGCAGCGCGCTGTGATTCAGTGGCTGGGAAGCCGAAGAGAACCCTTGATTCGCTGCGAGGTCTCGGGGGGAGGGCGAGCATGGAGACCGAGTCGGAGCCGTATGTCCGTCTTGCGTCCCTCCGGCAGCTGCACCAGGTCATGGCCGACATGAACACGGCACGCAGCCTGGCGGACACACTGCAGACGGTCGCCGACGGCGTCGTACACGCCCTCGGGTACGAGATGGCGTGCGTGAACCTCGTGCGCCCCGACGGAGACCTCGTCGTCGCCGCCTTCGCCGGGAACTCCGCCGCCGAGGCCCTGATCACCGGCCGGGTCGGCTCCCGCGCCTCCTGGGACCGGCGGCTGAACATGGGCGAGGCCTGGGGTGACCTGCGGTTCATACCGCACACCGAGGGCTGGGTGCTCGACGACGACGACGTCCCGCAGTGGTACACCGACGGGCCCGCGCCCCGCTTCGAGGACGAGTGGCACCCCTCCGACCGGCTCTTCGCGCCGATGTACACCCCCGGCGCGCCCGGCGGTGCCTGCGGTGAACTCCTCGGCGTGCTCTCCGTGGACCGCCCGCGCAACGGCCGGCACCCGGGCGCCTGGGGGCGCGAGGCGCTGCAGATGTACGCCTTCCAGGCCGCCATCGCCATCAGCAACGCCCGGCTGCGGGCCAACATGCAGCGCGCCCTGGTCCGCCTGGAGCGCGAGCAGCAGGCGCTCAGGGCCAGCGAGGAAAGCTTTAGGCAGGCGTTCGAGTACGCCCCCTCCGGCATGGCCATCGCCGAGATGGGCGGCGACCAGCACGGGCGCATACTGCGCTCCAACGACGCGCTCTGCCGGCTGCTCGGCCGCCCGGCCTCCGCGATGCGCCGCTACGCCTTCTCCGACCTGGTGCACCCCGAGGACATCGGCACGCTGCTCAGGACCTCGGCGGAGGGCGGGCGCGCGGAACTGCGCCTCGGCCGCCGCGACGGCACCTACGTGTGGGTCTCGCTGCGCAACTCCGTCGTCGCCGACGCCGCCGACGGCCCACGCTTCCTGCTCACCCACGTGGAGGACATAGAGGAGCGCAAGCGCCGCGAGCTGCAGCTCGCCCACCGCGCCTCCCACGACTCTCTCACCGGCCTGCCGAACTCCGCCGAGCTGCGCTCACGCCTGTCGGCCCGGATCTGCCCGCGCCCGGCGCACGCCGGCGGGCTGGACTCCCTGGACGCGGCCTACGGCCACCCCGCCTTCGACGCCAACGGCCACGGTTTCGACTTCGCCTCGGGCGCGGAGTCGTACGAAGGCTACGACCACCATGTGCACACCGCCGCCCCCGAGAACGACCGCGACGACGGCACCAAGGGGCTCGCGGTGCTCTTCTGCGACCTCGACGGCTTCAAGTCGATCAACGACCGCTTCGGGCACAACGCGGGCGACGCCGTCCTCATCGAGGTCGCCCGCAGGCTCTCGCGCGCGGTGCGCGACGGGGACACGGTGGCCCGGCTCGGCGGCGACGAGTTCGTGATCCTCGCCGACGGCCTCGGCCAGGCCGACGCCCAGGACCTGGCCGTACGCCTGCGCAACGAGATCATCCAGCCGATCCGGGCCGAGGGCCGGGCCGTCCGGGTGGGCGCCAGCTTCGGCATCGGGTGGGCCCACTGCGGCATGACCGCGGACGAGGTGCTGAAATCCGCTGACGAACGGATGTACGTCGAGAAACGATCTCGTCCCAAACAGCATCGCCGCGCGGGATGATCCGCAGGTCAGTGAGTTGATGCGGTCGGAGTCACCCGTTTGGGCCAGCGAGAGCGGGTAGGCTCGGTATTCCGTACCTGTACCGCATCTGCCCGTACCGCTGAGGAGTAGCAAGGGATGACGCCCGGCAACAACGGCGCGAGCACGCCCGAGGACGACGACCCGTTCGGCTATCTGTACGCCGACGGCCAGGCCAGAGGTGCCCAGCCGCCGTCCGGCTCCGGTGGCTACGGCTACCCGAACGCGGTCAGCCGGGTGCGTGCCGTCGGCGAGCGTCAGTACGGCCAGCAGCAGGCGCCCTACGGCCAGCAGTCGACCGTCCCCCAGCAGCCGGGGACGTACACCCAGCCGAACGCCTACTACCAGGCCCCGGAGACCCTGCCCGGCGGCGCGCCGCCCACCGGCCGGCAGCCCGCGCAGGGCAGCGGTGGCGGCGGTCGGCGCGGTCCGAACACCAAGGGCCTGCTGATCGGCGCGATTGCGGTGGTCGCCGCGGTCGTCATCGGCATCAGCGTGGCCATGCTCAACGGTGACTCGGGCAAGAAGTCCGGCGGCACGGCGGGCAGTTCTCCGTCCCAGTCGCAGAACGCCTCCCCGAGCCCGTCGGGCAGCAACCCGGCGAACGCCGGCGAGCTGCCCAAGGTCGACGCCGCGGACAAGTCCGTCCAGCTGGCGGGCGGCGCGGCCCCGGCCACGGGCGTCACCGGCGCGCAGGGCGCGGGCGGCACCTACGTGGGCGGGCTGAACCAGGTCGGCGCCTCGGTGACCTGGACGGTGAACGACATCCCCGACGACGGGACGTACACCCTCTTCGCCCGGTTCAACAACCCTGGTGACGACCAGTCGATGACGCTCACCATCAACGGCAAGACGTACGGCAGCAAGCTCAATCTGCGTAACTTCGCGGGCATCCACGACCCCGCGCAGGCCTGGATGGAGACCTACGCCTGGCCGACCCTGAAGAAGGGCCCGAACACCATCTCGCTGTCCTGCCAGGCCGGCGACAAGTGCAATGTGCTGCTGGACCAGTTCTGGCTGAAGAAGGGCCAGGTCAAGCGGGACAGCTAGTGCCGCAACAGGCAGCGTTCGCCCCGTCGCGACGCCCGGCACGCGCCCCCGCCCTCGAACCGGCTTCGCCGCCTCGGGCGGGGGGACCCCCTTCGCCGCGCCGGACGAAAGTCCAAGTACGTCCAGTACGAGGCCTTCCGGCCGGCACTCCCCCAGCCTCCGGCCGGGGGGACCCCCAGAGCACGCACCGGACGCCGCTCCTTGACGGGCAAACGTTGCCTGCCGCGGCACTAGGCCGGCCAAACGGCTGGGGGGATCAGGCGACGCGGCTGAAGGTGACGGGCACACGTCCGGCCAGCTGCTCGTACGTCCCCCGGTCGAACTCCCCGGCGGCGGGCGCCCGTACGGTCGCCGCCGACAAGGCGACCGCCCGGGCCAGCCGGTCCGGCCACGGCAGCCGCTCCACCAGCCCCGACAGCAGGCCCGCGACCGCCGAGTCACCCGCTCCGGCCGGGTTGCCGTGGACCCGGGCGGGCGGGGCGGCGTGCCAGCGGCCCTGCGGAGTGACCGCCAGCAGGCCCTCCGCCCCCAGGGAGGCGACCACGGCCCGGGCCCCGCGCCTGCGCGCGTCCTCGGTGGCCCGTGCCGGGTCGTGCGAGCCCGTCAGCTCGGCCAGTTCCCCGGCGTTCGGCTTGACGATGTCGGGGCGGGCCGCCACCCCGCGCCGCAGCGCCTCCCCGCTGGTGTCGAGGAGGACGGGGACGCCGACGGTGCGCGCCGCCCGTATCAGCCCCGCGTACGCCCCCACCGGAACCCCCGGCGGCAGGCTGCCGCACAGCGCCACCGCCGAGGCGCCGTCCAGGAGTTCGGCGTACCGCTCCTGGAAGGCGGCCCACTCGGCCGGCGTGACCTGGGGGCCCGGTTCGTTCAACTGAGTCGTGTCACCGGTCAGTTCGTCCACCACGGCTATCGTGCGCCGGGTCGGCCCGGCGACCGGTGTCAGCGCGTCCCGCACCCTGGGGGTGTCCGTCAGCCGGTCGCGCACCGTCCGGCCGGTGGCGCCGCCCGCGAACCCGGCGGCCGTCACCTCGTGGCCGAGGGCCGCCAGCACCCGGGCCACGTTCAGGCCCTTGCCGCCCGGCCGTTCGAGGACGTCCGAGACGCGGTGGGAGGCGTGCGGCCGCAGGGACCGTACGCGATAGGTGATGTCGAGAGCGGTGTTGAGTGTGACCGTGAGGATCACCCGGGCCGACCTCCCCTCGGACGCTGACGCGTGGCTTCCGATTTCCGGGGCCGATCATGTCAAAGAGACGACGACCGGCCCAGGGGGACGGATCAGGCCAGTTGGGGCGCCACCACCCATTCCCCGTGCCGCATCACACCCTTGACGTCGAAGTTCTCGTCCAGCAGCACCAGGTCCGCCTTCTTGCCGGGCTCCAGGGAGCCGATGGAGTCGTCCACGCCCAGCAGCCGGGCCGGGTTGGCCGACAGGGCCGCCACCGTGTCCTCGACGCTCAGCCCGTCGACCGTCACCGCCCGTTTGAAGGCGCGGTCCAGGGTCAGCGTGGAGCCCGCGATCGAGCCGCCGTGCACCAGCCGGGCCACGCCCTCGCTGACCTCCACCTCCAGCGGGCCCAGCATGTAGCGGCCGTCGCCGATGCCGGCCGCGTCCATCGCGTCCGTGATGAAGGCCACCCGCCCGGCGCCCGCGTGACGGAACGCCAGCTCCAGCGCGGCCGGGTGCAGATGGGTGCCGTCGTTGATCAGCTCGACCGTGACCCGCTCGTCCTCCAGCAGGGCGGCGACGGGGCCGGGGGAGCGGTGCCCGAGGGCGGGCATCGCGTTGAAGAGGTGGGTGGCGACGGTGGCGCCCGCGTCGATGGCCGCGGCCGTCTGCTCGTACGTCGCGTCCGTGTGCCCGACCGCCGCGATCACGCCCTGCTCCGCGAGCAGCCGTACGGAGTCGATGCCGCCGGGCAGTTCGGTGGCCAGGGTGACCATCCTGGCCTGTCCGCGGGCCGCCTCGATCAGCTTGCGCACCTCCGCCGGGTCCGGGTCGCGCAGCAGCTCCTCGGCGTGGGCGCCCTTGCGGCACGGTGAGATGAACGGTCCCTCGAAGTGGATGCCGGCGACGTCGCCCTGTTCGGCCAGCTCCGACAGCAGCCCGGCCTGGCGGACCAGGAAGTCCATCTCGTCGGTGACGGTGGAGGCGACGAGGGTGGTCGTGCCGTGCCGACGGTGGGTGTGCAGGGCCGTCAGCACCTCGTCCTCGGTGCCCGAGAAGGAGGCCCCGCCGCCGCCGTGGTTGTGCAGGTCCACGAAGCCGGGGACCAGCCAGTGGCCGCTTACGTCGATGACCTCGGCGTCCGGGCGGGCGGCGCTCGCGATCGTCGTACCCTCGACGATCACGCGTCCGCCCTGCACCACCCCGGTGGGCAGTACCACTTGGGCACCGGTGAGAACCCGCTCGTCGGCCATCAGTTGCTTACCTCCGCAGTCGTGGCGGTCGTGGGAGCCGCGGCAGCCGCCGTGGCCGTCGTCAGCAGGTCCTGGGCCAGCAGGCCCGCGCCCAGGCAGCCCGCCGTGTCACCGAGGGCGGCCGGGACCAGGGACGGCAGCTTCTGGAAGGTCACCCGCCGCCGGACGGCGTCCCGCAGCGGTGTGAACAACACTTCCCCGGCCTCGGCCAGGCCGCCACCGATGATGAGCGTGCGCGGGTCCAGCAGGGTGAGCGCGGTGACCATCCCGTCGGCCAGCGCGTCCACCGCCTCGTGCCAGATCCGGACGGCGTTCGGGTCACCGGACGTGACGGCCTTCGCGCAGCCCGCGGCGTCCGCCTCCGGGTCCCCCGAGGCCGCCGCCCATGCCTCGCCGACGGCGGCGGCGGAGCCGTACCGCTCCAGGCAGCCGCGCTGCCCGCACGGACAGGGCACGCCCCGGGGCCGTACGACGACGTGGCCGATCTCGCCCGCGAAGCCGTGGGCGCCCGACTCCACCCGCCCGTCCAGACCGATCGCGCCCGCGATCCCGGTGCCCAGCGCCACGAACAGGAACCGGTCGGCGCCCCGGCCCGCGCCGATGCGGCCCTCCGCCAGCCCGCCGGTCCGCACGTCGTGCCCGAGGGCCACCGGGACGCCGAGCCGGTCGGCGAGCAGGGCGCGCAGCGGTACGTCCCGCCAGCCGAGGTTGGCCGCGTAGACGGCGGTGCCGCGCTTCTCGTCGACGATGCCGGGGACCGCGACGCCGGCCGCGGCGGCCGGTTCGCCGAAGTGCTCGACGCCGTGGGCGCGCAGCTCGGCGGCGAAGCCGAGGATGCCCTCGACCACGGCGTCGGGGCCGTGCTCGCGGCCGGTCGCGCGGCGGGCGCGGTGCAGCAGGGCGCCGTCGTCGCCGACGAGGGCCGCCTTCATTCCGGTACCGCCCACGTCCAGGGCGATGACATGTCTCACGGGCCCTAGTGTGACCCTCCGACCCTCAAGAGGTCTAGTCCACTCACGTGGTGTAGACCTTATGGGGCCACATATTGAACGACGAGACAGCAGAGTTGGGGCATTACGGTGGGTCGGCGTAGGGCAGGAATGATCGCGGTGGTGTCCGCACTGGGCATGCCGGCGGTCCTCGGCGGCTGCGGGAGCACGGGATCGTCCGACATGACCCTCAGACTGGTCGCGGCCGACTACGGGGACTCCCCGGCCAACAGCTCGCAGAAGTACTGGGACCAGCTGGCCAAGTCCTACGAGGCCCAGCACTCCGGGGTGAAGGTCCAGGTCAGCGTCTACTCCTGGAACGACGTCGACCGCAAGGTCAAGGAGATGGTGGACGCCGGCAAGGCGCCCGACCTGGCGCAGATCGGCGCGTACGCGGACTACGCGGCCGCCGGCAAGCTGTACGCGGCCTCCGACGTGCTCTCCATCCGCACCCAGGCCGACCTCCTCTCCCCGCTCGCCGACGCCGGCCAGTGGAACCACACGCAGTACGGCATACCCTTCGCCGCCTCCACGCGCGTCCTGTTCTACAACAAGACCCTCTTCGCCCAGGCCGGCATCAACCCGCCCGCCACCTGGTCCGAGCTGGCCTCCGACGCCGAGGCGCTCAGGGCGAGGGGCGTGAAGTACCCCTACGCGCTGCCGCTGGGCCCCGAGGAGGCCCAGGCCGAGACCATGCAGTGGCTGCTGAGCGGCGGCAACGGCTACACCGACGACGTCGGCACGTACACGATCGACTCCCCGCAGAACATCGAGACGTTCACCTGGCTGAAGGACCAGCTGGTCGGCAAGGGGCTGACCGGCCCCGTCGCCCCCGGCAAGCTCAACCGGGCCACCGCGTTCGCCGCGTTCGCCGACGGCCAGGTCGGCATGCTCAACGGGCATCCCACGCTGATCCAGCAGGCCGCCAAGAAGGGCGTGAAGTTCGGGATGGTGCCGATGCCGGGGCGCAGCGGCAAGGCCA
The DNA here is from genome assembly GCF_042869815.1 of Streptomyces sp. NPDC006739. NCBI lineage: Bacteria > Bacillati > Actinomycetota > Actinomycetes > Kitasatosporales > Streptomycetaceae > Streptomyces > Streptomyces sp. NPDC006739. The sequence continues at coordinate 94,106 of NZ_JBIAGM010000009.1, forward strand.
CCGCGATGGGCGTCGCCGACTGGATGACCGCCTTCAAGCAGAACGGGCACGCCCAGCAGATCGGCGACTTCCTCGACTACGTCTACAGCGAGAAGAACGTCCTCGCCTTCTCCCGCGAGTACGGACTGCTGCCGGTCACCGGCTCCGCCTCCAACACCATGAGCCAGGCGGCCCGGGACAAGGACCTGCACGCCTTCCTCGACCAGCTGCCGACCTCCGAGCTGTATCCCGTCGGCAAGACCTCGTGGGCGGCGGTCAGCGCGGCCGTGAAGCAGGACATCGGCCAGGCGGTCGCCCCCGGCGCGAGCCCCGCCGCCGTGCTGACCCGGCTCCAGACCCTGGCCGCCACGGCGGACAGCACCGCCAAGGGCTGACCGCGCGGAGGGCCGAGCGGGGAGGGCCGAGCGCGCGACGGCATCGATGTCAGTGCCGGGCGTTACGGTCTTCTCCATGGACCGGCACGAACTGGGCAGCCGCGAACAGGCCATCCTCGCCCTGGAGCGCCGGGGCTTTCCCGGCCCCGGCGCCAAGGAGCGGGCGATACGCGAGGAACTGGGCCTGGCCCCGGTGCGCTACTACCAGCTGCTCAACGCCCTGCTGGACGACGAGCGGGCCCTCGCGCACGACCCGGTGACGGTGAACCGCCTGCGCCGGGTCAGACAGACGCGCCGTACGGAACGCTGAGCCGCCGTTGTGCGCCGGTGTGCCACCCATGAGCCATGCGTGCTCCCGGCCCCCGGTGGATAGGGTCGCCGTATGGGCATCCAGACGACGGACTCGACCGACCCCGTGGACCCGCTGCCGACCCCGGTGACACCGGCCGGCCGGGACGGACTGCGCGCACTGCTCGACCGCCCCCGCGCCGCCGTGATCGGCCTGGACTTCGACGGCACGCTGGCGCCGATCGTCGCCGACCCCGACCAGGCCCGCGCCCACCCCGAAGCCGTCCCCGCGCTGGCCGCCCTCGCCCCGAAGGTGGCCGCCGTCGCCGTGATCACCGGCCGCCCGGCCGGGGTCGCGGTGCGCCACGGCGGCTTCGCGGGCGTTCCCGGCCTGGAGCACCTCACCGTGCTCGGCCACTACGGCGCCGAACGCTGGGACGCCGTCACCGGCACCGTCAGCGCCCCCGCCCCGCACCCCGGGGTCACCGCGGTCCGCGCGGAGCTGCCCGGCTTCCTCGACCGCATCGGCGCCTGGCGCGGCACCTGGATCGAGGAGAAGGGCCGGGCCGTCGCCGTCCACACCCGCCGGGCCGAGGACCCCCAGGCGGCCTTCGAGGCCCTGCGCGCCCCCCTCGCCGACCTCGCCACCCGCCACGGCCTGATCGTCGAGCCCGGCCGGATGGTCCTGGAACTGCGCCCGCCAGGCATGGACAAGGGCGTCGCCCTCCTGGACTACATCCGCGGCACCGGCGCCGAGTGCGTCCTCTACGCCGGTGACGACCTCGGCGACCTCCCCGCCTTCGCCGCCGTCGACAAACTCCGCTCCGACGGCGTCCCCGGCCTGCTGGTGTGCAGCGGCAGCACCGAGGTCACCGAACTGGCGGAACGCGCGGACCTGGTGGTGGACGGCCCGGCCGGAGTCGTCCACCTGCTACGGGCCCTCGCCACCCGCCTGGGCTGAGGCCGCGTCCGCCTGGGCGGAAGCCGCACCCGGCTGGGCTGAGGCCGCACCCGGCTGGGCTGAGGCCGCACCCGGCCGGGTTGAAGCCGCGTCCGGCTGAGCGGAAGCCTCGCCCGCCTGGGCGGAAGCCTCGCCCACCTGGGCTGAGGCCGCGTCCGGCTGGGCGGAAGCCGCACCCCGGCCAGGCCGAAGCCGCACCCCGGCCAGGCCGAAGCCGCACCCCGGTCAGGCCGAAGCCGCACCCCGGCCAGGCCGAAGCCGCACCCCGGCCAGGCCAAGGGGGGCTCAGCCGGGTCGGTTCTCGTCCAGGGCGTGCAGTTGGTCCAGGAACCACTGGGCCGGGGGCAGCGCGGTCGCCGCCGCGGACAGCCGCTTCGCGCGTTCCGCCCGCTCGTGGGCCGGCATGGTGAGCGCCTGGTGCAGGGCGGTCGCCGTGCCCTGGATGTCGTACGGGTTGACGGTCAGCGCGTCCTCGCCCAGCTCCTCGAACGCCCCCGCCTCCCGGGACAGCACCAGCGCGCAGCCCTCGTCCGAGACGACCGGGACCTCCTTGGCGACCAGGTTCATGCCGTCGCGGATCGGGTTGACCAGCGCCACGTCCGCCAGCCGGTAGGCGGCCAGCGAGCGGGCGAAGTCGTCCTTGACGTGCAGGACGACCGGCGTCCAGCCCTCGGTGCCATAGCTCGCGTTGATGTCGTCGGCCACCCGCCGCACCTCGGCCGTGTAGTCGCGGTACACGGCCAGATCCTGCCGGGACGGGTAGGCGAACGCCACGTGCACCACCCGCTCGCGCCACTCCGGGTGGTCGTCCAGCAGCTGCCGGTACGCCAGCAGCCCGCGCACGATGTTCTTCGACAGCTCGGTGCGGTCCACCCGCACGATCGTCCGGCGCCCCTCGCCGATCTCCTCCCGCAGCGCCGCCATCCGCTCGGTCACGTCCGGCCGGTGCGCCCGCTCCCGCAGGAAGTCCGCGTCGGCGCCCAGACCGTGCACGCCGACGCGGGTGCCGGCCGGGATGCCGGGGCTGCCCAGGACGGCGTGACAGCAGTCCCGGAACGCGTCCGCCCAGCGCCGGGTCAGGAACGCCGCCCGGTCCGCGCCCAGGATCCCGCCCAGCAGCTCCGCCGCGATGTCGTCCGGGAGCAGCCGGAAGTAGTCCGGCGGGGCCCACGGGGTGTGCGAGAAGTGACCGATGCGCAGGTCGGGGCGGAGTTCGCGGAGCATCCGGGGGGCCAGGGCCAGGTGGTAGTCCTGGATCACCACCGCCGCGCCGTCGGCCGCCTCCTCGGCCAGCGCCTCGGCGAAGGCCCGGTTGTAGGCCTGGTACGACGCCCACCGGCGCCGGAACTCCGCGTCGAAGACCGGCTCCAGCGGGGTCTGGTAGAGCATGTGGTGGACGAACCACAGGACCGAGTTGGCGATGCCGTTGTACGCGTCCGAGAAGACACCGGCGTCGATGTCCAGCATCCGCACCCGCTGCCCGCCGGTGTCCTCGGCCGGCAGCAGCCCGCCCTCGGCGCGCCGCACCGCCTCCCGGTCCGCGTCGCCCAGCGCGGCGCACACCCACACCGCGTTCGCGTCCGGCCCGATGGCCGACAGACCCGAGACCAGCCCGCCGCCGCCGCGCTTGGCGTGCAGCGAGCCGGCCCCGCCGTCGGGCCGAACCTCGTACGAAACCGGGCCGCGATTGGACGCGACCAGCACCTCAGCACCGTGCGTGGAAGCCATACGCCTCAACCTAGCCGGGCAGGTAAACGCTCAAACGTACGGCTCGCCCCGCGCGGGGTCCGTATACGGCCGTTCTTCAGCGGTCCCCGAGCGGGGCTCACGCCACCTTCCGGGCCGCGTACTCCGCGATCTCCGCCATCGGCGGACGCTCCTCCGTGTCCACCGGGTAGGTGCGCGGCTCGAAGCCCTCCTGCCCCCGCTCGAACTGGGTCAGCGAGGGCCGCACCAGGTGCCCGCGGGCCAGCCTCAGCTGCGCCGTGCGGTAGATCGCCGCCGCCATCCGGCCCAGCGCCCGCCCGTCCTGGTGCCGGTGCCTGCGCACCCCGACGTCCACCTGGGCCAGGGCATCGAGCCCCACCAGGTGCAGCGCGTCCACCAGCATGCCCAGCTCCACGCCGTACCCGACCGGGAACGGCAGCTGTTCGAGCAGCGAGCGGCGGGCCGCGTACTCACCGCCCAGCGGCTGCACGAAACCGGCCAGCTGCGGCCAGTGCAGGTTCAGCAGCGGGCGCGCCACCAGCTCGGTCACCCGGCCGCCCTGGCCGGCCGCGGTGCCGAGCGGACGGTCGTACATCGCCTTGACCAGATCCACCCCGGGATCGGTCAGCAGCGGGCCGACGATCCCGGAGACGAAGTCGGAGGAGAACTCCCGCAGATCGGCGTCGACGAAACAGACGATGTCCCCGCCGGTGACCAGGAGCGAGCGCCACAGCACCTCGCCCTTGCCGGGAACGGCCGGAACGCGCGGCAGGATCGCGTCGCGGTGGACCACCCGGGCGCCGGCCGACGCGGCCACCTCGGAGGTGCGGTCGGTGGAGCCGGAGTCGACGACGACGATCTCGTCGACGAGCGGCATCTGCTGCATGAGGTCATGACGGATCACCGCGACGATGTCGCCGACCGTCTCCTCCTCGTTGAGCGCGGGCAGCACGACGGACACCGACTGGCCCGTGCGCTGCTTCGCGGCGAGGATCTGGTGCGGGGGACGATCGGACACGGACCAGGAGTGGGTGGCCAGCCAGCGCTCGACTTCTTCCAGCACAGTGTGCGGCTCCTCACTGTTGTCTCGCGGTTCGGACGACTATCTCAACTGTCCTGGCCTTCGGTTACAGTCTTGGACAACGCGGGTGACCATCGCATGTCAGGGTCGCCCCCGCCCACAACCGCATACAGCTCATCCAGAGGGGCAGAGGGACACGGCCCGATGAAGCCCCGGCAACCCTCCAGCCGGCACTCGTGTCGATCGCTGTGCGACCACAGCCGACCGATCCGCGAGGCTCCCGGCTAGGGAAGGTGCCAAATCCGTCTCGCGACGAGATGCGTCGCGAGGAAGATGAGGAGAAAGGGCCTCGCCTCCATGGCTGTGCAGACAGTTGCAAGCTCCAGCAATCCCACCGTAGACCTCGGCCCGGCCGCCGCGCTCAGCTGTCGCGAGTGCGGTCACCGCGTGCCCCTCGGACCGGTCTTCGCCTGCGAGGAGTGTTTCGGTCCGCTGGAGATCGCCTACGACTTCTCGGGCTACGACACCGAAGAGCTGCGGCGGCGCATCGAGTCCGGGCCCGCGAACATCTGGCGTTACGCCCCGCTGCTGCCCGTCCCCGCCGACGTGGCGACCAAGCCCAACATCAACCCCGGCTGGACCAAGCTCGTCCAGGCCGACAACCTGGCGCGCGAGCTGGGTGTCACCGGCGGGCTGTACGTGAAGGACGACTCCGGGAACCCGACGCACTCCTTCAAGGACCGGGTCGTCGCCCAGGCGCTGGAGGCCGCCCGCGCCTTCGGGTTCACCACGCTGAGCTGCTCCTCGACCGGCAACCTGGCCGGTGCGGTGGGCGCCGCGGCGGCCCGCGCCGGCCTGCGCTCCTGCGTGTTCATCCCGCACGACCTGGAGCAGGGCAAGATCGTCATGGCCGCGGTCTACGGCGGCGACCTCGTCGGCATCGAGGGCAACTACGACGACGTGAACCGCTTCTGCTCCGAGCTGATCGGCGACCCGGCCGGCGAGGGCTGGGGCTTCGTCAACGTCAACCTGCGGCCGTACTACGCCGAGGGCTCCAAGACGCTGGCGTACGAGATCTGCGAGCAGCTCGGCTGGCGGCTGCCGGACCAGATCGTGGTCCCGATCGCCTCCGGTTCCCAGCTCACGAAGATCGACAAGGGTCTGCAGGAGCTGATCAGGCTCGGGCTGGTCGAGGACAGGCCGTACAAGATCTTCGGCGCGCAGGCCGAGGGCTGCTCGCCGGTGTCGACTGCGTACAAGGCGGGGCACGACGTGGTCCGCCCGCAGAAGCCGGACACGATCGCCAAGTCGCTGGCGATCGGCAACCCGGCGGACGGCCCCTACGTCCTCGACATCGCCCGTCGCACGGCCGGCGCGGTGGAGGACGTGAACGACGAGCAGATCGTCGACGCGATCAGGCTGCTGGCCCGGACCGAGGGCATCTTCGCGGAGACCGCCGGCGGGGTCACGGTCGGCGTGACGAAGAAGCTGATCGAGAACGGCGTCCTCGACCCCGCCCTGACCACGGTCGTCCTGAACACCGGCGACGGCCTCAAGACCCTCGACGCGGTGGCCGACACCGGCCTCACCGCGACGATCCGCCCCAACCTGGACTCCTTCCGAGAGGCTGGCCTCGCATGAGTGTGACCGTCCGCATCCCCACCATCCTGCGCACCTACACCGGTGGGCAGGCCGAGGTCGCCGCCGAGGGTGCCACCCTCGCCGAGGTCATCGCCGACCTGGAGAAGAACCACACCGGGATCGCCGCGCGCGTTCTGGACGACCAGGGCAAGCTGCGCCGGTTCGTGAACGTGTACGTCAATGACGACGACGTGCGTTTCGAGCAGGGGCTGGAGACCGCGACGCCGGAGGGTGCGGGCGTCTCCATCATTCCGGCCGTCGCCGGCGGCTGACCGAATGACCGCACATTACCCTTGGTAACACCTATTACCGCCTGTTCATCGAATTGCCCCCTCCCGGTGAGAAGTGGAGGGGGCAATTCTGTGTGGTTGAGCGCGGTACAGTTGGGGAACACGGTGGCGGTCCGCAGGTCGGAAGCCCTGGATTCTTGCCGCGCGTCCGGCAAGAAGTAGCCAAAGTGTGTGGGTGGTTGGCGGCTTTCGTGCCCTTTGCCCGGCCCGACTTGCCCTCCCTTCCTGGGAATTGTCGCCACATTCCGGACCGTGCCCTTCCAGAATTCTCGTCCGATTGACCTGTTGCAGACGGCAGTTGGACAGATACATTCAGCCGCGGTCGACGCGTTCCGGCGCACGCCCCCGACCCATGGGGGGTGAGGTCTGACCCGGATCCGCGAAGTGTGGATCTGTGCAAGGGCCAGTAATAGGGGAGTTAGGCATGGCTCAGGGCACCGTCAAGTGGTTCAACGCGGAGAAGGGGTACGGCTTCATCGCGGTCGACGGTGGTGCGGACGTCTTCGTCCATTACAGCGCCATTCAGATGGACGGCTATCGCACCCTTGAAGAGGGCCAGCGGGTGGAGTTCGAGATCTCGCAGGGCCAGAAGGGCCCGCAGGCCGACATGGTCCGCCTCAGCGCCTGAACGTTCACACACATCGGAGGACCCGTTCCTGGTAGGGGGCGGGTCCTCCGTCATGTCCGCAGCCGGCCTCTCCCCGCACGCGTCCGCCGCCGGCCCTCTCCTCGCACCGCTCCCGGGGTGCCGTGCCCCCCGTGCGCCCCGCCCGATACCCGGGAGGCGCTTGTGCCCGCCCGTCACCCGACCACCACCCCCAAACGAGCCCGCTACGCGGGCGCACCTTGCACTCGGGCATGCCGAGTGCTAATCATTGGCGTTAGCACTCTGAAGGTGAGAGTGACAAAGAAGGACCGGGTCGGTGAGGCCCGCAGGCCGGGTGGGGCAAGGAACCCACGGGTCGGCGAGCCGTCCGTCGCGGGCGCGGGCGCGGTCCGAAGGAATCACCCCCAGTCCTGGAGGGACCACTTCACATGGCCAAGATCATCGCGTTCGACGAGGAGGCGCGGCGCGGCCTCGAGCGCGGCATGAACCAGCTCGCGGACGCCGTGAAGGTGACGCTCGGCCCCAAGGGCCGCAACGTCGTCCTCGAGAAGAAGTGGGGCGCCCCCACGATCACCAACGATGGTGTCTCCATCGCCAAGGAGATCGAGCTCGAGGACCCGTACGAGAAGATCGGCGCCGAGCTGGTCAAGGAAGTCGCCAAGAAGACGGACGACGTCGCCGGTGACGGTACGACCACCGCGACCGTTCTCGCCCAGGCCCTGGTCAAGGAGGGTCTGCGCAACGTAGCCGCCGGCGCCAACCCGATGGCCCTCAAGCGCGGTATCGAGAAGGCCGTCGAGGCCGTCTCCGCCGCCCTGCTGGAGCAGGCGAAGGACGTCGAGACCAAGGAGCAGATCGCCTCCACGGCCTCCATCTCCGCCGCCGACACCCAGATCGGCGAGCTGATCGCCGAGGCCATGGACAAGGTCGGCAAGGAAGGCGTCATCACCGTCGAGGAGTCCCAGACCTTCGGTCTGGAGCTGGAGCTCACCGAGGGTATGCGCTTCGACAAGGGCTACATCTCGGCGTACTTCGCCACCGACATGGAGCGTATGGAGGCGTCCCTCGACGACCCGTACATCCTGATCGCCAACTCCAAGATCGGCTCCGTCAAGGACCTGCTCCCGCTCCTGGAGAAGGTCATGCAGTCGGGCAAGCCGCTGCTGATCATCGCCGAGGACGTCGAGGGCGAGGCCCTGTCGACCCTGGTCGTCAACAAGATCCGCGGCACCTTCAAGTCCGTCGCCGTCAAGGCCCCGGGCTTCGGTGACCGCCGCAAGGCCATGCTCGGCGACATCGCCATCCTCACCGGTGGCGAGGTCATCTCCGAGGAGGTCGGCCTCAAGCTGGAGAACGCGACCCTGGACCTCCTGGGCCGCGCCCGCAAGGTCGTCATCACCAAGGACGAGACCACCATTGTCGACGGCGCCGGCTCCGCCGACCAGGTCGCCGGCCGGGTCAACCAGATCCGTGCCGAGATCGAGAACAGCGACTCGGACTACGACCGCGAGAAGCTCCAGGAGCGCCTGGCGAAGCTCGCGGGCGGCGTGGCCGTCATCAAGGCCGGTGCCGCCACCGAGGTGGAGCTGAAGGAGCGCAAGCACCGCATCGAGGACGCCGTGCGCAACGCCAAGGCGGCCGTCGAGGAGGGCATCGTCGCCGGTGGTGGCGTGGCCCTGCTGCAGGCCTCCGGTGTCTTCGAGAAGCTGGAGCTGGAGGGTGACGAGGCGACCGGTGCGGCCGCCGTCAAGCTCGCGCTCGAGGCTCCGCTGAAGCAGATCGCCGTCAACGCCGGCCTCGAGGGCGGTGTCGTGGTGGAGAAGGTGCGCAACCTGACCCCGGGCCACGGCCTGAACGCCGCGACCGGTGAGTACGTCGACCTGGTCGCCGAGGGCATCATCGACCCGGCGAAGGTGACGCGTTCCGCGCTGCAGAACGCCGCGTCCATCGCCGCGCTGTTCCTCACCACCGAGGCCGTCATCGCCGACAAGCCGGAGAAGGCCGCGGCGGCCGCTCCGGGCGGCATGCCGGGCGGTGACATGGACTTCTGATCGACCTCTGGTTGATCAACGTCCTGACCGAGGGCGGCATCCCCTGTTCGACGGGGGGTGCCGCCCTCGGGCGTTTCGGATCGTCGGCGAGCAACGTCCGTGGTCAGGTACTGCGGCCGACTTTCAGCACATGAACCGTGACGTTGGTTTCATCCGGCCGGTACAGCACTCTCCTTGCAGTTCCGCCTGAAGAAGCCCCCTGTAACCAGGACTTCGTCCAGCATTGCCGCGATCTCCGGCTGCGTCCGCCGCGTAGCCGCCTCCAGCTGCCCGATGAACGACCCGCTCACGAACAACCGTTGGGAGAAGGCCCGCACGACCGAGGAAGCCGTGGAGCAGCTGCGCGCAGCCCGGCACGGCGTCGGCATCATCCTTCCCTCGCTCCGCGTCGATCCCTGGACCGGCTCGCACGGGGAGCCGTACGCCCTGGCCGACCTGGGCCGCTGCAACCTGGGCGTGGCCTCGCGGCTGGCGGCGGCTCTTCGGGCGAGGGGGGACGACTGTCCGGCTGAGGCGGCCGAGTCCGCGCCGCCGGGGGAGGTGCTGAGGGAGCGGGTGCGGCAGCTGAACCGGGAGGCCCGCATCCGGAAGTAGGTGTGTTGGGGAATACACGGTCCGCCACCCTCGGTTCCTTCAGGAGGTGCAACAATGCGTATGCACATACCTGACGGTTTACAAGGTTTACAACGGTTCGAAGGAGCCCCCACGTGAGCAGCAGCACGTCCCCCGCCTCCCGCGCGGCCCAGATCCTCTCCCGGCCGACCACGATCAACGGCCTGACCGTCCCGAACCGGATCGCCATGGCCCCGATGACGCGAATGTTCTCCCCGGGCGGCGTCCCCGGCGAGGACGTGCTGTCGTACTACGCCCGCCGCGCCGCCGCCGGCGTCGGTCTGATCGTCACCGAGGGCACGTACGTCGGCCACGACTCGGCCGGGTCGAGCGACCGCGTTCCCCGGTTCCACGGCGAGGAGCAGCTCACCGGCTGGCAGAAGGCCGCCGAGGCGGTGCACGAGGCGGGCGGCACCATCGTCCCGCAGCTGTGGCACATCGGCACCGTCCGCAACCAGGGCCAGCAGCCCTACCCGGACGCCCCCTCCGTCGGCCCCTCGGGCCTGCGCGTCAACGGCACCGCCGACGCCAAGGAGATGACCCGGCAGGACCTGGACGACGTCATCGGCGCGTTCGCGCAGGCCGCCGCCGACGCGGAGCGCATCGGCTTCGACGGCGTCGAGATCCACGGCGCCCACGGCTACCTCGTCGACCAGTTCCTGTGGGCGGGCACCAACCGTCGTACGGACGAGTACGGCGGCGACCCGGTGGCCCGCACGAAGTTCGCGGCGGAGATCGTCGCGGCCGTCCGCGAGAGGGTCTCCGCGGAGTTCCCCGTGATCTTCCGCTACTCGCAGTGGAAGCAGGAGGCGTACGACGCCCGGCTCGCCGAGACCCCCGAGGAGCTGGAGGCCGTCCTCGCCCCGATCGCGGCCGCCGGTGTGGACGCCTTCCACGCCTCCACGCGCCGCTACTGGATCCCGGAGTTCGACGGCTCCGACCTCAACCTCGCGGGCTGGACGAAGAAGATCACCGGCAAGCAGGTCATCAGCGTCGGCTCGGTCGGCCTCGACGGCGACTTCATCAAGGCCTTCCAGGGCGAGGGCGCGCCGGTCGGCAGCCTGGACAACCTGCTGGACCGCATGGAGCGCGACGAGTTCGACATGGTGGCCGTGGGCCGGGCCCTGCTCCAGGACCCGGAGTGGGCGGCGAAGGTCCTCGAGGGCCGCGTCGACGAGCTGGCGCCCTACAGCGCGGACGCGCTCAAGACGCTGAGCTGAGGCCGGGCGGGCGCGCTCACAGGTTGCCCATCGGCTCGATGTCGACCTGCACGGGCGTGCCCCACACCCGCAGCACCTCGTAGTCGGTGAACTCGTGCACCAGCCGGTACGCCATCGCCGGCCGGGAGCCGCGCCGCTGGGCGGCGAGATACAGCTCGGCCTCCCGCCGGTCCCGCCTGGGCGTACCGCACAGCTGCCACTCCCGCCCGTTCCACAGCTCCGGCAGCCACCGCTGCTGGGGCCGCGGGCGGTCGGCGCGGACACCGTAACGGGAGGGCGTGGCCGATACGGCTTCGTCGGCCGCCGGAGGCCGTCCGCCCCCGTACTCCGAGCGCCGGGCGGCCCGCCGCCGGGTCTCGCACAGCAGGCACAGGTCGGGGGCGCTCTCGTCCACCGGTCCGTTCGGGTGCTCGGCGCAGCGCGTGGTGACCGTGCCGCTGGTGACGCTCTCGTCCAGCAGGTCGAGGGCGCGGCGCAGATCGGCCCTGACCTCGTGCAGCCGGGCGTCCGGGGTGTCCGAGGTCAGGGCCTCCCCGTGCTCGCCGACAAGGCGGAGGGCACGTCCGAGGGCGGTGAGCTGGGCGTGGTTCATGGGACGAGTGTCGCAGGGCGTCGTGTGGTGGAGTGCCCTCATGACCGCATTGCCGCCCCGGCTGATCCGGGCCATGAACCGCTTCAACGCCGCGCACCCCTGGGACCACAACGCCCACTACCACGGCTGGCTGATACGGCAGTTGCCGCGGCGGCCCCTGGGCAGGGCGCTGGACGTGGGCTGCGGCAGCGGTGACCTCGTCCGGCTGCTGGCCTCCCGGCCGGGTGCCGTCGAGGTCCACGGCATCGACTCCGACGCCCGGATCATCGAGCAGGCCGAGCGGGCCGAGCAGGCCGAAGAGGCGGGTCCTGGAGGGCGAACCGTCTACTCCGTCGCCGACGCCCCCCACCGGCTCCCCGCCGGCCCCCACGACCTCATCACCTGCCTCGCCGTGCTCCACCACCTCCCCTTCGCCGACTCGCTCACCCGTTTCCGCGAGGAACTCGCCCCCGGCGGCACTTTGGTCGTCGTCGGATGCGCGCGGGAGGACGCGCCGCTCGACCAGTTGCTCAGCCACCTCTCGCTGCCCCTCAACCTCCTCGTGGGATGGGCGAAGAACCGGGGCCGGGCCGACACCGCGCCGGGACAGACGCGGCCCGTGTCGATGACCGCCGCCACCCGCGCCCCGGAGATGACCTTCGCCCAGATCGCCGCCGGGGCCCGCCGCATCCTGCCCGGCGCCCGGCTCCGGCGGCGGCTGTTCTGGCGTTACACACTCGTCTGGCGCGCCCCCGTCGCGGAGGCCGGCTGAACGGGGCCGCCTCGGTCGAAGCCGAACAGGTACGTCGCCAGGAAGCCCACCGCGTACCCGGTGAGCAGACCGCCGCCGTAGATGGCCGCCGTCGGGAGCAGGCCCCGGTTCCCGGCCAGCAGGGGGAACAGGGCCCAGCCGGAAGGACCGATCGCCGTCGCCCCGACCCGGTCGCCCAGCATCGCGAAGAAACCGACGAACGCCCCGCCCGCCGCGCCGCCCGCGCAGGCCGTCAGGAACGGTCGGCCCAGGGGGAGCGAGACGCCGTAGATCAGCGGTTCGCCCACGCCCAGCAGGCCCGCCGGGAGCGCCGACCTGATCGTCGTGAGCAGGGAGCGCAGGGAGGTGTCGTGGCGCACGCGGGCGTACACCGCGAGTGCCGCGCCCACCTGGCCCGCGCCCGCCATCGCCAGCAGCGGCAGCAGGACGGTGTAGCCCTGCTGCTGGATGAGGGTGGTGTGGATGGGGATCAGGGCCTGGTGCAGGCCCAGCATGACCAGTGGCAGGAACAGGCCGCCGAGGACCAGTCCGGCGACGGCGCCCGTGGTCGCCAGCAGCCGGTCGGCCCCCGTGCCGATGGCCGAGGACACCACACCGGCCGCGTACATGAGGCCGTAGAGCGTGACCAGGCCGGGGACGAGGACGGTCACGGCCGGGGTGACCAGGACGTCCAGCGCCCCGGGCACCCGGCCCCGGCACCACCGTTCCACCCGCGTCGCCAGCAGGGCCGCCGCGAGCGCGCCGAGCACCCCGCCCTGCCCGGGCGCCAGATGCACCCCGAACGCCGTGACCTTCGCCACGCCCGGATACACGACGACGGCCGCCACCGCTCCGCCCAGCACCGGCGTGCCGCCGAACTCCTTCGCCGTGTTGTGCCCGACGAACACCGCGATCAGCGCCATGAAGGCGGAGGAGAGGGCGGTCAGGGCGGGAGCCAGGCCCGGCAGCAGTCCGGTGTTGGCCAGCAGCCCGCCCAGTCCCGCGAGGATGCCGCAGCCGATCAGCGCCGGGATGAGCGGCACGAACACGTCGGCCAGCCGCCGCAGGGCCGCCTTCAGGGGCGTGGCGTTGCGCCGCCGCAGCTGCTCCCGCAGCTCGGCCCCGCGCGCGGCGAGCCGGTCGGCGGGGTTCCCGGCCGCCACCAGCTCCTCCACCTCCGCCGTGACAGCGGCCACCACCGCCGGCCCCAGCACGATCTGGTACGAACCGTCGTCCGCGCTCACCACCCCCAGCACTCCCGGCACCGCCCGCAGCCCCTCCTCGTCGACGGCCGCCGGATCCGTCACCCGCAGCCGCAGCCGGGTCAGGCAGTGGGCGACGGTCGTGACGTTCGCGGGGCCGCCCAGGCGGGCGAGGATCGCGGCGGCGGTGTCGTACGAGGTGGGGTGCACCCCCCGAGCGTGCGGGTCAGCCGCCCGCGATCGCCAGCGCGGCACGCAGATGGCCGCCGGACTCCTCCAGAAGGCGGGCGGCCGTCGGGCCGTCGACGCCGGCCAGGACCGTCAGGATGGCGTTCTTCACCTCCCCGCCCGTCTCCGTCAGCGCCTTCTCGATCTCCTCGTCGGGGGCGCCGGTGGCCAGCGCGACGATACGGCGGGAGCGGGCGCGCAGCTTGTCGTTGGAGGCGCGCACGTCGACCATCAGGTTCCCGAAGGTCTTGCCCAGACGGATCATCGTGATCGTCGACAGCATGTTGAGGACCAGCTTCTGCGCCGTACCCGCCTTCAGCCGGGTGGAGCCGGTGAGCAGCTCGGGGCCGACGACGACCTCGATGCCGTGGTCGGCGGCGGCCGCCAGGGCACTGTCCGCGTTGCACGCCAGCCCGATGGTGAGGGCGCCCAGGGAGCGGGCGTGCCGCACGGCGCCGACGGCGTACGGGGTGCGGCCGGAGGCGGAGACGCCGACCACCGTGTCCTCGGGGGTGAGCGCCAGCTCGTCGAGGTCCGCGCGGGCCAGCTCCGCGGAGTCCTCGGCGCCCTCGACGGAGGTGACCACGGCCCGTGGTCCGCCCGCGATCAGGCCGACGACCCGGGCGGGATCGGTGTTGAAGGTGGGCGGGCACTCGGAGGCGTCCAGCACGCCGAGCCGTCCGGCGGTGCCCGCCCCGGCGTAGACGAGCCGGCCGCCGCGCGCCATCCGCTCGGCCACGGCGTCGACGGCGGCGGCGATCCGGGGCAGCTGCGCGGCGACGGCGGCGGGAACGCCGCTGTCCTCGCCGTTCATCAGGCGGGCGATGTCCAGGGTGGGCAACCGGTCGATCCCGGCCAGCTCGGGCCGGAACGCCTCGGTGGTCAGGGACTCCAACTCGGCGCGCAGGTCACGGGGTTCGGACGGGTGGATCATCGCGGGACGCTCTCTCTTCCCTAGGTGCGGGGGGAACTCCGGTGCCGGTGGGCCAGCGCCTCGTACGAGGCCGCCAGCGCGGGTGCGGCCGATGCGTACGTCCGCTGCGCCACACCCACGAACAAGCAGTCGACTATGAGCAGTTGACTGGTCCTGGACGACATCGCGGCGGGCCGCAGCTCGCTCTCCCGGGAGGTGGACGTGGTCAGCACGTGGTCGGCGTACTGCGTCACCGGCGCGCCCGGTCGCCCGGTGATCGCGACGGTCGTCGCCCCGCGCTCGAAGGCGGCCCGCAGCGGCTCGATGACGTCCCCGGTCGTCCCGGAGTGCGTGATCGCGATCGCCACGTCACCGGCCCGCAGTTGGACCGCGTTGGTCACGGCGAGGTGCGGATCGCCGTGCGCGTGGGCTATGAGCCCTATCCGCAGCAGCTTCTGGGTGAGGTCCTGGGCGACCAGACCGGAGGCGCCGATGCCGTACACGTCGGTGCGGCGGGCGCCCGCCAGCGCGGTGACGGCCGCGTCCAGTTGCCCGGTGTCGAGTCCGGCGGCCGTGTCGGCGAGGGTCTGCCGCTCCTCGTGGGCGAGTTTGGCGACGACGTCGGCGATCGGGTCGTCGACGGCTATGTCGGTGGTGATGGCGGGGGCCCGGCCGGACTGCAGATGGGCGGCGAGGCCGGCCAGGGCCAGGCGCAGGTCGCGGTAGCCGGGATAGCCCAGCAGCCGGGCGGTGCGCACCACGGTGGCCTCGCTGGTGCCGGTGCGTTCGGCCAGGCCGGTGACGGTGAGGGCGGCGCAGGCCGCCGGGTCGCCGGCGACGGCTTCGGCGACGCGCCGCATGGAGCGGGTCATGGACGGCGCGAGGGTGCGCACCTTGGCGGCGAGGGCGGTGGGGGCCGGCGGGGCCGTACCCGGCCCTCGTCCCCGGTCGGGGAAAGTTTCCTTCACGTCCTGGGGCACGTGTGAAAGATATTTTCGGTTCGGTGCGGCGGTCAAGAGTGCGCACAATGGGGGCATGGATCCCGTCAGCCCCTTGGAGCAGGCCCTGCACGCGGCACGCGCCCTCGTACTCGCCGACCTGGTCGCGGGCGAGGTCGCCGAGGCGGACGTCGTCTCGCTGGTGGAGGACTCGGTCGTACAGCGGCGCTGGTGGGTGGAGCAGTGGCCGGAGGGTGCCGCGTTCGTCGCCGGACTGGTGGCGCAGGACGTGCAGGACGCGCTGCTGGAGCGGTACGGCCGCTGGCCGCTGTGCCCGGTGTGCGGCACGGGCGACCCGCACGCGCTGGACGTCGAGCCGGAACTGGGCCCGGATCCGCACTGGGTGTGCCACAAGGCGGGCGTGAGGGTGGCGCCGGTCGGCAGGCTGGGCGCGGCCGGCGGCGGGACACCTCCCTCGTGACCCTGTACATCGACCCGCCGACCTGGCCCGGCCACGGGCGGCTGTGGTCCCACCTGGTCAGCGATGTGTCGTACGACGAACTGCACCGCTTCGCCGCCGCGTTGGGCGTGCCCCCACGGGCCTTCGAGCGGGACCACTACGACCTTCCCGAGCACCGGTACGCCGAAGCGGTGGCCGCCGGGGCGGTGCAGGTCAGCAGCCGCGAGGTGGTGCGGCTGCTGCACAAGGCGGGGCTGCGCCGCCGCAAGGGGCGAACGCGGCCGGATCAGACCCCGCCGGGTCCGCGTAGTTCATAGGCCAACTCCTCGCCCTGCTCACTGTCCTCGCTCACCTGAACGAATCCGGCGCGGGTGACCACGGCCTGGGAGGCGAGGTTGTCCTTGTCGACGGTCGCGAACAGCGCTTGTACGTCGTCGCGTGCCAGCGCCCACCGCGACAGCGTGCGCAGCGCCTCGGTGGCGTAGCCCTGGCCCCGGGCGCCCTCGACGAGGTCGTACCCGATCTCGGCCCGGCCCTCCTCGTCCGGCGCGCCGTGGAAGCCCATGCCGCCGATCGCCCGGCCGTCCTCGCGCCGTACCAGGGCGAACACGCCGAACTCGGGGCGGTGCGTGCCCGCTTCGTACGCCTTGACCATGAAGTTCGTGGCGTCGCGGGTGCCCTCGTAGGGGCCGCCGTCCAGCCACTCGAAGCCGCCGTCGCCGCCCAGGCGCAGATCGCGGGCGGCGGCCGGGCGGATGCCGACGAGGCTGACGCGTTCGCCGGGGATGACCAGGTTGTTGCGCCAGCGCCAGTCGGTGACCCGGGCGCGGCCGGGCAGTTCGCCGCGACCGGTGGCCCACAGCAGGGTCGGCCAGGGGGCCGGGCCGGGCTGGACGTGCGGGAAGAGCCAGGCCAGCACCGAATCGGCCAGTTCCTCGGACGGCTCGTAGGCGAGGCCGAGGGCCCGTGCGATGTCGTGCGTGTGCAGCAGCACCTCGGCGATGCCCATCGCGGCGAAGCCCTCGCGGTCGGCGCTGCGGAAGGGATAGGGATGGAAGGCGCGGGCCTCGCGGGGGGCGGTGCGGACGGCGGCGGCGAGCAGCGCGCCGGTCGCCTCGATCACGTGCAGCAGACCGGCGTTGTCCGTGCCGTCGTCGAGCCTGATCTCGAAGGGGACGTAGTCGTCCCGCGCGCCGCCCGCGAGGTTGGCGGCGTACGCGACGAGGTCGTCGGCGATGTGGAGGGCCGTCGTGTGGACGCTCCAGTCCAGGCCCGAGGCCTTCACCTCCGTCCAGTCCCGGTCCGCCGCCGGCCGCAGTGCCGCGACGCAGCTCGCGACGGCCTCTTCCACCTGGTCCCCGCCCATGGCACGCATGAGCCGCACACTAGGCGGCCCCGGCCGCTCAGGTCGACAGCATTTCCAGCTCGGCGGCGAGGTTGTAGCGGGCCGTGGCCTCCCATTCGGCCCGGCCGTGCGGGGTGCGGAAGAGGCGGGGCAGGTCGAGGAGTTGACGCAGGACCGCCGCCCGGCCGGTGCGGAAGGCGTCGCTCGGCACGAAGTGGTACTCCTCGCGGACGGCGGCGGTGTAGGCCGCGTACGCCGACGGGGGCGCGGCCAGGATGGCCAGGTCGGCGTCGCACAGCACCTGGCCGTCGCGGTCGCTGTCGGCCGGGTCGTGGGTGACGGTGAGCCGGACCAGCCGGGCGACCTCGGCGGTCTTCTCCCCGGGGACCCCGGCCTCGGACAGGGCGCGCTCGGCGAGCCGGGCGGAACGCTCCTCGTTGGTCGAACGCTCGGGCAGGTAGACGGCGTCGTGGAACCAGGCGGCCAGGCGTACGACGTCCGGGTCGTCCGCGTACTTCTCCAGCACGTCGACGTGGTCGAGGACCGCGCTGAGGTGCGTGAGCGTGTGGTAGTGGCGTTGCGGCTCCTGCCAGCGGCGCAGCAGCTCGTCGGCGTACCGGTACGGGTCGGGATGACACGCGCCCTCGCGGGCCGAGAGCAGCGTGTGGAGCCAACGGGTGCGCAGCGCGTCGAGATCGGCCATGCGCCCATTCTCCCGCCGAGGGCCGGCCGCCCCCTAGCGTGGAGTCCATGACTGACGTACGGGAACCACGGGACCCCGAGCTGCCGGGGCTGCTGCTGACCACCGAGCGGGACGCCCTCGTGCCGCTGCTGCGGGCGAGGAGCGAGGCGGACTTCGCGCTGCCCACGGCCGCGTGTCCGGGCTGGACGGTGCGGGATGTGCTGGCGCACTGTTCGGCGGCGCTGATCCGGGTGGTGGAGAGCCGTTTCGAGGAGGGGGTGTTCTCGCCCGAGTCGAACGACCGGGACATAGCCGAGCGCGCCGGGTGGACGAACGCGCGGATCGTCGACGAGCTGGAGCGGGGGATGACCGAGGCCGGGCCGGTGATCGCCAAGGCGGGCGGGGTGCTGGACCGGGTGGCGCTGGGGGAGTGGGTGCACGCCGGTGACGTGCGCGAGACCTTCGGCGTGCCGGGCGCCTACACCGGGGCCGGGCTGCCGTACGCGCTCGCCCTGCTGGCCCGGGCGACCCACGAGAAGGGGCAGCTGCCGCTGCACGCGGACCTCGACGACGTGGACGAGCCGCTGCGGCTGGGGGCGGAGGACGGGACGCGGACTCCGGCGCGTTTCATCGGGGACGCGGCCACGCTCGTCCGGCTGTACTCGGGGCGCCCGCTGGCGGGGGCGCGCTACGAACTGGCGGGGGCGCGGGAGGAGGAGCTGAACATCTTCGGCTGAGGGGGGCGATCTCGCGGCCCGGTCCCTTCCCCGCGTACCCTGAGATTGGACTAGACCTGTAGCCAGTCCGGGAGCACCGACGGAAGGGGTCCCATGAGCATGAGCACGCGTGCGGTCCTGGAGGTGATCGCCCTCGACGCCGAGGACGCGGTCGCCGCCCAGGCCGGAGGCGCGGACCGTCTCGAACTGGTCACCGAGATGGCGGCCGACGGACTGACCCCGTCGGCCGCCACCTTCGCCCGGATCCGCGCCGCCGTCGACCTCGACCTGCGTGTGATGCTGCGGCTCACCGACGGCTTCGGGGCGGGCGGCCCGTCCGGCGTGGACCGGCTGGTGCGGGCGGCCGGGGAGCTGCGGGGGGCGGGCGCCGACCAGTTCGTGCTGGGGTTCCTCGACGAGCAGGGCGGGGTGGACCTGGACGCGGTGGAGCGGATCACCGCCGTACTGGACGGCTGCCGGTGGACCTTCCACCGCGCGATCGACCGCGCCGCCGACCGCGACGCCCTGCGCAAACAGCTCGCGGACCTGCCCGGCCTGGACACCTACCTCACGGCGGGCTCCCCGGCCGGGGTGGACGACGGCCTGCCCACGCTCCTCGCGGAGGCGGCCCGGCGCGGCGATCCGGGGTACGAGCAGACGATCCTGGTGGGCGGGGGCCTGCGCCTCGACCACGTCCCCGCCCTGACGGCGGCCGGCGTCAACGGCTTCCACATCGGCGGCGCGGCCCGCCCCCGGGGTTGGCTAGCCCCGGTCTCGGCACCCGCAGTGGAGGAGTGGCGGGCGGTGCTGGACGGGGACGCGCCGCCGACAGGGTGACGCGCCGCCGACAGGGTAAGGGAGGGCGGGCGGGGCGAGGGGCCCACCTGTTCCGCTCGTCCCGGTCAGCCCAGCTGCCGCGGCAGCGGGGCCGTGTGGGTCACGATCAGGCCCGACACCGCGCGGGTGAGGGAGACGTACAGGCGTCGCAGGCCCGTGCGCTCGTCCGGTTCGCCGTCCACCACGGCCTGCGGCTCGTCCAGGACCACGTAGTCGTACTCCAGGCCCTTGGCCAGGGAAGCCGGGACCAAGGTCAGCCGGGTCTCGACGGTGGTCTCCTCGCCGGGCGCGAGGCAGCCGATCCCCTCCGCCGCCAGCTCCTCCGCGAGAGCGGGCACCCGCGCGTCGGCGGCGATCAGCCCGACGGACCCCTCGTTGCGCAGCAACTCCTCGCACGCGGCGACGACTTCCCCCGCCCCCGCGACCCCCGCCCCCGCGACCGTACGCACCTCGAAGAACCCCGGATTCTCCCGCACGGAGGCGACCGGGGTGAGCCCGGGCGCGATGTGCGGCAGCAGCCGCGACGCGTACGCGATCACATCCGTGGGCACCCGGAAACCGGCCGTCAGCTCCTCGACGACCCCCTCCGACTTGCCGAGATGCCCCAGCGCCTCGTCCCAGCTCCGTGTCGCCCACGGCGTGGTGCCCTGCGCCAGGTCCCCCAGCACGGTCGCGCTCCCGGTGGTGCACCGGCGCCCCACGGCCCGGTACTGCATCGGCGACAGGTCCTGCGCCTCGTCGAGGACGACATGTCCGAGCGAGTGCGTGCGCTGGACGAGATCGTTCGCCTCGTCGATCAGCACGGCGTCGGCGGGAGACCACTTGGCCGACTTCACGCTCCGCACCGGCCTGGCCCACAGGATCGTCTTCTGCTCGTCCTCGTCGAGGATCCCCCCGGCGTGTTCGGCGAGGAAGTCCGCGTCGGTCAGCAGCCGCAGCACCAGCTTCGCCGGTTCGACGACCGGCCAGACACCCTTCACCGCCGCCTTCACCGCGCTGTTGCGGGCCACCGCGTCCTGCACGCGGTCGTCCGGGGCCTCCCCGGCCCGCTCCATCTGCACCAGCACGGCGTGCGCGATGCGCTGCGGCAGGGCCTCGCGGGCGGCGCCGTACCGCATGTCGCGGGCCAGCAACTCCCTGACGATCTTCTCCAGTTCGTACGCCGGGACCCGCCAGCGCCGGGAGCCGCGCACCACCACGACCGGCTCGGCCGGCATGGTCACCTGCGCGTACAGGGCCCGCCTGAGGACCTCCGCCATCCGCGCGTCACCCTTGACGACCGCGGCCGCCGCCTCGTCCGTGCCGCGCACCTCCACGTGGGCCACCAGGTCGTCGACGGTGGCCTGCTGGACGGACAACTCGCCCAGCGCCGGCAGGACCTGCTCGATGTAGTGCAGGAAGGACCGGTTCGGCCCGATGACCAGCGTGCCGGTGCGGGCCAGCCGCTCGCGGTGGGCGTACAGCAGATAGGCGACCCGGTGCAGGCCGACGGCGGTCTTCCCGGTACCGGGGCCGCCCTGCACGCAGACCGTGCCGCCGAGCCCGCTGCGGACGATCTCGTCCTGCTCGGGCTGGATGGTGGCCACGATGTCGCGCATCGGGCCGACACGCGGACGCTCGATCTCCCGCTGGAGCAGCTTGCTGGTGGTGCCGGACTCCGGCGCGTCGGCCGGGTCGGAGAGCCGCTCGTCCTCGTAGGCGGTGAGGTCGCCGCCGGTGTAGCCGAAGCGGCGGCGCAGCCCGACGTCCATCGGGTCCTTCCGGGACGCCCGGTAGAACGGCTGCGAGACCGGCGCGCGCCAGTCGATGACCATCGGGTCGCCCTCGCCGTCGTGCACATGCCGGCGTCCGATGTAGAACCGCTCGCCCTCGGCGCCCTCGGCCCGCTCCGAACCGGGAGCGTGCAGATAGTCGAGGCGGCCGAAGAACAGCGGGGTGTCGCTCAGGTCGGCCAGCGCCTTGATCCGCTCGTCGATCTGGCGGGCGAGCACCTCCGCGTTCACCCAGTTCGCGGTGACGTCGCGGATGTCGAGCGACTCCACGTCCTGGCGCATGGCACGCAGGGCGGAGCGGGAGGCGGAGAGGTGGGAGCGTTCGCGGGCGAGCGGGTCCTCGACGGGCGTGGACAAGGAAGTGCCTCCGGAATCTGGTCTGCTACGGCTGCGGGGACCGGCCGGTTTCCGTCCGGGCGGCGGCACTCCCTGCGGGGAGGCGGGCAAGGGCGGAGATTTTAGTGAGCGGACAGCGGGGAATGCCAACGCATTTACGGCGCCGGTCGCGGCCCGGCCCCTAGGGGCCTCGGTAGACCTGGGTAGGGGGCCGGGGTCCAACCCTGGGTGGACAGGAGGACGCCGGAGATTGGCTCCGCAGACCGATGCCCGCTTTATGCCCCAAGTTGCACCATGGAGGCATGAGCGCAGCAACCTTCACTTCTGGTCCTGTACGTCCTCCGGGCTCCGGAGCCACCGCCGTCGACGGCCCCCACCACCACTTCCTGGGCGACGCCGTGCGCGCCGTCAAGGTGTTCCTCGGTGCGGCGTTCAGCGTCGTGGTCCTCGGTGAGTACGGCGAGGAAACGGGCATACGCCGCAAGTGACCCCGCCGGCTCTCAGCTCTCCGTCAACAGGTCGTCCGCGTCCACGATCCGGTAGGCGTAGCCCTGTTCGGCGAGGAAGCGCTGGCGGTGCGCGGCGAAGTCCTGGTCGATCGTGTCCCTCGCCACCACCGAGTAGAAGTGGGCCTGGTGGCCGTCGGCCTTCGGGCGGAGCACCCGGCCCAGCCGCTGCGCCTCCTCCTGGCGGGAGCCGAACGTTCCGGACACCTGGATGGCGACCGTGGCCTCGGGCAGGTCGATCGAGAAGTTCGCCACCTTCGACACCACCAGCACGCTGATCTCGCCCTCCCGGAAGGCGTCGAAGAGCTTCTCCCGCTGCGCGTTGGACGTCTCACCCTTGATCACCGGCGCGTTCAGATGCTCGCCCAGCTCGTCGAGCTGGTCGATGTACTGCCCGATGACGAGGATCTGCTGCCCGGCGAAACGGCGGACGATCGCCTCCGTCACCTTCCGCTTGGTCGCGGTGGTCGCGCAGAACCGGTACTTCTCCTCCGTCTCGGCGGTCGCGTACGCCAGCCGCTCGGAGTCGGTCAGATTGACCCGGACCTCGACGCAGTCGGCGGGCGCGATGTACCCCTGCGCCTCGATCTCCTTCCACGGCGCGTCGAACCGCTTCGGGCCGATCAGCGAGAACACGTCCGACTCGCGGCCGTCCTCGCGCACCAGCGTCGCCGTCAGCCCCAGCCGCCGCCGCGCCTGCAGATCGGCGGTGAACTTGAAGACGGGCGCCGGCAGCAGGTGCACCTCGTCGTAGAGGATGAGCCCCCAGTCCCGGGAGTCGAAGAGTTCCAGATGCGGGTAGACGCCCTTCCGTCTCGTCGTCAGCACCTGGTACGTCGCGATGGTGACCGGCCGGATCTCCTTGCGCGTACCGCTGTACTCGCCGATCTCGTCCTCGGTCAGCGAGGTCCGGCGCACCAGCTCGTGCTTCCACTGCCGGGCCGAGACGGTGTTGGTGACGAGGATCAGCGTGGTCGACTTGGCCTGCGCCATCGCCCCGGCCCCGACCAGCGTCTTGCCGGCACCGCAGGGCAGGACGACCACTCCGCTCCCGCCGTGCCAGAAGTTCTCCACCGCCTGCTTCTGGTACGGCCGCAGCGCCCAGCCGTCCTCGGCCAGTTCGATGGGATGCGCCTCGCCGTCGACGTACCCGGCGAGGTCCTCGGCCGGCCAGCCCAGCTTCAGCAGCGTCTGCTTGATCTGCCCGCGCTCGGAGGGGTGCACGGCGACGGTGTCCGGGTCGATCCGGGCGCCGACCAGCGGGGCGATCCGCTTGGACTTCAGGACCTCCTCCAGCACCGGCCGGTCGGTCGTGGTCAGCACCAGCCCGTGCGCCGGGTGCTTGCTGAGGGTCAGCCGCCCGTACCGGTCCATCGTCTCGGCGATGTCCACGAGCAGCGCGTGCGGTACCGGATAGCGGCTGTACTCCACCAGCGCGTCCACGACCTGCTCGGCGTCGTGCCCCGCCGCCCGCGCGTTCCACAGCCCCAGCGGCGTCACACGGTAGGTGTGGATGTGCTCCGGCGCCCGCTCCAGCTCGGCGAACGGCGCGATGGCCCTACGGCAGTCGTCGGCCCGCTCGTGGTCGACTTCCAGGAGCAGGGTCTTGTCGGACTGTACGATCAGCGGACCATTCACGTACGCACATCCCTTCCGCGTGGCCAAACGTCCAGTGTGCCTCATCAGCGGATGATCAGGGCCGGAGAGCCGACCGCCGGGCGTGGGCGGGACGGTCAGTCCTCCGCCAGCTCCGCCACCCCGGTCACCCGGTGCAGCGGATACGTCCGTACCTCGTCCGCCGTGTGGTCGTACGCCGTCACGAATCCGCCCTCGACGCGGATGGGGGCGATGACGCGCTGGCTCGCGGTGCCCTCGGCGTTGACGTAGCCGATCCACACGGCCTCGCCGGTCAGGACCGCCGCCTGCATGGTGGCGAGGGTCTCGGCGGAGCTGGTGCGCGGCAGGTCGCCGCCCGGCGCCGGGGTGCCGGTCTGCTTGCGCGGGGCGGTGGCCGCCAGGTCGCCCGCGCGGATGGCGCGGATCGCCGCGGCCAGCAGCGTGCTGTCCGGCGGCGGCGGGCCGTCCGGGACCGGTGCGGGGGCCGTGCGGGGCGGGGTGCGGTGGGCGAGGGCACGGGTGATCAGCACATCGCCCTCGGCGGACTCCGCGGCGGGCGCGTAGCCCATCGCGCGCAGGCCCTCCAGCAGGGTCCCGGGGTCGGCCTGCGCGGCCAGCACCGTCGGGGCCAGGCGGCGCAGGCGCAGGGCGACGGCCCGCTTGTCGGCGAGGATCTCGTTCAGCAGGGCGTCGTCGTCGCAGCGGACGTACGCCGACGCGGCGCCCACCCGCAGATGACCGTGTCTGCGGGCCACGTCGTCGATCAGGTACGCGAGCGGCTGCGGGACCGGGGTGCGGGAGTGGGCGGTGAGGAAGGCGTGCAGGTCGGAGGCGCTGCGGCCGGCGTCCAGGGCGCGCCGTACCGAGGCGGGCGTGAAGCGGTAGACCGTCGCGCCGCCCTTCGACTCGACGTCCGCGAGCACCCCCAGCACCTCGGCGAGCGGGCGCCGCAGCGGGCCGGGGGCCACCGCCGTCAGGTCGGCCTGGAGCAGCACCTCGTCGAGCGGCTCCGGGAGCAGCGGCGCGAGCAGCCGGGCGGCGGCGGCCGCGGCGACGGCCTGCTCGGGCGGGGCCAGGGGCTCCGGCGGGGCCACGGGGCGGTGGTGGACGGGCAGCTTGTCACCGGGGCCGTCCTCGGCAGCGGTGGCCGACGAGCCTGTGCCCTGGGTGCCCGGGACCGGGCCCGGGGGCGCTCCCAGGAGTGCGCGGCCGTGTGTGGACAGTGCTCCGCGTCCCGTCACACCGAGCAGTTCCGCCTCCGACAGGGTCCAGCGGGCGAGCCGGGAGCGCAGGTCGTCATCCGTCTGGGGGCCGCGCAGCGGACGTTCCCAGCGCAGCCGGGCCAGGACGGAACCGGGCGACGGCGCGGCCCCCTCCGGCAGCCCGGCCAGCAGGGTCAGGACCCGGTGCCGTACCTCCGGCGCGGCGGAACGGTCCAGCCCCGGCCCCAGCGCCGACAGCGCCCGCTCCTTCGCGTCCCGCCCGCCGACCAGCCCCGACGTCCGGGTGGCCGGCAGCCACGCCTCCACCAGCCGCGCCCAGCGCTCGGCCGGGGGCCGCTCCAGCCACTCGTCGTAGGCGGGGGTGGCGGCGTACCGCTCGTCTGCCTCGCCGTCGGAGGCGAGCAGGCCCGCCGCGTAGGCCAGTTCCACCCAGAACGCGGCGACCGGCTCCGGCACGTCCAGGGCGACGGCGGTCCGCTTCAGGTCCCGCACGCTCAGCCCGCCGGCCCGCAGCACGGCCGGACCGCCCTCGTCCCAGTCCTTCAGCAGCTCCTCGACGGTGGCCAGCGCGGTGTACGCCTGCCCGGCCGCCGTCGCGTCCACCACCTGTGGACGGTGCGCCGCGGCCGGCTCCACGGCGGGCGGCAGGGGCTCCGGCTCGCGGTGCGCACGGCCCGCGCGCAGGTGCAGGGCGACCTCCCGGGGCAGTACGACCGTGCCGGGCGCGGTCGGCAGCAGCAGACCGCGGTCGAGCAGCCAGCGCAGATGGGCGGCGGGGTCGGCGGTGACCTGCCCGTACGGCGGCCCCCACACGAGCCGGGAGAGCACCTCCCGCGACTCGGCCGGCGCCCCGCCGAGCAGCGCGGCCATGGCGGTCCGGTCCCTGAACAGAGCGGTGAGCGCGGCCACCGCGGAGACCGAGTCATGAGTGGAGGGCAGCCCGGCCGTGGCGACGATCTCCTGGATCCGGCCCGGCGACATGCCCGCGGTGGCCTCCTGCACGGACGGGCCCAGACCGGTCGGGGAGGGGTGTTGCGGGGCGGGCGTGAGCAGCTCGCGGGCGGTGCGGACGAGCCGTAGCCGCTCGTCGTCGCCCCACACCAGGGCCTGTTCGCGCAGGGTGGCCAGGGCGCGGGGGAGGGCGGCGGCGATGGCGGGACCACCGGCGTCACCGGCCATCAGCCCCAGGAGGGCCGGGTACGTCGCCGGTTCCGGGGCCACGGCCAGGGCCTCGGCGGTCTGCAGGGCGAAGCGGTCCAGGCGCTCCAGGGCGCGCAGCACCGAGGCCCGGGTGCCGGCCCGGGTGGCGAGCTGGGTGAGATCGGTGGGGACCGGGGTGATGAGGTCGGGGCGACTGCGCAGGAGTGCGGCCAGGGAGGCGTCGTCCCTGGCGCGGAGCGCTTCCGCGAGGGAGCGGGGGGCCGCTGGCCTGTCCTCGGTGCTCATCCCGCCAACGGTAGCGGGTGGGTGCGGCGGGGGCCCGGGAGCGGCGGCCCCCGGCTGCCGTTCCCGTCCTTCCGGTACCTTCGACCACGGGGTTTCAACCGCCAGACCCCCGGAGGGACTTCGTGGGGATCGAGAGCGACCAGGTCGTCTTCGAGTATCTGAGCCGCGTCGGTGACGTGGCCCACCAGCGGCAGCTGTCGTCGGCCGTGCGCATGCGCCTGGTGTCGGAGCTGCGCAACGAGATCGACCGCAGCCGCGCCAAGGCCACCGTCGACAGTCCCGCCGCCGTGCGCCGCATCCTGGCCCGGCTGGGCACCCCGGACGAGGTCGTCGCGGCGGCCGGCGGCACCGGGCAGGGGCCGCAGCCGCCGCCCGCCGCGGTGCCGGCGCAGCGCGAGCCGAAGACCGTGGACCGCCCGAAGGGGCTGCGCAAGGTCGTACCGCGCCCCCGCCCCGCCGACCCGCCCCCCGCGCCCGGGGACGTCCCTTCCCCGCCCCACCTGGCGAGCACGCACGAACTCGGGGACAGCGCCACCCAGCCCGACTGGTGGCGGGTGGACAGCAGCCCCTTCGGCGTCGGCGACAGCGTGCCGGGGTTCGTCGGCGGCGTGGAGATCCCCGAACTGCTCCAGCGCCCCCCGCGGAACGAGACCGGGACGGAGAAGGCGGAGCCCGAGGGGGACGCGAGGGACCCCCGGCACCCGGTGGAAGCCGCCACGGACCCCGACGCGGTCCCCGCCGCCCCCCGCCGCCGGGGTCTCCTGCGCCGGCCGCGCCCCCGGACCGCCCCCCGCCCCGCCTCCGGCTGGACCAACCCCCTCCTGCTGCTGGCCGCCGCCGCCCTGGTCGTGGGGGCGGTGCTGGGGAACTGGTTCGCGCTGCTCCTCGGCTGGGTCATCGCCTACGGCTCCCGGCGCCTGACCCCGGCGGAGACCAAGTGGGCCGTGATGGGCCTGCCCGGACTGGCGGTCGCCGCCGGCCTGGCCTGGCTGTGGGGCCGCGACGACGGCCGCTGGGGCACCCCCATCGCCCAGGGCCACATGAACGACGCCCTCACCCAGACCTGGCCCTGGGTCGTCCGGGGCGCCGCGATCTCCTCGGCCCTCTACCTGGTCTGGCGCTCACAACGACAGCGCTGACCCCGTGGCCGCCGGTATCGGCCGCCGGGCCCCGGGCAGAATGGCCCCCATGACCGTCTCCCCACCCGCCCTGACCGTCGGCTTCGACCTCGACATGACCCTGATCGACTCCCGTCCCGGCATCCGCGCCTGCTACCAGGCGCTGTCGGAGCGGACGGGGACGTACATCGACGCCGATCTGGCGGTCACCCGGCTCGGGCCACCGCTCGCCGAGGAGCTGGTCAACTGGTTCCCGGCCGAGCGGATCGCGCCGATGAGCGACCTGTACCGGGAGATGTACCCGGCGTTCGCCATCGCCGCGACCCCCGCGATGCCCGGCGCCCGCGAGGCGATAGCCGCGGTACGGGAGGCCGGCGGGCGCGCGATCGTGGTCACCGCCAAGTACGAGCCCAACGCCGAGCTGCACCTGAGCCACCTCGGCATCGAGCCCGACGCGGTCATAGGCGACCTGTGGGCCGAGCAGAAGGCCGAGGCCCTGCGCGAGCACGGCGCGAGCGTCTACGTCGGCGACCACACGGGGGACGTACGGGGAGCACGCGTCGCCGGAGCGCTCTCCGTGGCCGTCGCCACCGGCCCCTGCGCATCGGAAGAACTGCGCGCCGCGGGCGCGGACGTCGTCCTGGACGACCTCTTGGCGTTCCCGCTCTGGCTGGATGCCTACCGGGCCCCGCGCGCCTGACGACGCCCCGCGGCCACCGACCGCAGCACTCCCGCGCCCGCCACGAGGAAGCCGACGCCCATCAGCATGCACAGGCCGTACATGTAGGCGGGAAATGGTTTCGCGCCGAGGAACAGCGGGGCCACGGTGACGAGTGTGGCCACCGCACCGATGAAGAACAGGACGGCGCCGGCACGGATCAGTCCGTCACCGGGGCCGGCGGAATTCGTTTGGGTTTTGTCACGCACCGGACCAGGGTAGTTCCCAGCGCGAAGGAACAACCGGGTGACGTCTTGTCACCCGCGTGAAGACCATTAGCCTTGGTACCGGCGGGTCACGGTCGACCCGCCCGAGTGCTATCAAGAGCCGTTCCAGAGCTGTTTTCCGAGCAACTTTCCGACGAGTACGAGGACGAGGACAGACATGCCCACCGGCAAGGTCAAGTGGTTCAACGGCGAGAAGGGCTTCGGCTTTCTCTCCCGCGACGACGGCGGTGACGTCTTCGTCCATTCCTCGGTCCTCCCCGACGGAGTCGACGTCCTCAAGCCGGGACAGCGCGTGGAGTTCGGCGTGGTCGCCGGGCAGCGCGGTGACCAGGCACTCTCCGTGATCCTGCTCGACCCCACGCCCTCGGTCGCGGCCGCCACGCGCAAGAAGCCGGACGAGCTGGCCTCCATCGTCCAGGACCTGACGACCGTCCTGGAGAACATCACCCCGATGCTGGAGAAGGGCCGTTACCCGGAAAAGACCTCCGGCAAGAAGATCGCGGGCCTGCTGCGCGCGGTCGCCGACCAGCTCGACGTCTAGCTCGTCCAGATCATCCAGATCATCCAGATCCTCCGGATCAGGAAAAACTCAGCGCGTCCGGGCCGAGGGGCGGTACCAGCCCCTCGGCCGCCGCACGTGTGAGCAGGCCCCGCACCGCCGCGTACCCGTCCTCGCCGAGGTCCGAGGTGAACTCGTTCACGTACAGACCGATGTGCTGGTCGGCCACGGACGGGTCCATCTCCTGGGCGTGCTCCATGACATACGGGCGCGAGGCCTCGGGGTCGTCCCAGGCCGCGTGGACGGACGTCCGGATGGAAGCCGCGAGCAGCCGCAGCGTGTCCGCCCCCAGCGCCCGCTTGGCGATGATCGCGCCCAGCGGGATCGGCAGGCCCGTCGTGCGCTCCCAGTGCTCGCCCATGTCGGCCAGCTTGTGCAGACCGTAGTTCTGGTACGTGAAGCGCGCCTCGTGGATGACCAGGCCCGCGTCGACCTTGCCGTCCCGCACGGCCGGCATGATCTCGTGGAACGGCATGACCACGATCTCGCCGACCCCGCCGGGCAGCGTGTCGGCCGCCCACAGCCGGAACAGCAGATACGCCGTCGACCGCTCGCTCGGCACCGCGACCGTACGGCCCGTGAGGTCCGCCCCCGGCTCCCGGGTGAGGACCAGCGGCCCGCAGCCCCGGCCCAGCGCGCCCCCGCAGGGCAGCAGGGTGTACTCGCCGAGGACGTACGGCAGCACCGCGTACGACACCTTCAGTACGTCGAACTCGCCGCGCTCGGCCATGCCGTTGGTGATGTCGATGTCGGCGAAGGTGACGTCCAGCGCGGGCGCCCCGGGCACCCGGCCGTGGGCCAGGGCGTCGAAGACGAACGTGTCGTTGGGGCAGGGGGAGTACGCGATCCGCAGCGGCTCAGTGGTCATGTCGGTTCCAACTCTCCAGGGTGGGCGCAAGCTTCCCGAAGCCCTCGGCGAGGGCCGCGAGGGCGTCGCCGATGCGCCAGGCGGCGCGGTCGCGCGGGCCCACCGGATTGGAGACCGCGCGGATCTCCAGCACGGGCACGCCGTGCGCGGCGGCCGCCTCGGCCACCCCGAAACCCTCCATGGCCTCGGCGAGGGCCCGGGGGTGGCGGGCGAGCAGGTCGGCGGCGCGGGCGGCCGTGCCGGTAACGGTGGACACCGTGAGTACGGTCCCGGGGCGGGCCCCGGTCGCGTCGGCCACGGCTCGTACGAGTGATTCCGGTGGACGATGGGTGACCGTCCCGAAGCCCAGTTCGGTGACCGGGAGGAAGCCGTCGGGCGTCTCGGCGCCCAGGTCGGCGGCGGTGATCTCGTCGGCGACGACGAGCGAGCCGAGCGGCGCGCCGGGAAGGAAGCCACCGGCGATCCCCGCGGAGACGACGAGGTCGTAGGGGGTGCCCGTGAGGGCGGCGGTGGTGAGGGCGGTCGCCGTGGAGGCGGCGGCCAGGGCCGGCCCGACCCCGACGGCCAGTATGTCGGCCGTCACCGCGGCGCCGGCCGTGAACGCCTCCGCCACCGCGTCCCGTTCGACCGGAACCGCGGTGGCGACCAGCACCCGTACCGGGGACGTGGTCAGGCGGCCTTCTTCAGCTTGAAGGACCACAGGCCCTTGACCGTCTTGTCGCCCATCTTGAGGGCGACCGTGGTCGTGTCGCCCTGCGCGCCGTACTGCGCGTTGAAGAACACGCTGCCGGGGATCGTGCGGTACGTCTTCTTGCTGGAGTCGGTCAGCGGCTGACCGTTCATCAGGATCGTCCAGCCGCTGTCGGCGATCTTCGGGTCGACGCCGAAACGGACCGTCTCCTCCGTGTCCACCTTGATCGACTTGATGTCGGGGTTCTTGATGCACTTCGCCAGCGAGGCCGTGTCCAGGGCGTTGCCGTCGTTGTAGCAGGTGGCCTCGGAGTTGACCGAGCTGGTACCGACGGTGATCGTCGCGATCGGCGTCGGCTTGTCGCAGGCCGAGAGCAGCAGCAGTCCGGCGGAAACGGCGCCGGCGGCGGCGACGGCGCGGCGGCGTCGCACAGCGGATTGCATCGTGGTCATGGCCGAAGGCTATCGGGCAGCCCGGGCCCGCTCCCCACGCGGGGTGCGGCGTGCCCGGTTCGTTACGCCACTCGCGCCCGCGTCCGGGCACCCTGCCGGGCCGAGCCGAGCAGCCCGCGCAGGGTCCCCAGCCAGCCCGCGGCCACCAGCGCGGCGGCCACACCCAGGCCCAGCGTGCCGTTGAGCGGCATCACGATGCCGACCGCCCCGCCGAACACCCAGGCCATCTGGAGCAGCGTCTCCGAGCGGGCGAACGCCGAGGTGCGCACCAGTTCCGGCACGTCCCGCTGGATCAGCGCGTCCAGGCACAGCTTGGCCAGGGCCTGCGCGAACCCGGCGACCGCCGCCAGACACGCCACCAGGAACGCGCCGAAGAACACGGCCGCCACCATGGCCGTACCCAGCACCACCGCCACCACCGTCACGATGATGATCTCCGGCGCGCGGGACCGCAGCCAGGCCCCGACCGCCGTGCCGAGCGCGTTGCCCGCGCCCGCCGAGACACCCACTATCCCCAGCGACACCGCCGCGCTCTCGCCGGTCAGCGGGTGCTCGCGCAGCAGGAAGGCGAGGAAGAAGATCAGGAAGCCGGACAGACAGCGCAGCGCCGCGTTGGCGCCGAGGGCGTGCGTGACGGCCGGGCCGACCGTGCGCAGCCCCGGCCGCTTGGCCTGCTGCTGCTTGCGGTGCGGGCCGTGCAGATGCGCCCCGTCGGCCGCGAGCAGCGCCACGTCCTCGCCCTTGGCGGAGTCGACCTTCCTCGGCAGCGAGAAGGACAGGAACGTCCCCGCCACGAAGATCACGAAGGCGCCGTAGAGCGGCCAGGGATCGCCCACGGCGTGCAGCCCCGCCCCGATCGGCGCGGCCACACCGGTGGCCAGCAGCCCGGCCAGGGTCACCCGTGAGTTCGCCTTCACCAGCGAGAAGGCCGGCGGCAGCAGCCGGGGCACCACGGCGCTGCGGACCACCCCGTACGCCTTCGACGCCACCAGCACGCCCAGCGCCGCCGGATACAGCTCCAGGCTCCCGCTCGCCACCGCCCCCGAGATGATCAGCGCGAGCAGCGCACGGGCCAGCATGGCCGCCGCCATCGCCGCGCGGCGGCCGTGCGGCAGCCGGTCCAGCAGCGGCCCGATCACCGGCGCGAGGACGGTGAAGGGCGCCATGGTGATCGCGAGATACAGCGCGACGCGCCCACGGGCCTCGTCGGTCGGCACCGAGAAGAAGACGGTCGAGGCGAGGGCGACGGTGACCATGACGTCCCCGGCACCGTTCACCGCGTGCAGCTCGATCAGCTTGCCCAGCCCCGACTCGCCCGCCCCGTGCGCGTGCGTGGCCCTGCGGATGCCGCGCGCCGTACCGGTCACCGGGAAGTGCAGGGCCCGGCCGACCGCGCGGAAGGCGCCGCCGACTCGGGCGGCGCCCTCGGTCGTCCGTGCGGCTGCCACGTGGTTCATAGTGCCCCGAGAAGGCAGCCGATAGTGCGGTTTGAAGCCAAGCGAGTCGGCGGGAGCGGAGGGGAAACTCCCGTCGGTGTAGGCCGAGCGCACGCGAGCAGGTAGCGTGCGTATCTCAGCCATCCCGCAGAATGGATGGAAGAGGTGCGCCCGATCGCGATCGGACGCGGACGTCGATGCGGCCCACAGGTCCGCTCCGTCCGCTCCGCCGCCGGAGGCCGGCGCACTCGTTGAGACGGCGTAGGAGAGAAGCGATACCTGTGAGCGCAGCGACCACGCGAAGCCGCACCCCCGACCGCCTGTGCGCCGAGGCAGTCGACCTCGCCCGAGCCGCAGCCGAGGAGGCCGCCGCACCCGGCGTGGTCGGCGAACACGTCGGCCTGGTGTCGGAGGGCGACCGCGTCGTCACGCACTTCTTCGAGTGCAAGGAGCTGGGCTACCGCGGCTGGCGCTGGGCGGCCACCGTGGCTCGCGCCTCCCGCGCGAAGATCGTGACGCTGGACGAGGTGGTCCTCCTCCCCGGCCCCGACGCCCTCCTCGCCCCCGAGTGGGTGCCGTGGAGCGAGCGCCTGCGCCCCGGCGACATGGGTCCCGGCGACCTCCTGCCCACCGACCAGGAGGACCTGCGCCTGGAGCCCGGCTACACCGGCGGGGAGGAGCCCCCGGTGGACTCCCCGGTCTCCGCGGAGATGGCCGAGCTGGCCGAGGCCGAGGACGCCGAGGTCACCCCGGGCGCCCCGGCCGTACAGCCGGTGGTCCCCGCCCGGGGTTCGATCGCCTCCGTCGCGGAGGAACTGGGCCTGCGCCGCGCCCGCGTCCTGTCCCGCTACGGCCTGCACATCGCCGCCGACCGCTGGGAGGAGGCGTTCGGCCCCAAGACCCCCATGGCGCAGGCCGCCCCCGCCGCCTGCGTCAGCTGCGGCTTCCTCACCCGCATCGGCGGCTCCCTCGGCCAGGCCTTCGGCGTCTGCGCCAACGAGTTCTCGCCGGCGGACGGCCGGGTGGTCTCCCTGGCCTACGGCTGCGGGGGCCACTCGGAGGCGGCGGTCATGCCGAAGCCGCCCCAGCCCGCCCCGCCGGTGATCGACGAGACGAGGGTGGACCCCTTCCCGCTCCGCCCGTCCCCGGACTCCGGTTCGGTCCCGGACGCGGGCGACGAGGAAACTGCGGAACTGGGACACTCCTAGCGGGCACGCGCGGCCGGGCACTCGGAGGCACCCGCAGCCGGGGCCGGGCACTGGGATCGGCCACTTGGCCTGGGGACCCGCGCCGGGCACTCGGAGCAGCTACCCGCAGGCGGGCAGTTGGGGCGGGCACTCGCGGTCGGGCGCTCGGGCGGGGCGCTCGCAGCGGGGACCCGCAGTCGGGCACCCGCAGCCGGGGCTGGGTACTGGGATCGGGCACTTGGCCTGGGGACCCGCGTCGGGCACTCGGAGGAGGTACCCGCAGTCGGGCACTCGCAGTGGGGCACTCGCAGCCGGGCGCTCGGCGCGGGGCACTCGCAGTGAGGCACCCGCAGTCTGGGACTCCGCGCGGGGCACTCGCAGCGGGTATCCGCAGTCGGGCACCCGCAGTGGGGCACTCGCAGCCGGGCGCTCGGACGGGGCACCCGTAGTCTGGGACTCCGCGCGGGGCACTCGGCGCGGGGTGCTCGGACGGGGCACTCGGCGCGGGGCGCTCGGACGGGGCACTCGGCGCGGGGCGCTCGGACGGGGCACTCGCAGTGAGGCACCCGCAGTCTGGGACTCCGCGCGGGGCACTCGCAGCGGGGACCTGCAGTCGGGGACCCGCAGTCGGGGATTCGCAGCCGGGCGCTCGCAGTCGGGGATTCGCAGCCGGGCGCTCGGACGGGGCACTCGCAGTGAGGCACCCGCAGTCTGGGACTCCGCGCGGGGCACTCGGCGCGGGGTGCTCGGACGGGGCTCCCGCAGTCAGGCACTCGCAGTATGGGACTCCCGAGCGGGGCGTTCGGAATGGGGTGCTCGGAACGGGGCCCGGGGTACTCGCCTACGCCGTCGAACGCTGATCGCTCACGAGCGGTACCTTCGTCCTCACGTCGATGAGGAGAGTGAACGTGAGCAAGTTCGTGCGCCCGGCCGCCGAGGGAGCCGACCCCTTCGGCACCGCTCGTCTGCGCCGGGGGGTCCTCGACGCCTGGGCCACCAGCCCCGCCCGCTTCCGTGAGGACGCCAACGCCGAGGAGGACCTGGTCCTCGGCGGCTACCGGGACCGGCTCGTCGTCGAACTGGCCCAGAACGCCGCCGACGCCGCCGCCCGTGCCCACGTCCCCGGCCGCCTCCGCCTCACCCTGCGCGACGGAGTCCTGGCCGCCGCCAACACCGGCGCCCCCCTCGACGCGGCCGGTGTCGAGTCCCTCTCCACCCTGCGCGCCTCCGCCAAGCGGGACACCACCGAGGGCGCCGTCGGCCGCTTCGGCGTCGGATTCGCCGCCGTGCTGGCCGTCACCGACGAGCCCGCGGTACTCGGCCGCCACGGCGGCGTCCGCTGGTCCCTGCCGGAGGCCCGTGAGCTGGCCGCCGACACCGCCCGCCACAGCCCGGGGCTGGGCGACGAGGTCCGCCGCCGCGACGGGCACGTGCCCCTCCTGCGCCTGCCGTTCGCCGCCGAGGGCAGTGCCCCGGACCCGTACGACACCGTCGTCGTGCTTCCGCTGCGCGACACCGCCGCCACCGATCTCGCCGAGCGCCTGCTCCACGCGGTCGACGACGCCCTGCTGCTCGCCCTGCCCGGCCTCGCGGAAGTCGTCGTCGAGGTCAACGGCGACGCCCCCCGCACGCTGCGCCGCCGCACCGACGGCGCCTGCACGGTCGTGGAGGACTCGCGGGACGGTACGACCCGGTGGCGTACCGCCGGGGCGCACGGGCCGCTCACCCCGGACCTGCTCGCCGACCGCCCGGTGGAGGAGCGGCTGCGGCCCCACTGGTCGCTCACCTGGGCCGTCCCGGTGGGCGACGACGACGCGCCCGCCCGCCCCCGCACCAGCCCCGTCCTGCACGCCCCCACCCCCAGCGACGAGCCGCTCGGTGTTCCCGCCCTGCTCATCGCCTCCTTCCCGCTCGACTCCACGCGGCGGCACGCGGCACCCGGACCGCTCACCGACTTCCTGGTGCAGCGCGCCGCGGACGCGTACGCCGAACTCCTCGCCGACTGGCGGCCGGTGACCGAGGGGGCCATCGGCCTGGTGCCCGGACCGCTGGGCAAGGGCGAGCTGGACGGCGCCCTGCGCCGGGCCGTCCTGGAGCGGCTGCCGCGCACCGCCTTCCTGCCGCCCGCCGCCCCGCCCGCCGGGGCGCAGGACGAGGACGGTCTGCCTCAGGCGCTGCGCCCCCGGGACGCCGAGGTCGTCGAGGGCGCCGGCGCCGACACCGTGCGGGTCCTCGCCGAGGTGCTGCCCACCCTCCTCCCGGCCGGCCTCGAACGCCGCACCGAACTGCGCACCCTCGGCGTCGCCCGGATCCCGCTCGCCGACGCCGTCGACCGGCTGGCCGGACTGGAGAAGGACCCCGACTGGTGGTGGCGGCTGTACGACAGCCTCGCCGGCGTCGACCCGGACCGGCTGTCCGGTCTGCCCGTGCCGCTCGCCGACGGCCGTACGACCATCGGGCCGCGGCAGGTGCTGCTGCCCGCCCCGGACGCCGCGTCCCTCGACCCCCGGATCCTGGCCCGGCTCGGGCTCAAGGTCGCCCACCAGGACGCCGCCCATCCGCTCCTGGAGAAGCTGGGCGCGCTGCCCGCGACCCCGCGCGCCGTGCTCACCACCCCGCAGGTGCGGGCCGCCGTCGCCGCTTCCCTGGACGACGAGGGCACCGTGGCCTGGGAGGAGGACGCCCCGGACGCCGAGGAGCTGGCGGACACGGTCCTCGCGCTGGTCCGGGACGCCGGCCTGGAACCCGGTGACGAGCCCTGGCTCGGCGCCCTCGCCCTGCCCGACGAGGACGGCGAACTCGCCCCCGCCGGTGAACTGGTCCTCCCCGGCAGCCCCTTCGCCCAGGTCATCCGGGAGGGTGAACTGGCCGAGGTGGACGGCGAGCTGGCCGACAGGTGGGGGCGGCAGCCGCTGGCCGCCTGCGGGGTGCTGGCCGACTTCGCCCTCGTCCGCGCCACGGACGTCGTCCTCGACCCGGACGAACTGGAGCCCCGGGACGGTGACTTCGCCGAGCCCGACGACGCGGGGCTGCTCGACGCCGTCGACGTCTGGTGCGAGGACATCCTCGACCGCTTCCCCGACTCCCCGGTACCGCCCGTCGCCACCGAGCTGGTCGCCGTCCGCGACCTCGACCTCGTCGACGACGACCAGTGGCCGCAGGCCCTCGCCCTGCTCGCCCGCCCGCCGCTGCGTGACGCCCTCACCCAGCCGGTCCGGATCCTGCTCCCCGACGGCACCCACGAGGTCGTACGGCCGTACACCGCCTGGTGGCTGCGCGGCCACCCGGTGCTCGACGGCCGCCGCCCGGCGGGTCTGCTGGCGGCCGGCGGCGACCCGCTGCTGCGCGGCCTGTACGACGAGGCCGACGCCACCGGCTTCGAGGACGAGCAGGTGCTCAAGGCGCTCGGGGTGCGCACCTCCGTCGCCGCGCTGCTCGACGAGCCCGGCGGCGCCGCCGAGCTGCTGGACCGGCTCGCCGACCCGGAGCGGCCGGTCACCGCAGCCCAACTGCACGGGCTCTACAGCGCGTTGGCTTATCTGGATCCCGAGCGGGTGACCCTGCCGGACGAGCTGCGGGCCGTGCTCGACGGACGGGTGACGGTGGTGGACGCGGCCGACGCCGTGGTCGTCGACTCGCCCGACCTGCTGCCCTTCACCGCCGGGGTGCCGCTGCTGCCGGTCCGGCCGTCCCGGGCCGCCGAGCTGGCCGAGTTGTTCCAGGTGCGGCGGCTGAGCGAGTCGGTGACCGGAGAGGTGACGTCCGAGGGCGCCGAGCACGACGTACCCGAGTCGGTGCGGGTGCTGCTCGGGCCGCGCACCCCGGACACCTATGTCGAGCACGAGGAACTGACGGTCGACGGCGTGGAGATCGACTGGCGGCTCACCGGCGACGGGGCCCTGCACGCGGCCACCCTGGAGGGTGTCGCCGCGGGGCTGGCCTGGGCGGCCGGGCAGTGGCCGCGCCGCTTCGAGGTGGCGGCGCTGCTGGAGGACCCGTCGCGGACCGAGGAGTTGGCGCGGGACCGCTGGTTCGACTGATCACCCGAGTCGACGGACGACCCCGGCGGTCAGCGCCACCGGTGACCACGTCGACGTGCGGTAGCCCCGGGTTGTCACTCCCGCGCTCCGAAAGGGGCGCGGGGAACTGCGCGACCGGCCACGACGGTCCCGCAGTCGAAACGCCGCCTTCGCTCCCGGCCGAAGCCGAGTGCTATACGGGAAAGCGGCGGTCGACCCACTTCCACAGGAACTCCAGGACGACCGCCGCGACCACGGCCACCCCCACCGCCGTCCACGGCATGGCCACCCCCACCAGCCGCAGCGCGAAGAAGCCCTGCAGCGACGGCACGGCCAGGACGAGCACGAAGGCCACGCCCATCGAGGCCACCAGCACCAGGCGCCACCAGGTGTAGGGCCGGGCGACGATCGCCAGCACCCACATCGACACCAGGAAGAGCGTCAGGGTGGCCGCGCTGGTCTCCGCGTCCAGCGACCCGGCGCCGACGTAGTAGTGCCGGGCCACCAGGTACGTCACGAAGGTCGCCACCCCGGCCACCACCCCGCCCGGGACGGAGTACCGCATCACCCGGCGCACGAAGTGCGGACGCGCCCGCTCCTTGTTGGGGGCCAGGGCCAGGAAGAACGCCGGGATGCCGATCGTGAGGGTGGAGAGCAGGGTCAGATGCCGGGGCAGGAAGGGGTATTCGACCCCCGAGCACACCACCAGCACCGCCAGCAGCACCGAGTAGACCGTCTTCACCAGGAACAGCGTCGCCACCCGCGTGATGTTGCCGATGACCCGGCGGCCCTCCGCGACCACCGACGGCAGCGTCGCGAAGCTGTTGTTCAGCAGCACGATCTGCGCCACCGCCCGGGTCGCCTCCGAGCCCGAGCCCATCGAGACCCCGATGTCGGCGTCCTTCAGGGCGAGGACGTCGTTCACGCCGTCGCCGGTCATCGCGACCGTGTGCCCGCGCGACTGGAGCGCGCCGACCATGTCCCGCTTCTGCTGCGGGCTGACCCGGCCGAAGACGGTCGCCTCGTCGAGCGCGTCCGCCATCTCCTCCCGCCCGGCGGGCAGCCGGCGCGCGTCCACGGCCTTGCCGGACAGGCCCAGCTTGGCGGCGACCACACCGACCGAGACCGCGTTGTCCCCGGAGATCACCTTCGCGCGCACGTCCTGCTCGGCGAAGTAGCGCAGGGTGTCGGCGGCGTCCGGGCGCAGCCGCTGCTCCAGGACGACGAGGGCGGTGGGCCGGGCGCTGTCGGCCACCTCCGGGTCGTCGAGGTCGCGGGTGGCGCGGGCGAGCAGCAGGACCCGCAGCCCCTCCTCGTTGAGGCGATCGGTTTCGGCCAGGGCGGGGTGGCCGGGGGAGAGGAGCACGTCGGGCGCCCCGAGCAGCCAGGTGCTGGTCTCGCCGTCGCCCTCGCTGAAGGCGGCACCGCTGTACTTGCGGGCGGAGGAGAAGGGCAGCGACTCGACGCAGCGCCAGTCCTCGCTGTCCGGGTAGGCGTCGACGATGGCCTGGAGGGAGGCGTTGGGGCGGGGGTCGGACTCGCCGAGGGCGCCGAGCACCTTGCGGACGTAACTCTCGTCACTGCCGTCGAGGGCCCGCAGCCCGGTGACGTCCATGCCGCCCTCGGTGAGCGTGCCGGTCTTGTCCAGGCAGACGGTGTCGATGCGGGCGAGTCCCTCGATGGCGGGGAGTTCCTGGACCAGGCACTGCTGCCGGCCGAGCCGGATGACCCCGATGGCGAAGGCGACGGAGGTGAGCAGGACCAGCCCCTCCGGGACCATCGGGACGATCCCGCCGACGGTGCGGGCGACGGCGTCCTTCAGGCCGTTGTTCTTGACCACCAGCTGGGTGAGGACCAGACCGATCGCGGCCGGGACCATCATCCAGGTGACGTACTTGAGGATGGTGGAGATGCCGGTGCGCAGCTCGGAGTGGACGAGGGTGAACCGGGAGGCCTCCTCGGCGAGCTGGGCGGCATAGGCCTCGCGGCCGACCCTGGTGGCGGTGAAGGCGCCGCTGCCCGCGACGACGAAGCTGCCGGACATCACCTGGTCGCCGGGGCGTTTGACGACCGGGTCGGCCTCACCGGTGAGCAGCGACTCGTCGATCTCCAGCCCGTCCGCCTCGGCGCAGACCCCGTCGACGACGACCTTGTCACCGGGGCCTATCTCCATGAGGTCGTCGAGGACGATCTCATGGGTGGCGACCTCGGTGGCGACCCCGTCACGGCGGACGGTCGGCCGGGCCTCCCCGATCACCGCGAGCGAGTCGAGGGTCTGTTTCGCCCGCCACTCCTGCACGATGCCGATGCCGGTGTTGGCGAGGATCACGAACCCGAAGAGGCTGTCCTGGATCGGCGCGACGACCAGCATGACCAGCCAGAGCACGCCGATGATGGCGTTGAACCGGGTGACGACGTTCGCGCGGACGATCTCGGCCAGCGAGCGGCTGCTGCGCACGGGCACGTCGTTGACCTGGCCGTTCGCCAGACGCTCGGCGACCTGGGCCGAGGTCAGACCCCGCACCGGGGCCGGGAACGGTACCGGGTGCACAGGGTCGAGCTCGGCGCCCGCGTCGAGGTGCGTCATGCATCCGACGGTACGTGCCGATTTACCGCTTCACCTGCCGAGTGGGCGAAAGATCCGACCTGGGGCGGAGATGCCTCATGCGCTGGTTGTACGGGCCGCCGCGCGCTTGATGGCCGCGTCCCGCCTGCG
This sequence comes from Streptomyces sp. NPDC006739, assembly GCF_042869815.1. Lineage (NCBI taxonomy): Bacteria > Bacillati > Actinomycetota > Actinomycetes > Kitasatosporales > Streptomycetaceae > Streptomyces > Streptomyces sp. NPDC006739. Next base: position 134,412 of record NZ_JBIAGM010000009.1, read on the forward strand.
GACGTAGTAGACGCCGATCAGGCCGAGTCCGCCGCCGGCCAGACAGGTCCACAGCCACCAGGTGTGTCCGTGGTCGTCGAACCAGCCGTAGAACGGGAGCTGGACCAGGAAGAGGACGAACCACACGATCGTGCCGCCGGTGATGGTCGCGACCACGGGGCCCTCCAGGGGCTCCGGCGCCTCGTGCTTGGGGGTCCACTTCGCCATGGGGACAGCTTACGAGGTAGCCCGTTCTACGCGCGGAGATGGCGGAACGACGGTCATATGTTCATACTGAAACCGTTTGTCTTTGGCCGCTTCTCTTCGTAGGAAACACCAACCGGGCTCGGGGGACGTCCGCTGGTGATGAAAGGTCCCGCATGTCCACCTCGGCCCCCGCCAAGGTCCCCGCCCCGCAGCAGCCGGGCCAGGCGCCCGTCTTCGGCGCCCTCGACCGCTACTTCAAGATCTCCGAGCGGGGCAGCACCCTCGCCCGCGAGATCCGGGGCGGCTTCGCCACCTTCTTCGCGATGGCCTACATCATCGTGCTGAACCCGATCATCCTCGGCAGCGCGAAGGACATGTACGGGCACCACCTCGACCACGGCCAGCTGGTCACGGCCACGGCCGTCACCGCCGCCTTCACCACGCTGCTGATGGGTGTCATCGGCAACGTCCCGATCGCGCTGGCCGCCGGGCTCGGCGTGAACACCGTCGTCGCGCTTCAGCTGGCGCCGCGGATGTCCTGGCCGGACGCCATGGGCATGGTCGTCCTGGCCGGCTTCGTGGTGATGCTGCTGGTGGCGACCGGGCTGCGCGAGCGCGTGATGAACGCCGTGCCCTACGGCCTGCGCAAGGCCATCTCCATCGGTATCGGCCTGTTCATCATGCTGATCGGACTCGTCGACTCCGGCTTCGTCACCCGGATCCCGGACATCGCCCAGACCACCGTCCCGCTCCAGCTCGGCGGCAACGGTCACCTCAACGGCTGGCCGGTGCTGGTCTTCGTCCTGGGCACGCTGCTCACGTTCGTCCTGATCGTGCGCAAGGTCTCCGGCGCGATCCTGATCTCCATCGTCGGGATGACGGTCCTCGCGCTGGTGCTCAACTCCGTCGCCACCATCCCCTCCTGGGGCCTGACCGTCCCGAAGTGGCCCGGCAACCCGGTCGCCTCCCCCGACTTCGGCCTGATCGGCAAGGTCAGCCTGTTCGGCGGCTTCTCCAAGGTCGGCATCCTGACCGGGGTCCTCTTCGTCTTCACGGTCCTGCTGTCCTGCTTCTTCGACGCCATGGGCACGATCATGGGCATCAGCGACGAGGCCAAGCTGACGGACGCCGAGGGCTACATGCCGGGCATCAACAAGGTCCTCTTCGTCGACGGCATCGCGGTCGCCGCGGGTGGCGCCAGCTCCTCCTCGGCCACCACCGCCTTCGTGGAGTCCACGGCGGGCGTCGGCGAGGGCGCCCGCACGGGCTTCGCCAACGTCGTCACGGGCGCCCTGTTCGCGGTGGCCCTTTTCCTCACCCCGGTCGCCACGATGGTCCCGTCCCAGGCGGCCACCCCGGCCCTGGTCGTGGTCGGCTTCCTGATCCTGTCCAACTCCGTCAAGGAGATCGACTGGGCCGACCACACCATCGCGGTCCCGGCCTTCGTGACGATGCTGATGATGCCGTTCACCTACTCGATCACGAACGGGATCGGCATGGGCTTCATCACCTTCGTGGTCCTGCGCCTGGCCGCCGGCCGGGGCCGCGAGATCCCGGTCCCGATGTACGTGGTGTCGGCGGTCTTCGCGTTCTACTACCTGATGCCGGCCCTGGGCCTCACGTGAGCCCTCGCGCGAGCGCTCACGTGACCCCGTAGAACCGCTCCGTCTCCTCGACGGCGGCCTGGAACCGCTCGTCGAAGTCGTCCCGGACGAGCGTCCGGACCACATAGTCCTGGACGCTCATCCCCCTTTTGGCCGCACGGTGCCGGAGCCGTTCGAGCAGCTCCCCGTCCATCCGCAGGCTGAGCACGCTGGTCGCCATGGTTACGAGGTTCGCCACATCCGTCGCCCCCGTGCGTCACTTTCCGGAGTTGTCTCACTCATACGGGTGATATCGGTTTTGTTTAGCGAGAGTAATGAGTTACTCTAAAGAACATGCCGGACCTTACCCATGGCGACGATGCCGCCGCCGTGAACTCCCTGCGCTCCGCCGTGATGCGGCTCTCCCGTCGGCTCAAGCACCAACGGGTCGACGAGTCGCTGAGCCCGACCGAGATGTCGGTCCTGGGCACGCTGTCCCGCTGCGGACAGGCCACCCCGGGCGAACTCGCCCGCAAGGAGCACGTCCAGCCGCCCTCGATGACCCGCATCGTCGCGCTGCTCGAAGGCAAGGGACTGGTCCGTCTGGAGCCGCACCCCGAGGACCGGCGCCAGAAGGTCGTCACCAGGACCGAGCAGGCCGAGGCGATGCTCGAGGAGAGCCGCCGCAAACGCAACGCGTTCCTGGCCGGCCTGGTCGAGGGCCTCGACGAGGACGAGTGGGCCGCCCTGCGCGCCGCCGCCCCCGTGCTGGAAAAGCTCGCACACCTGTAAGCACGTCCTGAGGAGGCGAACCCTTTTGAGTACGGGATCCGGAGCAGCTTCCGCCCCCGCACCGACCACTCCTACCCCCCCTGGCCCCCGCAGATCCTCGATGTTCAGCTCCCTGAGGATCCGGAACTACCGCCTGTTCTTCATCGGCCAGGTCGTCTCCAACACCGGCACCTGGATGCAGCGCATCGCCCAGGACTGGCTGGTGCTCAGCCTCACCGGCTCCTCCGCGGCCGTCGGCATCACGACGGCCCTGCAGTTCCTGCCGATGCTGCTGTTCGGCCTGTACGGCGGCGTCCTCGTCGACCGTCTGCCCAGGCGCCCCACACTGCTGGTCACGCAGACCTCGATGGCCCTCACCGGCCTGGCGCTCGCCGCGCTGACCCTGACCGGCCAGGTCCAGGTCTGGCACGTCTACGTCGCCGCCTTCGCCGTAGGCCTCGCCACGGTCGTCGACAACCCGGCCCGCCAGTCCTTCGTCTCCGAGATGGTCGGCCCGGAGCAGCTGCAGAACGCGGTCAGCCTGAACTCGGCGAACTTCCAGTCCGCCCGTCTGGTCGGCCCCGCCGTCGCGGGCGTCCTGATCACCGGTGTCGGCACCGGCTGGGCGTTCCTCTTCAACGGCCTGTCCTTCGTCGCGCCCATCGCCGGCCTGCTGCTGATGCGGGCGCGCGAGCTGCACGTCGCCCAGCGCGCGCCGAGAGGCAAGGGCCAGCTCCGCGAAGGCCTGCGCTACGTCGCCGGCCGCCCGGACCTGATCTGGCCGATCGTCCTGGTCGGCTTCATCGGCACCTTCGGCTTCAACTTCCCCGTCTGGCTCTCGGCCTACGCGGACAACGTCTTCCACGCGGGCGCCGGCGCCTACAGCCTCTTCAACACCCTGATGGCCGTCGGCTCCCTGGTCGGCGCCCTGCTCGCGGCCCGCCGCGGCACGGCCCGTCTGCGGGTGCTGATCGCGGCCGCGGCGGCCTTCGGCACCCTGGAGATCGTCGCCGCGCTGGCACCGTCGTACTGGCTGTTCGCGCTGCTCATGGTCCCGATCGGGATCTTCGGCCTGACGGTCAACGTCACCGCCAACACCACCGTCCAGATGTCCACCGACCCCGCCATGCGCGGCCGGGTGATGGCCCTGTTCATGATGGTCTTCATGGGGGGTACGCCGCTGGGCGCGCCGATCGTCGGCTGGATCACCGACACCTACGGCCCCCAGGTCGGCTTCGCCCTCGGCGGCGTCATATCGGCCGCCGCGGCCGTCACCATAGGCCTGGCCCTGGCCAGGATCGGCGGCCTGCGGCTGTCGGTGAGCTGGCACCACGGGCATCCGCGGGTGCGGTTCGTGCCGCGCGAGCAGCGGGAGCAGCTGGCCACGGCGGCCTGAGCCGCTGAGCCGCCGGACCGACGGCGGCGCCCCGATGGCAGTCTGGTGCGCATGAGACTCTTCGCCGCCGTGCTGCCCCCGGAGGATGCCGCCGATGAGCTCGCCGAGGTGGTCGGCCGGTTGAAGCGGCTGCCCGGTGCCGACGGCCTGCGCTGGACCGGCCGCCCCGGCTGGCACTTCACCCTCGCCTTCTACGGCGAGGTGGCGCAGGAGGTCGTACCGGACCTCTCGGACCGGCTGGAGCGGGCGGCCCGCCGCAGCGCCGCCTTCCCGCTGGCGATGGCCGGCGGCGGCCAGTTCGGCCACGGCCGCGCCCTGTGGGCGGGGGCCGGGACAGGGGTGGAGCCGTTGCGGCTGCTGGCCGACCGGGCGGAGGCGGCGGCCCGGAAGGCCGGGGTGCCGATGGGGGAGCACCGGCGGTACAAGGCCCACCTGACGGTGGCCAGGAGCCGGGACACCGTGGACACCCGGCCGTACGTGGACGTGCTGCGCGCCTTCGCCGGCCGCACCTGGACGGTGACGGAGCTGGTGCTGGTGCGCAGCAACCTTCCTGCATCGGGCGTTCCCGGCGAGCAGCCCCGTTACGAGGCGGTCGCCCGCTGGCCGCTCGCCGACGCCGGTTAGGCTCGACCACGTGGACCCGAAAACCCGGAACCGGATCATGGCCGGTGTGCTCGTGCTGTTGTTCGTGGTGGTGGCGGTGGCGGCGGTCGGCAGGTAGCTGCGCCGTGGACCGCCGCCGCGCCGTCGCGTGGCCGGCGTCGGCCGGTTACCAGGCGAAGGCCTCCGGAGAGGGGCCCGGCCCCGGGAAGACCTCGTCAAGGCCGGCCAGCAGCTCCTCGCTCAGCTCCAGCTCCACGGCCCTGAGCGCCGAGTCGAGCTGTTCGGCGGTGCGCGGACCGACGATCGGACCGGTCACGCCGGGCCGGGTGAGCAGCCAGGCCAGGGCGGCCTCGCCGGGCTCGACGCCGTGTTTGTCGAGCAGGTCCTCGTAGGCCTGGATCTGGGCGCGGATGCTGCTGTTGGCGAGGGAGTCGGCGGCCCGGCCACCGGCCCGGCGCCCGCCCTCGACCTCCTTCTTGATCACGCCGCCGAGCAGACCACCGTGCAGCGGCGACCAGGGGATGACCCCGAGCCCGTACTCCTGCGCGGCCGGGATGACCTCCATCTCGGCACGACGCTCGGCGAGGTTGTACAGGCACTGCTCGCTGACCAGCCCGATGGTGCCGCCGCGCCGGGCGGCGACCTCGTTGGCCTGGGCGATCTTGTAGCCGGGGAAGTTGCTGGACCCGGCGTAGAGGATCTTGCCCTGCTGCACGAGGACGTCGATCGCCTGCCAGATCTCCTCGAAGGGGGTGTTCCGGTCGATGTGGTGGAACTGGTAGACGTCGATGTGGTCGGTCCGCAGCCGCTGGAGACTGGCGTCGACCGCGCGCCGGATGTTCAGCGCGGAGAGCTTGTCGTGGTTGGGCCAGGGGTCGCCCTCGGGGGCCATGTTCCCGTACACCTTGGTGGCGAGCACGACCTTGTCGCGCCGGTCGCCGCCCTTGGTGAACCAGTTCCCGATGATGGTCTCGGTACGGCCCTTGTTCTCACCCCACCCGTAGACGTTGGCGGTGTCGAAGAAGTTGATGCCGGCGCCGAGCGCCGCGTCCATGATCGCGTGGCTGTCGGCTTCGTCGGTCTGGGGGCCGAAGTTCATGGTGCCGAGGACGAGTCGGCTGACCTTGAGTCCGGTGCGTCCGAGCTGCGTGTACTTCATGACCACCTAGCCAACGGCTTGGAGTGCGCTCTATGCAAGGGCAGTTGGAGGCGGGCGGTCAGTCGCGTGGAAAGTTCTCCGTGTTGAGGACGAGGTCGACCACCGTGCCGGTCAGGTCGACGTCGGTGCCGAAGTCCACCTTCACCGGGTCGGCGTAGTCGCCGTCCTTGGGGTCGGTGTAGACGTGGCACCGGCCCTGGTAGGGGTCGGCGATGACGTAGAGGGGGACCTCGGCCTCCGCGTAGGCGATCCTCTTCGGACCGTAGTCGTTGGCGGCGGTGCCCTGGGAGATGACCTCGGCGACGAACTCGACGTCCTGGTACCGCCAGCGGCCTGTGTCGTCCTTCTTCGCCGAGTCCTTGAGCAGGGCGACGTCCGGGCAGAAGCCGTTCTCATGGCCTGGGAAGTCGATCCGGACGTCCGAGAAGGCTTTGACATCCAGCCCGAACTTGTCCTCCAGCGCCCGCACGATTCGGCGGATGATGATCCAGTGAGTGTCCCGCTGCGGCGTCATATGGACGTTGCCCCCGACGATCTCGACCCTGTACCCCTCGGGGACGGGCATCCGCTCAAGCCGCTCGAACCACTCGTCCAAGCGCTCGGTGTTCGCGTCGGCGTCGGCCATCTCGATCCTGTCTTCAAGGACGGTCATCGTGGCGCTCCTCCTTGGCTGCCCCACGGACAGGTGCAGCCGCGCGGTACAACGATACGCACGGTCACCAGGACAGGTCGGGATCTCCGCCGACCCCCCACCCCTGCCACATCGCCCGCGCGAACGCCCCCGCCAGCTTCCGCTCGCCGCTCGCGTCGGGGTGGGTGCCGTCGTACGTGTCGGTGTCGATGTCCCACGACTCGGGGACCGAGGCCAGCAGCAGCGGCGAGGCCGGCTCGTCCAGGTCGGACACCGTCTTCGCCAGCAGCTCGTTGAAACGGGACACCTGTTCGGCGAAGGACGCGTTCTCCCGCGCCCGCACATTGTGGATCACCGGCAGGAAGACCATCCGGACGTGCGCCCGAGCCTGCCTCGCCGCGGCCACGAACTCCCGTACGTTCTCCGCCGTCTGCTCCGCGCTCGTGTAGAAGCCCAGGTCGATCAGGCCCAGGGACACCAGCAGCACGTCCGCCCGGTGCCCCCGTACCGCCTCGCCGATGAGCGGGGCCATGTGCACCCAGCCCTCGCCCCAGCCGGCCAGATGGCCGCGCGGGAAGCCGGGATCGGCGTACTCGTACGAGGTCGCGCTGTCCGTCGCCTTCTCGTACAGCGCCTCGCGCGGGCCGACGAACGTGAACGGGCCGTCGTAGGTGGCGGACAGGTGCTGCCACAGCCGGTGACGCCAGGTGTGTTCACCCGCGCTCCCGATCGTCATGGAGTCACCTACGGGCATGAACCTGAGCATCCGCTCATGATGGACGATCACGGCGGCCGACGGGGTGTGAGGCCCGCCACCACCCGGCACGTCCGAACACGCCCGGGGGATGGCACGCTTGGGCCATGCGTCGATCCCCCGCCCTCCGCGCCGGAGTCACCGGAGTGCTGCTCATGGGCGCCCTGGCCCTCCCCGCCTCGGCCTCCGTCTCCGTCGCCGCCGCCTCCGACGGCGGGGGCGCCCAGAGCTTCACGATCAAGGATCCGCGCATCGCCGAGTCCAGCGGCCTCGCCGCCTCGCACCTGCACCCCGGCGTCTACTGGACGCACAACGACAGCGGCGACGGGCCGTACATCTACGCCGTGGACAGCCGGACCGGAAAGACGGTCGCCACCGTCACCCTGAGCGGCATCGGCACCCCGCGTGACGTCGAGGCCATCTCCATCGGACCCGGCAACCAGATCTACGTGGGGGACATCGGGGACAACCTGGGCGGCACCTGGCCCTACGTCTGGATCTACCGGCTGCCCGAGCCCAAGGTGCTGAAGGACCAGACCGTCCGGGCCACGCAGTACGTCGTCAAGTACTCCGACGGCCCCCGCAACGCCGAGTCGCTGATCGTCCATCCGAAGACCGGGCGCGTCTACATCATCGACAAGAACGAGAACGGCGGCCACCTCTTCGAGGGACCGTCCAGGCTCTCCACTTCGGGCACCAACATCTTCCGGCCCGTCGCCACCGTCGACCTCTGGGCCACCGACGCCGCCCTCTCGCCCGACGGCCGCCGGCTCGCCGTGCGCGGCTACTTCGGCGGCATCTACTACGACTGGAACGGCGGGAGGATCAGACGCGGGGGCCGGCTCGACGTGCCGCTGCAGCAGCAGGGCGAGTCCGTCACGTACTCCCTCGACGGGACCAGGCTGCTGTACGGCAGTGAGGGCAAGGACAGTCCGGTCCAGGCCCAGGACGCGCCCCGCGGGGCGTCCTCCTCGTCCGCCGACTCCCCCCCGGCGCACGGGAGTCCGGCGTCGGGCAGCGGGCCCGTCGGCTCCATCGGCGGCGGCGTCAAGGCCGGCGCCGTCGCGGTCGCCCTCGGCGCCCTCGTCCTCCTCGGGCTGGGGCGGCTGAGGCGGTCGCGACGGTCGCGGCGCGAGTCCTGAGCGAGCGCGATGTCTTGACGTGGTCATGGTGTATGGGTTCTCTGGGTGGTGCGCGGTGAATGGGAGCGCTCCCATCCGTTCCGGGGCCGCGCCTCCCCGAGAGGAACAGGCACATGTTCCGCAGCTTGCGAAGAGCGCTGTGTGCTGCCGCCGCCGCGCTCCTCCTGCCCCTGGCCGGCACGTACACCGCACACGCGGCCACCGCCGCCCCGACCGCCACCCATGCCCCCACCGCCGTACCCGCCGCTTCCACCGCCGCCGGGGCCGGTTACTGGCACACCAGCGGCCGGCAGATCCTCGACGCGGCCGGGCAGCCGGTGCGTATCGCCGGGATCAACTGGTTCGGCTTCGAGACCGCCAACCACGTCGTGCACGGCCTCTGGTCCCGCGACTACAAAAGCATGATCGACCAGATGAGGTCGCTGGGGTACAACACCATCCGCCTGCCCTACAGCGACGACATCTTCAAGAGCGGCACCGTCCCCAACAGCATCGACTTCTCCAGCGGCAAGAACACCGATCTCCAGGGCCTGAACTCGCTCCAGGTGATGGACAGGATCGTGGCGTACGCCGGCCAGGACGGCCTGAAGGTCATCCTCGACCGGCACCGCCCGGACTCCGGCGGCCAGTCCGCGCTCTGGTACACCGCGTCCGTTCCCGAGTCGACCTGGATCGCCGACCTCAAGTCGCTGGCGACCCGCTACCAGGGCGACTCCACCGTCATCGGCATCGACCTGCACAACGAGCCGCACGATCCGGCCTGCTGGGGCTGCGGCGACCAGGCCACCGACTGGCGCCTCGCGGCCCAGCGCGCGGGCAACGCCGTACTCTCCGTGAACCCGGCCCTGTTGATCTTCGTCGAGGGCGTGCAGTCGTACAACGGCGTCTCGGGCTGGTGGGGCGGCAACCTCATGGGCGCCGGCCAGTACCCCGTGCAGCTGAGCGTGGCCGACCGGGTGGTGTACTCCGCCCACGACTACGCCACCAGCGTCGCCCAGCAGAGCTGGTTCAGCGATCCGTCGTTCCCGGCCAACATGCCGGGTGTCTGGGACAAGTACTGGGGCTACCTGTTCAAGCAGAACATCGCGCCCGTGTGGGTGGGCGAGTTCGGCACCACCCTCCAGTCGGCCGTCGACCAGAAGTGGCTGGCCGCCCTGGTGAGCTACCTCCGGCCCACGTCGACGTACGGCGCCGACAGCTTCTCCTGGACCTTCTGGTCCTGGAACCCCAACTCCGGCGACACCGGCGGGATCCTGAAGGACGACTGGACCACCGTGGACACCGTGAAGGACGGGTATCTGGCGAGCATCAAGGCGCCGTTGTTCCCGGGCACGGGCGGCGGGGGGAACGGCGGGGGCGGCGGTGGCGGGAGCACGGCCGCCTGCGCCGCCGCCTACACCGTCACCAGCGACTGGGGCGGCGGTTTCAACGCCGACGTGAAGGTGACGAACACCGGCACCACGGCGCTGACCTCCTGGAAGGTGACCTGGACCTGGAACGGGTCGCAGCAGGTGTCGAACATGTGGAACGCCACGTACACCCAGAGCGGGGCGACGGTGACAGCCGTGAACGCCGCTCAGAACGGGGCCGTGGCGGCGGGCGCTTCGACGAGCTTCGGCTTCGGCGGAGCCCCGGGCGGCGGGAGCGTGCCGAGCCTGAGCTGCACGGCGACGTGAGGAGGGCATGAGGAAGGGCGCCCGGTGCACGTGCAACGGGCGCCCTCGTCGTCGTGTCCCGACGGGCTACAGCTTCTCGATCACGTAGTCGACGCACTTCGTCAGCGCCTCGACGTCCGCCGGGTCGATCGCCGGGAACATCGCGATGCGCAGCTGGTTGCGGCCGAGCTTGCGGTAGGGCTCGGTGTCGACGATGCCGTTGGCGCGCAGCACCTTGGCGACGGCCGCCGCGTCGACCTCGTCGGAGAAGTCGATGGTGCCGATGACCTGGGAGCGCTTGGCCGGGTCGGAGACGAACGGGGTGGCGTACTTCGACTCCTCCGCCCAGCTGTACAGGCGGGTCGAGGAGTCCTTCGTGCGCGCGGTGGACCAGCTCAGGCCGCCCTGGCCGTTGAGCCACTCCAGCTGCTGGTTGAGCAGGAAGAGGGTGGCGAGGGCCGGGGTGTTGTACGTCTGGTTCTTGCGTGAGTTGTCGATCGCCGTGGGGAGGCTGAAGAACTCCGGGACGTGGCGGCCGGACGCGTGGACGCGCTCGGCGCGCTCGATCGCGGCCGGCGAGAAGACGCCGATCCACAGGCCGCCGTCGGAGGCGAAGGACTTCTGCGGGGCGAAGTAGTAGACGTCGGTCTCGGAGACGTCGACCGGGAGGCCGCCGGCGCCGGACGTGGCGTCGACGAGGACCAGGGCGCCCTCGTCGGCACCGGCCACGCGCTTGATCGGCATGGCGACACCGGTGGAGGTCTCGTTGTGCGTGAAGGCGTAGACGTCGACGCCGGCCTCGGCCCGCGGCTCGGGGTGGGTGCCGGGGTCGGCGGCGATGACGGTGGGTTCGGCCAGCCAGGGGGCGAGCTTGGCCGCCTTGGCGAACTTGGAGGAGAACTCGCCGAAGTTCAGGTGCTGGGACCTGTTCTCGATCAGACCGTGGGTGGCGACGTCCCAGAAGGCGGTGGAGCCGCCGTTGCCGAGGATGACCTCGTAGCCGTCCGGGAGGGAGAAGAGGGAGCTGATGCCTTCGCGGACCTGGCCGACGAGGTTCTTGACCGGGGCCTGGCGGTGGGAGGTGCCGAGCAGGGAGCTGCCGGTCGCGGCGAGGGCGTCCAGCGCCTCGGTGCGTACCTTGGAGGGGCCCGCGCCGAAGCGTCCGTCGGCGGGCTTGATGTCAGCGGGGATCTCGATATCGGCCACGAGCCGGAGGGTATCTCCTATACGAAACCGGACGGAACCATGTCCGTTCGATGAGACGACTCTTCCAGGCCATGGACGGGCTCCTGGTGTGGTCACCCAAGCGGTCATGGATTTGTGAGGTTGTAAGACCATCACGGCTGATCTGTGGAAAACTTTCGTCACTCTCCGTGGCCGTCGGGCATTCTGGGACGCATGACGGATCTGGCGGCGGAGCTGCGTGCGGCCGTCCGGGGCGAGGTCGGGTTCGACGTCACCTCCCGGGCGCTGGTCACCATGGACGCGTCCAATTACCGGCGGGTGCCGCTCGGGGTGGTGGCCCCGAGAGACGCCGAGGACGTGGCCGCGGTGCTGGAGGTGTGCCGTGCGCGCGGGGTGCCGGTGGTGGCGCGCGGCGGGGGCACCTCGATCGCGGGACAGGCGACCGGCACGGGTGTCGTCCTGGACTTCACCCGGCACATGGCCCGGCTGCTGGAGCTGGATCCGGCCACCCGTACGGCCGTCGTCCAGCCGGGTCTTGTCCTGGACCGGCTCCAGGAGGCCGCCGCCCCGCACGGCCTGCGCTTCGGCCCGGACCCCTCCACGCACAGCCGGTGCACCCTCGGCGGGATGATCGGCAACAACTCCTGCGGCTCGCACTCGGTCGCCTGGGGGACCACGGCGGACAGTGTGCGGGAGCTGGCCGTCGTCACCGCGCGCGGGCAGCGGCTGCGGCTCGGGCGGGACTGGGCCGGCGCGCCGGACGGCCTGCGCGCCCTGGTCGAGGGTGATTTGGCGCGCCTGCGCACCGGCTTCCCGGAGCTGCCCCGCCGGATCTCCGGGTACGCGCTGGACGCGCTGCTCCCCGAGAAGGGCGCCGACGTCGCCCGCTCCTTCTGCAGCTCGGAGGGCACCCTGGGCGTGCTGACGGAGGCGGTGGTGCGTCTGGTCGAGGCGCCACGCGCGCGGGCCGTGGCCGTGCTGGGATACGGCGACGAGAGCGCGGCCGCCGGGGCCGCCGCGGGACTGCTGGCGTTCGGTCCGCTGACGGTGGAGGGCATGGCGGCCGACCTGGTGCCCTCCCCGGCGGGACTGCCCAGGGGCGGGGCCTGGCTGTTCGTCGAGACCGGAGGGGAGTCGGCGGGTGAGGCACGCGCGCGTGCGGAGGCGATCGTCCGCGCGGCCGACGTCGTCGACTCCCTGGTGGTGACCGAGGAGGCCGCCCAGCGGGCCCTGTGGCGCGTCCGCGAGGACGCGAGCGGTACGGCGACCCGGTTGCCCGACGGCTCCGAGGCCTGGCCCGGCTGGGAGGACTGCGCGGTGCCGCCCGCCCGGCTCGGCGCCTATCTGCGGGACTTCCGGTCGCTGCTCACCACCCACGGACTGCGCGGCACGCCGTACGGCCACTTCGGGGACGGCTGCATCCACGTCCGCATCGACTTCGACCTCCTCACCGAGGCGGGCGTCGGACGGTTCCGCCGCTTCTCCGAGGAGCTGGCCGACCTGGTGGTGGCGCACGGCGGCTCGCTGTCGGGGGAGCACGGGGACGGGCAGGCCCGCGCCGAACTGCTGCCCCGGATGTACGGCGCCGAACTGGTCGCCCTCTTCGAGCGCGCCAAGGCCGTCTGGGACCCCGACGACCTGCTCAACCCCGGCATGCTGGTCCGCCCCGCGCCCCTCGACACCGGTCTCCGCTTCTCGGTGCTCCCGCGCGAGCCCGTCGACGTGGCCTTCGGCTACCCGGCCGACGGCGGCGACTTCCCGGCGGCCGTCCGCCGCTGCGTGGGCGTCGCCAAGTGCCGTACGACGACGGCGGCCGGCCCCGCCGTCATGTGCCCCTCGTTCCGGGCGACCGGTGAGGAGCGGCACTCCACGCGCGGGCGGGCGCGGCTGCTGCACGAGATGCTCGCGGGCGAGGTGGTGACGGACGGCTGGCGTTCGACGGAGGTCAGGGACGCCCTCGACCTGTGCCTGTCCTGCAAGGGCTGCCGCTCCGACTGCCCGGTCGGCGTCGACATGGCCACCTACAAGGCGGAGTTCCTGCACCACCACTACGGGGGGCGGCGCCGTCCGGCCGCCCACTACACGATGGGATGGCTGCCGGTGTGGCTGCGCTGGGTGTCCGGCACGCGCACCGCCTGGCTGGTCAACGCCCTCGCGGCGGTACGGCCCCTGGCGCCGGCGGCGAAACGGCTCGGCGGGATCGCGGCCGAGCGGGAGCTGCCCCGGCTGCCCAGGGAGACGTTCAGCCGCTGGTGGCGCGGGCACCGGCGGGCCGCAACCGGGGCCGCAACCGGGGACCTGGTCGTCCTGTGGCCCGACACCTTCACCGAGCATCTGTCACCCTCGGTGGGCCGGGCGGCCGTGCGGGTGCTGGAGACGGCCGGACTGCGGGTGGCGCTGCCACCGGCACCGCCCTTGCGGGGCGGGGTGTGCTGCGGCCTCACCTATGTCTCCACCGGCCAGCTCGACCGGGCCCGTGCGGTCATGCGCCGCACCCTCGACCTGATGGAACCGGCCCTGCGCACCGGCGCCCCGGTCGTCGTCCTGGAACCGAGCTGTGCGGCGGCCCTGCGCGCGGACCTGCCGGAGCTGCTGCACGGGGATCCGCGCGCGGCCCGGCTGGCGTCGGCGGTGCTGACCTTCGCCGAGGCACTGGAGCGGCACGCCCCCGACTGGCGGCCGCCCGCCCTGGACCGCCCGGTCGTCGGCCAGACCCACTGCCACCAGCACGCGGTCCTGGGCGACGCGGCCGACCGAGGGCTGCGAGCGGCGGCGGGCCTCACCGGCGAACTGAGCGGCGGCTGCTGCGGCCTCGCGGGCAACTTCGGCTTCGAGCGGGGCCACTTCGAGGTGTCGACGGCCTGCGCGGAGGAACAGCTGCTGCCATCGGTACGGGAGGCGGCCGAGGGAACGGTGGTCCTGGCGGACGGCTTCTCCTGCAGAACCCAACTGGAGCAACTGGCCGGCGTACGCGGCCGACACCTGGCGGAGGTACTGGCCCGGGCACTGGAGAAGGAGGGGGCGTGAAGTGACCGATCTCCCGCGAGCAGCTCGCTCAACCAACTCCCAGGATTTCCAAAGGTATTCACAGCGGCCCTTTGCCATTTTTGCCGTTCGGGGGTGCGGGGAGCGTGTAAGTTCTTGGATATCGAGAGCCGGACGCGGAATTCTCGGACACGGAACTGAGAACCACAGAACTGCGAAAAACTAGGAGTCGGAATGAGCTTCAAGAAGCTTGCCCCGCTGCCCCCGAAGCCCAAGTCGAAGCAGCTTCCCCCGCCACCCCCGGCGAAGCCGAAGAAGCACGCGCACAAGCCGCTGCCGAAGCCGCTGCCCGGCCACGGCCCCGGCCACTGATCCAGCGCTGAGGGAAAGGGGGTCGATGGTGCACCGTCGGCCCTCTTCCCGAATTCCCGAATCAAAGAGCACCGAGGAACGGGAAGCGGAGGGAATGCGAAATGGGTATGGGTGAAGGCAGTTCCGGGGAAAACGAATACGGCGACTCCGGAGCCTTCGGGGCTTCCGAGGGATTCGAGGACTTCGAGGAGACCCCCACCATTCCCGCACGCACCGCCTTCCGTCGTTTCTGGCCGCTGACCAGAGGTTTGCGCCGGTGGCTGCTGGCCGTCTGGGTGTGCACGGTCGTGGCCGCGCTGGCCGAGACCGAGGCCATCCTGCTCTTCGGAGACCTCACCGACCACGCCCTGAAGCAGGGCTCACTCGCGGCGTTCTGGTCCCCGGCCGCGCAATGGCTGGGCGTCGCGGTGGTCGGCGCGCTGGTCGCGTACGCGGGCAACTCCCTTGCCGCGTGGGCGACCGAACGCTTCGTGATGCGGCTGCGCGAGCACGTCTTCGACCATGTGCAGCAACTGCCGCCCCACTTCTTCCAGCGCCACCGCCAGGGCGATCTGCTCTCCCGGCTGACCGGCGACGTCGAGGCGATCGAGACGATGGTCGTGTCCGGGCTGGTCGGCGCCGCCTCGGCGGCGTTCTCCGCCCTGTTCTACGCGGCCGCCACGTTCTGGCTGCGCTGGGACCTGGCCGCCGCCACCTTCGTCCTCGCGCCCCTCTTCTGGCTGGCCGCCCGCCGCTTCTCCGGCTCCATCAAGGACGTCTCCCGCGAGGGCCGGGCCGCCGACGGAGCGATCACGTCGGTGGTCGAGGAGTCGCTGGGCAACATCGTCCTCACCCAGGCCTACGACCGCCGTGACGCGGAACGCCGGCGCCTGGGGGAGGAGGCGAACGCCTGGTTCCGCGCCTCGGTGCGGTCCACCCGGCTGAACGAGGCCTACGAACAGCTCGTCCAGGTCATCGAGACGGTCTGTGTGCTCGCCGTGATCGGCATCGGCGCCTGGGAGATCTCCACCAGCCGTATGACACTCGGCCAACTCCTCGCCTTCGCCGCGTTCCTCGGCTACCTCTACCCGCCCGTGCGCGGCCTGGCCCAGCTCGGCCTGACCGTCACCGCGGCCACCGCGGGCGCCGAACGCCTCATCGAGATCCTGGACGCGCGGCCCTCGGTCACCGATCCCGGGCGGCCGGTGGACACGGGCCGCCCGGACGGCGCGATCGAGGTGCGGAACGTCTCCTTCGGCTACCCCGGCACCGGCAAGCCGGCGTTGCGGGACTTCTCCTTCACGGTCAGCCCCGGCGAACTGGTGATCGTCACCGGGCCGAGCGGAGCCGGCAAGTCCACGGTGTCCAAGCTCCTCCTCCGCTTCTACGACCCGGACGCCGGCGAGCTGCTCCTTGACGGCGTGCCGCTGCGCGACCTGCCGCTGTCCCGGCTGCGCGGGTATGTGACCCTGCTCCCGCAGGAGACCCTGGTCCTGCACGACACCGTCCGCGCCAACATCGCCTGCGGACGGCCCGGCGCCGGCGACCGGGCGATCGAGGAGGCGGCGCGGGCGGCCGACGCGCACGAGTTCATCGTCCGTCTCCCCGACGGCTACGACACCAGGGTCGACCCCCACTCGGCCCGTCTGTCCGGCGGCCAGCTGCAGCGCCTCGCGATAGCCCGGGCGATCCTGCGCGACGCACCGGTCCTGGTGCTGGACGAGCCGACGACGGGCCTGGACTCGATGGCCGCCCGCCGGGTGGTGAAGCCGCTGCGCCGCCTGATGGCGGGCCGTACGACCATCATGATCACCCACGACCTCAACCTCGCCCCGGACGCCGACCGCATCCTGGTCGTCGACCGCGGCCGCATCGTCGAGACCGGCCGCCACGAGGAGCTGCTCGCACGGGGCGGCGCGTACTCCCGGCTGCACCGCTCGCAGAACAACGCGGTGATGGACACGGGCGAACTGCGGATGCCGTTGTCCTTCGAGACCGGGCAGGGGGCGTACGCGCGGGAGTACGGCGTCCAGGCGCAGCCGCAGACCCGCACACCGGCCCAGCCGCAGTACGGCTACGACAGCTTCAACGGATACACCGCTCCTGCCGCCGTCGCCGCGCAGGCGGCCGCCGCGGCCTGGGTGCAGCCCGCGCCCGCCGACGGCCGTCCCCTGTGCCACGAGGGTGAAGTCCATTACCCTGGACTCGAAAGTACATCGTGGTAGACGATCACGATCTCTGATCGAGCAGCCTCCGGGACCGCCAGTGAGCACCGCCAGCACCACCCCGCCCGCGCCGTCGCGTACACCCCGCATCCGCCGTGTCCCCCGTGTCCCGCGCCCGCCGCGCACCCCGGGCCGTTTCGGCTCGCTCGGGCCGGTGGGACTGGTGCTGGCGGGCGGGATCTCGGTGCAGTTCGGCGGGGCCCTCGCGGTGACCCTGATGCCGAGGGCCGGCGCGCTGGGCGTGGTGACGCTCCGACTGCTCGCGGCGGCCGTCGTGCTGCTGCTGGTGTGCCGGCCCCGGCTGCGCGGGCACTCCCGCACCGACTGGGGCACGGTGATCGCCTTCGGCATCACCATGGGCGCGATGAACGGCCTCTTCTACGAGGCCGTGGCCCGCATCCCGCTGGGCCCCGCGGTCACCCTGGAGGTCCTCGGCCCGCTGACCCTGTCCGTCCTCACCTCCCGCCGGGCGGTCAACGTGCTCTGGGCGGGCCTGGCGCTGGCCGGCGTCTTCCTCCTGGGCGGCGGGGGCTTCGACGGCCTCGACCCCACGGGCGTCGCCTTCGCCGTGGGAGCGGGGGCGATGTGGGCGGCGTACATCGTCTTCAGCGCCCGTACGGGCCGCCGCTTCCCGCAGGCGGACGGCCTGGCGCTGGCGATGGCGGTCGCGGCGCTGCTGTTCCTCCCGCTGGGCGTCGCGGAGGCGGGCACCAGGCTCCTGGACCCCGTGACGATCGCGCTGGGCTCGTCCGTGGCCCTGCTGTCCTCGGTCCTGCCCTACACCCTCGAACTGCTCGCCCTGCGCCGGCTGCCCGCCTCCAGCTTCGCCGTCCTGATGAGCCTGGAGCCGGCCGTCGCGGCCACGGCGGGCCTCCTGATCCTCGGCCAGTCCCTGTCCGTCCCGCAGACCGCCGCCATCGCCCTGGTCGTCGCGGCGAGCATCGGAGCGGTGCGCACCCAGGTGCGTCGGTAAATCCATGCAAGCACGCTTGATTGTTTCTTTCGGCGCTGCCATGCTCCCCCCATGTCTGAGCCGACGCCGACGCTCGTCTTCCACGACCTTCGCGCGGAAAGCGCGGAACTCGACCGATTGGTGGCCGAGTTGGACGCGGAGCGCTGGGCGCTCCCGACCCCCGCGCCCCGCTGGACCATCGCCCACCAGATCGCCCATCTGCACTGGACGGACCGCGCCGCCCTGCTCGCCCTGACGGACGGGGACGGTTTCCGCGAGGTGCTGGGGAAGGCGCTCGCGGCGCCGGACTCCTTCGTCGACGAAGCGGCCGAGGAGGGCGCCCGGATCCCGCCCGCCGAGCTGCTGGCCCGGTGGCGGCAGGGGCGGGCCGCGCTCGACGAGGCCCTGCGGACAGCGCCCCAGGGCAGCAGGTTCGCCTGGTTCGGGCCACCCATGTCGGCCGCCTCCATGGCCACCGGGCGCCTCATGGAGACCTGGGCCCACGGCCAGGACGTCGCGGACACCCTGGGTGTGGTCCGCGTACCCACCGGCCGGCTCCGGCATGTGGTGCGCATCGGGGTGCGGGCCAGGGACTTCGCCTTCGGTGTGCGCGGACTGAGCGTTCCGGAGGGGGAGTTCCGCGTCGAGGTGCGCGCGCCCTCCGGTGAGCTGTGGGCCTACGGACCGTCCGACGCCCCCCAGCGCGTCACCGGCCCCGCCCTCGACTTCTGCCTCCTCGTCACCCAGCGCGCGCACCGCGCCGACCTCGCCCTGGCGGCGACCGGCCCCGACGCCGACCGCTGGCTCGACATCGCCCAGGCCTTCGCCGGCCCGCCCGGCACCGGACGCCCGGCCCGGGAGTCCGGCCGGTGACGCCCCCGTCGGACCCCCTGCGCGTCGGCAACTTCTCCGGCTTCTACGGCGACCGCTTCGACGCCCTGCGCGAGATGCTGACCGGCGGCGAGGTGGACGTCCTCACCGGTGACTACCTCGCCGAACTGACCATGCTCATCCTGGGCCGGGACCGTCTGAAGGACCCCTCCGCCGGGTACGCCCGCACCTTCCTGCGCCAGATCGAGGACTGTCTCGGCCTCGTCCGGGAGCGGGGGGTGCGGATCGTCACCAACGCCGGTGGCCTCAACCCGGCCGGCCTCGCCGAAGCCGTACGGAAGCTGGCCGCACGGCTCGGCATCCCGGTCGGGGTCGCCCATGTCGAGGGCGACGACCTCACCGCCGCCCACCCCGGTAGCCTCGCCGCCCACGCCTACCTCGGCGGATCCGGCATCGCCGAGTGCCTGCGGGCCGGGGCCGACATCGTGGTCACCGGGCGGGTGACCGACGCGGCCCTGGTCACCGGGCCCGCCGCCGCCCACTTCGGCTGGCGGCCGGGGGAGTACGACCGGCTCGCGGGCGCCGTCGTGGCCGGGCACGTGCTGGAGTGCGGGGCCCAGGCCACCGGCGGCAACTACGCGTTCTTCCGCGAGGGCGACGTCCGCCGGCCCGGCTTCCCGATCGCCGAGATCCATGCCGACGGCAGCTGTGTCATCACCAAACACCCCGGCACCGGCGGTTTCGTCGACGTGGGCACGGTCACCGCCCAGCTGCTGTACGAGACCGGCGGGGCCCGCTACCCGGGGCCCGATGTCACCGCACGGCTGGACACCGTACGGATCGGCCGGGACGGGCCCGACCGGGTACGGGTCGAGGGCGTGCGCGGCGAGGCCCCGCCCGCGACCCTCAAGGTCGGCCGCAACCGGCTGGGCGGCTTCCGCAACGAGGTCGTCTTCGTCCTCACCGGCCTCGACGTCGAGGCGAAGGCCGCCCTGGTGCGGGAGCAGATGACCGACGCGCTCGCGAAGTCGCCGCCGCGCGAGGTCCGC
The DNA here is from genome assembly GCF_042869815.1 of Streptomyces sp. NPDC006739. Classification (NCBI taxonomy): domain Bacteria; kingdom Bacillati; phylum Actinomycetota; class Actinomycetes; order Kitasatosporales; family Streptomycetaceae; genus Streptomyces; species Streptomyces sp. NPDC006739. Next base: position 153,870 of record NZ_JBIAGM010000009.1, read on the forward strand.
TGGGAGCTGGTCCGTGGCGACCGGCCCGACGCCGAGACCGAGGAGACCGCCGGCGCGCTGCTGCGGCTCGTCGTACGCGACCCGGACCAGCGGACCGTCGGGCGAGCCCTGAGCGGGGCCGCCGTCGAGCTGGCGCTCGCCAGCTACCCCGGCTTCCATGTGCTGGCCCCACCGGGGGAGGGCGCCCCCTACGGGGTGTTCGAGGACGTCTACGTCCCCCAGGGCGCCGTCGACCACGTGGCGGTCCTCCACGACGGCCGCCGGGTCCCGATCGCGCCGCCCGGGGACACCACCGCCGGGGACACCACCGCCCTGCCCGAGGATCCACCGGAGCCGCCGCTCCCGCCCCCGCTCACGCCGGGCGGCCCCACCCGCCGTGTCCCGCTCGGTCTGGTCGCCGGTGCCCGCAGCGGGGACAAGGGCCCGAACGCCAACGTCGGGGTGTGGGTGCGGTCGGAGCAGGCCTGGCGGTGGCTGGTGCACGAGCTGACCGTCGACCGTTTCCGGGAACTGATCCCCGAGAGCCGCGACCTGCCCGTCACCCGGCACGTGCTGCCCAACCTGTGTGCCCTCAACTTCGTCGTCGAGGGCATCCTCGGCGCGGGCGTCGCCGCCCGGCACCGCTTCGATCCGCAGGCCAAGGCCCTCGGCGAATGGCTGCGCTCCCGCCACCTGGACATTCCGGAGGCCCTCCTGTGACGGTCATCAGCTCCGCCCTGGACCTCGACGGCCCGGACTGCGCGAGCAACCGCGAGGCCATGCTCGGCAAGCTCGCCGACCTCGACGCCGAACACGCCAAGGCGCTGGCCGGCGGCGGGGAGAAGTACGTCGCCCGGCACCGGCAGCGCGGCAAACTCCTCGCCCGCGAGCGCGTCGAGCTGCTGCTCGACCCGGACACGCCGTTCCTCGAGCTGTCCCCGCTGGCCGCCTGGGGCAGCGAGTACGCGGTCGGGGCCTCCCTGGTCACCGGGATCGGGGTCGTCGAGGGTGTCGAGTGTCTGATCACTGCCAACGATCCGACCGTGCGCGGCGGCGCCAGCAACCCGTGGAGCCTGAAGAAGGCCCTCAGGGCCAACGACATCGCGCTCGCCAACCGGCTGCCCTGCATCAGCCTCGTCGAGTCCGGGGGCGCCGACCTGCCCTCCCAGAAGGAGATCTTCATCCCCGGGGGCGCCGTGTTCCGGGACCTGACCCGGCTCTCGGCGGCCGGCGTCCCGACCGTCGCCGTGGTCTTCGGGAACTCCACGGCCGGGGGCGCGTACATCCCCGGCATGTCCGACCACGTGATCATGGTCAAGGAGCGGGCGAAGGTGTTCCTCGGCGGCCCGCCGCTGGTGAGGATGGCCACCGGGGAGGAGAGCGACGACGAGTCCCTGGGCGGCGCGCAGATGCACGCGCGCGTGTCGGGGCTCGCGGACTACTTCGCCGTCGACGAGCGGGACGCGCTGCGGCAGGCCCGGCGCGTGGTCGCCCGCCTCAACCACCGCAAGGCGTACCCCGACCCCGGGCCGGCCGAGCCGCCCAGGTACGACCCCGAGGAACTGCTCGGGATCGTCCCCGGCGACCTGAGGACCCCGTTCGACCCGCGCGAGGTCGTCGCACGGATCGTCGACGCCTCCGACTTCGACGAGTTCAAGCCGCTGTACGGGACGAGCCTCGTGACCGGCTGGGCGGCCCTGCACGGCTACCCGGTCGGCATCCTCGCCAACGCCCGGGGCGTGCTGTTCAGCGAGGAGTCGCAGAAGGCGGCCCAGTTCATCCAGCTCGCCAACCAGCGCGACATCCCGCTGCTCTTCCTGCACAACACCACCGGCTACATGGTCGGCCGGGAGTACGAGCAGGGCGGGATCATCAAGCACGGCGCGATGATGATCAACGCGGTGTCCAACTCGCGGGTCCCGCACCTCTCCGTCCTCATGGGGGCGTCCTACGGCGCCGGGCACTACGGGATGTGCGGGCGCGCCTACGACCCTCGCTTCCTGTTCGCCTGGCCCGGCGCCAAGTCGGCCGTCATGGGCCCGCAGCAGCTCGCCGGCGTGCTGTCGATCGTCGCCCGCCAGTCGGCCGCCGCGAAGGGGCAGCCCTACGACGAGGACGCGGACGCGGCGCTGCGCGCGATGGTGGAGCGGCAGATCGAGTCCGAGTCGCTGCCGATGTTCCTGTCCGGGCGGCTGTACGACGACGGCGTCATCGACCCGCGCGACACCCGCACCGTCCTCGGCCTGTGCCTGTCCGCCATCCACACGGCGCCCTACGAGGGTGCGCGCGGTGGCTTCGGCGTCTTCCGGATGTGAGGGATCACGTGATTTCGACAGTACTGGTCGCGGGCCGGGGCGAGATCGCCTGCCGGATCTTCCGGACCTGCGGCGAGCTGGGGATCCGGACGGTCGCCGTGCACTCGGACGCCGACGAGGACGCCCTGCACGCGCGCGTGGCCGACACGGCGGTACGGCTGCCGGGCGCGGCGCCCGCCGAGACGTATCTGCGCGGCGAACTGGTGGTGAAGGCGGCGGTGGCGGCGGGGGCGGACGCCGTGCACCCCGGGTACGGCTTCCTGTCCGAGAACGCCGGATTCGCGCGCGCCGTCCTGGACGCGGGCCTGGTGTGGATCGGCCCGTCGCCGCAGGCCATCGAGGCCATGGCGTCCAAGACGCGCGCCAAGGAGCTGATGGGCGTCGCGCCCCTCGCCGAGGTCACCGAGGCCGATCTGCCGGTGCTGGTGAAGGCGGCGGCGGGCGGTGGCGGGCGCGGGATGCGGATCGTGCGCCGGATCGAGGAGCTGGACGGCGCGCTGGAGGCGGCGCGGGCCGAGGCCGCGAGCGCCTTCGGGGACGGCGAGGTGTTCGTCGAGCCCTATGTCGAGCGCGGCCGGCACGTCGAGGTGCAGATCCTCGCCGACGCGCACGGCACGGTCTGGCCGCTGGGCACCCGCGACTGCTCGCTCCAGCGCCGCCACCAGAAGGTCGTCGAGGAGGCCCCCGCACCGGGTTTGGAATCCGAACTCATCGATGAGCTGTACGCGATGGCCGTACGCGCCGCGCGCGCCGTCGACTACGTGGGGGCCGGCACCGTCGAGTTCCTCGTCGCCGACGGCACGCCCCACTTCCTGGAGATGAACACCCGCCTCCAGGTGGAACACCCCGTCACCGAGGCCGTGTTCGGCCTCGACCTGGTCGCCGAACAGATCCGGATCGCCGAGGGCCACCCCCTGCCGTCCGGGCCGCCGCCCGCGCGGGGCCACGCGATCGAGGCACGCCTCTACGCCGAGGACCCCGCCTGTGACTGGGCCCCGCAGACCGGCGTCCTGCACCGCCTCGCCGTACCGTCCGGGGTCCGCCTGGACACCGGCTACGCCGACGGCGACTCCATCGGCGTCCACTACGACCCGATGCTCGCCAAGGTGGTCGCCCACGCGCCCACGCGCGCGGAGGCCGTCCGCAGGCTCGCGGGCGCCCTGGAGGCGGCGGCGATCCACGGCCCGGTCACCAACCGCGACCTGCTCGTCCGCTCGCTGCGGCACGAGGAGTTCCAGGCGGCCCGTATGGACACCGGCTTCTACGACCGCCACCTCGCCGACCTGACCACGCCCGCCGGTGACCCGTACGCCCCGCTCGCCGCCGCCCTCGCCGACGCGCACGGCCGCTCCCGGTTCGGCGGCTGGCGCAACCTGCCCTCCCAGCCGCAGACCAAGCGCTACCTGATGGCGGGCGAGGAGCACGAGGTGCACTACCGGCACACCCGGGAGGGCCTCGCGGCCGACGGGGTCCGGGTCGTGCACGCCGACCCGCGCCGGGTCGTCCTCGAAGCGGACGGCCTGCGCCGCACCTTCGAGGTGGCCCGCTACGGCGACCAGGTCCACGTCAACTCCACCTCCCTCACCGCCCTGCCCCGCTTCCCAGCCCCCGCCGTCCAGCACGCCCCCGGCTCACTCCTGGCGCCCATGCCCGGCACGGTCGTCCGCATCGCCGAGCACCTGGCCGAGGGAGCCGCCGTACGCGCCGGGGAGCCCCTGATCTGGCTGGAGGCGATGAAGATGCAGCACCGGATCACCGCACCGGTGACGGGGCTGCTCAGCGCCCTGCACGTCACCCCCGGCCGGCAGGTGGAGCCGGGCACGTTGCTCGCGGTCGTGCAGGAAACCCCTTCCCAGGAGCAAGGAGCCTCATGAGCCCCGTCATCGAGACCGACGAACACAAGGCGCTGAGGGCGGCGGTGTCCGCCCTCGGCAGGCGCTACGGCCGCGACTACATCACCCGCGTCGTCGCCGAGGGAGCCCATCCCGCCGAACTCTGGTCGGAGGCCGCGAAACTCGGCTACCTCGGCGTCAACCTGCCCGAGGAGCACGGCGGCGGAGGAGGCGGCATCACCGAACTCGCCATCGTCCTGGAGGAACTCGGCGCCGCCGGCTCCCCCCTCCTCATGCTCGTCGTCTCCCCGGCCATCTGCGGAACCGTCATCGCCCGCTTCGGCACCGAGGACCAGCGACGGACCTGGCTCCCCGGCATCGCCGACGGCACCCGCACCATGGCCTTCGGCATCACCGAGCCCGACGCCGGCTCCAACTCCCACCGCATCACCACCACCGCCCGCCGCGACCCGGGCAGCGGGGACTGGCTGCTCACCGGACGCAAGGTGTTCGTCTCCGGCGTGGACATGGCGGACGCGGTCCTCGTCGTCGGCCGCACCGAGGACGCCCGCACCGGACGCCTCAAGCCCTGCCTGTTCATCGTCCCGACCGACGCCCCGGGCTTCCGGCGCAGCCCCATCGACATGGAACTCAGCGCCGCCGAGAAGCAGTTCGAGCTGGTCCTGGACGACGTACGGCTGCCCGCCGACGCGCTCGTGGGCGACGAGGACGCGGGCCTGCTGCAGCTCTTCGCGGGACTCAACCCGGAGCGGATCATGACGGCCGCGTTCGCCATCGGCATGGGACGCTACGCCCTGCGCCGCGCCGTCGAGTACGCCCGGGACCGCACCGTGTGGCAGGCCCCGATCGGCGCCCACCAGGCCATCGCCCATCCCCTCGCCCAGGCGCACATCGACCTCGAACTGGCCCGGCTGATGACGCAGAAGGCGGCCCACCTGTACGACGCGGGGGACGACACGGGCGCGGGCGAGGCCGCCAACATGGCCAAGTACGCGGCCGGGGAGGCCTGTGTGCGGGCCGTCGACCAGGCCGTGCACACCCTGGGCGGCAACGGCCTCACGCGCGAGTTCGGCCTCGCCTCCCTGATAACGGCCGCGCGGGTGGCTCGTATCGCCCCGGTGAGCCGGGAGATGATTCTGAACTACGTCTCCCACCAGACCCTGGGCCTGCCCAAGTCGTACTGACCGGCGTCCCGCGCGAGGAGGAACCGTGTTCCGCAGCGAGTACGCAGCCGTCGTGCCCGTAGAACTGCCCATCCACGAGGCCGTGCTGGGCCGGGCGGCCGAGTTCGGCGACCGGCCCGCGCTGATCGACGGCACGGACGGCACCACCCTCACGTACCGGCAGGTGGACCGGTTCCACCGGCGCCTGGCCGCCGCGTTCGCCGACGCGGGCATCACCAAGGGTGACGTCCTCGCCCTGCACAGCCCGAACACCATCGCCTTCCCGACCGCGTTCTACGCCGCCACCCGCGCGGGTGCCACCGTCACCACCGTGCACCCGCTCGCCACACCGGAGGAGTTCGCCAAGCAGCTGCGCGACTGCGCCGCCCGCTGGATCGTCACCGTCGGTCCGCTGCTGGAGGCCGCCCGCCGGGCCGCCGAACTCTCCGGCGGGATACGGGAGATCTTCGTGTGCGACAGTGCCACCGGACACCGCTCGCTGGCCGACCTGCTCGCCTCCACCGCGCCGGAACCGTCCGTCGGCATCGACCCGGCCGAGGACGTCGCCGCGCTGCCGTACTCCTCCGGCACCACCGGCGTCCCCAAGGGCGTGATGCTCACCCACCGGCAGATCGCCACCAACCTCGCCCAGCTGGAACCCGCCGTCCCCACCGGCCCCGGCGACCGCATCCTCGCCGTCCTGCCCTTCTTCCACGACAGTGGCTCTAAATGACAGCAAGGAACATGCAGGTCATGCGGGCAGAGAACGGCCCCGGTACCTCACGGTAGGTACCGGGGCCGTCGTCCGTCCGCCGAGCCGCGCAGCCCCCGAGGGGGAGCAGGAGCGGCGCGGCCGTCAGGGTGCGAGTAGTTCGATCTTGATTGCGAGGGCGCCGAGCGCTTCCTTTTCGGGCGGGTAGATGGTGCGGATGTTGGCGAGCTGTTCCTCGCGGGTTGCCGTGGGGTTGACGTTCGCCGGTCCCTCGCCGTCGAGCAGGGCCTCGAAATCGGGGTACTCGGTGACCTCTCGTACGCGCACGTCGCACGTCTCGTCGGTCCCCTTGATCCGGAATCGGATCACGTCACCCGCGGCGAGGTCGGCGAGGTGCGGGTATTTCACCCGTACTTCGGTCGTCTTCTCGCCGGCGGCGACCAGGTCGAAGTATCGCCGGTAGAGGTTCAGCTCGCGGACGCGAGCGGCGGTGTCCGTCATGGGGCGGGAACGCTCCTAGGTGCTGGTGTGGTCATCATCCGGTTGAGTTCGCCGGCGGAGTACGAGCGGAAGAAGTGTCGGGGGTCGGACAGCACGACCTCGGTCATGTTGAGCAGTCGGTCGACGTACTCGGGTAACGATCCGGGCCAGTCCCGGGTGTCGAGCATCCAAGGGGCGGCGCCGTCGGGCAAGGGTGCGCGCCCTTCCCGAATGAGGGACTTGGACAGCTTGGCTCCGGTGTCGCTGACGATCTGCGGGCAGAAGAGGCGGGCGGGCAGTTGCCCGGGGGTGAGGCCGACGGCTTGTAAGGCGCCGTCGACCAGGTGTGAGCCGAACACCCAGTCGCCGCCCTTGACCATCACGTACAGGGTGCCGTGCGTGCTGGTGACGGCGAGTTCCTTGATCAGGTTCCGGTAGAGCGTGGCGAGGTCGAGGTACCCCTCGCCGGTTGGGTCGATGGTGACCTCGTAGTCGCCGTGGTGCAGGCAGACGGCCGAGACTGTCGCCCGTTCCGCGTCGACGTGCTGGACGTGCGTGCGCTGGGCGTACTTCTCGGCCCACCCGCACCCGGGCCGCGGGCAGGGAACGCGGAGGTGTGCTGTACCGGAGGACGGCGCGAGCCACCATCGGGCGGCGTCCATGCGCGGCAGCACGCGCAGCCACGTACGGCGAAAGTGCTCGCCGGCCTGCTGCTGGCTGTAGGTCTCGACGGAGTACGGGACGCGTAGCCGCTCGGACAGGGCTGCGAACAGGGGGCGGTACAGCGTGTCGACCTGGTCGGCGATGCCCTGTTCGCCGAGGGCGTGCGCGTATGCCCGCTGGTAGCGGTGGCCGGTCTCCTGATCGGTGACGATGGCGTACGGCGCGTTGTCGAGCGCGCCGAACTGGACCTCGGTGGGTACGGCGAACTTGTCCCGGATACGGGCCGCGGTGGCGAACGTGAGGGACTGCACGAGAGAGGTACCGATGTGCGGGGCCCCGTTGATCTGGGTCCCCACGACGAACACGACGCGCTCGGCCGCGGCGGCGATGACTCGGGGCGTGAGGACGTCCTCAGCGTGGCTGAGGGCGTTCGCTAGGACCGTGTTCGGTGATACGGGGTACGTGGTCACCCTGTCTTCCCCTCAATCGATGGGCAGGACTGCGCCGCGGTCGCGGCGGGTGTGCTTTGACCGGGACAGGGCCGAGCGGCGCCGCGGTCGGCGGTGTGCCGACCGCGGCGCCTTGTACGCTCGGCCCTAGCGGGTCGGCCCGGGGTCCAATCCACCTCGGGGCGGCCCGTCCGTCGTGGTTGGTCAGAACCGCCGACGGGCGAACGTGGTCCCCCACATGAGCTGACCGTGGGCGAGACTGGTGCGGATGTGCGCGTCTGTCTCGGCTTGGTCGGCGGCCAGTGCAAGGGGGGCGACAACCAGGCAGATGCGGCACGCAGCCCCCACCGTGACCAGTGCTAACCAGTCCTGCGAGGGCTGAGGGATCGTCATGACGTATTGGTCGTGCCCGTAGTCCAGTGCAACGCGCCCTTGGCTGATCATGAGTTGTGCGCCGATCACAGGCGGGTCCTGATCACCCGGGCCGAGGCGCAGCGCGGTTGCGAGTTGCCACATGCCGCCTTCGACTGTCGCGGTTGTCTCGCCCTGGCGGCGCGGTCCAGGGTGGGTGATGAGCAACTGGGCGAGGGCGAAGTTTCCCCGGCGGTGGATGCCTGTAGCGGCGGCCACGCTGGCGACGAATCCAGGACCGGGGGGACTGTCCAGGCTCGGTGAAGTCATGATGCCTTCACCTCCGCCCACACGGTTTTGCCGAGTGGGGCGTCGTCGACGCCCCACTCAAGGCATAAGGCGTCGAGGATGATCAGGCCGCGCCCACGGTCGCGTTTGCTGGACTCTGGGCGGGGTTGTGGTCGGCGTCTCACAGGGTCTTGTACCTCCACTCTGGTGCGGACGTGGTCGGCGTCGAGCGTGAGCCGCAACGAGTCGCCGGGCTCTGTGCCGTACCGGATCGAGTTGGTGACCATCTCGCACGCCACCAAGACGACCGTTTCGACGTAGTCCTCGGACGCGTCCGGGACGTGATGCCGGATGAACTCGCGCACGAACTCGCGTGCCGCACTGGCTGATTTGGGCTCGCCTTCCAGCAACAGGACGGAGGGCGGGCCCATGGGAGGGGCGCAGCAGGCGGGCGCCGTGTCCCGCCGTCGTTCGATCATGCGTCTCCCCTTACGGGTGGACTGTCGCGGCCCGGTTCGCGGACCGGATGGTTCCTCGAACTAGGCAACACGCGCGGGGAGAACGGGGGTACCGTCGAGGGGGGTGTCGAAGGGTGTCGTTTCCGCTACCCCCCGTCGCAGAAGGGCTGAGGATGAAGGCGCCGAACGACAAGCTCACGCAATGGCTGGACCGGTCGAAGATGAGCCGCGGGGAGTTGGCGCGGCGCGTGAAATCCAAGGCGATCCAGTGGAAACAGCCGCAGATTTCACCTGATGTGACGCGTGTTCGGTGCTGGCTCCAAGGTGAAAAGCCGCGCGCCCCTCTGCCCGACATCATCGCCGCTGTGTTTTCGGATCACTTCGGATTCCGGGTCACGACCTACGATCTTGGGTTCGGCGACACAGGGTCGGCCGATGCTGCGCTCATGTACAACTCCTCTTACGCGGCTACGGTGGAAGTCGTCGCAGACCTGGGGAGAGCTGACGTGGACCGACGAAAGTTCCTTGCAGCCGCGCCGTTTGCGGCCGTCGCGGGGGTCGGGCCCTCGCGGGACTGGCTGTTGAACACGCTCGATCAGGAACCCGAACCGGGCCCGCGGGTACGCCTTGAGGACGTAACCGCGGTGAAGAACATGTTCACGACCTTTCAGCGCATGGACATCTTCCAGGGCGGAGGGTCGGGCCGGCTGGTGCTGGCCGACTACATGAACGCCCATGTCTACCCGCTGTTGCGTCGCGCCCACAGTGAAGACGTGCGCCGCGCGCTGTGCGAGGCGGCGGCGGAACAGACGTACCTACTCGGCTGGATGGCCTACGACAACGGCGAACACAGCATCGCGCAGCGCTACTTGATCCAGTCGCTACGCCTTGCCGAGGAGTCGCGGAATCCGGCCCTTGGCGCGCATGTACTCGCGGGGATGGCCGATCAAGCAACGCTGCTCGGGGACCCAAGCGAGGGGCGGCGTCTGGCACAGGCGGGCCGTCAAGGGCTGGCGAGGGCCACGTCGGCGGCGTGCCTGGCTGACCTGTGGTGCCTTGAAGCGCGGGCGCTCGCGCTGCTCGGCGAGAAGTCGGCGGCTGCGCATGCCGTCGTGCAGTCGGAACGGGCGTACGAGCGGGTCGACCTCGACCAGGAACCGGACTGGGCGGCGTTCATCGATCCGGCCTATCTGCATGGGGAGCACGCGAACACCTTCCGCGACCTGGGCGAGGCTGAGGCGGCGGAGGAACACGCCCGCCGGTCCATCGGTCACGCGCAGATGCAGAAGCGGGCCCGCCGGGGCGCGATGTCGCAAGCTGCGCTTGCCGTGTCTCATCTGCAACGACGTGATCTTGAGGCCGCGTACTCCGCGGGTATTCGGACGCTCAAGCTGTCGGGACAGGTGAAGTCGTCGCGCGCGGTCGAGGCGGTGCAAGACCTACAGAAGCGCATGCAGCCGTTCGGCCGGCATCGGCTCGTCGCCGACTTCAACGAACGGGCCCGCGATCTGGTCGCCGCAGCGTAGGCGGCGGAACGGCAGAACGCCCCCCGCAACGGCCGGAGTTGGCCGTGCGGGGGGCGTTGCTCATGAGTGGGTGGCGAACGTCCAGAGGGACAGGGCGAGGCCGACCAGGGCGACCAGGGCGGCCACGGACGGGAGCGGCCAGCGGGCTTGTTCGAGGGCGTCGAGCCGTGCGTCGTTGCGCTTCTGGCGCTCGGTTTCGCCGCGCTCGACGGTGTCGAGGCGGCCGTCGTGGTTGTCGATGCGACGGGTGTGTTCCTTGATCGCTTCGTCGGTCTGGTCGTGGCGCTGAACAAGCAGGGCGAGGGCGCCGTCGGTGCGGGTGAACCCGACCTCGATCGTCCTCCGGATGCGTTCGAGTTCCAGCGCGACCGCGGCCGGATCGGACGGCGAGGGCTGGGTCGTCACGGCGCGGTGGGCTCCTCGGCGTCGTCGACCAGGCCGAGACCGAACCGGTCGAGCAGGGCCTCGACGACGGGCGAGGCCATGGCGCGAGCGATGACGCCGGCGACCGCGGCGGCCGTGGCGGCGGCGCCGACCAGCCACGGAGCGGCGACGGCGAGGTCGCCGGAATCGGCGACGACCGCGGCGAGCGCGGGCACGACCGCGACAACGGCGGCGAACGTCTGGAGCGCGGTACGGACGGCGCGCGTGTTCTTCGACTGCATGGGGGGGGCTCCTGTTCATGTGGGGCCCGCCCCGCGGCGCGGTGCCGACGGGGCGGGCGGGGTGCGATGTTTTGCCACGGCGGCCGGGCCGCGGCGGGGCCTACTTGTCGTAGGCGAGGCGGTGCAGGGCGGCCCACCCCTTCGGACCGATGGCGGGGTCGTAGCTCTTGCCCGCGGCGCGGTACGTCGGGTGCGCGTCGTGGAACTTGGCGACGGCGGCCTGAGTCTGCGGGCCGTAGTTGTCGGCCTCCGCGACCGACTTCGCCAGGAATCCGGCGGCCTTCAACGCGCGCTGAAGCGGCTTCGCGCTCGGCTTGGCCTTGTTCGGGGCGAGGCCGGCCGGGAACTCGGGCGGCGTGTACGCGGCCGGCTCGCCGGCGAGCTTCTTCGCGCGGGCGACGATCTCGGCGAGCTGGGCGACGATCCGCGAGCCGGGGCACGACGTGTGACCACCCCACGCGCTACCGCCCATCGCGTGATACCCGAGACCCTTGCCCGACGGGGAGTTCGTCACCTGGAGCGGTACGCCGTACTTCTCGTGCGCCCACGCCAGTACCTCGGCGACGCGGTCGAGCTGGGCGTCGGTGAGCGTGTCGCCCCCCTGCCCTTCGTTCTCGACGGACAGCCACGCCGTGTTACCGCCGGCCTGCGCCCATGCGCGGTCGGCCGTGTCGACCCACTGGCGGAGTCGGCCGGTCTTGCTGGTGCCGAAGTGGCTGGACGCTCGGGCCTTGCTGTTGCGGAACCATGAGTCGGTGCCCTCGAACGTGCCGGCCATGATGTGGACGACGACGCCCCGCACCTCGGCCTGTCCGTTGTCGGTGTAGTTGACGGCGATCGGGCGCCACTCGGCGCCGGGCATACGTGCCATGGGGAATCTCCAGACATGAAAAAACGCCCGGCGCGGTGTGCGCGGGCGTGTGGTGGAAGGGGGGCGGCGATCTACGCGAGGCCGACCCAAAAGCGGTTTGCGCCGTTCTCCATCGAGGTCACGGTGATCGTGGCGGGGGCGGCGGCGACGCCGGTCGAGTAGACGCCGAAGCGGCGAACCATGGTGTAACCGAACTGGTTGGGCGGGGCGCCGGCGCCACTCTCCGCGGCGAGCAACATGGGCCCGTCCTGCGTGGTCGTGTTGTAGACCATGCGCCACACCACGTAATAGATGCCGGCCGCGGCGGAGTAGGCGGCCGTGAGCGGGCTCGATATGGTGCCGCCCCCGGCGTCGTGCTCCTCCGGCGGCTCGTAGGTCGCGGTGGACATGTCGCCGGTCGCGGCAACGCGGGTTCCGGCGCTGTTGTAGAGGGCGGCCCACGATCCCGTTTGCAGGCCGCCGGCGTATCCGGTGGCGAACCACACGATTCGGTTGATCGTCGTCGTCTGGCGCAGGATGACGGCCGTTACCCGCATCGGTCCCGACCCCGGATAGAGGCCGGTCGATACGGCGAGGGCGGGGTCGAATGCCCATGCGGCGAGGCCGTGGTCGGCGGGCGACCACTCGCCGGCGAACGCTGCGGCGTCCACGTAGCTTTTCCGGGCGAGGTGGTTCGCGGTGGTCGGGGCGACGCTGCTCGACGGTACGGCGCTGAACGTCTTTGCTCCGCTGATCGTCTGCGCGGTGCTGAGGGTGACGGCCGTACCGGCGGCTTCGGCTCCGACGTCGGCCGCGGCGAGCACAACGTCGCCGGTCTTGGTGTTGACGGAGGTAACCGGCGCGGTGCCTCCTCCGGTGCCGACGGTGAATACGGTTCCGTCAGACTGCCGTACTTTCAGCGCGCCACCCTCGGCCCACATGAGCGCGCCGGCGGGGTTGGCCGTGGGCGGCGTGGTGGCGTTGGCGAACGCGAGGATGCCGCCGGTGCCTCCGCCGAACGTGGCGCCCGTGCCCCCGACTCGCACGTCGGCGAACGTAGCGGCCGTGTTGCTGATGAGCTCGGCGTTCTTGTTGACGGCGGTGTACTTCGACTGTGTCGCGTCCGACGCCTTGAATACGTCGGCTTGGGTGCCGGCGTAGACAACGTGCAACGTGCCGTCCATGCGGCTGTATCCGCCGTTGTTGGCGACGGCTCCGACGTCGGCGGCGGCGAGCACGACGGCGGCCTGAGACTTGCCGTTGACGGACTGGACAACGCCCGGTGCGCCGGTCGGTCCCTGGGTGCCCTGCGGTCCCTGCGGGCCGGTCGCTCCCGTGGCGCCGGTCGCTCCTGTGGCGCCCTGCGCCCCGCGCGGACCGACCAGGGACGCGAGCCACTGCGCGACCGTGCCGACGAACCCCTGTTTCACGGCGACCTCGTACGCGGAGTCGCCGCGTACGGCAACGTAGGTCGGGGTCGTCGGGTCGGTCGGCGCGATGTCGGCGAGGTCGACGGCGGGCGTCGCGGCGGGCAAGAGGATCTGATAGACGCGGTTGACGGCGACGCCGGCGAGCTGTTCGGCGACCTGGTACGACCAGTCGCTCGGGTTCATGCCGGGGGCGTCGGTGGCCGGTAGCTCGACCTCGAACGCGCCCGTGGCGTCGAGGGGGACAACGACCGGTCCACCGAGGATCACGTCGTACGCGCCGAACGTGATCAGGGACGGGGCGCGGAAACTGATCTGCCCGGACAGGGGGCGGCCGTCGGGGAACAGGAAACGGCCGGTCACCAGGACTGTGGGGATTCCCTCGGGCAGCACGTCACACCTCCTCGTCGGGCGGGGCGCTGATGCCGGCGGCGGCGGCGCGGGCCGCGGTACGTACAGGCACGGCGGGCGCCTCGTCGGCGGTGAACGTGTTCCGGGTGTAGGCGCGGTACAGGCGGGTCTCGACGTTCTGCCCGCTGGTCTTGGCGCGGTGGCTGACGTCCCACACGACGGTTTGCAGCAGCTCGACGCGGTCGAGGGGGACCTCGATCGTGCGCTGTGTCCATGTGTTCGCGGCGACGTCGTACTCGGCGAGCGTCCGCGCGGTGTCGCCGGACGGGGTGGCCGTGACCTTGACCTGTCCGCCACCGGTTCCGGCGTACGTGAACACGACGATGACGGCGACGGCGTTGTGTGCCGGGCTGGCGCCCCACCATGCGGTGTCGTAAGCGGTGCCGGTGTAGGACTGGCGCGCGGTCGGGTACAGGCCAATGGGCATCCACGGGCGACCGAGGAACCGCTCGCTGAACGCGTCATCCATCAGGATCACGTTCCGGTCGCCGGTGTCCCGGTTCCATATCCGGATCATTTGGCCGGCGCCAGAATCGTTGTTCTCGTCTCCGACGGTAAGGGCGGCCGTGCCATCGGTGGGGCGGGCGATGCCGACGGCCCAGTCTCCTTGAGAGGTCTCGCCGGTCATGAAGATCGTGTTGCCGTTCGGGGCCTCTGCGATCAGCCGGCCACCCTCGCCGATCCGTACGTCGCCGTTGAGAATCTGGTTAAGGGCGGGGCGCATTTGTGCCCGGCCGCGGAGCTGCCGCACCTCGCGTTCGAGGGCCGACAGTCGGTCTAGTACGTCCTGGGGGACGTAGGTCACTGGGGCACCTCCAAGTACAGCTTGGCCGTCTCGGGGCGGCCTCGCTCGGGTGGGTTGATGGACAGGCCGACGACGCGGTACAGGGCGTCGAGCGCGGTCGGGTGCCATAGATCGCGGATGCGGAGGCGGATCGTTGCGCCGAGCAGGGCGGGCGTGATGTTCCCGCCGAGCAACACCTCGACCTCGGGTATCTGCACGGGATTGCGGGCGGCCGTCCAGTCGGCTCGGGCGTGGCCGTCGAGGGTGGCCTGTACCTCGACGGTGGTGTAATCGCTCGATCCGTCGAGGCGGGGCCAACCGGCGGCGATATCGGCGTCGTCGACCAGCACGGGCGAGGTGAGCGGGTAGGACTCGACGGCCTGGTTCCTGTTCACGGACGCGCCGCGGGACTGCCACGCATTGGCTTTGGCCGTGGCGTCAACGGGCCATGTGTAGGTGAGGACCGGTCCGGGGTGGTCGAGCACGATCTCGGACGCGCCCGCGCGGATGATGGGGTGTCCGAGTTGCAGCCGCTTGACCCTGCGGCCGTCGGTGTCCCGGAACGACGCGATGCGCCATTCGAACCCGTTCTCGGCCGCGGCGAGGTCGTCGAGCAGGTCGCCGATGCTGTGCAGGTCGTAACGCAGGTACTCGCGGTCGCGCTGTACGCCGGATATGTCGGTGTCGTAGGTGATCTCGATGTTCCCGCCGGGGGTGTTCTGTACGTAGTCGACCAGGCCGCGGGCAATGTCGAGTTGGTCGACCTGCTCGGCGGTCTGCGTGTCGAACAACAGCCGGCGGTACAGGTAGGACTCCCACCCGCCGGCCTGGATCTGCGCGCCGAGAGACCCGCGGGAATCGGAGGCGAGGGCGAGCGTCCACAGGATGCCGCCCCACCAGATCTCGCGCCCCCGCTCGACCCACACGGCTGTTCGGCCCGGCACGATCGCCCGGCGGGCCCGCTCGGCAATGGCGCGGTTGGGAATCGGCACGGTGCCTGTCAACCGGCCGGTCTTGCCGATGTAGTCGTCGAGGGCGACGCCCTGCACGGGCAGGGCGTCGAGCAGTTGGTCGGAGCGCAGATCGCACAGTAGGAGGCGGTACGGCGCCGGAGGGGAAAGGATCGGCACGGACATTTCTCTTTCCGTCCAATTGGACTGGGTGGGTTGGCCATTTGGACTGGAACTGGTCGGTCTCTGAGCTGTTAGAGGTACGGTCCGGGCGAATGCCCATTCCGAGCAGTGGAGCACGAGAAATGCGTAACTCAACGGCTGTTTGCTTGCTGGCGGTTGGCCTCGTGGTGGTCTCGGCTGCCCTGATCGCGGTTGTCGTCGCGTGGGGGCTGTGGTCGACAGGAGCGAGCTGGCCTGAAGTTCTTCAACGAGGTGGAATCACGTTCGTGGGGAGCGTGGGTGTGTGTGCCGCCTTGGCGGCTCTGTACCGCGCGATAGGGGGCGGCAATGGTCAGTAAACGTCTACGGCACCAACTCGACCGTCAGCTGTCCGTCTTGCACGAACACATCCGAGGCGCTGCCAGCGTTGCTGCTGATGTTCCACCCCGGAATGAGGGTCACCTGTCCGCCGGGGGTGAGGCCGTCGCGGTAGACGCGCCGCGAGGCGATCACACGGCTTGCCTGCCCTGACAGGCCGTTCAACGCGCCGTGCGCCTCGGTGTAGGCGCCGGTCGCCCGCCACGTCATCCACGCGGTTGAGGCCGAGGTCGAGCGGTTGCATACCTGCCCGCTGATGGTGACGAACACGGCCCCGGACGGGGGCACGGTGAAGGCGATACGCGGCCACGCTGCGGCGGTGAAGTCGACGTACGCGCCGGTCGTGTTGAGCGGCGCGGCCGTGACCTGCTTCGTGCTGAGGGGCCGGGTCGGCGTCGGTGGGTATGCCTGCCACGCGCCGGCCACGGCGTTCCAGCGGTCCAGTCCGCTGCCGTTGTCGCGGTACTGGCCGTTGTAGGCGCCGGCGAAGTTGGTTCCGTACCCCTGGGGGATGATTCCGCCGTAACTGGTGGTGAAGCGGCGCCGGTCGGCGAGGGCGCTCGACCAGTTGATACCGCCCACGCCCGCGGAGGCGCCCGCGGGAACGGTCACGTCCCACAGGCGCAGACAGGCCGCGGGCAGGGTCGGGGCGACGGGGGGTGAGGCCGGATTGCCGATGAACACCTCGATACGGGCGAGGTTCTGCCCGTTGGTGTCGAACAGTTGGTCGTACACGCGCAGCGCCACCGTGTCCACGCGGGCGAACTGTGCGTTTCCGTCGGTGAAGGTGACGACCTCGGGCGCGTCGAGGGCGATCGGATAGGCGCCCTGGGCGTCGGTGCCCTGGACCAGGGCGCGACCGACGCCGATCTGTAGGGACATCGCGCCCGCGCCCGTGGCGGCGAACGGGTTCCCGCCGGCGATCACGCCGTCGCGGGTGCGTATCTCCGACTCGGGCGCGAACGTGCCCGTGGGCGAGAGGCGGGTGTCTTCTCGGGTCTGCGTGAGGGGCAGCAGCCATGCGGAACGCACGGACACAGGCGGGGTCTCCTTACCAGTAGGCCGAGCGATAGCGCACGGTCGCCGTCGCGGTCGGCGAACTGCCGGGCGCGGCGCGGAAGATGAGGGATGCGGTGCCGGGGGCGAGCGTGAACGTCTGCTCGGGCACTGAGCGCGAGGTCGCGGTGTAGATCCGCGAGGCGGTGCCGTTGAGGACGACCGTCCCGGCGAGGGTGTCGACGCTGAGCACGTCGCCGGCCGCGAGGGGGAGGTCGTACTCGATCACGTCGCCCGTGGTGAGGTTCGTCAAGGCGGGCAGGGTCATCGGGCCCCGGAACTCCACGACCGGGTGTGTCTCGGCGTCGCCGGCATTCAGCGTCGACAGGGCGCCCGTACTGCCCGGAGTGCCGAACGCCAGGGGCCACGCGAGCGGCCACGACAGGCCCGGTTCGGACATGGGCAGGGTTGCCGACACGCTGCGCTCGGTCAGTTCGTAGCGGCGCGGGTCGGTGGCTTGGAACTCCAGCGCTGCGCCCGTGATGGTGCCGAGCCGGTATCCGGGGCCGGCGGGGACGGCGCGGCGGGTGGCGCGGGCGTACGCGAGCAGGGGCCCGCGCTCGTCGAGCCATGCGACGAACGGGCGCTCGTCCTCGACTGGCACCGTGCCGGCGTTGAGGGTGGCGACGGTGGCGCCGATCGTCGCCCGCGGGGCCCGGACGACCATGCCGTCGAGGGTGATCGTGCGGGCCTGCGCGAGCAGCCGGCCCGGGAACGCGCCGTGCGCGTCCGCGCGCGCCACGGTCCCGGAGTCGAGGGCGGGAAGGTCTTCCCATCCGGTGATGGAGCGCCACCGGTAGGGGGTGCCGGGGCCGAGCAGTAGGTCGCCGTACTGCACGTGCCCCGGCCGGGTGACCTGGTCTCCTGCCGCCACGGTCACCCCCTTGCCTTCGCGAGCCATGCGAGGGCCTTCGCGTTGTCGTCGGGGGTGCCGTTCTCGGCGGCGTGCCAGTGCTCGACGTGGACAGTCGCGCCCGATGACGCATACGGCGAGCCGTAGGCGCCGACGGTGGCGCCGGCGAACTGGGGGACGGCGGGCGGGGTGACCAGGTTGGACATGACGCGGTCGAGGGCGCCCTGTCCGGCCCGGATGCCCTTGACGACGCCCGCGGGAATCCAGCGGCCCACGCTGCGAGCCATGACGCGGCTCGGGCTGTGAATGCCGAGTGCCTTTGCAATCGGGCCCGGAATCAGGTCCTTTGCCCAACTGATCAACGTGGATTTGAGCCAGGAACCCATGGACCGGATGCCGTTCCACAGGCCGCGCACGACGTCGGTTCCCTTGCCGTACAACAACTGTTTGAGGGACCCGATGCCGTTAGAGATCCGCTGGGGCAGGCCGCGGACCCACGTCACCATTTCGCCGGCCTTGTTGACCGTGGCGGTTTTGATGTTCTGCCAATGGCTGATGATCAGGCCGAGAAGAGTCCATCGAAGGAATGCGTTATACAGCATTCCGGGAATTCCCTTGACCCAATTTACAACGGCGTTCCATCCGGCTATGGCGCCTGATCTGATGGTCGACCAGTGCTTGATCAGGAGGCCGATAAGTGTGAAGTTCAGGAACGCGTTAACCGCGGCATCCTTGGCCCACACGATTTTATCGACGAACCAGTCCCAAAGGGCTAGCGTCCATTTCTTGATGTCGTCCCAATAGGCGATGATCAGGACGACCAGGGCGGCTATCGCGAGGCCGACCCATCCGATCGGACCCATGGCGACGATCCACGCTTGCGCCATCTGTGCGCCCGCAATGAGCGACTGAATGCCGAGCGCGGTAATCACTGGAATGACAACTGCGGCGATGATCGCGGCGAGGGCTGTAAAAACCCCTGAGTGCTCGCTCACGAATGAGAACAGCGAGGTAAGGACAGGCAGGACGGTGTTACCGATGAACTCGGTAAGCGTCTGCATGGCGCCCCGCTTGAACGCCTCGATCTTGACGCCGGCGTTGTCCCGCAGGCTGTCGCCCATCTTCCCGGCGGCGCCCCCGACCTGCCCCAACGTGTCGACGGCCTTGGACGGGTCCAGCGCGTACAGCGCTGCCTGCATGTCCTCGGACTTGGTCTTGAAAAGCGCCACGGCTAGGGCGTTGCGTTCGGCAGGGTCCTTGATCTGCCGCATAGAGTCAAAGATCTTGTCCAGTGCGGCCGATGCCTTCGGGCCACCCTCTGTAAAGGCGGCCTGCATTTCCTTGCCATTCAGGCCGATGGACGCGAAAGCCTTGTCGACTTCCGGCCCGCCACCCTGCACGGTAAGCAGGAACTCTTTCAGGGAATCCGCGACGACGTCGGTATCCCTCGCGCCGGCCTTGAGACCCTGCGACATAAGGCCCGTGGCCGTAGTCGCGTCAAGTCCGATGTTCCGGAAAATCGTCGAATACTCGTTGAAAGTGTCGGCGATATCGTCGGCCCGCGGGCCCATGTTTTGCAGACCCTTGGTCAGTACGTCAAGGGCCTCCGTGCCGTTCTTCGCAAGTCCAGTCTTGAGCATCTGCCCGACCGCATTCGCGGTCTGGCCGAGATCCAGTTCGAACGTTGACGCAAGGTCGCTGACCTTCGTTGCGATGCTCTGAATCTGCGCATTGGTCGCGTCCGGCGGTGCGATACCCGCGCGCATGGTCGCCGATATCGCGTCGGCCGCACCCTGGAAATCCTCGGTGACGGCGTCGGCGTACATGGCGCCGGCTATCTCGCCGTACTTCTTGGCCTCCGCCGGCGTCGCGCCGAGCTGGGCGCCGAGTTTGCCGGTGATCTGCCCCTGTTCGAGGGCCTGGCCAAAGCCAGTCATGAGCAGGGCGCCCGCGGCTACGCCGATACCGGCGAGGCCGACTTTCAGGCTGTCCGACAGGCGTTCCCGGAGACTTCCGCCCGTCGCCTCGCCGATGTCGGCGCCGGCCTGGGCGAACTGCCCGCGGGCGTTCCTGATCCGGCCGTCGGCGCCCTGGGTGAGTCCGTCGCCGAGCGCGGTCCCGGCCTGGCGGCCGGCGCGGTCGGCGTCCGATGCGATGGTCGTCCCGGCCGCGCGTACGGCCTGCTCGGCGCGGGAGAGTCCGGCATCGACGCCGGACTCGTCAACGGTGATCGTGGCGAGCAGTTCGCCCACGGTCAACGCCACGGCCTCACCTCCTTGGGTGGTGCCGGCCGTGGTGCCGGGCGTGCGGGTGCTACTGGGCCGGTAGGCCCGTGATCCGGGCTATGTCCTCGGGCGAGTCGGCGCGGCGCGGTGTGCGGCGCCATGCGCGCGCGAAACGCGAGTCAGGGGACAGGGCGCCGACCAGGGCGACGAACCGGCGGGTGGACATGGCGGCCAACTCCGCCGGCCGCACCTGGTGTTCGCGGGACAGGTCGCCCTCGATGGCGAGCCAATGGCGGATTACCGCTTGCCAGAACTCCGCCGCTTCCCGTTCTTCGGCTTCGCCCTGCGCGCCGCTCGGTTCGGCGCCGGGGCTTTTCCCGCGGCGCGGGCGCGCTCCTGCTCGTCGTGCAGCTCGGCGGCGCGCTGCATGGTCACGCTGCCGGGGGTGCGCACGTTGGCGGCCGAGTAGATCAGCACGATTCCGAACTGTCGGTCGGTCATGCCGTGCTCGGCCCACGTGTCGAGGGTGTCGCCCCCGAACAGCGTCCCCAGCATCTTGCGCACGTCGTTGGGGTCGTTGCTGTCCTGCACGCGCTCGGCCTGAAGCGTGAACATCAGGGGCAGAGAGTCGGGCAGTACGTAGCGGGTGCCGTACAGGGTGAACGACTCGCGGGGCCGGCTGGTGTCCTGCTCGGCGAAGAACGCGTCGAAGTCGGCGGGGTCGCCGGCGGCGGGCGCCTGCTCGTCGAGGTCGTCGTCGTACGCCGTGGTGTCGGTCGTCATCAGCCGGCCACCGCCGCGGACGTCGGGGCGCCACACCTGGTGATGGTCGCCGACCAACTGGTCTTCTCGTTGGTGCCTCCGCCCTGCTCGCCGGGCGTGACGGTGGCCTCCCACACGACCCACTTGGTCTGTGTCTCGTGCCGCCACCGGACCATGTTCCGTGACTCGATTCCGAGACGCTGGGACCATTCGGCGTCGACGTACGCCTGTCCGGCGTCCTGGGCCTTGGTCGTCTTGTCGATGCGGAACTGACCTTCCAGTTCGAGGGTGGCGCCCCTCTGCATCACGTCCTGTTCGTAATGGCCTTCGGAGTCAAACGCCGTGGTGTCGGCCGTCTCCTCGTTCTCGCCGGGGTTGTGCGTGAACGTGGTCAGTCCGGCGATCGGAAGCCACGTTTCCTCTGTGGCGTTGGCGTCCTCGACCTGGAAAATCCAGCCGCGAGCGTCAATCGGCCTGCTGCTGCCTGCCATGGGGCGGGCCTCCTTACGGGGTGTCGGTGGGGCCGGACACGTCAAGATCGAAATTCACGACGTGCTCGTGTCGGCCGGTGCTGTCGGTCCCCATCGGGGCCGGGGTGCCGCGGGCTGCGGCGAGGATCAAGTGAGTGCCGTCGGGTAGCTCGACGCCGGCGAGGCCGTGCAGCGCGCGGTACAGGGCCGTACAGCGGGCGCGGGAGACGCGGGGGTCGGCGGTGCCGCGGACGCGCACTTGTAGGCGGGGGGTGTCGGCGTCGTCGCGGGCCTGCGGTGGGGCGCCGTCGTACAGGGCGAGGGCGACGGCCTGGTCGGGGGTGGGCGGCATCGTCTCGACGAACGTGTCGCCGGCGAGGCCGGCCGGGTCGTAGGTGAGCAGGTCGCGGCCGTGCAGATACCGGGCGAGGCCGTCGAGCAGGTCAGCCACGGAGCGACCTCCGCACCTGCGCGGCGATGATCTCCTCGACCGTGCCGGCCTCTTCCTGCAAGGGGCCTTCGAGGTACTTCGCGCTGCGGCCGGCGTCGTGCCGAAGGGTCATGTCCTCGTGCTGGCGGACGGCGTACGGCTGGTCAAAGCTGACGCCGGCCGTCAGGGACGTCTCGTCGACGGACGCGACGCCGGATCGTTCGAGGGTGCCCTCTTCGATCGGGACGCGGGCGCGGGCGCGTTCGAGCACGTGCTCGGCGGCGAGCCGTAGGCCGCGGATCGCTCCCTGTCGGGTGCCGCGTATGGCGGCGGCGCTGTTCCATGTGAGGCGGGCGCGGGCGGTCACTCGCAACTCACCTCCGTACAGGCGGGTACCGGTAGGCCCGGTGCGCTGTGGTCGGCTGTGGTGATCGCCGTGGTCGTGCGTCCGCCGGGCAGGGTGAGCCGTGACCCGGGCGGACAGTTCAGGTCCGGCGCGGTGATCACGGTGGTCGTGCTGAGCACTTCGCGGCCGTCGGCGGCGCGCTGCATGCGGTTGGCGGCGGCGACCAGGGCGGGCACGTTGGTGACGGGCGGGCCGTACTGCGGGCCGTACGCGCCGTCGCCGAGATACGGCTCGACGGTGACCCGGTGGCGGAGCAGGTAGGCGGGGACCCTCACCAGATCACCCCCGGGAGCAGGCCGGCGCGGCGTAGCGCGCGCTGCGCGCGGGGGGCGAGGTCGAGGTCGCCGACGGCGGCCGGGGCGTCCCGGCGGTCGCCGAGCGACACGGGGCCGATAGAGACGCTGCCCCATCGGCCGGCCGCTCCGGTGCCGTCGTCGCCGGTGGCGAGCTGGTACTCGACCTGTGCGCATGTGGCGTCGGCGAGGGCCAGGACGACGGCCGGGTCGGTTGGCATTCCGGCCGCGTCCGTGGCGTACGCGGCGCACAACAGGGCGTCCTCGACGTCTTCGGAGGCGCGGGCGAGCAGGCGCTCGGCGCCGTCCGGTGCCGGCTGCCCGGTCCACGCGCTCAGTTGCTCGGGCGTCGCGTAGATCCGGGGCACGGTGTTACTCCTCCTTCTTCTTGGTCTGGGAACGCGAACGCCCCGCGGGCTTGTCTGCCTGCGGGGCGTCGGGCTCGGTCTGTGTGCCGTCCGGATCGTCGTCCGGCGGCTTGTGGTAGCGGCGCAGCATCACGGCGGCGCCCTCCTTCCTTACTGGGCGGCGAGGGTGCCGACGGCGATGCCCTTGTCGTCCAGCCGCTTGACGGCGTAGTGCAGGGTCGTGGTCACGACGGTGGAGCGCGCGAGGATGTCGCGGTCGGACTCGACCAGCGGCCGGCGCTTGTAGAGCAGGCCGAGCGCGCCCCGCTTCATGAGCAGGAACTTGCCCGCGGCGACGCGGTTCGTCAGGAAGACGGACACGCCACCGATACGGCCGATGCTGCCGGTCACCGCGGCGGACGCGCCGTTGCCGAGCTTGGCGGCGTCGACGAACTGCGCGTCGGCGAGGGCGTCGGCGTACTGCGCGCTGTTCAGGTACAGGCCGGCGAAGTCGTCCGGCTCCCACTCGTCGCCGAACGTGGCGATCGTGGGGACCATGGCGCCGAGCCAAGAGAACTTGGTGACGCCGGCGCCCGCGGTGAACTTGAGCGGGTTCGCTCCGCCGAGCGCGGTCTCGTCGGCCTGCGCCTGGGTGATCAGGTCGGCGTCGACCTTGCGCGCGGCCAGTACGCCGAACTGCCGGCGGGCCTCGGCCTCCGGGTCGCCGAGACTGACCAACTTGGCCTTGTCGGTGATCTCGACGGCCTTACCGACCTCCTTGATCACGGCCTTCGCCGAGCTGGTCGACATGGCCACGGGGGTCATGGGCGTGGATTCGGTGAGTTCGTCGAGGTCGCCGAGCGCACCCCACTTCGGAAACTCGATCTCCTCGCCGGGGGCGCCCTCAAGGGTGTTGTCCTCGACGACGGCGGCCGATCCGCCGACGCGGACCTTCCCGACGAATGCGGCCTGCGCCATGTCGCCCCAGACCTCGGGGACGATCATCGCTGCACTGGTGGTCTTGGCCATGGGTAGTCAGTGCTCACTCTCTCCGGCGCGGTCGCCGGGCGGTTGGGGGCCCGGCGCGGTCGCCGGACGGGTCAGGAACCGGCGAGGCGCCGGTACGTCTCGGGGTCGGACTGGTGGAGGTCGACGCGCTCGGCGTACGACATGGCGGCGAACTGCTCGGCCGTGACGGCTCCGGGGCCCGGGGTGCCGAAGTCGGCGCCACCCTTCGGCGCGGTCTGCGGGACCGCGGCGAGGTGCTGGTGAGTGGCGAGCACTCCCTCGATCGCCTGCTTCACCGCGGCGGGGTCGGCCGGGTTGATGGCGGCGAGTGCGCGCATGGCGGCCTGCGAGTCGAGCAGGCGGGAGACGTCGGCGCCCGCGGCCGGGGCGGCGGCGATCACGGCCGTCTGCAAAGCGAGCTGCTGCGCTGCGCCCTGTCCGTCGGTCACGACGCGCTGTGCCCACTGCGGGAGTCGGGCGACGTCGCCCTCGGCCGGCGGTGCCGGCTGCTGCGGAACGGGCGCGGGGGCGGCCGGCTGCTGGGGCTGGGCGGCCTGGGCGCGGGTGCGGTAGTCCGCGGCTTCGGCGCGGGTGTCCCTGATGAGCTTCTGGGCCCAATCGGGAAGCGAGGCGACGTCCTGCGGCTCGCCCCCCGGCGCGGCCGGGGTCTGCGGCGCCGGCTGCTGCGGGGTCTGCGCGGGCGTCTGGGGTGCCTGCGGCTGCTGGGGTGTCTGCGGTGCCTGGGGCGCCTGCGGGGCGCCCTGGGGGGCGTTCTGCGGGGCGGTCGGGGCGGCGGGGGTGGGAGTCGACACGGGTCCTCCTGGGACGGTGTCCGGGGCCGGTTGCGCCTGGCGTCCGGCCGGATGCGGGCAAACGGAAAGGGGGCCCGCTCCTGGCGGGCCCCCTTGGGGTGGTGCTCGGTGTTCAGTTAGTCGGCGACGTCCTGGTCGACCTCGTCGGCGACGGGCCGTGCGCGGGCGTATCCGCGTATCCACGCGGTCCGTAGGGTCGACGTTCCGGGGTACGGGCACGCGGTCGGTGGGTCGCCCTGCTGGCCGGCCGTACGGCCTTCCTGCGTGGCTTTCACGATGTCCTCGCGCGCGCCCATGGTCACCTCTTGTTCTGCTGGTCGGACTCGTTGTGTCGGGCGCCCTCGGCCCATCGCTGGGCCTTGCCGGTCACTTGCTCGATGAACTCGGCCTGTGTGAGGCGCCCGTGTTCGGCCCACCACTCTTTCAGCTCGTCCGATGCGCGGGCGTGCGCGATACGGGCCGGCCCGCTGAACAGGGTTGCGGGGTTGTGGCCGGCGGCCTGCGCCTTCTTGTTGAGCAGGTAGCCGTTACAGGCGTCCTCGGCGGCGAGGTACTGCCGATACACGTACTCGTCGTACAGGGCGCGGGCCTCGCGGCGGGTGATCTTGTGCCGCTCGTCCTGGTCTTCGCCGTCGTCCCGGTACAGGCGGGCGGCGGCCCGTTTCAGGTCGTCCCAGAATCCGGCGTCGGCGGCGGGCGGCGGGGTGTCGTCGAGGGCGCCCCATGCGTCCGGGTCGGGGGTGCGCTCGCCCATGGTCTCGGCGAGGGCGTCGCGGTCGGCGAGCAGGTCGTCGACGGCGTTTCCGGTCGTGGCCGGCTGCGGTAGCTCGATGCGGTCGCGGCGGTCCATCTCGCCGGCGATGCGCAACAGTTCGCGCTCGTCGGCGTACTGCATGGCCCATGCGAGGTCGTCGTCGCCGGCGGCGGCGAGGTCGTCGAGCAGGCGACCGCTGGGGAACAGGCGGCCGAGCAGGTCGCGGCGCGCGGCCTCCGCGGCGATTGCTGCGCCCTCGGGGCCGTCGCCGGCGGCGCGGTAGCGGGCGGCGAGCTGGTCGTCGGACAGGCCGACCAGGTCGGGCCGGACGTCGGGGAGGCGGCCGGCGCGGTCGCGTCGGTCGGTCTCCGCCATGATCCGCACGCGGTCGCGGTCGTCGACGTGGGACCACACGCGGGCGAGGTCGTCGTCGGACAGGCCGAGCAGGTCGTCGGCCAGGCGTCCGCCGGGGGCGGCGCGGCCGAGCAGGGCCTCGGTGTCGCGGCGGTCGGCCTCGGCCTCGATCCGGCGGCGGGCGCGGTCGTCGAGCGGCGTGCGCAGGGCGGCGGCGAGCTGGTCGTCGTCCATCTCGCGCAATGTGCGATCGTCGCCGGACCACACGCGGGCGCGCTCGACCTGGTCGGGCGCGGGCGGGCGGGGCGAGGCGGGGAGGTTTCCCGCTCCTTCCTGCTCGCGGTGCCTGAGTCGGCGCAAGTCGGGGTGGTCGGCGAGGTGTTGGCGCATGTTGCCTTGCCACGCCCGGACCTTGGCGGCGGCGGCGCGCTTCTCGGCCGGGGTGGTGGCGACGGCCTCGCGGCGCTTCCACTTGCGTATGTTCCGCTCGATGGCGCGCTGTCGCTGTCCGGCCTCGTACCCGTCCGGGTCCGGCTCGGCGTCCTCCACCGTGGTCAGTCCCGGGGTGTACGCGGACACGCTGTGCCGGCAGTTGGGGTGTTGCAGCCCCCGGGCGCGCGCTTCGTCGAGGCTTCCGGCGACGTCCACACGGACCATGCGGCCGTCCTCGACGGCGTGCTCGACCTCGACCGTCCGCGGCCCGGACGGGCCACCGATCGTCAACACCTGCCGCTCCCACGGTCGGCAGAGCGGGCACTCGCGCGGCGAGTTGGAGACGACGACCAGGTCGACGCCGTGCTCGGCGAGCGTGCGCATGTGCGCTTCGGTCGCGGCCCGCGCGGTCGCCGTCCGTACGGCCATCTCGGCGTACGACGGGAGCGACCAGCGGCGGCCGGCCTTGTCGACGAACGCCCGGATACCGGCGTCGGCGAATTGCCGCAATGCGTCTTGCACGGCCTGTCGGCGGGTGCCGGTGCCGAGTAGAGGCGTTGCGGCGACGCGGGAGACGACGGCCCGGAACGTGTCGACGACGGCCCGCAGGATGCCGCGGTGCGTCTCGGTGACGACGTCGACGGCTTCTTGGGCGAGGCGGTCGATGGCCTGCGCATTCGGTATGCGGTCGTCGACCAGGCGGCGGGCGTCGTCGGACAGGGCGCCGAGTTCGGCGACCGCGGACCGGTGCCCGATGTTGTACGCCTCGGCGACCGCGTCGAACACGTCGAGGCTGGTCGCCTTGGCCAACTCGTCGACGACGGCCTGTGCGCTGCGGCGCACCTGCTGCACGGCGGCGAGCTTGGCCTCGACCCACCCGGGCGCTTCGAGGCCGGCGGCGAGCTGGCGGGCGATGATGCCCAACAGCCGCTCCTCGGCGCCGGCGTACAGGTCGCGCGTCGTCGAGGCCAGATCCTCGACCATGCCCGGGTGAATAGGCACTACCCACCCCCGAAGAAATATTTTCCCGATGGATCTACGGAAAGCTATCCGCGTGACCTGGGAACATTTACTTCCCGTGCGCGAAATGCGACTCTTATCGTTGGCGCGTAGGAGAATGGCCTAGGCCATAATTTCGGGGTTCCTCAGGGTTCCTGGGGCCTGTAATTTCCCAGATATGAATTACGAACTGGCCCTAAGCGGGCCCTCACTCATCAGCGCGGTTCTCGTAAGCCTCCTCATGCTGGCCATGGCGCACCCTGATCCCGAAGTGCGCGACCGCGCCGAGCGCTTGCTCTGCATCATCTTCCGCGTTGAGTAGCTTTTACAGGGGGTAGGTCCCTCCAGGGTCGGCCATGTCGGCGGCGCCGGTCTCGCGAAGAATCGCGGCGACCTCGCCGTCGACCTGGTCGTCTTCCCACTCGGGGTGCAGCCATCGAACCTTGGTCGCGGTCGACACGGCCCCGGCGCGCTGGAGTAGTTCGAGCGTGGTTGCGGTGTTCTGCTCGGACTCGGCGACGCCGTCGCCGAACACGACGCGCGGGCGCTCGGGCGTGATGCGCTGCCCGAAGTGCACGGCGTCGAGCTGCAATTGAACGTGCAGGCTGTGCGCGAGGGGGTTGCGCCAATACCCGGTTTTCTTCTTCCGGGTCACCATGGATCGGGCGTCGCGGCTGTCGACCTCGGTCGCGGTGATCGGCTGGCCTCCGCCGTCGAGGCCGAACGACTGCGCGCTGTACCCAGCGGACTGGGCGGCCTGCCGCATGAGTGCTTCGGCGCTGCGCTGGTGCTCCTCGACCCTGATTTCGAACTGGTTCAGGGTGATGCCGTTGCCTTCGGTGGGCGGCATGCGCAGCGAGTGCCAGACCTCGCGGTCGTCGTCGAACCCTGCGCCCATGCCGGGGCCGTAGTCCCGGAGGTAACCGTCAGGGACGATCAGCCGCGCGCGGGCGAGGCGGATGTCGCGCATCCATGACGTCCACACGTCGTCAAGCGAGACGAACAGGTCGCGGATGCCTTGGAAGTCGCTACGCCCGATGGGGCTCGACCGGTGCAGCCGGTTGGGCCCGATGTTCGGCACGTAGCTGATCGTCAGATCGCGGATGCCCGTTGCGACGCTTACCCCGTCCTCGCCGAGACTGGCGACCAGGTCGGCCGTTTCGGGGTGCTCGGACAGGGGGACGGCTCGCCCGATGTTGTCGGGGGTGCCCACGTACAGGCCGTGCAGGATGCGCCCGACCTCGTGCCGCTCGACGTGGCGCAGGATCGTCGAGGCGGTCGAGCCGGGGAGATCCCGCCACAGGGTAGCGGCGCGCAGCATGCCCCATCGGAACTCGGGGGCGACGTTGTCGGGCTGCACGACAGACAGGATCGGCCGGTCGAGTAGGTCGCGGTCCCACGTGGAACGGAGGTAGACGCCGGACAGGGCCGAACCCTGCTCGGCGCCCCCGTGCAAGATCTGCTGCAACTGGCCTTCATCGACCAGGGCGTCGAGGCGTTCCTGTGTGGCGCGGTCCGCGACCTTGATCGTCGGCATGTCGCCGAACAGTAGGTCGGCGGACGTCGCGGCGATATCGGACGGCAACGGCACGTGCAGCCGGTGCCGCGGCCGGCGCGGCTGTTCGCGGCGCCTGTTCCACGGACCCCGGCGGTTCGGCGTGGTGTGCTCCTCCTCGCCGCACTCGCGGGCGATCCGGCGACGGTCCCCGGAGTACCAGGCGTCATCGGTGCGCATCTCGGCGTAGTACGGGGCCCACTGCGGGGGCGGCCACGCTGCGCCGTTGTCGGGCAGTGCCATCGGGGCTCACCTCCTGGTGGGCGTGGTCAACAGGTGCCGCCACTCGTGGGCGGTCGAGTGGATCGCGTAGCGCAGTGCGTCGACTGAGTGGTCGTCCTGTTTCAAAGGGGCGTCCTCGCCGCGCTCGCTCGCCTTGGGGTCCCATGAGTAACCGGGCAACTCGCCGAGCAGGCCGTCGCACGACCGGTGCACGAACAGCAGGTCGGCGGCGAGCAGGGCGGCCACGGACCGGATGCCGTCGGCGACGGTGTTGTCGGCGCGCGCTACGCCCGTGTGGTCGTCGTGCCAAAGCTGAGTTGAGAACGACTTCGCCGACGGGTCGACGAACGTCCACTCGGGCGTGACTCCCTTGCCTGTGCCGGCCGACGCTCCGGGCGGCCGGTAGTCGGCGAGCCACGTCCGGACGGCGGCGCTGTACTGGGCGTCGGTCATGGACCGTTGCGCGCTGCGGGAGTCGAATCGCCACTCGGCCACGGCGTACAGGCGGTCGTCGTCGCCCATGCCGAGCAGGACGGCCGAGAACGGGTTCGTCGTGCCGTAGTCGATCCCCAACCAGTGGCGGCGCATCGTGGGCAGGGTGTCGACGACGTGCCGGTCTTCGTCCCACTCGCTGTAGATGGCGCCCTCGGCGACGACCCATGCGCCCTCGATCATGCGCTTCCGCCACAGGCCGGTGTACTCGGCGGCGAGCGCTGCGACGTACTCGGGCGACAGGGACGGATTGTCGGCGAGCTTGAAATGCCACGCCCGCATGTCCAACTCGGCTATGCGGTCGAGGTATCCGACCTTCAACCAGTGGCGCGGCGAGTCAGGGTTCGTCGTGGCGTACAGGCGGGCGCCCGGAACGCTCAGCCTGGCGAGTAGCTGGGTCCAAAACGCCTCGGGCAACAGGGTTGCCTCGTCGACGTAAGCGAGCTGGGCGGTAAGGCCACGTAGCCGGCCCTCGGCGCGGGCGTCCGCGGCGCCGATCAGGTGGACGGTGCGCCCCAGGATCGTTGCCGTGGTCGCCCCGCGGGTGTGCACGACGTGCCGGGCGAGGGGGCCGAACAACGCGCGGTCCTGTAGGGGCTCCAACACGTTGCGCTCGATCGTCTGCAACGACCGACCGACCACGATGATCAGGCCGGACGGTCCGGCCGTGGCAACGGCGATCACGAACGCCAGTAGCGACGCGATGGTCTTCCCGGACCTGACGGACCCGTGCCACAGGTTGATACGGGCGGTCGCCTGTCCGATGCTGCGGAGCTGCTTACGGGACAGGGGCAACCGGTCGAGGTCGAGCACAGGCTCACCCCCCGGCGGCGCCCCCGTCGTCGTGGGCCTGGTCGTCGGTGGCGGCCTGCGTCAGTGCCTCGCCGAGCACTCCGAGCATCGAACGCACCTGCTCGGCGTTCTCTCCACCCTCGGCCGGGGCGAGGCGTAGCGAGGTGCCGACGGCGCTCTGTACAGACGCGATGATCTGGCGTTGGTCGACGAATCGCGGCTGGTCGAGGTTGACGTGTTGCCAGTGCCCCTCTTTGCCGGCGAACTCGCCGTGTACGGCCGGCTGCCAGAGCTGCATGCGTAGGCGCTCGGCGTCGTCCTGTAGGGCGAGGGCGAGGGCGGCGCGGCGCGCGGCGAGGTCGGCGGTACGGACGGCTGTCGCGGCGGCCACCTCGGCGGCGCGGTCGAACGACAACGGCGGCTCACACGCGGCGGCGATCTTCGAAACGGTCGACGGGCTGCGCCGGATCTCGCGGGCGATGTCGTTGCGGGACTTGCCTGCGGCGTGCAGCTCGCGCACGCGGCGGCGGTCGTTGTCGTCGATGGGGCGTCCCACGGGGTCACCTCCCGCGGGCGTGCCGACGGCCCGACACATGGGGGTGTGCCGGGCCGTCGAGGGTTGGTTCAGGCGGTCTTACAGAAGGTCGTCAACGCGGCGTTGATCTGCTTCGCTTCGGCGTCGCTTACCTCGTGCGAGCTGGTGCCGAATCGCTGCTGTGCGGACCAATCGAGCTTGGCGGCTTTGCCGTTGATGGCAGAGCACTGGTTGCGGCTGTTGTCGATTGCGTCGCCTTCGTCCGCGACCAGGGCGGGACTGATCTTGCGCAGTGCGGCAAGTAGGTCGGTGCGCGCCTGTCCGGTCGGCTTCGCCGGAATGCCGGCGTTATGCAGAGCGGCGGCGGCGTCGCTGGCGCTCACGGATTCGGGCGCGGCCGGCGGCGTCGACTTCTTCGCCGTGGCGTCGTCATCGCTGCTGCTGCACGCGGTGAGCGCTGCGAGGGTGGCGACGGTGGCCAGGGTTAAGGCGGTGGCGCGGTGCTTCACGGGTTGTCCCCCCACGGGTTGGTAAGCGTTACGTAAGAGGGACGTGTGACCCGTGGCGATGGTTGCAGGGGGCATGCGAACGCCCCGCCGCTGGGGGGAGCGGCAGGGCGTTCGAAGTAGGGCGTCCGTGTGCGGGCACGCCGAAGACGCGGCCAACAATAGGTCACGGAAAGGTCACGGCGCAACTTGTAGCGAATCCCTCCACCGTGTGCCCCTCTCATTGATGTTCTGCCCGTCGCATACGACGCCGGCTAAGTAGCGCCAGGAGAGTGGGCGCGCGCTGCGTACCAGGTCAGAGGGGTGCAAGTCGTTGGTGTAGCAGAGTTGGGGCGCCGATGTTGACAGCTTCGTCGTTCCGCTGCAAACAGCTGAAAGAGGGCGAAAGGCTGCGCATCATTGGGTGCAGAGCGTCTTGCTCCTGGGTGTCGGCCGACTCCTCTTTTCTCGTTCCGAAAGGAAGCTCGTGCCCAAGTTCTGTACTTCCGCTGATGGTTCCTTGTCTCAGCGTCGTCGGCGCCCCGGTTCGTCGGCAGTCCTCATCGTGGTCGTGATCGTCATGGCGGTCACTGCGCCCCTGCTCAACCCGCCACAACTCGCTGTCGTCTGTGCGGTGCTCGGTGGCTTGGTGCCGTTGGCTGGTGCCCCTGCCTGCCGGCGGGAAGTCTGCTGAGTGGGCCCTCGACTCCTGACGGCACGCCCCGCCCGCCGACGATCGGGCGGGGCGCGCTGCTGCTGCCGGTGTGTCGGCTACGGGCGGACGGGCTGTCGGCCGGCCTGCTGACGCTGCGGCGGCCGGGGCGGCTGCTGCTGCCGACGGGCGTCATCACTGCTGGTCTGCCTGCTGCTGGGCGTCCACATGGGGCCGTTGTGGTCGACCTGCGGCAGAGAGTCGGGGCCGACGGTCGGCGGCTTCTCGACGAACTTGTATGCGCCGAGCGTCGGCGCGGTGCCGACGGGCGTCACCTGGTGGTGCCACGCGGTCCGGTAGATATTCGCCACGATGCCGACGGCGGTCCGCATGGCAGTCGTTAGATCGTCGCCGGTCTCCATAAGGACGGCGAGGTCTCGGGCGAACTGCTCGTCGAGGCGGACGGTCGGTCGGGTGCCGGCGATCGGCTGGGCTCGGCGCTGGGTACGCTGCGGGGTAGCCATCGGGTCGGGTCGCTCCTTCTCTGGTGGTGAGGGCCCGCCCATACGGTTTGTGAGGAACCGGGCGGGCCCGCTTTCGTGTGCGGGCCTACTGGTCGCCGGCGGCGCGGCGCTGCTTCTCCTCGCGGATGAACTGAGTGATCCGGCTCGCGGTGTATCCGGTCTCGGCGGCGATCGCGTCGGGACTCATGCCCTTCTCGCGCGCGGTGAGGGCGATCCGGCCCATGGCGGCCTGCACGGCGGTGGTGGCCGTGCGTAGGGCGCGAACGTCGTCGAGGTGGAAGTCTTCGGCGAGGTTGTCGAGGAACTGGTCGAGGGCGGCGGGGTCCTTGCTGGCGCGGGCCGCTTCGTACTCGTTGGTGAGGCTGTGCACGTCCTCGTAGGGGGCGAGGTCGTACGGGTTGGTGTCACCCTTGGCGGCGCGGGCGGCGGCCGTCTCGCGCTCGTACTTGTTGAACAGGCCGAGCATGTCGGCGACCAGGCGGTCGCTGGCGGTCGCGGGCTCGCCCTCGGTGCCCTGCTCGTTGCCGTTCGGCTGCTGGTCCATCGGTGCTCCCTGTCGGGTCGGGGCCCGCCCTCGGTCGAGGGCGGGCCGGTCGGGGTCGGGTCAGAACGGGGGCTCGCCGTCGAGGGCGTCGACGGAGGCGGACGCGTCGAGGGTGCGGTCGAACTGGGCGGTGATCTCCGCGGCGCGGCGGGCGCGGTCGAGCGGGGTCGGGCGCGGCCGGGGCCGGCACGCGTCGTGCCACTGGGTACCGGTGGGGATCTGGTACCCGCACCCCTCGCAGCGTGCGGCGAGCTGGGCGTCGCGGTGGGCGTGGGGGCCGTGCTCGCACGGTACGACCTCAACGGCCTTGCTGCCCGTGTAGCGCAGCACGTCGGCGCGGTCGAGGGCTTCGCGGTATCCGAGTCCGCACATGATCAGCCCTTGCCACTCGCCACGGATCACGACGCGGTGCGTTACGGCCCACATCTGCACGGGTGGGAGCGCGAGGGGCTGGGGCTGCTCGGGGGCGAACAGGGCGGGGTACTCGCGGGCGAGGTAGGCGTCGACGGATGCGCGGGTGACCTCGGGCGGGCAGTTGGGCACAACGGCCGGGGGCTCGACCTCGACGGCGGACGGCTCCGTGGCGCGGTCGTCGAACAGGGCGCCCTGTTCCGCGGGCAGCTCGACGGCGAACAGGGCGTCGTCGGCCTGCTGGCCGATCCACTCGCCCCGCCACGTGCCGGCGTCGGCGTCGGCCTCCGTGACAAGCTGCGAGGCGTACAGCGCTTCGTCGTCCTCGACGGGGGCGAGCTGCTGCTCAGCGAGGGTGAAACCGTGCTCGCCGGCGATCTTCTCGGCGGCCTCGATGCTGGCGACGTACAGGCCGTCGTCGACGGTGCGCGGGTCGCCCTCGATCGTGTGCAGCTCGCCGTGCGCCGCGGTGATGGCGGCCGGCCACGCGCTACGGAGGAAACCGACGACGCGCTCGGCCTCGACGACCAGAACGTCGCCGTCGCGGATGTCTTCGCGGCACTGCGTCTGGTTGTACGCGCTGCCGGTGCTGTCGAAGTGGTGAACCATGACGGCCGGCGAGTGGCCGGCGCGGGTGATCCACAGGCGGGCGGCGTCGCGCGTGGCGCGGGTGTAGGCGCGGGGGATGCTGAGAATGTGCTCGGCGTGCCGGCTGATGACGTGCAGTACGCGCGTGCTGGTCGGCTCGATGACCAGCGTTCGGCCGCGTCCGCGGCGGGCGGCGTCGAGGGCGTCGCAGGTCTCGTCGTCGCTGATGAACTGGTCGGTGAGGTAGTCGGCGAGGGCGCCGGGAATCGTGACGGTGGCCATGGGGTCGCTCCCTTGGTCGCTGGTGTGGGTGCCGGGTGAGGGCCGGCGTTCCTGTCGGGGTGAGAACCCGTCAGGAATGCCAACAGTAGGCGTTGCAGCAATGGTTACAGCAACAGTTGCAGCAAGCGTTACGGAACCGTGATCGGGCATGGCTACGCCCCCGGGGCCGAGCGCTCCCCGGGGGCGTGTACGACCGTGCGCCGGCCTCAACAGGCCACGGTGCGCCCGGAGTTGATCGCGACCCACAACGCGACCAGGTCGGCGCCTCGCCACGCCCTACGGCCCCGTTCGGTGTCCACAGGTGCCGGGCACACGGGGCCCGTCGAGCAGGTCGCTACGGCGGCCCGCGGGTCTCCTCCGCCGTTGTGCACGACGATCCGTCCGCCCTTGCAGAACGGGCACGGGTCGTCGAGCGTGAGCGTCCGTCCCTCGCGGCCGAGCGCGGCCTCGACGCTGCGACGCGCGCCGCGGGCCATGGCGACGATCTGGTCGAGCAGGGGCGCGGGCGTGATCCGGAACAGCTCGCCGTCGGGCTCGGACAGGGCGCGGCCGGCGAGGTAGACGCATGCCCAATGCAGTCCGTGCGCGCGGGAACCGATGCGGTCGACGATCCGGTCGGCGTCGTGCCTCCACTCCGCGGCCCGCACGGTGGGCAGGGTCCACAGTCGAGCGTCGTCGCGGTCGACGGCGCGCTGTACGCGCTCGGCGACGGCGTCGCACATGTCGAACACGTCGCGCTCGACGGCGAGGGCGGCGTCGAGGGCGCGCAAGTTCGCCGGCGCTGGGTGCTCGCGCACGACCAGGGGCAGACGGCCGACGGTCGGCTCGTCGCTGGCGCGGTCCTCGGCGGCGACCTGGTCGAGGAATCCGCGGCGCTCGTACGGCATCCATGCAGCCGGCCGCGGGGGCTCGGATATCGCGGCGAGCAGGTCGCCCCACTGCTCGCGGACGGCGGCGAGGTCGTCGGCGGCCTGCTGGCCCCGGTCGGTCGTGGGCTGGGCGGTGACATTCACGGGCGGGTGTTCTCCTTGACGACGGCGAGGATGCGGCGGCCGGCGTCGCGCTCGGCCGGGGCGCGGCCGGCGACGAACAGCTCGTCGGCGACGGCGAGGGCGCGCTGTCCGGCCTGGACGGCGGGGAGTTCTGCGGCCATGGCGGCGCGGTCGGCGCGGCGGTCGCGGCGGGCGGCGGTCCATGCGGTCCGGTACCGGTCGGCCCGGTGTCGCTGCTCCCTGGCCTCCGCGGCGGCGGCCACGGTGTTACGGCGGGCGGTGGCGAGGGCTATGTCGTGCTCGCGCTGCTGCTCGGCGAGGCGGGCGTCGGTCGAGTCGGCGCGGTCGAGAATGCGGGCGTGTATGCGGGCGGCGGCCGGTGACATGCCGTCGTGTTCGGCGACGGCGGCGAGGGCGTCGCCGAGGGACTGGGCGTTGCGGACGCGGGCGAGGACGGCGAGCAACTGGTCGACGCGCTCGCACGCCCCGCGGTGCCGGCGGCGTACCTCGGCGAGGGTGGCCTCGACGGGGGCGAGCTGCTGCTCGGCGCGGGCCGGCTCGTCGGCGAGGCGCTGTTCCTCGCGTACGTGCTCGGCGAGTAGGGCGCCCTCGGCGGCGGAGAGTACGCCTCGCTGTGCGCGGGCGAGCAGGACGTCGACGACGGCCCGCCGGTCGGCACGGTCGCGGCTGTGGCCCTTGGGGGCGCGCTGCTGGGGGCGGGGGCTCATGGGTGCTGCTGCTCCTGTGCGTCGTCGAGGGTGGGCTGTTCGATCGGGGCGCGGCGCGGTCGCCGTGGTCGACGGGCCCGGACGGCGGGCGGCTGGTGCTTGCGCCGGCACTTCGGGCCGTAGCCGTCGGGCGAGGGCGCAGCGAGGGGGCGCCGGCACGCCCTGCACGTCCGGGCCGGGGTCACGCGGGGGCCTGCTCGTTCGCTGCGCCCTCGGCGAGGGCCTGCTCGTCGGCGAGGCCGTCGGCGTACGCGGTGACGATCTTCCGGGCGCCCTCGTATCCGGTGAGCAGGCCGCGGGTCGAGCGGGACAGTCCCCATCGGGCACGGGTGGCGGTGTGGTGCGCCTCGACCAGGGCGGCGAGCTGGCGGGCGTGCGCGGTGAGCAGGATTCGGGCGGCGGCGAGGGCCTGCTCGGGTGTGCGCGTCGCGGTGGTGTCGAGCAGGACGTCGCGGAGCGTGGCGAGTACCTGGTCGCGGTCACCGGCGTTGAACGCGAGGGCGTCGCGCACGTCCTCGACGGTGAGCGCGGGCGGCTCCTCGGCGGCCTGCTGCTCGTCGGCCATGGCGGCGGCGAGGTGGTCGAGCAGGGCGTCGAGGCCGGCCGGGCGCTGCGCCTGCCGTATCCCGCGGGCGAACGCCTCGGCGGCGCCGGCCCCCGCGGCGAGCATGGCCTCGGACAGTGAGGCGGGCGCGTCGTGCACGGGGCACGGGTGGCCGGTGGCGAGGGCGGTCTCGCAACGGCCGGCCGGGCTGTCGAGGCCGTCGGCGAGTTGGCGCAGTACGGACGCGGCGACCGGACGGGGGAGGTTGCACGAGATTTCGGCGGGCCCCTCGTTCGGGACGGCGACGATCAGGCGGTGCGTTTCGAGCGAGGCGACGGCGACGGCGTCGGGAATGCGGGTCATGGGGCGTAGCTCCGTCTCATGAGTCGGTTGTCGGTGTTCGCGGTCGCCCGGAAGTGCACGGACGAACGCTGATTTCACGGCGTTGGCGGTGAACCACTGCGCGTTGCGCGCGCGTGGGCGGGCCCGCGACCGGTCGCGGCGAGGACGTCAGAACGGGGGCTCGTTCACTGCTGACCCCCATTGGCCTGCGGTGGACTGGCCGTTGGCCCACGGGTCGCTCTGCTGTGCTCCGTACGCCTGCTGTCCGGCCTGCTGGCCGTATCCCTGGCTCTGTCCCTGCTGGCGGTACTGCTGGCCGTTCTGGGCGCCGTTCTGGCTGTTCTTGGTCACGGCGGCGGTGGCGCTGCGCAGCGAGGGGGCGACCTCGTCGGCCTGGATCTCGTACGACGAACGGCGCTCGCCGTCCTTTTCGTACTGGCGCTGTGTGAGGCGGCCCACGATGATCACGCGGTCGCCGCGCTTGATGGACTCGGCGACGTTCTCGGCCTGTTGGCGCCACACGGACACGCTGAGGAATACGGGGTCGCCGTCCTTCCACTCGTTGGTGTCGCGCTGGAAGGTGCGGGGGGTGTTGGCCACGCGGAAGTTCGCGACGGGCGCCCCGGACGGGGTGAACCTGAGTTCGGGGTCGGCAACCACGTTGCCGGTGAAGGTGATGACGGTTTCGCCTGCCATTACGCGGCGGTCCTCTCGGGCTGGGTGACGGTGGGGAGTTGGGCGACGGGGGCGAGCTGTTGCTCGCGGGGGCGTCGGGCGCGGTCGCGGGCGCATGCACGGCACTTGCGCATGCCGTTGGGGTGCGACGGGGGGTAGCTGATGTGGACGACTGCGGGGTCGGTGAGGTCGTGGTCGTTCACGCACCGT
The DNA here is from genome assembly GCF_042869815.1 of Streptomyces sp. NPDC006739. NCBI lineage: Bacteria > Bacillati > Actinomycetota > Actinomycetes > Kitasatosporales > Streptomycetaceae > Streptomyces > Streptomyces sp. NPDC006739. The sequence continues at coordinate 191,508 of NZ_JBIAGM010000009.1, forward strand.
TTGCGGCGGGCGTTGACGGCCGACGGGCCGGTCGAGCGCAGGACGTTGGTCCGGTGGTCGACGGGTTCGAGGTGGTCGTCGGCGACGCATCGGCGGACGCTGCACAGGTGGTCGAGTTCGAGGCCGGCCGGTATGGGTCCGCGGGCCTGCTCGTAGCCGTAGCGGTGGGCCGGGACGTACCGGCCGTCAATCCAGAAACGGCCGTAGCCGTCGCGGTCGAGGGCGTTCTCGGGCCACAGGCGACAGGGAGTGTCGAGGCCGGCGGGGGTTGGTCCGGTGGCCGTCTTGGCGCCGAATCGTTCGGCTGCTGTGGGGCGGCTCATGGATGTACCTCCGTCGGGATCTAAGGGTGCGCCTGTTCTTGCTTGGATGGATTGAACCATCCATGGATGGAAGATAGCGCACAGGGGTGGCCCTTGGCCTTTCAGTTCCACCCCTGGCACAGGGGCTACGCGGCCCCGTGGGGGCCGTTCTCGTCGGGGATGGGGGCGATGATCCATCCGGCGTCTTCGAGGGTCCGGGCGACGCGTACGGCGGCGCTGCCGGGGCGGGTGAGTAGTTCCCGTGTGGTCGCGTCTTCGAGGGCGGCCCGTATGACGGCGAGGGCGGCGGGGGTCATCGCTGCGCCCCGGTGATGTGCCGGGCGCGCTGCCGGTTCTCCGGGCGGACGATCGCCGGCGGCGACATGAGGGCGCGGGCGTGCCGGCGGGCCTCCGCGGCGAGGCGTCGGCGGCGGGCGTCGGTCTCGGCCTGGTCGCGGGCGGCCTTCTCGGCGGTGCGGCGGTCGGCCTCGGCGCGGGCGCTCATCCATGCGAGCCACGTGCGGTGACGGTCTTCGGCGTCCGGCCGGTACGCGGACGGGGTCGGCGGGTGGCCGGCGGCGGCGAGCTGCTGCTCGGCGGCGCGCTCGGCGAGCTGGGCGGCGCCGTCGACTTCGCGCACGGTGCGCCACCGGTCCCAACCCTCGTGCTCCTGGAAGATCACGTATGCGCCCTTGTCGGCGAGTTCGGTCGCTGCCCGACGGGCCCGCTTCTTGTCCGACGTCCGGATCACGACCGGATCGTTCGGCCGGTGGTCCCAACTGGCCTCGACGCGCCACGACGTGACGTTCTTCGTCCGGTCGCCGGACACGGCCTTGCGGCGGTGCGTACGGGCGCTCTTGGGGGTCGGGCTCATGCGTGTGCCTCCTGGCGGTTGCGGCGGGCGAGGTGCGCGGCGGTCGCGTCCTCGACGCGGCACGGGTGCGGCTTGCTGCTCGCGCGGTAACGGGTCTGCTGGTTACGGGGGTTGATGGCGCGGCCACGGCACGGCTCGCCCTCCGGGGCGCTGCACCACGTGCACGCCACGGTGAGCGGGTCGGGGGCGTCGGCGCGGGCGAGGCGTTCGCGCTCGGCGCGCTGCGGCCGGTACTGGGCGAGGGCCTGCGCGACGGTGGGCGGCATGTACTCGCCGAGTGCGGCGAGGCGGCGCTCGACCTCGGCGGCGGCCGGGCCCGCGGTGAGGGCGCGGTGCGAGGTCGGCGCCTGGTGTCCGGACGCGATGGCGAGGCGTTCGGAGCGCAGGGCGGCGACGTAGGCGTTTCCGAACTGGTCGTCGGGGTCGACCTCGGGGTGTGCCGTCGGCTCGAACGTGCCCACGTGTCGGGACATGGCGTCGGCCTTGTGGGTGTGCCACGGCCGGGACACGTCCGACGGCTGAATCCGGTACGGGCTGCGTGCGATGTGGTCGCGGGCGACGCGGGCGGCGTCCCACCCGTGGGCGGTCGCTGGCACGTCGCTGAGCAGGTCGCACCACTGGGCAAGTCGGTCGGTCGCGGCCGTGGCGTCGTCGAGGGCGAGGCGCGGGTCGAGCTTCACGACGTAGGCGAGCAGGGCGGCGACTTCGCGGGGGGTCACGGCTGGGCCTCCATGGCGGCGAGGGCTTGGGCGAGGTAGTCGGCGGACTGGGCGACGCGGCCGACTCCGCCGGCGGCCGGGAACGGGACGACGTTCGAGCGGGCGGGGGCGGGAGGGGCGGCGGCCGGAACGGTGCCGGGCGCGGGGGCCGGCGGTAGGGCCTGCCACGCCCGCAGGAAGTACCGGGAGTGCGCGACGCCGTTACGGGCGCGCTGGGCAGCCTGTACGGCGGCGGCGGCGAGCATGTCGGCGCCGGATCGCTTGATCAGGGCGTGAACGATGACCCACTCGGCCGGGGCGAGGGTCCACGCGGGGTAGATCTGGGCGGCCGTGATCTGGTCGACCAGGGGGCGGGCGAACTCCGGGATCACTGCGACCTCGCGCCCGCGCTCCCTCACTCCTTCACTCACTCCCTCTATGGGTGAGTGATGGGGGCCGAAATCCGGTCCCATAGGGGGCCGAATCTCGGTCCCAAACAGGGTGTCGGGGATATCGGCGGGGGGACCGGACTCCGGCCCGGTAGAGGGGCCGAGATTCGGCCCGGTAGCGGGGAGGGGGCCGGATTCCGGCCCGGGGGTCGTCTCGGCTACGGGGCCGGAATCCGGCCCGGTAGCGCGGTGGGTACGGACGTACCCGACGGCCCCGGGGATCTTGTACCGGGTTGCGCGGCTGCCCTGGGCGGGCTCGTCCTCGACCAGTTCGCCACTGGCGAGGGCGGCGTCGACGGCGGCTCGCGTCGTCGAGCGGGACGCGGCGAGCCGGCGCATGAACTCGGCCGTACCCATGCGGGCGGTTGCGTCCGGCCCGGTGGTGGCGTCGGCGACGGCGAGCAGGACTAGGCGGGCGTTCCCACGCGACTTCGCACGGGTCCACACCCAATCCATGGCGTCGAGGGTCACGGGGGTGTCGCTCCTGTCGGGGGTGGGGCGCCCGGGGCGAGGGCGCGGTCGTCTCCTCGCCCCGGGGCTGATCACTGGGTCGTGCGGGCGCGCGCGGCGCGGCCGGCGGGGTGGTCGTCACAGAACCAGCCGTTCGCGTAGAAGCGGACGGGTACGGCTCCGCATCGGGGGTTGCCGTAGTCGCACACGTTCGGCGGCTTGTCCTCGCCGGCCGGGACGTCGACGGCGAGCTGTCCGGGCACGTCCGGGAAGCGTTCGGCGATCTTCTGCGCGACCTTGTCGCGGGTCACGCGGCGTCACTCCCGGCGGCCTGCGGCGCGGCCGGGGCGAGGGCGGGCAGATGCTCGACCAGGGCGCCGGCTCGCCACGCGGCGGCGACCAGGGCGCGGCCGTCGGTCGGCTGGGCCTTGCTGCCTCGGGTGTAGGTGAGCCGGTGCGAGGCGGCCCTCGACGGCTTCAACTCGACCCCGGGCACGTCGTGCACCTCGCCCGTGCCGGGGTCGACGTACTTCGCGGTACCGGCGGCGGTCGCCTCGGCAAGTACCTTGCCGGCGAAACCGGGGCGCACGCTGGTGAGTACCTGAGCGGGCACGAACTCGACGACATGTTCGGTCGGGTAGTGGTCACGCACCCATGCGCGGAACGCCTCGGCGTCGACGACCTGGGCCTCGCGCTCACCCCCCTGCCGAGACGACGAACCGACCTTCGTCCCGTCGGGGAGCATGGCGTCGATCTTCGTCGTGCCGCCGGCCCTGTACGCCTTGTCGAGTAGGTCGTCGGCCTTGGTCTTGGCGTCCTTGTATGCGCTCTTGACCTCGTCGAGCAGGGCGCCGAGTACGGCCTGTCGGGTCACGGCGTCGCGGACGGCGAGCGGGTCGGGCGCGCTCGGCTTGCTCTCGGTTTGCTCGGGGGTGGGCTGCTCGGTCATCGGGCGGCCCCGTTCTCGATCACGGCGCGGAACGCGTCGAGCTGGGCGGCCGGGGCCTGGGCGATCGGGATGCCGTGCACGCGCTCGAAGTCGGCGTCGAGGGTGGGGAGGTTCGCGCGTGAGGCGGCGAGCCTGAGCGCGTTCTCGGCCTCCGCGGCGGCGGCCTCCGGGTTCTTGGGCGGGCTCGACGGCGGCGCGGCCTGCTCGCCCTGTGGTGGGGCCTGCTGGGCGCCCTGCTGCCCCTGCTGGGCGGCCTGGCGCTTCTCGGCGTCGATACGGTCGAGGCGGGCCAGGAACTCGGCCGGGGCGCCGGACTTCGCGGCGCGGTCGCGCACCTCGGCGAACACCTCGGGCGAGGTGGCGGCCTGAGCGGCGGCGAGCAACTGCCGGGCCTGGGGCGACAGGCCGTCGCCTTGCTGCGGGCCCTGGTTCTCCCACGGGCCCGGTTCGGCGCGGTTGCTGCGGCGCGGCTGCTGCCCGCGCTGCTGGCGCTGCTGCGCGCGCTGCTGGTTGCGCTGCTGGCGTTCGGCGCGGTGCTCGGCCGGCGGCTCGACGGGGTGGTCGCGGTCGCCGTCGTCGATGCTGCGGCCGTCCACGGGGATCATGAACAGGGTGAACAACAGGTACTTGAGTGCTGCGGACTGGGCCTTGTTCGTGGCCTTGTCGGCGAAGTCGCTCGCCTCGCCCGGCACTTCGGCGGTGAGGCAGTCACCCGCGGGCCCGTAGACGTGATACCGCATGGTGATGTTGACGTGTGTCATCTTCTCGCCGCGGCGCTCGGCGTGGTGGGCGGCGATGCTCGGCAGGATGAACAGGCCGTGCGCACGCATCGGGCCGGCCATGGCCGACATAGCGTCGTCGACTCCGCGGAACTTGTAGCGCTGCTGCTGGTTCTCCTTGTCCTTGGCGACGGGCATCACGTCGCGCATGACGGCGGCGATCGCAGCGAACACGCGGGGCGTGCCGTCGGGGGTGCCGGCCGGGGCGGGCTGGTAGATCGGTGCCGCGACCGGTGCCGCGGGCGTCGGTACGGCCGGGGTGTGGGGCAGGGGCAGGGGCAGGGCGGTGACGGTCACTGGTGCGCGGTTCCCTTCGGGGTGGTGCGGTGGCGAATGTGGGCGGCGGCCCGGGTGATGCGGCCGGCGAGGGTGATCGCGTCGTCGGGGGCGAGCAGGGGGTCGACGGCGACGGCGGCCGGGCAGTCGTCGAGCAGGGCCTCGCGGGTGGCGTCGGCCTCGGCGGCGCGCATGGCGCGGCCGTAGTCGGTGGCGTCTTCGCTGCACATCGCGTGGTCGAGGGCGACGACGCTCGCGGCGTGGGCGGCGAGCAGGCGACCGACGGCGTCGGGGTCCTGGGCGTACGCGAGGGCCAGTTCGTCGAGCAGGGGGTCGACGTGCTCGGCGAGCGGGAGACGGACGGCGAGGCCGTCGGCGCTGAGCTGGGGGCGGATCACTGGCGGGCCTCCGGGGTGGTGTCGAGGCCGAGCTCGGCCGGCGCGGTGGGCTCGTCGGCGGTGAGTTCGCCGGTCCGGGCGTCGTACGTGCGGGCGACGTTCCAGTTGGCGGCCGGGAACGCCCGGGTGAGCAGGCCGTAGGCGGCGCGGTGGGCCTCGCGGTCGGCACCGACGGGACCGTTCGCGGAGTCGAGGACGACCCACGTGCGGCGGCGGCCGTCGCGGGTGACAGGGACGACGCGCACACGGATGGTGCCCGGGGCGATCTGGTCGAGCTGTCGGGCGATGACCTCGACGAACTGGTCGCGGCGGCGGGCGGCGGCGGCGCCCTTGATCGCGTGGGCGGCGCGGGGGGCGCGGTTGTCGGTACCCTTGGGGGTGTTCATGATCGGTGCCTTTCGGGGTGTCGTTCGAGAGGGGCCGTCCGGGTCGCATCCGGGCGGCCCTTTCGCGTGTTCAGGCGGCGACGCGGTGCTCGACGGTGGGCGCCTGGTTGGCGCGCTGCTTCCGTTCGAGTCGGCGCAAGATCAGTTCGACGTCGGGGGCGAGTCGGCCGGCGGCGCGGTCGCGGTCCCGGCGTATCCGGGCGGCGTCGAGGGCTTGACGGGCGTCGGCGAAAGCCTGCTCGCGGGGGATCACGGGGCCGTTCATGCGGCGGCCCGCTTGACGAGCTGGCCAGTGGAAACGCCGTAGTGCTCCTCGACAGCCGCGGCTACTACGGCACTTGGGGCGGTGTGTCCGTTCCACAGTCGCCATGCGGTATTACGGGCAACCTTCAACCGGCGTGCCGTGTCTGACGGAGTGCGGTCCCCTGCCTCGCGGGCGGCGGCGACCAGTGCAGCGCGGTCGTACATACGGGCATCGTCCTTCCGTGGATGGTTCGTTCCATCCATGGATGGAACGCTAACACGATGGACGAGCGTTCGGAACGGCATATGCATGCGGAGACGGATCTTCCAAAGCGCGTTGACACGCGGCATATGCCAGACAAGAATCGGTCACCTGTTCGAGAGCGTTGCCACAGCTCAGGGGGGTGAACCGTGGCAAAAACGTGTGTTCCGGACGGCTTCAATCGATCGCGTGGCCGCGGCGCTCCGCGCGCGCTATGTTCCATCCATGGAACGAACGAACCAACCAGGGAACGACCGGGCGACGCCCGAAGAATTCGCCGCATGGCTGAAGGAGCAGCTAGAACGCGCTGGCTATGACCTGCGACCTAGGGGCGGCGGGCAAACCCGCTTCGCACGAGATTCAGGCATCGCGCAAGCGTCCGTCAGCCGCATGTTGCGAGGCCAAGGGGCGCCAGAATCACGCGTTCTCGAAGCCATCGCCGGCACGCTCGGCCTGCCATTGGCCGAGGTGCTAGTCGCCGCGGGCATCCTCACCCGCGACGTACTGCAAGCGATCCGCCAACAGGGCCCGCGGACCGACCCACTGACACCGGAGGCAGCAGCCGAAGAACTGGGGATCACCGACCCCCAGAAAGTCGAGCTGTTCGTGTCCATGACCGAGACCCTGCGCAAACAACGCGCCGAGAACGGCGGGGGAAACGTCGCCGAGAACTAACCGCACGGAGGCAAAGCAGTGACGCACCGGTACATGCCCGTTCTCGCAATCTCCCTACTCATGGTGGGGCTGTCCACCGGCGTCATTGGACTACTCGGAAGCAACGACTACCTCTGGCAAGCAGGGCTGTTCTTAGTGCTCGCCGCCGTACCCCTGCTCGTCGTCCGCACCATTTACAAGTCTCAGCGCGTCTCGGCCGACCAGCTCGCCGACGCCGACCGCGCCGGCTACGTCCGCGCCCTCGACCACGTCGCGCGCGGCCTGCTCGACGTTCCCTCGCCCCGCGGTGGCAACCGCGCCGACCACGACGAGCAGGTCGCGGGCAACGTGATCACACTGCGCCCGCACCACAGGAGCCAACCCGAACGGAAGGCACAGTGACCCTTCTAGAAGTACCCGACACGTTCCACGGCTTACCGGCCAACGGTGAGCCGTGGCTCGCGTACATCCGCGTATCACTCTGGCGAGAGGAGAAGATCAGCCCCGAATTGCAGCGGACCGCCATCGAACAGTGGGCGGCCCGCCGCGGCGCCCGGATCGTCGATTGGGTGGAGGACCTCGACGAGTCCGGCCGACACTTCCGGCGCAAGATCGTGAAGTGTGTCGAGCGCGTCGAGGCCGGCGAGGCACGCGGCGTCGTCGTCTGGCGATTCAGCCGGTTCGGTCGCAACCGGACCGGTAACGCAATGTGGCTCGCCCGACTCGAAGCCGCGGGCGGACAACTGGAATCGGCAACGGAACCGGTCGACGCCGGAACCGCCGTCGGCGAGCTGCAACGCGAGATGATTTTCGCGTTCGGCAACTTCGAGAGCAACCGCGCCGGCGAGCAGTGGCGTGAAACCCACGAACACCGACTCGCCGCCAAATTGCCCGCGACAGGGCGCGCACGGTTCGGCTACATCTGGTTCCCGCGACGCGTGCCCGACGCCACCGCGCCGGGGGGAATCCGCCTCCAAACGGAGCGGTACGAACTCCACCCGGATCACGCCTCCATCGCCGAAGAGATGTACGCGCGCAAGATGGAACTTGAGGGGTTCGCGCAGATCGCCCATTGGCTCAACGACGAAATCGGCGTCCGCACCAACCGCGGCAACCGATGGGCCACCAACACCGTGAAACGCTACCTCGACAGCGGGTTCGCGGCCGGTTTGCTGCGCTCCCACGACCCCAAGTGCAAGTGCGGGTACGGCATCACGCACTTTGAGCGCTGCAAGGGCGACGGCGCCCGCTACCTCCCCGGGGCACACCCCCCGATCATCACGGCCGCCGAATGGAAGCAGTATCAGGAGCACCGCGAGGAGACCCGCCGCACCGCGCCGCGGGCCCGCCGCGCCACGTACCCGACCACAGGCATCATGCGGCACGGCAACTGTCGAGGAACGGCCGTCGCCCGCGCCGGCCGCGACGGAAAAGGAGGTTGGATCAACGGCCACTCGTTCGTGTGCCTGAACCACAAGAACAAGGGAAACAGCGAGTGCGAAGGCGGCCTCTACGTCCGGCGGGATGCGGCCGAGGCCGAGGTCTTGAAGTGGCTTGCCGACAACGCGGCCGACGGCGTCGACACCGCGCCGTCCGTCCCCGGACAGCGGACCGCGCCGGAAAACCCCCGCGCCCGCATCCTCGCCGAGCGGGTACGCACCGAGACCGAGTTGAAGAAGGTCGAGGCCGCCCTCGACCGACTCGTGACCGAGAACGCCATGGACCCGGAGAAGTACCCGGCCGACACGTTCGCCAGAGTGCGCGACCAGTTCCTCGACAAGAAGGGCGAGTTGGTCAAGCACTTGCAGTCGCTCGCCAAGGTCGAGGACACCCCCACCCGTGAGGAGTTCCGGCCCCTGGTCGTCGGACTCATTGAGGAGTGGGAAACCCTCGACGCCCTCGGACGAAACGCGATTTTGCGGCGCCTCTTGCGGCGCATGGTTGTGCACTCGCGCAAGAGCGACCAGGGCGCAAAATGGCGCCTCGAACTGTCCTACGAGTTTCACCCGGTGTGGGAGCCGGACCCCTGGGCCGTCGGCTGATCAGCCCGAAAGCATGCAAGCACGCTTGATTTGTTCTGTGCCTACTGGGACCCTCTGAGCACCTACTCGCCGAGGGGGCAACGTGAGTCATTTAGAGCCGGTGTCCCACATCTACGGCCTGACCGCGCTGATGAACGCGCCCCTCAGACAGGGCGCCACCGTCGTCGTCCTGCCCCGCTTCGACCTGGAGACGTTCCTCGCGGCCATCGAGAACCACCGCATCACCGGCCTGTACGTCGCCCCGCCGATCGTGCTCGCCCTCGCCAAGCACCCGGCGGTCGCCCGCTACGACCTGTCCAGCCTGACGTACGTCATGAGCGCCGCCGCACCCCTGGACGCCCGCCTCGCCGCCGCCTGCTCCCGGCGCCTGGGCCTGCCCCCGGTCGCCCAGGCCTACGGCATGACGGAACTCTCGCCCGGCACCCACGTCGTCCCGCTGGACGCCATGCACCGGGCACCCGCCGGGACGGTCGGCAAGCTCATCGCCGGCACCGAGATGCGGATCGTCTCCCTCGACGACCCGGACAAGGACCTGGGAACCGGCGACCCGGGGGAGATCCTCATCCGCGGCCCCCAGGTGATGAAGGGCTACCTGGGCCGGCCCGACGCCACCGCCGCCATGATCGACGCCGACGGCTGGCTGCACACCGGGGACGTCGGACACGTCGACGCCGAGGGCTGGCTGTACGTCGTCGACCGGGTGAAGGAACTCATCAAGTACAAGGGCTTCCAGGTGGCCCCCGCCGAACTGGAGGCGCTGCTGCTGACCCACCCCGGAATAGCGGACGCCGCCGTCGTCGGCACCCGTGACGAGAACGGCAACGAGATCCCGCACGCCCATGTGGTCCGCCAGCCCGACGCGACCGGCCTCTCCGAGAACGAGGTGATGATGTACGTCGCCGAACGCGTAGCCCCCTACAAGCGGGTCCGCCGCGTCACCTTCGCCGCAGCGGTCCCCCGGGCCGCCTCCGGCAAGATCCTGCGTCGGCAGCTGCGCGACTCCACGCGACCCGGGGAGGCGTCGTGACGTCGGTCGGACGCACGCGCGCGCGTGCCGTCGAAATCCTCAGCCTCGACTCCACCGACACCCGCAACGCCCTGTCGGCCGCGCTCGTCGGCGAACTCACCGACGCCCTCAGCGACTGCGCCGAGGACACCGGCGTACGCGCCGTCGTCCTCACCCACACCGGCAGCACCTTCTGCGCCGGCGCCGACCTGTTGGACCCGCCCCACCCCGACGCCGTGGTCGGGCTGCTGCGGCAGATCGTCGAGCTGCGCAAACCCGTCCTGGCGCGGGTCACCGGGCACGTCCGCGCGGGCGGCCTCGGTCTGCTCGCCGCCTGCGACATCGCCGCCGCCACCACCGGGAGCACCTTCGCCTTCACCGAGGTACGGATCGGGGTGGCACCCGCGGTGATCTCCCTGCCGGTGCTGCCGCGCGCCGACCCGCGCGCCCTGGCCCGCTACTACCTCACCGGCGAACGCTTCGACGCCGCCGAGGCGGTCCGCCTCGGACTCCTCACGGTCACCGCCGACGACGTCGACGAGGCCCTCGCGCCCATCCTCGACGGACTGCGCAGATCCGCACCCCAGGCCCTCGCCGAGACGAAACAGCTGCTCACGGCTAGGGTGCTGGAGACATTCGACCGGGACGCGGCGGACCTGACCGCGCTCTCGGCCCGGCTGTTCTCCTCCGCCCAGGCCCGGGAGGGGATGACGGCCTTCCTCGAACGACGGGATGCGGCGTGGGTGGTGTGAGTACGGCGGAACGCGACCGCGTACCCAAGCAGGACCGCAGCCGCGCCACCCGGCAGCGGCTCCTGGAGGCCGCCGTGGCCTGCCTGGCCGAACACGGCTGGGCGGGCTCCACGGTCGCCGTCGTCGCCGAACGCGCCGGCGTCTCCCGGGGCGCCGCCCAGCACCACTTCCCCACCCGGGAGGACCTCTTCACGGCCGCCGTCGAGTACGTCGCCGAGGAACGCTCCACGGCCCTGCGGGCCCTCTTCCCCGACGGCCCCGCCGACCGCCTGGCCGTCGTCTCCGCCCTCGTCGCCCTCTACACCGGCCCCCTCTTCCGCGCCGCCCTCCACCTGTGGGTCGCCGCCTCCAACGAGGACCAGCTGCGCCCGCGCGTGACCGAGCTGGAGGCGCACGTCGGCCGCGAGACGCACCGGATCGCGGTCGAGCTGCTCGGCGCGGACGAGTCCCGGCCGGGCGTGCGGGAGACGGTCCAGGGCCTCCTCGACATGGCCCGCGGCCTCGGGCTGGCCAACCTGCTCACCGACGACCGCGGACGGCGGGAGCGGGTGGTGGCCCAGTGGACGGCCCTGCTGGACGAGGCGCTCGGCTGACCGCCGCCTCAGCGGGTCTTCAGCCCACCCGCACCGATTCGAGGAACGGCTCCACGGCCCCCCGCCAGGCCACCGGCTGGTCGTAGTGCACCAGATGGCCGGCGTCGACCACCTCCGCGTACTCGCCGAGCGGCAGCACCCGCACCATCTCCTGCGCCTCCGCCCGCCCCAGCTCCCCGTCCAGGCCGCGGACGACCAGCGTGGGGCACTGGACCTGGGCCAGCTCCTCCCAGTGGGCGTCGTACACCCATGTCTCGCGGGACTTGAGCATCTGCCCGGGGTCGAAGACGGGCCGCCAGCCGTCGGCGGACTCCTGCATGACCTCGGCGTAGAACGCGCCCCGGGCCGGATTGGGGCGCTCCACCCAGGGATCGTCCTCGCCGAACCACTTGCGGACGTCGGCGAGGGTGGCGAAGGGGGCGGGCCAGGACTCGAACCAGTCGGCCCACTCGCGCTGCGAGGCGGCGCCGAGGGCGGAGGCCCGCATGTCGGAGATGACCAGGCCGCGCACCAGGTCGGGACGTTTCGCGGCCAGCTGCCAGGCGGTCAGGGCGCCCATGGCGTGACCGATGAGGACGGCCGGGGCGAGACCGAGCTGCTCCAGGGCGGCCTCGGCGTCCTCGACGTAGGCCTCGCGGGTGAAGGCGGCCCGTGGGGGCTTGTCGCTCTGGCCGTGTCCCCGCTGGTCGAGCGCGACGGCGCGGTGCCGCTCGAAGAGCCAGCGGGCGGTGGCGGCCCAGTGCGAGGCGCGGCCCATGAGGCCGTGCAGTAAGAGCACGCCGGGTTCGCTCTCCCGGTCCTTCTTGGGAGGGTCCGCGTACTCCCAGGCGGCCAGGCGTACGCCGCCCGCTCCCCTCACGTCGATGCGCCGTGCCATGAGCTTGGCACCCCCCTGCTCCACGTGCCTCGTACCGCTGTAGAGATGAGAGATTATCGAATGCCTATTCGAAACTGCTGCCTCTGCGGGCAACACCCCTCATTCGAGTGACACCGCTCAAGGAATGATCGTCCTCGGCGAGGGGATTCCTTCTGACGGGGGGCGGACCGGTCGGGGAAACCGGTCCGAGGGGATGACCCTGAGAGCTCGGGGCTCCGGGTCAGCACAGGGGAGGACAGGCCCCGGCACCGCAAGGTGCCGGGGCCCTCTCCAGATCTTCGGCCCCGTCGTCGGCACATCCTCCCGACCCCCTCAGGTCATATGCCCCACGCGCCAGCCTCGCACGCCGAGCGCTCCGGGCGCTGCGATTCCGCGCACTGAATCACGCTTTCGACGGCGCGAACTGACGGGGCGTCCGAGAACGGCTGGCCGGCCGGCTCAGCGCTTGGCGACGAACACATGGGAGGCGACGTCCGCCTCCAGCTCGGCCGCCTCCCCGCCGCTGCCGACCAGCACCCCGCCGGCCGACTCGGTGACACTCACCACCGAACCGGGCTGCACACCCGCGCGCCGCAGCGTGTACATCAGCTGCGCGTCCGTCTGGATGGGCTCGCCGATACGGCGGACGACGACCGTCTTGCCGTCCGAACCCGGGTCCAGGTCGGCCAGCGAGACCATGCTCTCGTCGAGGAACGGGTCGGCGCCGTCCTTCTCGCCCAGCTCCTCGAGGCCCGGGATCGGGTTGCCGTACGGCGACTCGGTCGGGTGGCGCAGCAGCTCCAGCACGCGCCGCTCCACGGCCTCGCTCATCACGTGCTCCCAGCGACACGCCTCGGCGTGCACCTGCTCCCACTCCAGCCCGATCACGTCGACGAGCAGGCACTCGGCGAGCCGGTGCTTGCGCATCACGCGGGTGGCCAGCCGGCGGCCCTCGTCGGTCAGCTCCAGGTGCCGGTCGCTGGCCACGGACACCAGACCGTCGCGCTCCATGCGCGCCACCGTCTGGCTCACCGTCGGCCCGCTCTGGTCGAGCCGCTCCGCGATACGGGCGCGCATGGGGACCACGCCTTCCTCTTCGAGCTCGAGGATGGTGCGGAGATACATCTCCGTGGTGTCGATCAGTCCGGACATACGTGCCCCTCGATTGCTTCTGCCGGAAGCTCATAGCTCACCGGCGCGTGCGCTGGCCCTGAACCAATTCTGACGCATACCACCGACAACCGTGCCGCTCGGCGGAAACGAGGCGGTCACGAGTGGCCCCCGGGAGCGAGGGCCGAGGCCGTATTGACAGGGCGATGGTCCAGACCGCACGGTGATCCGCGACATGGACGCTGCGAAGGGGCACCCCATGAGTGACGGCACGCCGGCCCACCAGTTCTTCGACGCCGCCATCGGGCTGCTGCGACAGGTCCGCGACGGGGAGGCGGACGGGATCGCGGCGGCCGGCGCCCTGCTCGCCGACACCGTCGCCGCCGGCGGCCGGCTGTTCGCCTTCGGCGCCGGGCACTCCTCGCTCGCCGCCCAGGACGTCGTCTACCGAGCGGGCGGCCTCGCCCTGATGAACCTGCTCGCCGTCCCGGGCGTGATGGGCGTCGACGTCGTCCCCGCGACCCTCGGCTCCGCCCTGGAGCGCGTCGACGGGCTCGCGGGCGCGGTGCTGGACACCTCGGTGCTGCGGGCCGGGGACGCCCTGGTGATCATCTCCCTCTCCGGCCGCAACGCCCTGCCCGTCGAGATGGCGCTGGGCGCCCGCGCCCTCGGCGTCAAGGTCATCGGCGTGACCTCGGTGGCCTACGCGTCGCAGACGACGTCCCGGCACTCCTCGGGCACCTTCCTCAAGGGCCACTGCGACGTCGTACTCGACTCCCGGATCGCCGTCGGCGACGCGGAACTCGCCCACGACACCATCCCGGCCCCCTTCGCCCCCGCCTCCACCGTCGTCACCACGGCCCTCCTCCAGGCGGTCATGGCCACCACGGCCGCCACCCTCGCCGAACGGGGCATCGAGCCCCCGCTGCTGCGGTCGGGGAACGTGGACGGGGGCCACGAGTGGAACCGGCGGATCATGGCGGAGTACGGGGACCGGATCTTCTACCGCCGGTAGGCCCCGGCCACGGCCGGCAGGTCCCGGCTCTGTCGGCAGGTGCGGGGGTGGCTCGGCCGGCAGGCCCCGGCTACCTCCGGCAGGCCCCTGCCAGGTCCAGCAGCGTCGCGATCCGCATCGCCACGTCCTCCGCGTACGCCGCGTCGGACCGCTCGAACCGGCTGCGCCCGGCGCCTCGAAGGAAGGTCACCACCCCCAGCGTCCGCCCCCGGCTGCGCAGCACCGCGCACAGCGCGTGCACGCACTCGCCCGGCCACTGCCGGGACAGCGCCCACTCGCGCGCCCGCTCCGCCGACACGGACCCGGCGTCCGCCCGCACGCTCCCGGCCCGCTCGACGCACTGCAGCGCCGGATGCCCCTCCTCGTACCGCAGCGGAAAACCGGCCGCGCCGCCGAGCAGGCTGGGCCCCGGCGCTCCCGAGGGGGTGGCGGCGATCCGCACCAGCCGCACGGGCCCGGCGTCCGTTCCCACCGCCCCTTCCGGTCCCTCGGCCGCCACCCGCACCCGGTCGATCAGCGCGTGGTCGGCGAACCCGGCCAGCGCGAAGTCCAGGTGCACGGTCGCCGCCTCCACCGGGTCCTCGCACTCCGCGGCGGCCCGCGCGGCCCGGTGCAGCTGATTGGCCCTGAACCGCAGCAGCGACGCCTCCTGCTCCCCCTGCTTGGCCTCGGTCACGTCCTGGAACATCCAGCTCACCCCGAGCGGCACGGGCTCCTCCGCGAGCGGTGAGGCCAGCCGCAGGAACCAGCTGCGCCAGCACCGCCGCCGCTCGCCCTCCGGGGTACGGACGCTGACCCACATCTCGGCCGGCGCGGGCGGCGCGCCCTCGGCCAGCACATGCGTGAGCGCCGCCTCCAGCTCCTCCACGCCCTGGGCGAGCAGTTCCCCGAGCGGCCGACCCAGCACGGACGTACGCCCGATGCCGAGCGCCCGGGCCGCGTGCGCGTTCACCACGGCGGGCCGCAGATCGGCGTCGACCAGCACGACACCCCAGGTCGCGTCGTCGAACAGCGCCTCGCTGAGCGCGATGGACCGCTCCAGGTCGATCTGCGCGTGCACCTCGCTGAAGGCGCAGTACACACCGGCGGGCTTCCCGTCCGGACCGCGTACGGCGGCGGACTGGGTGCGCACGAGGACCCGCCCGCCGTCCTTCGTCACGAGCGCGAACTCGTGCACCTGCCGCCCCGGCGCGTGCATGGCGGACAGCAGCCGTCCCTCCACCTCCTCGGCGTCGGCGCTGCGCACCGCCCACCCGGCGAAGCCGTGCCGGCCCACGGCCTCGGCCGCGGTCCAGCCGAGGATCCGCTCGGCCTCCCGGTTCCAGTGGGTGACGACACCGTCCGCGTCGAAGGCGCACAGGGCGGCGTCCATCCCGTCCAGCAGCGCCGCGAGCAGGTCGGAGCCACCGCTCGAGTCCTCCGGGGCACCCGACACCGAGCCGTCCGGCTCTGGCTCGTCGGGCCCCAGCTCGTCGGTGGTCCCACTACGCCGGGAAGCACTCACCTGGACCCCCTGCAGGCTGCGTCCGCGGTTACGGCGCGTCGATTCGCTCACTGCTCTTCATCACTGCTCTTCATTCAACTCGAACGTGACGCAGCACACACCGTGTTCCCGCAAGTTTGAAGGAATTGAACGTCAGGCAGTGGGGGTGAGCCGCAGATCCACCCACACGTCGTTCTCCCCGTCCAGTACATACCGGTCGACCTCCACGAACCCGCACCGCCCGGCGAACCGCAGTCCGTCCTCGTTCACCGCCAGCACGCACGTCTCGATCACGCCCGCCCCGCACGCGCGCGTGGGCGAGCCCGTTGGCGTACAGAGCCGCACCGAACCCCCGCCCCCGGTGCTCGGACAGCACCCGGGCGATGACGGTGGCCACGAGGTCCCCGCCGTCCCGGACCGGCGGCCGCACGGTGGAGCACCCCACGAGAACGTCCCCCGCGTACGCGTTCTCCAGCCGGTAACCGCGCTCCAGCCGCTGCCGGGCCTCGTCGGGTGACATGGCGGCGGGCGGCACGACGGCGTTGTGCACGTACCGCCACTGTTCGAGCATGACGTCCCCGTCGACGACGGCTGTACGAAGATCGGTCATCCCGGCAGCGAACAACCGCCCGCCCGCCCCCGTCAAACCGGTATCGCGAACCGGTGTCCGGCACGCCGGCGGCGGCCGGACACCGGTGTGGGCAGCTCCTCACGCCGCCATCGGCTGCCTTACGCCGCCAGCGCGTGTCCGGGATGGAGTACGACCTTGGTGTAGCCCTCGATGCGCTTGTCGAACTTCTCGTAGGCGCTCGGTGCCTCGTCCAGCGGCAGTTCGTGGGAGACCACGAAACTGGGCTTGGCCCGCCTGGCGATGATCATGTCGCGCAGCTGGCGGTTGTACCGCTTGACGTTGCACTGACCGGTGCCCATCTGCTGGCCCTTCTCGAACATCCGGCCGATGGAAACCAGCAGTTGGCCGTGCTTGGCGTGCTCGTCGGGGCCGCCGGGGTCGGACGGCACGTACAGGCCCGGTACGCCCAGCATGCCCGTCGGCCGCACGGTCTCGACGAGTTCGTTGAGGACGATCGCGGGCTCCTCGTGGCTGGCGTCGTGGGCCTGGGCCTGGTAGCCGACGGCGTCGACGCCCTTGTCGGTGCCCTCACCTCCGGTCTGCTCCTTGATCTGCTCGGCCGGGTCACCCTTGGTGAAGTCGATCGGGATGACTCCGATCTCCTCCGCCTTGGCGAGCCGTTCGGGCACCCGGTCCACGGAGAACACCTTCGCCGCACCGCGCAGCATCGCGGAGTACGCGGCCATCAGCCCGACCGGTCCGGCACCGTACACGGCCACGCTCTCACCGGGGGACACCTGGGCCAGTTCGCATCCGTGGTAGCCGGTCGGGAAGATGTCGGCCAGCAGGACGAAATCGGTCTCGAACTCCTCGCCCGGCGGCAGCTTCAGACAGTTGAAGTCCGCGAAGGGCACCCGCAGCAGCTCCGCCTGGCCGCCCTTGTACGGCCCCATGGCCACATAGCCGTAGGCACCGCCCGCGAAGCCCGGGTTCACGGTCAGACAGAAGCCGGTCTTCCCGGCGAGACAGTTCTTGCAGAACCCGCAGGCGACGTTGAACGGCATGACCACCCGGTCGCCCTGGGACAGGGAGGTCACACCGGCGCCGACCTCCTCGACTATGCCGAGGTTCTCGTGGCCGAACACGATGCCCGACTCGGCTGCCGTGCGGCCCTCGTACATGTGCAGGTCGGACCCGCAGATCGCGGTCGAGGTGACGCGTACCAGCACGTCGTTCGGGTGCTGGATCTGTGGATCGTCGACGTCCCTGACGGTGACGCTGAACGGCTTTTCGTAAACGACTGCTTTCACCTGGATCACCTCCGTGACCAGTGGTTACTTCCAGGGAACGCCCATGCGGCAGGCGCTGCAACCTCCGCCCTCCGAAAATCCCTTGAACCCTGGCGGGCGGCTTCCTAAGGTGACTCCTACGTGAGAAAGGAGGTGATCGGGTACATGAGTGAAACCCGGACGCGCGAGGTGGCTGCGGGCTAGCGGCCTGCCACCACACGATGTGCGGTGCCGGACCGGCGTGTGCCAGACACACGCAGCCGGCCGAATCCAACGCAGTCACCCGACCCGCGAACTCGCCGGTACGTCCGGCCGGCTCCCCCGCCGCCAGGCGGAGGGACCCGAGTTCGCGGGTCGTCTGCGTTCTCAGGGGTGAGCGCCGTCACGGGCTGAGCCGCTCCACCTTCCAGGACCCGTCGGCCCGGGCCACGTACCGCAGCCGGTCGTGCAGGCGGTTCTGGCGGCCCTGCCAGAACTCGACCGTCTCCGGCACGATCCGGAAGCCGCCCCAGTGCGGCGGCACCGGGACCTGTTCGTCCTCCGGGTAGCGGGCGACCAGGTCGGCGTAGGAGGCGTCGAGGTCGGCGCGCGAGGAGATCACCGAGGACTGGGCGCTGGCCCAGGAGCCGAGCTGGGAGCCGTGCGGGCGGGTGCGGAAGTAGGCGGCGGTCTCGTCGCGGCCGGTGCGGCCGGCGGTGCCGGTGACCACGACCTGGCGGGCGATCGGGTGCCAGGGGAAGAGCACCGAGACATACGGGTTCACGGCCAGGTCGCGGGCCTTGCGGGAGTCGTAGTTGGTGTAGAAGACGAAGCCGTCGGTGTCGTACGCCTTCATCAGGACCGTGCGGGAGCTGGGGCGGCCCTCGGCGTCCGCGGTGGAGACCACCATCGCGTTGGGTTCGTAGATCGTGCCGTGTACGGCGGCCTGCGCGGCCTGTTCGAACCAGCGGGTGAACTGGTCCATCGGATGTGCGGCGAGGTCCTGCTCGGCGAGGCCCTCGGCTCGGTACTGCTTGCGCATGGCGGCGGGATCGAGGATCGGGTCACGGTCGGTCACGCGGCCATCCTGCCGTATCGAACGCGCGTGGCACTGAGTGTCGTAAGCCTCCCCATGGATGGCACTCAGGGATATCGTGCTGGTTCCGTTCCGCCGCACACTTCCGTAGGAGCCGCCCGATGTCCGAATTCGTCCCTGGGCTCGAAGGAGTCGTCGCGTTCGAGACGGAGATCGCCGAACCGGACAAGGAGGGCGGCGCCCTGCGGTACCGGGGCGTCGACATCGAGGAACTGGTCGGGCACGTCTCCTTCGGGAACGTCTGGGGGCTGCTCGTCGACGGTGCCTTCAACCCCGGACTGCCGCCGGCCGAGCCGTTCCCGATCCCGGTGCACTCGGGTGACATCCGGGTGGACGTACAGTCGGCGCTCGCCATGCTCGCGCCCGTGTGGGGCCTCAAGCCGCTGCTCGACATCGACGAGCGGCAGGCCCGCGACGACCTCGCCCGCGCCGCCGTGATGGCCCTGTCCTACGTCGCCCAGTCGGCGCGCGGCCAGGCCCTGCCGATGGTGCCGCAGCAGGAGATCGACAAGGCGCACTCGGTGGTCGAGCGGTTCATGATCCGGTGGCGGGGCGAGCCCGACCCCAAGCACGTCGCCGCCGTGGACGCCTACTGGACCTCCGCCGCCGAGCACGGCATGAACGCCTCCACCTTCACGGCCCGCGTCATCGCCTCCACCGGCGCGGACGTCGCCGCCGCGCTGTCCGGCGCGGTGGGCGCCATGTCGGGCCCGCTGCACGGCGGTGCCCCCTCGCGGGTGCTGCACATGATCGAGGAGATCGAGCGGACCGGCGACGCGGCCGGGTACGTCAAACGCGCCCTGGACCGGGGCGAGCGGCTGATGGGCTTCGGGCACCGGGTGTACCGGGCCGAGGACCCCCGCGCGCGCGTGCTGCGCCGCACCGCCCGCGAGCTGGGCGCACCCCGCTTCGAGATCGCGGAGGCGCTGGAGAAGGCTGCCCTGGAGGAGCTGCACAACCGGCGTCCGGACCGGGTGCTCGCCACCAACGTCGAGTTCTGGGCGGCGATCATGCTGGACTTCGCGGAGGTCCCGGCGCACATGTTCACCTCGATGTTCACCTGCGCGCGGACCGCCGGCTGGTCGGCGCACATCCTGGAGCAGAAGCGGACGGGCAGGCTGGTGCGCCCGTCCGCCCGCTACGTGGGACCGGAGGCCCGCGGCCCGCAGCAGATCGAGGGCTACGGGGACATCGCCCACTAGTTCCCTGACGTCAAGGACCTGGGCCCTGTCGTCGAGGGGCCCTGGGGACCCGCCGCCGGAACGGTCCCTCAGCCCTTGCTCACCGCCGCCAGGATCTCCGGCAGGCGGGCCGACGTCCGGGGCGCGGCCAGGCGCAGGCCCGCCAGGGTGACGGCCGCCCCGTACACCGCCCCCACCGGCAGCAGCACCCAGGTCCACGCGTCGCCGCCCGCGCTCGTGTTCAGCCAGATCGTGAGCGCGATGACGGGGGCGCACAGCAGGGCGGCCGAGAACATGCCGCCGAAGATCCCGATCCAGGCCAGGCCCACCTGCCCGGGGGCCACGTTCCTGTGGCCCTCCTGGGGGATGGAGTACGGGAACCTCGCCGAGGACCACGCGCCGGTCGCCAGCATCGCCCCGAGCAGGGCGAGGGAAAGACCGAGGACCTGCGGCAGCCGGGCCCAGGCGCCCAGCAGCGCGGTGGTCAGCACGGTCACGAGCGTGGCGTACGGCAGGGTGATCAGCAGCAGGGCCAGGGCCCGCCCGCGCAGCTCGGTGTAGGCGTCGCGGGGCGAGGAGACGGTCATCGCGACCATCCAGAACGCGGAGGTGTCCTGCCCGAACTGGTTGTACATCTGGATGCCGAGCAACCCGGACGCGAAGCAGGCGAAGTAGATCGACCCGGTGCCCTGCACGGCGTTGAGCACCGGCACGATCAGTCCGACGGCAAGCGAGGTCACCCAGGCGGCCTTGGTCTTGGGATCGCGCCAGATGTAGCGCAGGCTGCGCTCCATGACCGTGCCCGTGCGCCCTTGCGGCAGCAGGCGCCCGAGTCCGGTCGAGGAGCGCCGCCGGGGGCCGGGCTCGGCGGCCTGGAGGGTGGAGCCGTCGGGCGAGGTCATCAGTCGGGTCAGACTGCCCGCCCACAGGGTGATCAGCAGCACCAGGGCGGAGAGCGACAGCAGGAGCTGCGCGGTCGCGCGGCCGTACTCGCCCTGGCTCGCCGCGTGGACGGCGCCCACCGCCGACGACGGCGGCAGCCAGCGCAGCACGTCCGCCACCGGTTCCAGCCGGCCCAGCCCGGCCGAACCCAGGTGCTGCGCGGCGAAGTTGACCAGCTGTGCGCCGATGGCGACGACCAGCCCGCTCAGTACGGCCAGGTCGCGGCCCTTGCGGCTGGTCAGCAGCCGGACGTTGGCGGCGGCGACGGCCCGCGCGAGCGCCACGCAGACCAGCAGCGACAGGAGGGCGGCGACGACCGCGACGGCGTATCCGGCCGCCCCGTGCGCCACCGACAGCGTGCAGCCGGCGAGCACCAGCAGGGTGAAGAGGGGGCCGATGCCGACCAGGGAGGCGGCGAGCAGGGCGCGCACCAGCGGGCGGGGCCGCAGCGGCAGCATCACCAGCCGGGTCGGGTCCAGCGTCTCGTCGCCGGACGGGAAGAACAGCGGCATCACGGCCCAGCCGAGGGCGAGGACGGCGACGGCGAGGAGGGCGACGGCGTCGGCGTGCGCGTGGCCGCGCAGCAGGAGCAGGCCCAGCAGTTGCGAGGCGCCGAAGAGCAGCGCGACGACCGCCGAGGCGACGAACGCGGCCCGGCGGCCCGCCGACTGCCGCAGCCCGCCCCGCAGCAGTGACAGCTTCAGCCGTACGACGGTGGAGGTCAGGCCGGTCATCGGGCGGCCCCGCCACCCAGCCAGTCCAGGTCGGAGCCGGCGTCGCGGCCGCGCGCGCCCACCAGATCCAGGAAGGCGCCCTGAAGGGTGGGGTGTTCCCCGCGCACCTCGGCGAGGGTGCCGGTCGCCCGGATGCGGCCGGCGGCCAGTACGGCCACCCAGTCGCACAGCGACTCGACGAGTTCCATGACGTGGGAGGAGAAGACGACCGTGGCGCCGGAGGCCGTGTACCGCTCCAGGACGCCCCGGATGGTCTGGGCGGACACGGGGTCCACCCCCTCGAACGGCTCGTCCAGGAAGAGGACTTCGGGGTTGTGCAGGAGGGCCGCCGCGAGCCCTATCTTCTTGCGCATGCCGGTCGAGTAGTCGACGACCAGCTTGTGCTGGGACCCGGCCAGGTCGAGGACGTCCAGCAGTTGGGCGGTCCGCTTGTCCACCTCGGGCCCGGGCAGCCCCCGCAAGCGCCCGGAATACCCCAGCAGTTCACGCCCCGACAGCCGCTCGAAGAGCCTGAGCCCCTCGGGCAGCACGCCGATCCGTCCCTTGACGGCCACCGGGTCCTGCCAGACGTCGTGCCCGGCGATCTCGACGCGGCCCTGGTCGGGCCGCAGCAGCCCGGTCACCATGGACAAAGTGGTGGTCTTCCCGGCCCCGTTGGGCCCGACCAGCCCGATGAACTTCCCGGCGGGCAGATCGAGATCGATCCCGGCAACCGCCACCTGTTGTCCGAACCGCTTCCACAGCCCCCGTACGCGCACAGCTTCGGTCATGCGAGAACACTACGACCGCGGCAACGGCCGCGGCTCACCGATCCCGGCCGCACGCGTAGGCGAGTGGCGAGATCAGTTCCTCGGCGTCCGGCAGCCACCGGTTGGCCGGGGTCGGCCGGCAGGCCCACTGCACGGCGCCCCGGGACCCGAACCGCGTCGGAGGTGCCGCCACGTAACTCCCCTCGCCCAGCGGCGCGAGATCGAGCGAGGACAACGACCAGCCGAGCTTGCGCACCAGTTCGGGAACCTTCACCGAAGCCCCCGGCAGCACGAAGAAGTGCATCCGCCGGTCCGGGGTGAGCGTCACCGGCCCCAGCGTCAGCTCCATCCGCTCCATCCGGGCGAGCGCCAGGAACCCGGCGGTCTCCGGGACGGACAGCGCGTCGAAGGTCCGCCCGGTCGGCAGCAGGATCGACGCCGTCGGCTGCTTCTGCCACATCCGGCGCGCGACGGTCGCGCTGCCGGTCGCCTGCGTCGCCCAGTCGGGGCGCGCGGGGTGCGCACCCGGCGCGGGGCAGGCGGCATCGGCGCACGAGCAGCGCTGCACCCCGTCGACGGCCTCCAGCCAGGTGCCCGGGAACACGTCCCAGTGGCGTTCCTCGGCGTACCGCACGGCTGTCTCCAGCAGCGATTCCCCGCGCTGCTTGGGAATCTGACCGGCCATCTGAGTCTCTTCGGTGCCCGCGATCGTCTCTTCCACGTTCCTCTCAACTCCCGCACTCACCTTGGGTTACGGCTCTGGGCCCGGCCGTCGCGCGCGCGGGAGGAGCATCGATTCCTCACCCGGGGCGCATGGATGCATGTGCGGGGGCGCGCGGGAGGAACCGAGACGTGTGGTGGGTAGCCACGTCTCGGGGTGGCCTCTGCCGTTACCCCGGCAATCCTCAACATGTCTCGCATGACGTGCATTCTGGGCATGGACGCGGGGCATTGATCTTCACGGCCGGATCTTTTCGCTTCTGGGATTCGCAGGGGGTAGTGCCCATGGCCGCAAGGCCTCTCGTCGCGCGGCAGCCGAACGAACGGCTGCAGGCGCTCATCCAGGAAGCGGGTTGCTCGAACGCCGGGCTCGCCCGCCGCGTCAACATGTGCGGCGCCGAGCACGGCCTCGACCTGCGCTACGACAAGACGTCCGTGGCCCGGTGGCTGCGGGGACAGCAGCCGCGGGGCCGGGCGCCGGCGATCATCGCGGAGGCGCTCGGGCGCAAGCTGGGCCGTACGGTCACGATCGACGAGATCGGCATGGCCAACGGCAAGAACCTCGCCTCGGGGGTCGGCCTCCAGTTCTCGCCGACGGTACTGGGGGCCATCGAGCAGGTCTGCGAGCTGTGGCGCAGCGACGTGGGCCGGCGGGACTTCCTGTCCGGCTCGTCCGTCGCAGCGTCCGCGCTGGTCGAGCCGAGCCGCGACTGGCTGATCTCGGCGCCGGACGCACAGGTGTCACGGCAGGCGGGCCCGCGCGTCGGACCGTCCGACGTGGCGGCCGTACGCGCGATGACCCAGGCGCTGACCGACCTCGACCACCAGTACGGCAGCGGGCACGTGCGCCCGGTCGTCGTCCACTACCTCAACAGCGTCGTCTCCGGGCTGCTGGCGGGGTCGTACCGGGAGGCCGTCGGCCGCGACCTGTTCGCCGCCGTCGCCCGACTGACCGAGCTGGCCGGGTACATGGCCGTCGACACCGGGCAACCAGGGCTGGCCCAGCGCTACTACATCCAGTCGCTGCGGCTGGCGCAGGCGGCCGGTGACCGCGGGTACGGCGGTTATGTGCTCGCCGCGTCCATGAGCCACCTGGCCGCGCAGCTCGGAAACCCGCGGGAGATCGCGCAGTTGGCGCGGGCCGCGCAGGAGGGGGCGCGGGGGCGGGTCACGCCGCGCGCGGAGGCGATGTTCCACGCGGCCGAGGCCCGTGGGCACGCCCTGCTCGGCGACGGGCGGGCGGCGCAGGCCGCCGGCGGGCGGGCGCTCGCGGCGATGGAGTCGGCGGACGCCGCCCGTGGGGACGACCCGGCGTGGATCGCGCACTTCGACGAGGCCTACCTGGCCGACGAGCTGGCGCACTGCCACCGCGACCTGGGGCAGGGCGACGCGGCGGCCCGGTGCGCGGAACAGTCGCTGGCCGGCCATCCGGAGAGCCGGGCCCGGCGGCGGGCCATCGGCTATGTGCTGCTCGCCACGGCCCAGGTGCAGCAGCGCGAGATCGAGCAGGCCTGCGCCACCGGTACCAGGGCGGTCGAGCTGCTGGAGAGCGTGCGCTCCAACCGGGGTGCCGAGTATCTGGAGGACTTCCAGCAGCGCCTGGAACCCTTCCGGGAGGAGTCGGTGGTACGGGAGTTCGGGGCGCGCCTCGACCTTCAGCAGGCGGCCTGAGCATGTACAGCGCGGCACCGGGCGGTTTTGTTACCGCGGTCACAGGGAAGGAGGTCCGGCCCTGAGCTGCGTGGCACCTGGCTCGGGGGACCCGGTAGCGTGAGCCGACGATTCCGAAGGTCCCCCATTCGTAGGAGTCCCGGTGACGCAGAGTGGACACGGCGAGGAGCCCTCGGCGCGGCCCGCGCGCGAAGGCATCGTGCTGCCCTCCGACGGAGGCGAGCCGCTGCTGCCGGGTATGACGGGCGGACCCGTACCCGTCTCCCCGCCCGCCCCGGCCCCCGCCCCCGCCGAGGGCCAGGCCTGGGGCCAGCCGTGGGGCCCCGGCCCCGCCCAGCAGCCCTGGCCCCCGGCCGCCTCCCAGGAGTGGGACCCCCCGCATCAGGAGCCCCCCGCCTGGAACGCCGCGGGCCCCCTCCCCGCGGAGGGCACCCCGGCGGCCCAGGGCTACGGCGCCGACGGCCGGCCGGAGTACGGCCCCGCGCCCCAGCAGCCCGGCCACGCGGCCGACGGTCGGGCTCCCGCGTACGGCACCCAGGGTCACGGCCCCGGCGCCGGCGGCCAGAACCCCGCCCAGGGCGACGCCTATGGCTCCGGTGCCGCCCCGCTGCCCCCGTACGGCTCCGGCGCCGTGCCGGCGGCCGAGGGGGCGACCCAGTACCTGCCCCCGGTGCCGGCCGGAGGGGCCGACGAGGGGGCCACGCAGTATCTGCCGCCGATACCGGCGGCGCCGGGCTCCGTCGACGAGGGGGCCACCCAGTACATACCGCCCGTCGCGCCCGGGGCGTTGCCTCCCGAGGTCCCCGGGGGCGGGACCGCCGGGGCCGGTTTCGGCGAGGAGACCCGGTACCTCGGGCGCCCGGTGCCCCGGCAGGCCGCCGCGGCCCACCCGGACGCCGAGGCCACGCAGTACCTCGCGCAGGGCGGTGAGCGGCAGCCGCCCGCCGAGTTCGACAACCTCTTCCGCACCGGCGGGGGCGAGGCTCCGGCCGCCTCCACCCAGCAGATGCCGCGCTTCCCGCAGCCGCCGCAACCGCAGCACCCCCAGCAGCCGCAGCCGTCGTACGTCCGGCCCGTGCACGACAACGACGAGGACACCGGACGCGGTCGCGGCGGCCGTACCGGCTCGCGGGTGCCGCTGATCGCCGCCGTCGGCGTCGGCATCGTCGTCCTCGGGGTGGGCGCCGGCGCGATGCTCGGCGGGGGAGGCGGGGGCAAGAGCGGCGGCGACAAGACCGTCGCCGCCTCGGCGTCGGCCGCCCAGAAGGGCCAGTCCGCCGCCGGCGACCCCGCCCGGCAGCAGGCCGTGGAGCTGGACAAACTGCTCGCCGACAGCGGCAGCAGCCGTGCCTCGGTGATCGCCGCGGTGGCCGGCGTGAGGCAGTGCGACAACCTCGGCCAGGCCGCCTCCGACCTGCGCGACGCCGCCAAGCAGCGCAATGACCTGGTCACCCGGCTCGCGCAGCTCTCCGTCGACCAGCTCCCGGCCAACGCGCAGCTGACGGCGGCCCTGAACGGCGCGTGGCGGGCGTCGGCGGCGGCCGACAACCACTACGCGGCCTGGGCCGACCAGGTCGGCGGCAAGAAGGGCTGCCGCAAGGGCCACGCCCGCAACACCGGGCAGGCCGCGGCCGGCGACCGGGAGAGCGGCACCGCCAGCCAGCAGAAGGTGAAGGCGGCAGCGCTGTGGAACACGATCGCGCAGAAGTACGGCCTGACCCAGCGCCAGCCCACCCAGCTGTGAAGGGGCGCGGGCCTCAGCTGAGGTCCGCGTTCACCAGTGTGTCCGTCATGTCGGCCCGCCCGTCCCGGCGCGCCGCCACGAGCCGGCCGTCCTGGACCACCTGGAGGGTCACGTCGGCGTTGACCAGCCGGGAGAAGCCGACCGAGGCCAGCTTGCCCTGGTAGGGCCAGCGCAGGGTCGGGGTGAGGCCGCCGGTGGAGACCGCCAGGCCGCCGTCGAGGGTGTGCCGTACGGTGTCGGCGCTCGTCTCGCCGCCGCCGATCTTCTCCAGGACGGCCCGCAGCACGGTGTAGGCGATCCACGTGGTCTGCACTCCGGCGTCCGCGGGGTCGATGCTGTTGTCGCCGAACGCCTCCTCGTTGATCACCTTCTTCATCGGGTCCCAGCGCGGGTCGGAGGCCACCGGGTACCAGCCGGTGATGTAGGCCCCCTCGTACGGCCCCGACGCCCCGCCCGTCTCGTTGATCACCGACTGGTCGACGCTGCCGAGCACGGTCGCGGTGCGTACCGGCCGGTAGTCGGCGCGGGCCCGCCGGAATGAGTCCATGAAGGTGTCGGTGCGGTCCCCGAGGGCGGGCACCACGCACCCCTTCCTCGCCGCGCTCCTGGTCGCGGACCGCAGCGCCCGCTGCGACTGGGCTTCGTACTCGGTGGCGTCCTCGGCCGCGAGCTGGTCGTCCGCCGGCGCGTGCCGGCCCGCCTTCAGCCCGGAATCGAGCAGCTGGGGCAGTTCGTCGCCGGCGATGGAGTCGGGGCGGACCAGGGACACGGGCCCGCAGCTGTCCGCGAGGGCCCTGCCGAGGCCGGCCAGCAGGGCCGGCTGGCCGCCGTTGACCGGGTAGGACATGGCGCTGGTGAACTCGTCGTTGGTGACGCCGTAGCCGCCGATGTAGGGGATGCCGGAGCCCTCCAGCGGGGCGAGGAAGGAGTCGCCGAACTGGCTGTAGGAGCCGACGACCGCGACGACGTCCTCGTCCGCCGCGTACCGGGCGCACTTCGCGGCACCCACGCTGTCGTTGTGGTCGTTGCAGGTCAGGACCTGCAGTTTGCGGCCGGCGATGCCGCCGTGGGCGTTGACCCAGCGGGCGTAGGCGCGGGCCATCGCGGGCATCCCGGGCTTGTTGGTGGCGGAGGTGTCCTGCGGCGCCCACGTCATGACCTTGACCGTGGCGTCCCCGGAGCTCCCCGCGGTACCGGGGACGACCCCGCATCCTGCGGTCAGCGACGCACACGCGGTCAGGGCGGCCGCGGACAGCGCGGTGGCTCTGACGGGCCGGGAGAGGTGGGAGAGGAAGGGGCTGCGGGTGCGTCGCCTGCCGGTCATGGACACGCACGATTCCCTCACACCACTAACCCGACGGTGACCATCGGTCAACAAAGGGTGACACACAGGTGAATTACGGGGGCCGGTGAGGCTCCTGTGGAAAGGAACGTACGATCGATGACCGTGCAAGGTTCGGAGAACTCTTCCCGTCGCGGCCGTCGCTCCTCCACCATGGGCGGCATGCCCCTGAACGACATGCCGTGGTGGCGCTGGCGCAGCAACGTGCGCTCGGCGCTGCACATGCTCTCCGATCCGGACTTCCAGCGAGACGTGTGGCTGGCGGGCGTGGACGGGTACGGCGACGTCACGGACGCCGTGTACCGGCTGGTCGAGGACACCTGGCTGGACAACTGGTCCGCCGAGAAGTACGTCGGCACGATATTCCGCGACTCGCAGGAGGCGGCGCTGGTCGACACCGCCGTGCTGCGGGTGCTGCGGATCGTGCACCAGGTCGGTCCTGACGCGCCGGTCTCCGCCTACCTCGACCACCAGGCGTGGCCGGAGGCGGTGCGGGCGGCCCGGGACGCGCATCTGCGCCTCGCGGTGAGCGACGGCGACGACCCCGAGGCACCACCGCGGACCCTCGAGGTGCTCCGGATCATGACCAGGGCGGCCTAGCGCGGCGACAGGCGGTCGATCGAGGCGCGCTCCGGACTCCTCCGGGACTCCTCCGGGCCTGGTCGCGGGGTGCGGTCCGGGTGGCGGACGGCAGCCCGGTGGGGTGGCCGGACGTGAGACCCTGTGGTGCATGAGCGAGCAGTCCCCCCGAGCCGCGGCCCCGGCCGACCAGTACGTCCTCACCCTCGCCTGCCCGGACAAGCAGGGCATCGTGCACGCCGTGTCGAGCTACCTGTTCATGACGGGCTGCAACATCGAGGACAGCCAGCAGTTCGGCGACCACGACACGGGGCTGTTCTTCATGCGCGTCCACTTCTCGGCGGACGCCTCGGTGACCGTGGACAAGCTGCGGGCGAGCTTCGCGGCGATCGGTGACTCCTTCCAGATGGACTGGCAGATCAACCGGGCCGACGACAAGATGCGCATCGTGCTGATGGTCAGCAAGTTCGGGCACTGCCTGAACGACCTGCTGTTCCGGTCGAGCATCGGGGCGCTGCCGGTGGAGATCGCGGCGGTGGTCTCCAACCACACGGACTTCGCCGAGCTGGTGGGCTCGTACAACATCCCCTTCCACCACATCCCGGTGACGAAGGACACCAAGGCCCAGGCGGAGGCGCGGCTGCTGGACCTGGTGCGCGAGCAGAACGTCGAGCTGGTCGTGCTGGCCCGCTACATGCAGGTCCTCTCCGACGACCTGTGCAAGCAGCTCAGCGGGCGGATCATCAACATCCACCACTCCTTCCTGCCGAGCTTCAAGGGCGCCAAGCCGTACCACCAGGCGCACGCCCGTGGGGTGAAGCTGATCGGGGCGACGGCGCACTACGTGACCGCCGACCTCGACGAGGGTCCGATCATCGAGCAGGAGGTCGAGCGGGTCGGGCACGGCGTGACCCCGGACCAGCTGGTGGCGATCGGCCGCGACGTGGAGTGCCAGGCGCTGGCGCGGGCCGTCAAGTGGCACGCGGAGCGCCGCATCCTGCTGAACGGGCGCCGCACGGTGGTCTTCGCGTAGGTCCCGGCCCCCTACATCCGGCTCAGGGACGCCGCCGCGAACAGGACGTCCCTGATCGCCTCCCGGTCCCCGACCTGACCGGCCGCGGCCTCCTGGGGAGAGACGTGCCCCGCGGCCAGGCGGCAGAACTCCACCCCGTCCAGGGCGATGTGGGCCACCTCGTGGTCGGCGGAGCCCACCGCGGCCGGTGAGTCCAGGGGGATCAGCCACTCCCCGCCGCCCAGGCCCTCGATCTCCAGCCGCAGGCTGCGGCCCGGCGCGCCCGCCACGGCCAGGTGCGGGGTGCGGCCGGGAGCGGACAACCCCGTGCGCCGCCGCACGGCCAGCACCTTCGGCAGCATCCGCGCCGCCAGGTCGATCATCCGGTTCAGATGCCGGGGCGCGGGCGGCTCGTACGGGTAGTCCACCGCGTCGGCGATGTCCTCCGCGTGCACCCAGCACTCGAAGGCCCGGTCGAGCAGGGCGTCCTGCAAGGGCAGTTCGAAGTCGCCGTACGACACCGTCCGGCGGCCCGCGCCGCCGCCCGTGAAGGACACGGTCCGCACGAGGTGGTGGGTCTGCTCCCGCCAGGGCGCCCGCACCGAGCGGTTCGGCGGGAAGTGGGAGGCCCGCCAGTACGCCTCGGTGCGCGCGGCCGGTCCGACCGGGATGTCCCCGGACCCCTCCACCGCCTCGGCCAGCGGGTCGTCCAGGCCCAGCGCCACCGCGACCAGCCCGTCGACCGACAGCAGGTGCGCGATCACCCCGGCCACGGTCGTACGACGGCTCGTCGCCGCGTCGGCCGCGAACCACCGCAGCCGCACGGGCGCGTGCCACTCGGAGTCCCCTATGTCCTGCAGCAGCGCGTCCAGCCGCGCGGCCTCGGCGTCGTAGGGGGCCGCCCAGCCGGGCACCGGGATGCTCGGCGGCCGGCGCTCCAGGCAGCTCTCCAGGACGCGGGTGCGCAGCGCCGGGTCGAGGTCGAGGCTCTCGGACTGGTGCAGCAGGCCGACCGCCTCGCGCAGCCGCAGCGCCTCGTCGGCGCACGCGCCGCAGGTGCCGAGGTGCTCCTCGACGGCCGCCGTCTCCGCCGCCGAGCAGGCGGCCAGCGCCCACGCCCCGAGCAGGGCTCTCAGCACGTCGTGCGGCAGCTCCAGCGGCACCGGGGCGGTGGCCGCCGGTTCGGTCGGTTCCGGCAGCGGGCGCCCGGTGTCCTCGACGGAGACACGCGGCATCGGTATGCGCGGCCGCCGGCCGTGGCCGGGTCCGTCGCCCTCACCACCGGGACGATCACCGCCACCGCCACCGCCACTGTCGGCGCCACCGGCACCGTCACGGTCGGCGTCAGCGGCGCCCGGGTCGCCGTAGGCCTCGTTGGCCCCCGTCCCCTCGGAATCCTCCCACTGCTCCCACTCGTCCGGTTTGTCGGGCTCGTCGTGTGCCTCGAAGCGCCCCGCCCCGCTCACACCGCACCTCCGTATCCCGGTGGTGTCCCCGCGTCGTGGGCGGTGGACAGCAGTTGCAGACCGAGGCGGAGCCGGCGGCGGGCCTCGTCCTCGGTGACGCCGAGGTCGGCGGCGGTCTGGCGGTAGTCGCGGCGCTGGAAGTAGGCCAGTTCGAGGGCGGCGCGCAGCGGGGCCGGCATGGAGTGGACGATGTAGTCCGCGCGGGCGGCGACGGAGGCGTGCCGCACCTTGCGCTCCAGGGCCTCCCTGAAGTCCTCCGGGAACTCCTCGGCGGTCTCGCTCCCGCCCCGGGTGAGCGCGGCGGTCTCCTCGGTGCGCAGCCGCTGCACGGCGAGCCGGTGGGTCAGGGCGGCGACCCAGGAGCGCAGGGGGCCCTGCCGGGGGTCGTAGGCGTCGGGGTGTTCCCAGACGTGGGCGAAGACATCGCGGGTGATGCCGTCGGCGGCGCGCTCATCTCCGAGCACGCGGTGAGCAAGACCGTGCACGAGCGAAGCGAACCGGTCATACAGCTCGCCGAGGGCAGCGGCTTCGCCACGCGCGAGTCGCTGCTGCATCCTGCGGTCCCAGCGGGGCGGTACGTCCTTCTTCGCCATGCGGCCCCCTCCCCGTGTCCGTATCCATGCCCGTGCCCGTGTCCAGCGTGTATCCACCGTCTCCTCGAATGTAGTCGGCACGTCGGCAGGCGCACGCCCCTTTGTGGCAATGTGCGCCCCCTGGCGGGCCGCAGGTGGTAGGGGGCCTGTCCCGGTGTCTCGCCTCCCTGCCCTGCGCCGATGTCACGTCACGGTCTGATCGAACAGGATCGGGAGTGACTGAAACAAGCCCTTTGTCGATCGGCCGTCGTTTGTCGCCCCGTGTTTCAGGGAACCGCCGCTGGGCAGCCGCGCGGAAAGAAGCGTAGGAACTGCTTCCGCTTCCAGCGGGGCTCGGGTGGTTCCGGGAGATCCGGCGAGCGGAGGGCATGGCCGTGGCATTCAAGGTGACCGGCGTCGAAGAGGGCCAGTGGGCCGTGCTCAGCGTGTCCGGGGAACTCGATCTCGTGACCTCCCCGGTGCTGCGCCAGCGGGTGCACGACGTGGTGGCCGAGGGGCATCACGGTCTGGTCCTGGACCTGTCCGACGTCTTCTTCTGCGACTCCAGCGGCGTCGGCGTCCTGATCGCCGCGCGCCGGCTGATCCGCTCCTGTCAGGGCAGTCTGCGGCTGATCCTCCCGCAGCAGGGCGCGCAGGACGGTTCGCACGTCAACCGGGTGCTCGGCGCCCTCGGCGTACGACGGCTGTTCGACATACACGACGACCTCGCCTCCGCCGTGTCCGAGGAGTCGCCCCCGCTGTCGGCCTGACTCCTCGGCACGGGTGCCGTTTCCCGCGCCACTCGGCGGCCACCCGCGTCGTACGCTCCTTTCCGGAGGATTCCGACGTCACGGAAGGCGGTCCGAGAAGACATGGTCAGCAGCGAGTACGAACGCAGGATCGCGGCCCGGTTCGCCAGCTTCGACCAGGACGGCAGCGGTTGCATCGACCGCGAGGACTTCAGCGCGGCGGCCAAGGCGGTGCTCGCCGAGTTCGGCGTTCCCGCCCGCTCCGACAAGGGGCAGGCCCTGTACGCCGGAGCGGAGGCGTTCTGGCAGGGCATGGCGGGGATGGCGGACCGGGACGGCGACCAGCGCATCACCCGTGAGGAGTTCGTCAACGGCGCGGTCAAGCGGCTGCGGGACAACCCGGAACGGTTCGCGGAGATCGCCCGGCCCTTCCTGCACGCGGCGCTGGCCGTGGCGGACGCCGACGCGGACGGGCGGGCGACGGTGGCCGACACCGCGCGCGTGCTCAGGGTGTTCCACGTGCCCGAGGAGGTCGCCCGCACGGCCGCCGCCGCGCTCGACACCGACGGCGACGACCGGATCGGCGAGGCGGAGATCGTCCCGGCGCTGGCCCGCTACTTCACCGTCCCCGAGTAGTCCCCGGGTGTCCCCGAGTAGCGTTCGCGCAGTCGGTACTTGAGGACCTTGCGCAGGGTGTCGTTGCGCGGCAGCGCGTCCACGACTTCCAGCCGTTCCGGCAGCTTGTGCACGGACAGCCCCTGTCCGCGCAGGTACGAGGTCATCGCCTCCAGGGTCAACTCCCCGCCGTCCGGCGGCCGTTCCACCACCGCGCACACCAGTTCCCCGCGCGCCGCGTCCGGCAGGCCGATCACCGCCACGTCCCCGACGGCCGGGTGGGCGGCGAGCAGGTCCTCGATCTCCTTCGCCGAGATGTTCTCGCCCTTGCGGATGATCACGTCCTTGAGCCGCCCGGTGAGCACCAGATGCCCCGAACCGGTCAGCCGCCCGAGGTCCCCGGTGCGCAGGAACCCCTCCGCGTCGAAGGCCGCCGCCGTCTGCGCCGGGTCGAGATAGCCCTGGCAGACGGCCTCCCCGCGCAGCCGCACCTCCCCGTCCACGATCCGTATCTCCATGCCCTCGGGCGGCCGTCCCTCGGTGGTCGCCAGGTTCTCGGCCGTGTCGTCCGGACACCCCATGGTGATCATCGGCACCTCGGTCATGCCGTACCCGTGGGTGAGCTGCACGCCCATCTCGCGCACGACGGCGTGGTAGACCTCCGGCGGCTTCGGCGCCCCGCCGCCCGCCAGCAGCCGGAGCGAGGGGATGACCGGGACCCCCGGCTGTCTGCGCTGCTCGGCCAGGAACATCGCGTAGAACGCCGTGGACCCGCCGGCCACCGTCACACCGTGCGCGCGGTACCCCGCCAGCGCGTCCGGCAGCGCGAACTGCTCGAACATCACCGCGGGGAAGCCGTAGAGCAGCAGCATCACCGTGTAGTCGGGCCCGGCTATGTGCGCGTACGGGAAGGCCATCGAGCCCACGTCGTCCTCGGTGAGCTTCAGGGCGTGGGCGAGGCAGGAGCCGCCCGCGATCAGGGAACGGTCCGTGTGCAGGACGCCCTTGGGGTCGGAGGTGGTGCCCGAGGTCCAGTAGATCCAGCGCACCGAGGTGCCCTCGGCGGGCGGGGCGGGGAGCACCGCGGGGTCGCCGTCGGGCAGGTCGTCGTACGCCTCGAAGATCCCCTTCGCGTGGAGCCGCCGGGCCATCCGGGTGTGGTCGAAGCCCCGCCAGGTCCCGGGCACCGCGAAGAACTCCGCCTTCGACTCCCGCAGCGCGAAACCGACCTCACGGTCCCGGTAGAAGGGGATGACCGGGGACTGTACGGCGCCCAGCCGGGCCAGCGCGAAGGAGAGCAGGGCGGTCTCGATCCGGGTGGGCAGCTGCCAGGCGACGACCGTGCCGGGCCGTACGCCCATGTCGTACAGGCCGGCCGCCACCCGCTCGGCACGCGCGCGCAGGGCGCCGAAGCTCAGGGAGCGGTCGTCCTGGAGGAGGACGGGGCGGTCGGGGGTGAGGTCGGCGCGGCGGGCGACCAGGTCCCACAGGGTGCGGGAGCGGCTCAGGGAGTGCGCGGTCTCGTTCACGGGTGCCCCCTGCTTGGCTGACGACTCGTCAGGTAACATGCTATCTGACGATCCATCAGATTGAGCCTGTCAGATGAACGCCGTCCGGCGGAGGGGACCATGGCGACCGAACTGCCCCGCATCATCAGCGTCGACGACCACGTGATCGAGCCCGCGCACCTCTTCGACACCTGGCTGCCCGAGAAGTACCGCGACCGCGGCCCCCAGGCCCTCACCGCGGGCATCGGCGAACTCGCCTACATCGGCGGCAAGTACCGGATCACGATGGACCCGGACGGCCCGCCGACGGACTGGTGGATCTACGAGGACCTGAAGTTCCCGTACAAGCGCAACATCGCCGCCGTCGGCTTCGACCGCGACGAGATGACCCTGGAGGGGATCACCCGGGAGCAGATGCGCCGGGGGTGCTGGGACCCCAAGGCGCGCCTGGAGGACATGGACCTCAACCACGTCGAGGCGTCCCTGTGCTTCCCCTCCTTCCCGCGCTTTTGCGGTCAGACCTTCGCCGAGGCGCATGACAAGGAGGTCGCGCTGGCCTGTGTGCGCGCCTACAACGACTGGATGGTGGAGGAGTGGTGCGGCGACAGCGGCGGCCGGCTGATCCCGCTGTGCCTGATCCCGCTGTGGGACGTCGGACTTGCGGTCGCGGAGATCCGGCGCAACGCCGCGCGCGGGGTCCGCGCGGTGACCTTCTCCGAGATCCCCACCCACCTCGGCCTGCCCTCGATCCACTCCGGCTACTGGGACCCCTTCTTCGCCGTCTGCCAGGAGACCGGGACGGTCGTCAACATGCACATCGGGTCGTCGTCCCAGATGCCGGCCGCCTCGCCCGACGCGCCTCCCGCCGTACAGGCCTCGCTGAGCTTCAACAACGCCATGGCCTCGATGATGGACTTCCTCTTCAGCGGGGTCCTGGTGAAGTTCCCGACCCTCAAACTGGCCTACTCCGAGGGGCAGATGGGCTGGGTGCCGTACGCCCTGGAGCGCGCCGACGACGTGTGGGCGGAGCACCGCGCCTGGGGCGGGGTCAGGGACCTGGTCCCCGAGCCGCCGTCGACGTACTACTACCGGCAGATCTTCTGCTGCTTCTTCCGCGACAAGCACGGGGTCGCCTCGCTGGACGCCGTGGGCCGGGACAACGCCACCTTCGAGACCGACTACCCGCACGTCGACTCGACCTTCCCGCACACCAAGGAGGTCGCCCTCGACCATGTGAAGGGCCTCGACGACGAGACGGTCCACAAGCTGATGCGCGGCAACGCGATCCGCATGCTCGGCCTGGACCTCGACCGCTGATGGACCTCTCCTGCACACCGGAGGAGGAGGAGTTCCGGGCCCGGCTGCGCGAGTGGCTGGCCGAGGTGCTGCCGACACTGCCGCCGAAGCCGTCGCCGGACGACTGGCCCGCGCGCCGGGCGTACGACCTCGGCTGGCAGCGGATGCTCTACGACGCCGGGTACGCCGACGTCCACTGGGACGCCTCCCCGACCGTCCGGCTGATCTTCCTGGAGGAGACCGAGAAGGCGGGCGCCCCCTATGTGGGCGCGAACTTCGTCGGGCTGCTGCACGCCGGGCCGACCGTCGCCGCCGAGGGGACGGAGGGACAGCGGGCGCGCTGGCTGCCGCCGATCCTGCGCGGGGAGGAGGTCTGGTGCCAGGGGTTCAGCGAGCCGGACGCCGGCTCGGACCTCGCGGCGCTGCGCACGCGCGCGTGGCGGGACGGCGACCACTATGTGGTGAGCGGGTCCAAGATCTGGACCTCGCATGCCGAAGTCGCCGACTGGTGCGAGCTGTTGGTCCGCACCGACTCCTCGGCGCCGAAACACCGGGGCATCAGCTGGCTCGCCCTGCCGATGGACGCCCCGGGGGTGACCGTACGGCCGCTGCGGACCCTCGCCGGATCGGCCGAGTTCGCCGAGGTGTTCCTGGACGAGGTGCGGGTGCCGGTCGCGAACCGGGTCGGGGCGGAGAACGACGGCTGGCGCGTGACCATGGTGACGCTGTCCTTCGAGCGCGGCACCGCCTTCGTCGGAGAGGTCGTCGCCTGCCGCCGGGTGCTCGGCGAGGTCGCCCGCACGGCCCGGGACAACGGCCGCTGGGACGAGCCGGAGGTGCGCCGGCGCCTCGGCCGTCTGAACGCCGAGTTCCGCGCGCTGTGGCGGCTGACGCAGTGGAACGTGAGCGCGGCGGAGACGGCCGGAGGGGTGCCCGGCGTAGGGGGTTCGGTTTTCAAACTGAGGTATTCGCACGCGCGTCAGGAGCTGTACGACGCGGCGGCCGACGTCCTCGGCCCCGACTCCCTGGACCTCGGCCGTCCGTGGATGTCCGACCGGCTGTCGTCGCTGTCGTACACCATCGCCGCCGGCACCTCGCAGATCCAGCGGAACATCGTGGCCGAGCGGATCCTCGGCCTCCCGAAGGGGCGGTGACGTGCGTTTCCAACCGACCGAGGACCAGCTCGCGTTGCGCGACGGCGTCCGGGGGCTGCTGGCGCGCCGTTTCGACGGCGGGGCGCTGCGGGCAGCCGTGGCCGCGCCCGGTCTCGACCGGGCGCTGTGGCGGGAACTGGGGGAGGCGGGGTTCTTCGCGCTGCGGCTGCCCGAGGCGGACGGCGGGGTCGGACTCGGGCTGCCGGAGACGGTGTTGGCCTTCGAGGAGGCCGGCCGGGCGCTGCTGCCCGGACCGCTGGCGGCCACGCATCTCGCGGCGGCGACCGTGCCCGGCGCGGCCACCGGGGAGACGGTCGTGACCGGCGTCGACGGCGGCGGACTCGTGGAGTGGCTCATGGAGGCGGACGTCGTCGTCGGGGACGCCTCCGGGGCCCTGCCGCTGCGGTCGGTGGACCCGCTGACGCCGCTGCACCGGGCACCGGCGGCCGGGGCGGGAACGGGAGCGGGTGCCGATCCCGTCGCCGTGCTCCTGACGGCCGCCGAACAACTGGGCACGGCCGCACGCACCTGCGAACTGGCGGTGCAACACGCCCGGACCCGCGAGCAGTTCGGGCAGCCGATCGGGGCCTTCCAGGCGGTCAAGCACCTGTGCGCTCAGATGCTGGTACGGACGGAGGCGGCGCGGGCCGCGGTCTACGCGGCGGCCGTGACCGCCGACGCGGTGGACATCGCGGCGGCCCGGCTGCTCGCCGACGAGGCCGCCGTGCGCGGCGCCCGCGACTGCCTCCAGGTGCACGGCGGGATGGGCTTCACCTGGGAGGCAGAGGTGCATCTGCATCTGAAGCGAACGTGGGTGCGAGCCCAGCGTGGCGGTGCCGCTACGGAGCGTGAGGAGCTGCTCGCCGCCGATCTGCTCGCCTGAACGGCCGGTCGGCGCCCTGGTCTGCGCAATCGGCGATCGGGGCGGCGGGGGTGTCGCGGATCGTGGCATGCCGGAATTACTCAGCGTCGATATCGGGTTGTGTCCTCGGCATGACTCGTCACGGCCCGGAGTTGGGCGGCCCCTCCGGTACCTTGTGTGGGATGCGAGTGGTTCCGAGCCAGAGCCATGCCGGTGGTGCCCCAGGGGCAGCTCCGCATCCGGCGGTGCGCGCCGCTGCTCGCAGGGCGGTAAGGGCTTGTGCCCCCGCCTGTTCGACTCCCCGCAGCGAGCGTCGCACAGTATGCCGCACGCGTACTCCTTCGCGCTGGAATATGCCCGAAGCGCTTGTTGGGGTGACTGTACGTCAACCATGCTGTCTCGTAAGGGAATCACGTTCCGTGACCCTTGCTGTGGCCGTTGTTCTGGCCATGCAGGAAATGGCTACGATCGTGGCCCTCGCCATGTTGCCCGTCGCGGGTCTCCTCGCGGCGTGCGTGTGGCGTGGGGTCATGTGTCCGCCGGTTCGGATGGTGTGAGCGGTGCAGGTGCTTCAAGTGCAGCTGGAGATCCGGCCCGACCCCGCGGAGGTGGGGCGGGCCAGAAGGTGGGCGCGCTCGCGGCTCGCCGGGTCCGGGATAGCGGCCGACGAGTCGTTGGCCGAGACCCTGATCCTGCTCGTCTCCGAGCTGGTCACCAACGCCGTGGTGCACACCGGCTGCCCGGCCGTGCTGCGCCTCTCCCTGCCCGGTGCGGCGGTCGAGTCGGCCACCGTCCGCCTGGAGGTGGCCGACACCAGCACGCGCGCGCCGGTGCCGAGGTGCGCCGACGACGACGCGACCGGCGGCCGGGGCCTGGCGCTCGTCGACGGACTCGCCGACCGCTGGGGCTGGACCCGCGAGGGTGCCGGCAAGCGCATCTGGTGCGAACTCGACCGGTGCGGACGGCCCCGCGAGAGCGCGGCGGTGGCGTACGGAGGCGGTCTGTCCGCGTACGAGGGTCTGGCCTTCGAGGCGGTGTAGCACCTCCGTGCCCGCGGTGCGCCGGGGGTGCCTCCGTGCGCTCCCATGGCAAATGGTGCGTAAGTGCTAAATCCCCGCATGGGTGTTGACGGCTTGTGACCGTTTGATCACGCTTGAAGGCAGCGATTCGCCGCGAGGGGACGACGAGGGCTCAGGGTGACGAGGGCCCTCGTCGAGTGTGGGTCGGACCGGACGGCGGCGTGCGGAACCGTGCTCGGGGCGGGCCGCCGCGCGCCGCCGACCGGATCTCCCCTCACAGCGGGGCCGTCTCCCCTCACAGCACGGCCACCGGCGCCACCGGAGCGCCGGTCGCCCCGACGAACGGCTCGGGTGTCGCGGAGAGCCAGAACGCGTACCGCCGCTCTTCTCCACAGGCTGTGGACAACTCCTCGAGATTCCAGTTCTGGCCCTGGAGCATTCCCATCTCCACCAGGTCCAGGGCGTGCACGGGCAGCCAGAGGTCCTCGATCTCCGGCGGAAAGATCTCGAAGGTGAGCGTGTCGTTCGCCACCGCCGCCACATCGCGCGCGCGGAACCACTCGGGGCAGCGCACCGACAGGCCCGGCGACGGATAGCCGTACCCGTGCTTGTCCCCGGCCAGGTACACCTGCACCTGCCCGGTGCGGACGAGCACGATGTCACCGGCCCGGACCCGGACGCCGCCGAACTCCTCGGCCGCCTCCAGGTCCTCCGGCGTCACCGCGTACCCGCCCGCCAGCCGGTGCACGCCACGCGCGCGTGCCACGTCCAGGAGCACCCCGCGCGAGACGATGTGCCGCGCCTTGTCGATCCCGCCGAACTCGGCACCGGCGTGCGCGGTGACGGTGCCGGCGGGGCGGCCGTTGTACAGCTTCCCCGAGTGCGAGACGTGGGTGAGCGCGTCCCAGTGGGTGCCCGCCTGCAGCCCCATGGTCACCGCGTCGTCGCTGCACGCCACCGTGCCCGGACCGAACAGCTCCTGGTTGATCTGCACCATCGCGTGCAGCGGGTTGACCCGGCCGGGGATCATCCCGGTCTGCACGCCGTCCTCCTTCAGCGGCAGGGCGAGAGGGACCCGGCGGCCGGTACGGACGGTGGCCGCGGCCTCCCTGGCCACCTCGTCGGTGATCAGGTTCAGGGTGCCGATCTCGTCGTCGGCCCCCCAGCGGCCCCAGTTGTTCACCCGCTCGGCGAGGTCGAGGAACTCGGGATGGAGCGAGGGCAATGGCATTCGGCGCCTCCCCGGGGCTTGTGTCCGCGCATCCGACGCGCCATAAAATCTAACGGTCCGTCAGAAACTCCGGGAAGGGGCCGGGCGTGGGGAACTTCTTGGCAGGCAAGGCCGTCGCCGTGACGGGTGCCGGGCGCGGTATCGGCCGGGCCGTGGCCCTCGCGGCGGCGGCCGAGGGTGCCCGGGTCGTCGTCAACGACTACGGGGTCTCGGTCGACGGCGCGTCCCCGACGAGCGAGATCGCCGAGGGCGTCGTCAAGGAGATCGAGGCGGCGGGCGGTCAGGCCGTCGCGGTCGCCGACGACATCTCCACCATGGCGGGCGGCCGGCGGGTCGTGGAGACCGCGCTGGAGGCGTACGGGCGGCTCGACGGCGTCGTGTGCGTGGCCGGGATCCTGCGCGAGCGGATGCTGTTCAACATGTCCGAGGACGAGTGGGACCCGGTCCTCGCCACCCACCTCAAGGGCACGTTCACGGTGTTCCGGGCGGCCTCGGCGGTGATGCGGCAGCGGCGGACGGGCACGCTGATCGGCTTCACCAGCGGCAATCACCAGGGATCGGTCTCGCAGGCCAACTACAGCGCCGCCAAGGGCGGGATCATCTCGCTCGTCCGCAGCGCCGCCCTCGGGCTGCACAAGTACGGGGTGACCGCCAACGCGGTGGCGCCGGTCGCACGCACCCGGATGTCGGCGGGCGTGCCCATGGAACTGGCGGAGATCGGGGAGCCGGAGGACGTGGCCGCCCTGGTGGTCTACCTCCTCTCCGAGCGGGCCCGGGAGCAGGGCATCACCGGGCAGGTCTACACGATCGCCGGGCCGAAGCTCGCGGTGTGGGCGCAGCCCAGGGAACTGCGTGCCGCCTACGCCTCCGGCGGCTGGACTCCGGAGACGATCGCGGACTTCCTGCCCGGGACCGTGGGCGTGGATCCGATGCCGATGCTGGCCCAGCTGGAGCGGATGGAACGGGCGGCGCAGGACGGCCGTCGGCCGAACGCCTGACGGCCAGGGCGTGCTTCGAACGTAGCGTCGTCCGCCCGGAGGGCGCGGCGTCTGGTGCGGTGCATCGCAAGGCGGAGGGTCGCCCGCGTACTGGGCCTACTCGGGCGATCCCGGCAACGCGGCGTGGGGGTACCCCCGGCCGAAGGCTGGGGGAGTGCCGTGCCAGGCGTCGCGAGCCGGACGGGACTTTCGTAACACGCCCCAGGGGCTCGTGGGGTGGACGGATCGACCTGAGCGGTGTCAGAAGGAGACTCCTGTGGAGTTCGGGTTCACCGAGGAAGACGAGGAGTTCCGGGCCGAGGCCCGGGCATGGCTCGACGCGCGTGCCGACGCCGCCACCGATCGACGCACCTGGGAGCGAACCCTGGGCGCGGCCGGCTGGATCGGGCTCGGCTGGCCGGAGGCGGGTTACGGGAACCGCACGGCGACCCTCACCCAGCAGGTCGTCTGGGCCGAGGAATACGCCCGGTCGGTCGCCCCCGCCCGTTCCGGGCACATCGGGGAGAACCTCCTCGCACCCACCCTCATCGCGCACGGCAGCGACGACCAGAAGGCCCGCTTCCTGCCGCCGGTCGCCGCCGGTGAGGAACTGTGGTGCCAGGGGTACAGCGAGCCGGGGGCCGGCTCGGATCTGGCCGGGGTGCGTACCGGCGCCGTCCGCGAGGGGTCGTACTACCGGGTCAGCGGCCAGAAGATCTGGACCTCCCTCGCGCACGAGGCCGACTGGTGCTTCGTGCTCGCCCGGACCGCTCCCGGCTCCCGCCGGCACCACGGGCTGAGCTTCCTGCTCGTCCCCATGGACCAGCCGGGCCACATCGAGGTGCGTCCCATCCGGCAGCTGACCGGCACCAGCGACTTCAACGAGGTCTTCTTCGACGGGGCGCGCGCGCACGTCGAGCATGTCGTCGGCGGGGAGGGGCGCGGCTGGCAGGTGGCGATGAGCCTGCTCGGCTTCGAGCGGGGGGTCTCCACCCTGGCCCAGCAGATCGGCTTCGCCGAGGAACTGCGGCGGGTCGTGCGGACCGCCGTGGAGACCGGGGCGGTCCGGGACCCGGTCGTGCGTGACGGGCTGGTGCGCCAGTGGGCCGAGTTGCGCACCATGCGCTGGAACGCCCTGCGCACCCTCGGCGGTTCGGGCGACGCGGGCGCGCCCAGCGTCGCCAAGCTGCTGTGGGCGGGCTGGCACCAGCGGCTCGGGGAACTGGCCGTGCGGGTGCGGGGCGCCGCCGCGGCCGTCGGCCCGGCGGACTGGTCGCCCGGACGGCCGTACGAACTGGACGCCGCCCAGCACCTGTTCCTCTTCTCCCGGGCCGACACCATCTACGGCGGCTCGGACCAGGTCCAGCGCACGATCATCGCCGAGCGCGTGCTCGGCCTGCCGAGGGAGCCCAAGGGGGTCGTCTGATGCGCGGTGTGGTGTTCGACGGGAAGCGGGTCGAGGTCGTGGACGACCTCGCGGTACGGGATCCGGGGCCGGGTGAGGTGCTGGTGTCGATCTCGGCGGCCGGGCTGTGCCACAGCGACCTGTCCGTGGTGGACGGGACCATCCCCTTCCCGGTGCCCGTGGTGCTCGGCCACGAGGGTGCCGGGGTGGTGGAGGCGGTCGGCGCGGGCGTCTCGCACGTCGCGCCCGGGGACCATGTGGCCCTGTCCACCCTGGCCAACTGCGGGACCTGCGCGGACTGCGACCGGGGCCGGCCGACCATGTGCCGACAGGCGATCGGGCGGCCGGGCAAGCCCTTCACCCGGGGCGCCTCGCCGGTCCACCAGTTCGCCGCCAACTCCGCCTTCGCCGACCGCACGGTCGTCAAGGCCGTACAGGCGGTGCGGATCCCGAAGGACATCCCGCTGACCTCCGCCGCGCTGATCGGCTGCGGGGTGCTGACCGGGGTCGGGGCCGTGCTGAACCGGGCGCGGGTCGACCGGGGCGAGCGGGTGCTGGTCATCGGCACGGGCGGGATCGGGCTGAACGTCCTGCAGGGCGCGCGGCTCGCGGGCGCGCTGCGGATCGTGGCCGTGGACGCGAACCCGGCGAAGGAGGAGGTGGCCCGGCAGTTCGGCGCGACGGACTTCCTCACCTCCACGGAGGGCGTACGGGACCTGCTGCCGACCGGGGTGGACCACGCCTTCGAGTGCGTGGGCCGCGTCGAGCTGATCCGGCAGGCGATCGACCTCCTCGACCGGCACGGGCAGGCGATCCTGCTCGGGGTGCCGCCGGCCGGGGCGGAGGCGTCCTTCCCGGTGTCCTCCATGTACCTGGACAAGGCGATCCTCGGCTGCCGGTACGGCTCCTCGCGCCCCCAGCGGGACATCGCCCTGTACGCCGAGCTGTACCGCCAAGGACGCCTGATGCTGGACGAGTTGGTGACCGCGACCTACCCGGTGGAGGACTTCGAGAAGGCGCGCGCCGACGCGGAGGCGGGCCGGGTGGCCCGAGGGGTCCTCACCTTCTGACCCTCCTCTACCGGGCGTTCACGGCGTCGCTCCCGCACGGAAGGTGCGCCGGTAGGCGGTGGGCGTGACCCCGAGCGCCTGCTGCAGGTGCTGGCGCATCGACTGGGCCGTCCCGAAGCCGGCGTCCCGGGCCACCTGGTCGATCGACAGGTCGGTGGACTCCAGCAGGTGGCGGGCGCGTTCGACGCGCTGCCGGGTCAGCCACTGGCCGGGGCTCACCCCCGCCTCCTCGCGGAAGCGGCGGGTGAACGTACGCACCGACATGGCCTCCTGTTCGGCCATGTCCCGCAGCTGGATCGGCTCGTGCAGCCGGCCCAGGGCCCAGGCGCGGGCGGCGGTCGTGGTGGCCAGCTGCGGGTCCGGCACCGGGCGGTCGACGTACTGGGCCTGGCCGCCGTCGCGATGCGGCGGTACGACCGTGCGGCGGGCCACCTCGTTGGCGACGGCCGTGCCGTGGTCGCGGCGCACCATGTGCAGGCACAGGTCGATCCCGGCGGCCACCCCGGCCGAGGTCAGCACGTCGCCGTCGTCGATGAACAGCACGTCCGCGTCCACCCTGATCCTCGGGAACAGGCGCTGGAAGTGCTCGGCCTCGGCCCAGTGCGTGGTCGCGGGGCGGCCGTCGAGGTATCCGGCGGCGGCGAGGACGTACACGCCGGTGCAGATGGAGGCGAGCCGGGTGCCGGGGCGGATGTGCGCGAGGGCGGCGGCCAGCTCGTCCGTCAGCCGGCCCTCCTCGAAGACGGGGCCGAGTTCGTAGGACGCCGGGACCACCACCGTGTCGGCCGTGGCCAGGGCCTCGGGACCGTGCGCGATCTGCACGGCGAAGTCGGCGTCGGTCTCCACCGGTCCCGGCGGGCGCGCCGAGCAGGTCACCACCTCGTACAGATGCCGTCCCGCGCCGTCCTTGGGGCGCCCGAAGATCCGGTGCGGGATGCCCAGTTCGAAGGGGAGCAGGCCGTCCAGGGCGAGCACGACGACGCGGTGCGGACGGAAGCCGGGGCGAGCGGTCATGGCCCGATCCTAGCGAACGCTGTCCTTCAGGCCACTCGATGGCCGGGGCCGGACACCGCAGGCTCTAGGACGTGACCCAGATGAGAGAAGCCGAAGCGCCGGTACGCGGGGCGAAGCCCACCGACGGCCCCCGCGTCCACCGAGCCTGGTTCGTCGCCGTCGTCACCTTCGTCACGATCATCGGCGCCGCCGCCTTCCGTTCCCTGCCCGGTCTGCTCATCGACCCGTTGAACCATGAATTCGGCTGGTCGCGCGGCACGATCGGCGCGGCCGTCTCCGTCAACCTCGCGCTCTACGGCCTCACCGCGCCGTTCGCCGCCGCGCTGATGGACCGCTTCGGCATCCGCCGGGTGGTCGCCGTGGCGCTCACCGTGATCGCGGTCGGCTCGGGCCTCACCGTGTGGATGACGGCACCCTGGCAGCTCATGCTCTGCTGGGGACTGCTGGTCGGCCTCGGCTCCGGCTCGATGGCGCTGGCCTTCGCCGCCACGGTCACCAACCGCTGGTTCACCGAGCGCCGAGGCCTGGTCAGCGGCATCCTCACCGCCGCCTCCGCCTCCGGCCAGCTGGTCTTCCTGCCGCTGCTGTCCTGGATGATCACCCGCTACGACTGGCGCCCGGCGGCGGTGACGGTGGCGCTCGCGGCGCTGGCCGTCGTCCCCTTCGTCTGGCTGCTGCTGCGCGACCACCCGGCGGACGTGGGACTGAAGCCGTACGGCGCGACCGACTTCGTACCGAAGCCGCCTGCCGCCCGGGGCGCCGCCCGGCGTGCCGTGACGGTCCTGCTGTCGGCGGTCCGCACCGGACCCTTCTGGCTGCTGGCCGGCACCTTCGCGATCTGCGGCGCCACCACCAACGGCCTC
Source organism: Streptomyces sp. NPDC006739 (assembly GCF_042869815.1). Lineage (NCBI taxonomy): Bacteria > Bacillati > Actinomycetota > Actinomycetes > Kitasatosporales > Streptomycetaceae > Streptomyces > Streptomyces sp. NPDC006739. The sequence goes on from NZ_JBIAGM010000009.1 coordinate 236,495, forward strand.
GTCCAGACCCACTTCGTACCGGCCGCCCACGACCACGGCATGCCGGTCACGGCGGCGGCCTCGCTGCTCGCGGTCGTCGGCGTGTTCGACGTCGTCGGCACGATCGCCTCCGGCTGGTTCACGGACCGCTTCGAACCGCGCCGGCTGCTGGCGGTGTACTACGCGCTGCGGGGCATGTCCCTGCTCTTCCTGCCCATGCTGCTGGCACCGTCCGTGCACCCGCCGATGGTCTTCTTCATCGTCTTCTACGGCCTCGACTGGGTCGCCACCGTCCCGCCCACGCTCGCCCTGTGCCGTGAGCGGTACGGCGACGACAGCGCCATCGTCTTCGGCTGGGTCCTCGCCTCCCACCAGGTCGGCGCGGCCCTCGTCGCCTACCTCGGCGGCGTGGCGCGGGACGTCTTCGGGTCGTACGACGTCGTCTGGTACGCCTCCGGGGCGCTGTGCGCGGCGGCGGCCCTGATGGCCCTGGTGATCCGCCGCACCCGGCCGGCGGGAGTCACCGTGCCGGCGACGGCCTGAGGGGGCGCTCGGGTGTCAGCCGTCCCCGAGGCCGGCGAACCGGCCCCGGTGGAACAGCAGCGGGCTCCCGGGGGCGCCCTCGGCCGTCCCCAGCGCGTCCACCCGCCCCACGACGATGAGGTGGTCCCCGCCGGTGTGCACCGCGTGGACCGCGCAGTCGATCCAGGCCACGGTGCCGGCCAGCCGGGGCGCGCCGGAGACGGGGGCCGCGTCGTACGACACCCCCGCGAACTTGTCCGCCCCGCTCACCGCGAAGGACCGGCACAGCTCGCCCTGCCCGGCGCCGAGGACGTTGACGCAGAAGACGCCGGCCCGGGCGATGCGCGGCCAGGTCGTCGACGTACGGCCCACCAGGAAGCAGACCAGGGGCGGGTCGAGGGAGAGGGAGGAGAACGACTGGCAGGCGAAACCGGCGGGGGACGCCGAGCCTTCGGCGGGGGGCGCCGTGATCACGGTCACCCCGGACGCGAAGTTCCCCAGCACGCGCCGGAACTCCGCCTGGTCCAGCGGTGCCCGCTCGTCCTCCCGGACGCACCGCAACTCCGGGCGCGGATGCGCCTCAACGGGCCCGGGGCCCGGTGCCGCCCCGAGGTAACGGACGGCGGCGGCCGCCGCCCCTGCGTGTCCCATCACGCTCCCCAGTGAAGCTGACGGCGCGTCAGATGGGAAGGGTCATCGGCCCCTGTATTCGGGGGTTCGGCGCTCCTTGAAGCCGCGCACCCCCTCCCGCGCGTCCGTCGTCGTCATGTTGATCTCCTGCGCCGCCGCCTCCGCCGCGAAGGCCGAGGCCCGGTCGGCGTCGAGGGAGGCGTTCACCAGCTGCTTGGCCAGGGCCAGGGCCCGGGTCGGGCCGGTGGCCAGGCGGGCCGCCCACTCGCGGGCCGTCCTGTCCAGGTCCGCGTCCGGCACGACGCGGTTGACGAGGCCGAGCCGCTCCGCGTCCGGTGCCGAGAGCGCGTCCCCGAAGAACATCAGCTCCTTCGCGCGCTGCGGACCGATCAGCCGGGGCAGGAGGTACGCGCCGCCGCCGTCCGGTACCAGCCCGCGCCGTACGAACACCTCGATGAAACGGGCCGAGCCGGCGGCCAGTACCAGATCGCAGGCGAACGCCAGGTGCGCGCCGAGGCCGGCCGCCGTGCCGTTCACCGCCGCGATCACCGGCTTCTCGCAGTCCAGGACGGCGGAGACGAGCCGCTGGGCGCCCAGGCGCAGGGTGCGGGCGACGTCACCGGGGAGCGGCTCGGAGGCCGCGGAGGCCCCGCGCAGGTCCGCCCCGGCGCAGAAGCCGCGGCCCGTACCGGTGAGCACCACGGCCCGTACGCCGGGATCGGCGGAGGCCTGCTCCAGCAGCCCGATCAGCCGGTCCCGCGACGCCGGCGTGAGCGCGTTCAGGGACTCGGGCCGGTCGAGGGTGAGGTACGAGACCTGCTCCCGGACCTCGTGCCTGACGTCCTCGCCCCGCCCGGTCTCCTCGCCCTGCCCGGTCTCCTCGCCCTGCCCGGTCTCCTTCTCCTGCCCGATCTCCGTCACCGGCACACCGCCAGCGCGTCCAGCGCCACCGCGCCCTGCCCCTGGGGCAGCACCATCAGCGGGTTGATGTCCAGCTCGGCGAGGTCGTCGCCGAGTTCCAGCGCCATCCGCTGCACACGCAGGACGACCTCGACGAGGGCGTCCAGATCGGCCGGGGGCCGCCCCCGCACCCCGTCCAGCAGCGCCCGCCCGCGCAGTTCGGCGAGCATGTCCCGGGCCTGCTCCTCACCGAACGGCGGCACACGTACGGCGCTGTCGTGCAGCACCTCGACGAGGACCCCGCCGAGGCCGACCGTCACCGTCGGCCCGAAGAGGTCGTCGTGGGTGACCCCGACCACCATCTCCACGCCCCGCTCCACCATCTGGCAGACCAGGACGCCGTCCAGGCCGACGCCCTCGTAGCGGGCGATGTCGGTCAGTTCCCGGTAGGCGTCGCGGACCTGGCTCGCCGAGGTCAGGCCGATCTTCACCAGGCCCAGCTCGGTCTTGTGGGCGATCTGCGCGCCGGACGCCTTCATCACCACCGGGTAGCCGACCTGCCCCGCCGCCCGCACCGCCGCCGCCGCGCTGGTCACCAGCTGCTCGCGCGGCACCCGGATGCCGTACGCGCGCAGCAGCTGCTTGGCCGCGTGCTCGCTCAGCTGCTGTCCGGGCCGCATCAGCATGCGGGCCTTGCGGAAGGAGGGGGAGGGGGTGCGCGGGGCCTCGTCGAAGGGGGAGCGGTAGGAGCGGACGAAGCGGTGGTGGTCGAGGTAGGCGCGGACGGCGGTGAGGCAGTTGCCGACGGTCCGGAAGGTGGCCACGCGGGAGGAGCCGAGCAGCACCTCGCGGTACGCCGGCTCGGTGCCGACCGGCGACCCCCACACCACGCACACCAGCTTGTCGCTCGCCTCCGCCGCCTCCACCAGGTCCTTGACCAGCCTGTCGCTCAGGGGCGGGAAGGGCCCGGTGACGGGGCAGACCAGCACGCCCACCTCGGGGTCGGCGAGGATCGCGTCGATGATCTTCCGGCCGCGGTGGTCGCCGACCGGGTGGCCGCCGTTGTCCACCGGGTTGGCCACGCTCAGGTACTCGGGTATCCACTGGTGCAGCTCGGCCTGCCTGGCCTCGGACAGCGTGGGCAGCCTGAGGCCCGCCCCGGCGGCCAGATCGGCGACGTGCGCCCCGGTGCCGCCCGAGATGGAGTAGACGACGACCCCTTCGGCGCGCGGCGCCCGGGCGCGGGCCAGCAGCGCCGCGGTGTCCTGGAGTTCGTCGAGTCCGTCGACGCGGATCACCCCGTACTGCCGCATCGCCGCGTCCACCACGTCGTCGGCGCCGGTCAGCTTGCCGGTGTGCGAGGCGGCGGTGCGGGCGCCGGCCTCGGTGCGGCCCACCTTCACGGCCACCACCGGCACCCCGCGGCGGGCCGCGCGGTCGGCGGCCAGCAGAAAGGCGCGGCCGTCCTTGAGGCCCTCGACGTAGGCGGCGATGGCGCCGACCTCGGGCCGCTCGGCGAAGTAGGAGATGAAGTCGGCGCTCTCCAGGTCGGCCTCGTTGCCGGTGGGCGCCCAGTGGGAGAGCCGGATGCCCAGCTCCTGGAGGGCGAAGACCGGCCGGCCCTGGTGTCCGGACTGGGTGATCAGCGCGATCGCCGGGCCGTCCAGGTCGTCCCGGAACCGCTCGAAGGCGTTGAGGTTGGTGTTCGGACCCAGCAGCCGCAGCCCGGAGCGCCGTACGGCCGCCGCGAGCCGGGCCTGCGCGCGGGCGCCCTCCTCGCCGGTCTCGGCGAACCCGGAGGCGAAGGCGACCGCGAACCGCACCTTGGCCTCGGCGAGTTCCTCGATCACCGGCAGCGGGTCGGCGACCAGCAGGACGGCGAGGTCTACCTGCCCGGGCAGATCGGCGACGGAGGCGACGCAGGGGAGGCCGAAGACCGCCGCACGGGTGGGATGCACCGGATGCACCCGCGCCCCCACCCGCTGCGCCCAGTCGAGCAGCTGGCGGGTGATCCCGGTGTTCGGGCGCCCCTCGGTGTCCGAGGCGCCGATCACGGCGACGGACTCGGGCCGGAAGAACCGGTCCAGATCGGGTACGTCCGCGTACAGCGGACGCCCGCTGACGTCGAGGTCGTCCACGTCCGCCGCCCGGCCGTGAACGGCTGGACCGGGACGCTGCTCACCGCAGGCGATGACCCGGGCCCGGCGGGAGTCGGTGGTGAGGGTGCCGTGGGTTGATCCAAGCATCGGTCCGCCCGTCCCTGTGTGACAGCACAACCAGCACATTCAACTGACGCAGTGTCAGATTACTGAACTGACGCAACGTCAGGAACTGGTCGGACCGGCAAAGTTGACCGGCGAATCGGTGTCGCGCGAGGCGCGGTGGTTCAGGACGCCCGGCGGGCCACCGCCTTGGCGATCCTCACGGCGTCGATCGCCAGCTCCCGGAACATGCCGCTGATCGGGTTGGTGAAGCCGGTGAAGTACAGGCCGGGGGCGTTCTTCGGGCTGCGCGGGCCGTGCACGACCGGTCTGCCCCGCCCGTCCAGCACGTCGAGGTGCCCGACCAGCCCCTCCAGCGCCCGGAGGTATCCGGTGGCGGCCACGACGGCGTCGGGCGAGAGGCGGGTGCCGTCGGCGAGCAGCACCTTGCCGTCCTCGAACCCCTCGACCGCGGCCACCACCTCCACCTTCCCCTTCCGCACGGCGTCGATCAGCCCGACGTCCTGGACCGGGATCGCCCCCGCGCCCACCCTGCTGTACAGCCCGGTGTCCGGCCGGGGCAGGCCGTGCGCCGACAGGTCCGGCACGCTGATCCGGGCCAGCGGCCGGGCCAGCCGGTCGACGAGCCCGACCGGCAGCCGCCGTACCAGCACGCCCGTGTACTGGGAGGCCCAGCCGGCGGTGGAGCGGCGCACGATGTGCGGGGCGGTGCGCACGGACAGCCGTACCCGCGCGGCGCCGCCCTCCACCAGGTCCACGGCGATCTCGGCACCGGTGTTGCCGACACCCACGACGAGGACGTCCCGCCCGGCGTAGGGCTGGGCGTCGCGGTACTCCGCGGCGTGCCGGAACTCCCCGGCGTACCCGTCGAGGCCCGGCCAGTCCGGCACCCGCGGGGTGTGGTTGTGGCCGGTGGCGACGACCACGGCGCTGCCGGTCAGCTCCCGGCCGCCGGAGGCGTGCAGCAGCCAGCCGGCGCCGTCGGCCGACCGCTCGATGCGGAACACCTCCACACCGGTGACGATCTCCAGCGCGTGGTGCTCGGCGTACTTCTCCAGGTAGCGCACCACGTTGTCCCGGGACACCCACCGCCCGAACCGGCGCGGCATCGGCAGCCCCGGCAGGGCGGAGAGCCGGCGGGTGGTGTGCAGGTGCAGCCGGTCGTAGTGGCGCCGCCAGGACGCGCCGACCTGGCCGGACTTCTCCAGGACGACCGCGCGCAGGCCCCGGGCGCGCAGCGCGTACGCGACGGCGAGACCGCCGGGGCCGGCGCCGATGACGTAGACGGGTCGCTCGGCGGGGGTCGCTGTCGCGGAGACGTGCGCGGAGTCGTTCGCGGGCTGGGGGGAGTCGGCCATGAGCGCGAGCGTAATCACGCACCGGGTTGATGGGTCTCAGTCAAGACCGGAATTGGTTGCGGATTGATCACGGGTGTGGGCGGAGTGGGTGGGGCGCGTGTGGTGGACGGCCGGGTTGTGCGGGAACCGACCACATTCGTGATCACCGCGGCCGGGGACGCGCGGCCCGGCGCCGGTGCGCGCCCTCGCGCCGCAGCTACGGCGAAACCGCCGACGGACCCCTCGGCAAGCCGCCCGATCTGACGTACCGTCAGATACATGCGGACGATCTGGCTCGACGGCCCGGAGTGGCTGGCGGTGCTGCGGATAGGTCTCGGCCTGTGGTGGCTGGAGAGCTGGCGGCACAAGGACAAGAAGGCCTGGTTCGAGCGCGGCAGCGGCATCGCGTGGGCGGCGGACATCGCGGGCAGGCATCGCTGGGCGGTGGTGCGCAACGGCTTCGAGACCGTGGTGAAACCGAGGCCGAAGCTGATGGCGTACGTCGTGGCCTACGCCGAACTCGCCCTGGGACTCGGCCTGGTCCTCGGCTTCCTGACCCCGGTGGCCCTGCTCGGCGGCCTGGTCCTCAACGCCCTCTACTTCGTCCTCATGATCCACGACTGGGCGGAGCAGGGTCAGAACTCGATGATGGCGCTGATCTCCCTGGTCGCCTTCTTCGGCATGGCGTGGCAGGCCTGGTCGCTGGACAGCGCGCTGGGCCTGTTCTGATGGACGGCGCCCGGTACGACCTCCCCGACGTCGACGCCTTCACGCGCGCCTACTGGGACGCGGCCGCCGAGGGACGGCTGCTGATCCGCCGCTGCGCGGCCTGCGGCCGGGCGCACCACTACCCGCGCGAGTTCTGCCCGCACTGCTGGAGCGAGGACGTGCGCTGGGAGCAGGCGAGCGGCCGGGCCACGCTCTACACCTGGTCCGTCGTCCACCGCAACGACCTGCCGCCCTTCGGGGAGCGGACCCCGTACGTCGCCGCCGTGGTCGATCTGGCGGAGGGACCGCGGATGATGACCGAGGTGGTCGGCGGCGCGGCGGGGGAGCTGCGGGCCGGGATGGCGGTGGAGGTGGTGTTCCGGGACGGGGTGGCGGTGTTCCGCGCGGCACCGCCGGGGCCGTCGGCTTGAATGGACGCATGGCCTCGACACCTCAGCAGCCCCGTGCCGGTGATCTCTCCGGTGACCGCCCCCGCCTCGAGCCGGTCGGTCAGGGTCTGCGGCTGCGCCGCTGGGACGGGGAGCGCGAGGCGGACGTGGCCGCCTGGCTGCGCGGACGCTCGGACCCGGAGTTCCGGCGCTGGAACACGCCGATGAAGCAGGTCACCGACCTGGCGGGCGCCCGGGAGTCCCTGCGCGAGCAGGCGGCCGGCGCCGACTCCGGCGGTTGCGCGCCGTTCTGCGTCACGGACGCGGAGACCGGGGCGATCCTCGGGCATGTCGGCGTCAACGCGATCGACCGGGTCCTCCGGGTCGCGCGGGTCGGCTACTGGGTCCTGCCGGAAGCGCGGGGACGCGCCGTCGCCACCCGCGCACTCGCGCTCGCCTCCCGCTGGGCCTTCGCGGAACTGGCGCTGCACCGACTGGAGTTGGGGCACGCCCTCGGTCACGAGGGGTCCTGCCGGATCGCGCGCAGGTGCGGGTTCGCCTACGAGGGGACGCTGCGGGGCGCGATGTTCGAGGCGGGGCGAAAGGACGCGTTCCGGGACGTCCATCTGCACGCGCGGATAGCGACGGACCCCGAACCGGACCTGCGCTCACCGCTCCCCCGGACGCCGTGATTCGAAACCGCCGTAATGCGAAGGTGCCGTAATTCGAAGGCGTGGTCCGGCCGTTGACGGGACCATGGGGCATGAGCCCCGCAGCCCACTGGCAACTCACCGAGGACCTCGACGGCTTCCTGTCCCGCGCGGGTGACTTCCTGCGTTCGGCCCCCGCCCTGCACACCATCCCCCTGACGGTGACGGACACCCTGCGCAGACGCGGACCCCGGGCGTACGGCGACCGGGCGCCGCTCTTCGGATGGCTGGAAGGGGGCGTGGAAGGGGAAGCGGATGACCGGGCGGGCACCGTACGGGCCGCGCTGATCCACACGCCCCCGCACCCGCCGCACGTCACGGCCCTGGCCGCCGAGGACGCCGACGCGCTGGCGGCCCGCCTGCTCGCCGCCGGCCACGAGGTCCCCGGCGTCTTCGGGGAGCGGGCCGCGGCGGCGGCGTTCGCCGAGGCCTGGCAGCGCCGGACCGGAGTGCCGGGACTCCTCCGCGAACACGAACGCCTCTACCGCCTCGGCGAGCTGACCGCGCCGGAACCGGTCCCCGAGGGGCGGGCGAGGGTCGCCGGAGCACCGGACCGGGAACTGCTGATGAGCTGGCACGGGGAGTTCGCGGAGGCGGTGGGCCGGACGGGCGTCCAGGACGCGGGCGCCTGGGCCGACGCCCGCATCGACTACGGCGGCATCACCCTCTGGGAGACACCGGCCGGCACCCCCGTCGCCATGGCCGGCCTCACCGCACCACCCCGCGCCGGGCACGGCGTCCGGGTGGGCCCGGTGTACACCCCGGCCCACCTGCGCGGCCGTGGCTACGCGGGCGCGGTCACGGTCGCCGTGAGCCGGGCGGCGCTGCGGGCGGGGGCTGCGGAGGTGCTCCTCTTCACCGACCTCGCGAACCCGACGAGCAACGGCCTCTACCAGCGGATCGGATACCGGCCCGTGGCCGACTTCGACATGTACGGCTTCGGAACGGACACCGCCGACGGGACGTCCTGACGGAGGACGTCCTGACCGGGCGTCCTGACCGGGCGTCCTGACGGGCGACGCCCCGGAGCCGCACCCTAGTCCGCCCTCACGGCCACAGCAGTCCCCTGCTCCACGCCTGGCCCGTCCGCCGGTACTCCAGGCGGACGTGCCGCCGCTGTGGGTCGCCCTGGAAGAACTCCACCTGCTCCGGCCGCAGCCGGTAGAGCGTCCAGGTCGGGGAGGGGGCCGCGGGGTTCTCCCGGGCCTGGACCCACGCGGCCTCCGAGGCCTGCCTCAGCTCCTCCAGCGAGCCCAGCGCCTCGCTCTGCCTGCCGGTCAGCGCCGCCGCCAGCGCCCCCGTCGACCGGGCGTGCAGGTCCGCCTGGCTCTCCGGCGCGGGCGCCGACGTCACCGGCCCCCGTACCCGCACCTGGCGGCCCAGCACCGGCCAGTAGAAGGCCAGGGCCGCGTACGGGTGGGCGTCGAGCGCGCGGCCCTTGCGGCTGGTGGCATGGGTCGCGAAGGACCAGCCCTCCGCGTCGGCGCCGTGCAGCATCACGATCCGTACGTCCGGGTCGCCGTCCTCGTCGGTGGTGGCCAGCGACATGGTGTGGGGCTCCCTCTCCCCGGCCGCCACCGCCTGCGCGAACCACCCCTCGAACAGCGGCAGCGGGGTGTCGGGCGCGGCGGCGGGGTCGAACGGCGGCAGCTCGGTGACCCGCGGATCCCACACCCGCAGTGACCGCAGCAGCTCGTGAAGATCGGTGTGCATGACCCGAGTATCACTCCCGCCCGGGGGCGCGCGTCAGCTGCCCAGGACCACCGTCGCGGAGGAGCAGAACCAGCCGCCCGTGCCCGAGGCCACGGCCAGCCGGGGCAGCCGTCCGCCCGCCTTGCGGACCTGCCGCTCACCGCCCTCCCCGCGCAGCTGCCGTACCGCCTCCACCAGCAGGAACAGGCCGCGCATCCCGGGGTGCTGGGCCGACAGGCCGCCGCCGTCCGTGTTCACCGGCAGCTCCCCGCCCCGCACCAGCAGCCGGCCCTCGTCCACGAAGGCCCCGCCCTCGCCCTTGCCGCAGAACCCGAGGTCCTCCAGCGTCACCAGCGTCATGTAGGTGAAGGCGTCGTAGATCTGCGCGAAGTCCATCTCCGAGGGCCCGACCCCCGCCCGCTCGAACGCCAGCCGTCCGCTCACCGCGGCCGGGGACACCGTGAAGTCCGGCCACTCGGACATGGCGGCGTGCGAGACGTGCTCCCCGGTGCCGAGGACCCAGACGGGAGCGGTACGGCAGTCACGGACGTACTCCTCGGCCGCCAGCAGTACCGCCGCGCCGCCGTCCGAGCGGACGCAGCAGTGCAGCTTGGTGAAGGGGTCGGCGATCATCGGGCCGGAGAGCACCTCGTCGACCGTCACCGGCGTGCGGAACATCGCGTCCGGGTTCAGGGCCGCGTTCGCCCGCGCCTGCACCGCGACGGACGCCAGCTGCTCGACGGTCGTACCGTGTTCGATCATGTGGCGGCGGGCCGCCATCGCGTACTTGGCGATCAGCGTGTGGCCGTAGGGCACCTCGAACTGCAGCGGGCCGCGCGCGCCGAAGGACAGGTTCCCGGTGCGCCGGCCGGCTCTGACGTCCGCCCTGGCGGTCGAGCCGTAGGCGAGCAGGACGGCGTTGGCGTGGCCCGCGGCGATCGCGTCCGCCGCGTGGGCCGCCATCACCTCCCAGGTCGAGCCGCCCACGGAGGTGGAGTCCACCCAGGTGGGGCGCAGTCCGAGGTACTCCGCGACCTCCACCGGCGCCAGCGTCCCGAGGCCCGCCGAGGCGAAGCCGTCCACCAGGGAGCGGTCCAGGCCCGCGTCGGCCAGGGCCCGACGGGCCGCCTGGGCGTGCAGGGTGTACGGCGTCGCGTCGTCCACCCGCCCGCAGTCGGAGAGGGCGACGCCCACCACGGCTACTCCCCGTTTCCCGGCAGCGGTCCTGGCGGTCACAGCGGTCATGAATCTGACGGTACATCAGATGTGCGGGTCCGGGGCAGTCGTCGTACCCCTGGGCATCGGAGTGCCCCCGCCCTAATATGACGAACCGTCAGATCCGGTCGGGAGGGACTGAGGGACCAGCCATGGACACACGCCTCACCGCCGAACAGGACGAGATCCGCCGCACCCTGCGCGAGCTGCTCGGCAAACGCTGCGGGGCACGGGAGGTGCGGGCCGCCGTCGACAGCCCCGCCGGACACGACCCCGCCCTGTGGGCCGCCCTCGCCGACCGGCTCGGCCTGCCGGGGCTCGCCCTCCCCGAGGAGTACGGCGGGGTCGGCTGCTCGGTCACCGAACTCGCCCTCGCCTGCGAGGAGACCGGGCGCGCCCTCGCCCCCTCCCCCCTCCTCGCCACCACCGTCCTGGCCGCCCCGCTGGTCCTGGCCCTCGGCACCGAGGCCCAGCGGGCCGACCTGCTGCCCCGCCTCGCCGCCGGCACCCTCACCGCGGCCCTCGCCGTCCCCGGACCGGCCCTGGCCGCCGCCCTCGCCCTCACCGGCGACAACGGCGGGGACTGGGCCGGTGGGGGACGGGCCGGCGGGGTGCAGGCCCGGCACACCGCCGACGGGTGGCGGCTGTACGGGCAGGTCGACCAGGTGCTGGACGGACACAGCGCCGACCTGCTCCTGGTCGCCGCCCACACCGGCGGCTTCGCCCGGTCGCGGACCCTGTTCTTCCTGGTGCCGGGGGACGCGGACGGGGTGGCGCGGGTGCGGCAGACCGCCCTGGACGCCACCCGGCCGCAGGGGCGGGTCCAACTCCGTGACGTACGGGCCGAGTCGCTGGGCGCGGACGACGCCGGGGCGCCAGCCGTCCTCCCCGCGCTGTCCGCCCTGGGAGACACCGCAGCCGCTGTGCTCGCCGCCGAGGCGGTCGGCGCGGCCGGCCGGGCGCTGGAGCGGACCGTGGAGTACGCCGGGCAGCGCGAGCAGTTCGGGCGGCCCATCGGATCCTTCCAGGCGGTGAAGCACCGGCTGGCGGACGTGTACGTGCAGGTGCAGGCGGCCCGCTCCGCCGCCTGTTACGCCGCCTGGGCCACCGCGCGGGCGCCTCACGAGCGGGTCGGCGCCCTGGCGCTCGCCCAGGCGCTGGAGGCGCTGCGGCTGGCGGCGGCCGAGGCCGTCCAGCTGCACGGCGGCATCGGATTCACCTGGGAACACGAGGCCCACCTGTACTTCAAGCGCGCCGCCGGGGACGACCTGCTGTTCGGCCCGGCACACCGCTTGCGCGGGTACGCGGCCGAGCGGGCGCGGCTGTTCGCGGACGCGGGGGTGGACGTGGGGGTAGCGGTCTGATGCGGCTGGGGGAGAGGGTGGGGTCGGTGGGGTCGGTGACGGTCGGATCCCGGTGGTCCGGTGAGTGCGTGGAGGTGGCGGTCTGATGGCAGGCGTCGGAGTGCGGCTGGTGCAGAAGGTGTCGTCCACCCGGGGGTTCGCGAAGGTCGCCCCGCATGTGGTTCCGGCCATGGACCGGGCCGTCCACCGGGTCACCCGGGGCAGGGTGCTGCTCAGCGCCCAGCTGCTGCCGGGGGTCGTCCTCACCTCCACCGGCGCCCGCAGCGGGCTGCCCCGTCGTACGCCGCTCGGCTGCATGCCGGAGGAGGGCGGCCGGAGCTGGCTGCTGATCGGGTCCAACTTCGGGCGGACCGGCCATCCCGCCTGGAGCCACAACCTGCTCGCCCACCCGGACGCCTCGGTCAGCTGGAAGGGCGTGGACATCCCGGTCACGGCCCGGTTGCTGGAGGGTGCCGAACGCGCCGCCGCCTGGCAGGCGCTGCTGGCGTTCTGGCCGCCGTACGCCACCTACCAGGCGCGGGTGGAGCGGGAGATCCGGGTCTTCCGGATCGTCCGCCGGACTCCGTGAGGGCGTTCCCCGCTCACAGTGTCGCCAGCCGCTCCACCAGCAGGAACGCCCCGATGCCCAGCATCGCCGCCCCCGAGGTCCGGGTGACCGCGCGGGCCGCCGACGGGCGGGTCGACAGCAGGGTGCGCGAGAGGGTGCCGACGGCCAGGTAGACGGTGCCGCAGCAGGCCATGTGCAGCACGCCCAGGGCGGCCGTCTGGGCCGGCACCGGAAGGTGGGCGCCGCGGAGGGTGAGGAACTGCGGCAGCACGGAGAGGTAGAGCAGCAGCCCCTTGGGGTTGAGCCCGCTGATCGTGGCGCCCCGCGCGAAGACCCGGCCCGGGCCGGCCGCCAGATCCCCGGCCGCCCCGGGGGCCGCCGGCCGGCGCAGTACGCCCCACCCCAGCCACACCAGATACCCGGCCCCCACCACCGTCAGCGCCGTGAGCAGCCGGGGCGAGCCGGCGACCAGGACCGCCAGGCCCGCCGTCGCCAGGGCCGTGTGCAGGGCGTACCCGGTGAGCAGACCGGCCACGGCGACCGTCACCGAGCGGCCGCGCAGACCGGCCGCGATCACGTACGCCCAGTCGGCGCCCGGCACGCACACCAGCAGCAGGTCGACGGCGAGGAAGGAGAGAAGGAGTCCCGAGTCCATGCCGGGGACATTAGGCGCGATTGGCCCGAAAGTGTTCCCGAAGTTTGCCCATGATCGCCTACTCTGAGCAAATATCTTCTTCATGGACGACGTGGATCAGAAAATCCTTGCCGAGCTGCAGAAGGACGGGCGGCAGACGGTGACCGAGCTGGCCGGCCGTGTGCGGCTGAGCGTCTCGCCGTGCCACCGGCGGCTGCGCGAGCTGGAGCGCTCCGGCGCCATCCAGGGCTACCGGGCGGTGGTCGACCCGGCGGCGGTCGGGCTGACCTTCGAGGCGCTGGTCTTCGTGTCCATGCGGCAGGAGGACCGGGACACGGTCGCCGACTTCGAGCGGGCGGTCAGCGAGGTGGAGCACGTGCTCGACGCGCAGCGACTGTTCGGCGAGCCGGACTACCTGCTCCGGGTGGCCACCGCCGACCTGGCCGCCTTCCAGCGGCTGTACGACGAGCGGCTGGCGACGCTGCCGGGCGTGCAGCGGCTGACGTCGACGCTGGTGATGAAGCACGTCGTACGGGACCGGCCGCTGCCCGCATAGCGGCGCAGGCGGTGGTCCGCTCGGGGAACCACCGCCTGCGAGACAGGACTTGGCAATCGGGAAGACCCGGCGAACAGGGCGCCGTACTACCTGGTCGGCTTCCTGCCGGTCACGCCCAGGTGCACCAACAGCGCCAGGTTGGGCTTCAGTTCGGCCTGCTTGACGCCCCAGGAGGAGAAGCCCTTCTGGTGCGCGGCCACCGCCGCGAGCATCGCGACCAGCGAACCGGCGATCGCCGCCGGGTTCACGTCCTTGTCGATCCGGCCCTTGGACTGCAACTCGGTGATGGACTCGGCCAGGGAGTTGTTCACCGAGTTGAGGATCTTCATACGGATCTTGTAGAACCGTTTGTCCCCTTCGGCGGCGCCGAGATCGACGACGCGCAGGATCGCGTCGTTCTTGCGCCAGAACTCCAGGAACCCGTCCACGAGTTCCTGGGCCGCCTGCCAGCCGGCCTTGCCGGCCCAGGACCGCCCGGCGACCAGCTGGGTCAACCCGGCGCCCTCGGCGGCCATTTGCTCGGCGATCTCCAGGACGGCGCCCTCGACGTCCGGGAAGTACTGGTAGAAGGTCGCGGGCGAAGTACCCGCCTTGCGGGCGACATCGATGACCTTGACGTCCCGGTAGGGGGAGGAGCTGAGCATCTCGCTGAGGCAGTCGAGCAGCTTCTGCCGGGTCGCCTGCCCACGCCGGCCGGCCACGCGGCCGTCGACGGTACGCACTTGTCCTGTCATGTCGTCAGCTTACCGAGGGGTGATGGGAGCGCGATTCGGCCGACTGCAAATGGGGTGCACGGGAGCGCTGGGGGTGGTGTGCCTGGTCTGCGGGTCGCACGCGGCGCGGTTACTTTGACGGCATGGCCGAAAACAGGGCATCCATGAACGAAGAGGGGTACGGGGAGGGCGTCCCGTGCTGGGTGGACGCACAGCTCCCGGACGTGGAGGCGGGCAAGCGGTTCTACGGGGAGCTCTTCGGGTGGAGCTTCGCGCGGCCGCCGGCGGCGTACGGCTCCTCGGTGTGGGCCCTGCTGGACGGCTCGCCGGTCGCCGCGCTCACGCCCAAGACGGACGGCCGTATGCCCACCGTGTGGACCGTGTACTTCGCGACGCCGGACGCCGAGGGGCTGGCCCGGCGGGTCACCGCGGCCGGCGGGCAGCTGGTGACGGCCCCGCTGCCGGCCGACGGCCTGGGGACGGCCGCCCTCGTCGCCGACCCCGACGGCGCGGTGTTCGGCCTGTGGCAGGCGGGCGCCCACCCCGGGTTCGGGCGGCGGCACGAGCCCGGCACCTTCGGCTGGGCCCAGCTGTACACCCGTGACATCGACCGGGCCAACGACTTCTACGGCGGCCTCTTCCACGACGCCCTCTTCGGCTCCGGTGCCGCGCCCGACTTCGGCCGGGCGCCGGTCTCCGACGTCTTCGCGGCGCCGATGCCCCCGCACTTCCTCGTCCACTTCCGGGTCGCGGACACCGCCGCCGCCCTCGGTGCCGTCAGCCGTCTCGGTGGCCGGATCCAGGCGGGCCCCTTCGAGGCCTCCTACGGCACCGTGGCGGTGGTGAGCGACGGCCAGGGGGCCTCCTTCGCCCTCCTGGAGCGCTGACCGACCCGAATCCCCGCCGGCCGTCCCCTTCCGGCGACGCTCCTCGAGGTCCCTCGGCGCCCCGTCCCTGCCAATTCGTCCCGGTATCGCCGGTGACACCCCGATTGCCCCCTGGTTCGCAACCGGCCCTCCGGCCAGGAAGAATCGGGGTGCGTGCCGCCATGGCGGTGCGGTGGTGAGACGCTGCACGGGGTCGCGTACACATATGAGGTGGCGCGGCTTGTACGGGGAGGTGGCAGGCAAGTGGTGGATCAGCTGACGCAGCACGATCCGCGGCGGATCGGGCCGTTCGAGGTGCTGGGACGGCTGGGGGCCGGCGGCATGGGGCTGGTCTATCTCGCGCGCTCGGCGTCCGGCCGACGGGTGGCGATCAAGACGGTCCGCACGGAACTGGCCGAGGACCAGCTGTTCCGGGTCCGCTTCACCCGCGAGGTGGAGGCGGCCCGCGCGGTCTCCGGCTTCTACACGGCGGCCGTGGTCGACGCCGACCCGCGCGCCGCCGTGCCGTGGCTGGCCACGGCCTACGTGCCCGCGCCCTCGCTCGAAGAGATAGTGAACGAGTGCGGGCCGCTCCCGGCCCAGGCGGTGCGCTGGCTCGCGGCGGGCGTCGCGGAGGCGCTGCAGTCGATCCACGGCGCGGGTCTCGTCCACCGGGACCTCAAGCCCTCGAACGTCCTCGTCGTCGAGGACGGCCCCCGGGTCATCGACTTCGGT
This sequence comes from Streptomyces sp. NPDC006739, assembly GCF_042869815.1. NCBI lineage: Bacteria > Bacillati > Actinomycetota > Actinomycetes > Kitasatosporales > Streptomycetaceae > Streptomyces > Streptomyces sp. NPDC006739. The sequence continues at coordinate 252,214 of NZ_JBIAGM010000009.1, forward strand.
ATCGCCTCCGGTGTCTCGAACACACGTTTGACGATGACGAACGTGGCGGTCGGCACCCCCGCCTACATGTCCCCGGAGCAGGCGAAGGACTCCCGCAGCGTGACCGGCGCGAGCGACGTCTTCTCGCTCGGCTCCATGCTCGTCTTCGCCGCCACCGGCCACCCGCCCTTCCACGGCGCCAACCCGGTCGAGACGGTCTTCATGCTGCTGCGCGAGGGCCCGGACCTGGAGGGCCTGCCGGACGAACTGCGCCCGCTGATCGAGTCCTGCATGCAGATGGAGGCGACCGGCCGCCCCAACCCGGCCGACCTCCAGGCCCAGCTGGCCCCCCATCTCTTCGGCTCCGGCTCCGACGACAGCGGTACGGCCTCGGCCTGGCTGCCCGAGAAGGCCGTCGGCCTCATCGAGTCCCGCCGTGGCGGCCGGCCCGCCGTCAAACCGTCCGTGTCACCGTCCGGCGCCCGCAGCGGCGGCCGTCTCGCGGTACCGCCGCCGCCGTCCTACGACCCCGTCGTCCCGGGTCCCGTCGCGGCCCCGGTCGGCGCCCCCGACACCGGACCGGTCCGGCTGGCCGGCGCCCAGGTGCCCATCGGCCCCGGCCCGCGCGTCGCCGACGCCCGCGCCGCCGCCGTCAAGGCGCCCCCGCCGGAGGCCGGACTGGTCGCCAACTGGTCCCGCCCGCGCCCCGGCCTGAACGGCACCGACCCCGCCGTACCCACCGCCCCGCCCGTACCCCCGGAGACGGCGGCCGGCTGGCGCCCCTGGCGCTTCCGCATGTCCAACGACGTCTGGGGCACCCCCTCCGTCGCCGGCGACCTCGTCTACGTCACCTCCTTCGAGGTGCACGCCCTCGACGTGGGCACCGGCCGCCGCCGCTTCAAGACCCGCGACGTGGCCTGGTCCATGGCGGTCGCGGACGGCCGTATCCACGCCTCCGACGGCCCCACCCTGTTCGCCCTGGAGGCCCGCGAGGGAGCCGACCTGTGGCGGCTGTCCACGGACGCCTGGGTGTACTCGCTGAAGGCCGACCGGGGCACCGTCGTCACCGGCACCCGGGGCGGCGGAGTCCAGGCCTGGGAGGCCTCCAACGGCCAGAAGCTGTGGGAGATCAGCGGCTGCCAGACCGAGTTCGAGTCCCCCGAGGCGGGCCCGGCCGTCCACGACGGCACCGTCTTCGTCTGGCAGGACGGCCGACTGCGCGCCCTGGACGCCCGCACCGGCGAGGAGCGCTGGTCCTACCCCGTCGGCGACGCCGCCTCCTGCGGCGGTGTCCCGATCCGCCTCACCCACGCCCCCGACGGCTACGTGTACGTCTCCGCCGGCACCCGGGTCCTCGCCGTCGACGTGGCGAGCGGCATGGTCCGCTGGCACTTCGAGGCCCCCGCCGTCTTCCTCTCCCCGCCCACCTTCGCCCCCGGCCCCGCCGTCACCGGCGGCGGCCTCTACCTCGCCGACTACCTCGGCACCGTCTACGCCCTCGACGCGACCGACGGCCGCGACCGCTGGCGCATCGCCACCGAGGCCCGCTCCTCCATCGAGCCGGTCCTGGTCGCGGCCGGCCATGTCCACGTCGGCAGCGGCAAGGGCCTCTACACGCTGGACGCCGTCACCGGCACCCCCAAGTGGCGCTTCCAGGCGGGCGGCGACGTCGTCGGCGCCCCCGCCGTGGCCGAGGGCCGCATCCACTTCGGCTCCACCGACCACCTGCTCTACACCCTGAAGGCCGACGACGGCCGCCTGCGCTGGAAACTCGCCACCGGCGGCGAGATCACCGGCTCGCCCGTGGTGCGGGACGGCGTGGTGTACGCGTGCAGCAAGGACCGGTGCGTGTACGCGCTGGACGCGGAGAAGGGAACGGGCACGGCCCGGACGGCGTAGCCCAGCCGGTCCCGGGCTCAGGCGGTGACCGCAGGCCCCTCTCAGGCGTCCTCAGCGGACCCGGGGCGCCTCGCGGTCCCGCCCGCCGAACAGCTCCGCCTGCCGGTCGGCGGGCAGGTTGCCCAGGGCGATGAGATGCGGGGCCTGCGCGTAGGCGTGCGCACGGGCCGCCTCCCGGCCCGCCCACAGGGCGCGCACGGTGCCTTCCACGGCCGCCGCCGGCTGCCGGGCGATGACCGCCGCACACCGGACGGCGGCCTCCACCGCACCCCCCTCCTCGGTGAGTTCGGAGACCAGCCCGATGTCGTACGCCCGTCGCGCCCCGATCCGCTCGGCGCCCCCCATGAGCACCATCCGCGCGACCTCCCCGTACGGCATCCGCTGCCCCATCAGCACGGACTCGTAGGCGCTGACCATGCCGTACGTGGTGTGCGGGTCGAAGAAGGAGGCGGTGGTGTCGGCGACGACGAAGTCGCTCTCGCCCAGCAGATAGAAGGCACCCCCACAGGCCATCCCGGCGACGGCGGCGACGACCGGCTTCCACAGGTCGTTCGCCTTCGGCCCGACGCCGAGCAGCGGATCGTCCTGCATGTACGGCGACGAGGGCTGCGGCACGACGGCGTCCCGGTCGAGCCCCGTGCTGAAGGCCCGCCCCCCGGCACCGGTGAGGACGACCGCCCGCACACCGTCGTCGTACCGGAACGCCCGCCACGCCTCCGTGAGTTCACGGGCCATGGCGAGGTCGATCGCGTTCAGCCGCTCCGGCCGGTCCAGGGTGACGACGGCGACTCCGGTGTCCTTGTCGGAGGCGATGCGCAGCGTTCTCACGCCCGCTCCAGGACCCACTGGGGCATCCCGTCGGCGAACACCGCCTGCACCCGGGCGCCGATCCGGATCCGCTCCGGTGCGACCGAGTCGAGCGCCGCCCCGGCATGGCTGACCACGTTCCCGACGAGCCGTATCCGGGGCGCGTCCGCCAGCTCGACCACCACGACGTTGTACGGCGCCCGCGCCGCGTAGTCGGGCAGCAGCGGGGGATGCGGCACGACGTACGACCACACGCGCGCCCGCCCCGACATCAGCCGCCACTCGCTCGCGAAGGACTGGCAGTGCGGGCAGCAGGGGCGGGGCGGGAAGCGGGGTTCCGCGCAGTCGGCGCAGGTCTGCACGCGCAGTTCGCCCCGGGCGGCGTACTGCCAGAAGGGGGCGCCGTCGGCGTCGGTGACGGGGGTCAGCAGGGCCATCGGGGGATCAGCTCCTCAGCAGAAGGGCGGAGGTGGGGACGCCCTCGCCGGCGGTGACGAGGCAGGTGGCGGCGCCCGGGACCTGGGCGGTGCTGGTCCCGCGCAGCTGCTTCACACCCTCGGTGACGAGGTTGAAGCCGTGGACGTAGGCCTCGCTGAGACCGCCGCCGCTGGTGTTGAGGGGCAGCCGCCCGCCGATCTCCAGCGCCCCGCCCTCGGTGAAGGCGCCGCCCTCCCCGCGCCCGCAGAAGCCGTAGCCCTCCAGGGAGAGCGGGATGAGCGCGGTGAACGCGTCGTAGATCTGCGCCACGTCGACGTCCTCGGGGGTGAGGTCGGCGTGCTTCCACAGGTGCCGGGCGGCCGTCCAGGCGGGCCCGGTCAGCGGATCGTCGTTCCAGTAGTTGACCATGCCGTGGTGCTGGGCGGGCAGCCCCTGGGCGGCGGAGTGGACGTAGACAGGCTTCCTGGCACAGTCCCGGGCCCGCTCCTTCGACACGACCACGCAGGCCAGGGCCCCGTCGGTCTCCAGGCAGTTGTCGTAGAGGCACAGCGGCTCGCTGATCCAGCGGGAGGTCATGTACATCTCGCGGGTGAGGGGCCGCTCGTACATCACGGCGGCGGGGTTCTGGTTGGCCCGGTTGCGGCAGGCGAGGGCGACGTTGAACAGATGGTCCCGGGTGGCGCCGTACTCGTGCAGGTACCGGCGGGTGAGCATGGCTATCTCGTCCGCCGGCCGGAGCAGGCCGAAGGGCCGCGTCCACTGGGCGGGGGTGGGCAGCTGGACGGCGGTGTTGGTCCAGGGCCGGGGGCCGCTCCCCCTCTTGCGGGACCGCCAGGCCACCCCGACCGTCGCCTGCCCGGCGGCGATGGCGGCGGCGAGATGGGCGACGGTGGCGCACGAACCGCCGCCCCCGTAGCCCACCTTGCTGAAGAAGGTGAGGTCCCCGAACCCGACGGCCTTCGCCAGCTCCACCTCGTCGGTCTCCTCCATGGTGAAGGAGGCGACGGCGTCGACCTCGCCGGGCGCGATCCCGGCGTCGTCGAGGGCGGCGAGCACGGCACGGCAGGCGAGGGTCTTCTCGTCCTCGGGCAGGTGCTTGGCGAACGGTGTCTGTCCTATGCCGACGATCGCGGTGGCGTCCTTGATTCCGGCCATGCTGGTGCACCTCCGCACGCGGTCCGATCAGCTGACAGGCCGTCAGATTACAGCTAACCTGACGGACAGTCAGTAACGGTGCTCGGGAGGCTGGTGGTTGTCGTGCGAGGCGACGTGGAGTGGGGCACCATCCCCGTCCTGGTGCGGTCGGCGGCCGAACGGTACGCGGACGCCGAGGCGGTGGTCGAGGGCCGTACGAGGATCACGTACGCGGAACTGGGCGCGCGCGTGGAGCGGGCGGCGGCGGCCTGCATCGCGAGCGGCGTCGAACCGGGCGACCGGGTGGCCGTGTGGGCCCCCAACACGCTGGACTGGATGGCCGCGGCGCTCGGGGCGGTGTCCGCGGGGGCCGTGCTGGTCCCCCTGAACACGCGCTTCAAGGGCGCGGAGGCGGCGGACGTGCTGCGCCGCAGCGGGGCGAGGCTGCTGTTCGTGACGGGGACGTTCCTCGGCACGTCGTACGTGGCGTCACTGCGCCGGGCGGCGGGCGAGGGAACGGGGCGCGGCCCGCTGCCCGGCCTTCCGTCCCTCGACCAGGTGGTGGTCCTCTCCGACGACGCGCCGGCGGACTTCCGGACCTGGAAGGAGTTCCTGGCGACCGGGGACGCGGTGGGGGAGGCGACCACGCGGGACAGGGCGGCCCGGCTGGACGGCGGCTGCGCTTCGGACATCGTGTTCACCTCGGGTACGACGGGCCGCCCCAAGGGCGCGCTGATCACGCACGCGCAGACGCTGAGGGCGTACGAGGTGTGGGCCGACCTCGCGGGGCTGAGGCGGGACGACAGGTATCTGATCGTGAACCCGTTCTTCCACACCTTCGGCTACAAGGCCGGGATCATCGCCTGCCTGATGCGGGGCGCGACGATGATCCCGCAGCCGGTGTTCAACGTGGACACGGCGCTGGCGAACATCGCGTCGGAACGGGTCTCGGTGCTGCCGGGCCCGCCCACCCTCCACCAGTCCCTCCTCGACCACCCGGCGAGGAACGCGCACGACCTGTCGGCGCTGCGGCTCGTGGTCACGGGCGCGGCGGTGGTCCCCCTGCGGCTGGTGGAACGGCTGCGGGACGAACTCGGCGTGCAGACGGTCCTGACGGCGTACGGCCTCTCGGAGGCGAGCGGCATCGTGACGATGTGCCGCCGGGGCGACGACCCCACGGTGATCGCCTCGACGTCGGGCCGGGCGATCCCCGGCACGGAGGTGAGGGTGACCGGCCCCGAGGGCGAACCGTTGCCCCCCGGCACCCCGGGGGAGATACGGGTCCGGGGCTTCACCGTCATGCGGGGCTACTTCGAGGACGAGGCGGCGACCCGGGAGGCGGTGTCGGCGGAGGGCTGGCTGAGGACGGGTGACGTGGGCGTCCTGGACGAGGCCGGCAACCTCCGCATCACCGACCGGCTGAAGGACATGTTCATCGTCGGCGGCTTCAACGCGTACCCGGCGGAGATAGAGCAGTCGCTCGGCCTGCACCCGGACGTGGCGGACGTGGCCGTCATCGGTGTACCGGACGCCCGGCTCGGCGAGGTCGGCAAGGCCTACGTGGTCCGCCGCCCCGGCACGGCCCTGACCGCCGACGACCTGATCGCCTGGGCACGCCGCGAGATGGCCAACTACAAGGTACCGAGGACGGTCCGCTTCGTCCCCGAACTACCACGAAACGCAAGCGGGAAGGTGCTCAAGGGGGAGCTGGGGTTGCTGGGGTGAGGTGGGGTGGGTTGGGGTGGATTGGGGTCGGCCGGAGTGGGCCGGTGTTGGTGAAGGTTGCCGTGGGGCCGCAACGCCTGCTCGGCGAGGGGATGTCTTCTCGTCTCGGCGCGGTGGGACTTACGGTTTGTGGGTCACCCAGAGCAGTTCCGCCGGCCAGCGGTGTGCCCAGTCGGGTGGGTCGGTTTCGTTGTAGCCGTTGGGTGTTCCGAGTTCGGGCCGCGGCTCGATGAGGTCGTCGATGACGAGACCCGCGCCGCGCAGGACCCTGACCCAGTCGCCGTAGGTGAGCTGAAAGCTGGTCGCCCCGTCGCCTTCGGCGATGGTGTTCAGCCCGAAGTAGTCCTGCTGCAGCGTCGTGGTCACGCGGCTGGCGGCTTCGTCGTAGCAAGCTTCGAACCATGGGCTGGCGACGTTGAACACCAGTCGCCCGCCTCGCCTCAAGACGCGTGCGGCCTGCGGTACGGCCAGGTGCGGGGGCGCCCAGCTGAGCCCGCCGAAGTCGCAGAACACCAGGTCGAAGCCGGCGTCGGCGAAGGGGAGTTGTTCGGCGGCGCCTTGTACCAGCGGGTAGCGGGCCGCTCCCATCGCGCGGGTCGCTGCGGCGAGTTGGGCTTCGGACAGGTCGAGCCCGACCACGGTGGCGCCCTCGGCGGCGAGTGCCCTGGACCACTGGCCGGCGCCGCAGCCGAGTTCGAGGACGCGCTTGCCGGTGACGTCGCCCAGGGCGTGCAGGTGCGCGTCGGGAATGGAGTACATGCCCCACAGCCGGGGTGCGGCGCCGATTTGCGGGTCGTGCTCGTGCTGGTAGGCGCTGCTGATCTGATTCCAGAGCCGCCGGTTGGCGGGGATGCTGTCCACGTGCCGACTCCAGCACCGCCTGCCGGGGGCGGTCAACACGATTGGGGCACTGGCCGGCCCTCGCCTCGGTCCGCCCTTGGCTCGGCGGTCCCCACCCACCGGCCGCAAGCCGCCAAGCGAACCCGGCGTGCAGGTGAGGCGCGATGACGGTACTGCTTCACGAGCGCTGGAAGGTGTGCCCCGCTTTCGATCCCCGCCCCGAAGCTGGACCTCGACCTCCTCGCCGTGCCCGACGCGGTCCCCGGCCTGCGCCGGACCCTCCGCCGGCACTTCGGCGCCCCCTGCCCCGACGTCCAACTCTGCGTCACGGAACTCGTCGCCGACGTGATCCGGCACGTGGGGGAGGGCACGCCGGTCCGCGTCCGGGTGAGCCGCACGGCGGGCGCCCGTGTCCGCGTCGGGGTGACCGACCCCGACGCCCGTGCCCTCCCCACCCTCCTGCACGCCACCGCCGCCGACGAGAACGGCCGTGGTCTCGCACTGCTGGACGCGGTGGCGTTGCGGTGGGGCGTGGAGCAGAGGGCGACCGGCAAGACGGTCTGGTGCGAGCTGCCGGAAGCCCCAACCTCAAAGCCATCCCCGGGCCCCATTTGCCCGCCCGCCCCCGCTCCCTCCCTCTCCCGGACACACCTCGGCCGCGACGGCTCCCCCTCCGCGCCGCCGCGGCCGATCCCCCGTTGATTCCCCCGTGGTTGTCCCCCGTGGATTCCCCCGAGCTGTTCCCCCGTTGCCCCCGTCGATCCCCCGCGGGGGTTCCCCCGTCGCCCCCTGGATTCCCCCGATTTCCCCCGGGCCCCCCGTTTCCCCCCCGTCGACCAGGACTAGCGGGGGTCGCCGCCCGTGATGTGGCTCTCCAGGGTGGTGACCTTGTCGTCGCCGGCCGTGAGCGTCTCCGCGCCGGTGATGTGGCTTTCCTGCGGGCTGACCGTGCCCGTGCCCGTGGAGGCCTCGACGGTCTCGCCGCCGGTGATGTGGCTCTCCTGCGGGGTGATGTCGTGGGACTGCTTGTTGTCACTCATCGTCGTGGACTCCGTTGCGAAGTGGTGTGCTGGGTCGGCAGGGCCCGTCCGGACGCTCCCCCGAGCGGCTTCCGGACGGGCCATCCACAGCCGATCACGCCGGCGGCGCTCGGCCACGCGGCCGATTCGCCTGCCCCCCGACGCGACGAATCGACTGCTTAGAGGATGCTCCGGAACGATAAACGAATGATGAACGCCCCGTCGGGCCTACCCCGCCGTGGCCGGGGACAGCAGGCGCCGCAGGCCTTCGGCCTCCGAGGCGCCCAACCGCTCGAAGACCGCCAGCGCGTCCAGCCAGCAGGCGCGGGCCCGGTCCGACTCGCCCAGGACGTTCAGCGATGTGCCGAGCACCGTGAGGACGTTGGCGCGCCGCCAGTCCCCTCCGACGTGCAGGAGCACCGACAGGGACTGCTCCGCCTGGGCGGCGGCGGCAGCCGGGCGGTCCGAGGCGAGCTGGACCTCGGCCAGCCGGAAGAGCGTCATCCCCTCCCACAGGCGCTGGCGGCTGTCCCTGAAGATCGTCAGGGCCTCGGAGAGCTGTGTGTGGGCCTCTTCGGAGCGCCCGGACTGCATGAGCGCGAGCCCGAGGGCGTAACTGCCGTTCGCCACCCGGACGGTGAGACCCATGTGGCGGTAGATGTCGACTCCCGCCTCCGCCAGCTCCACGGCGCTGTCGACCCTGCCCATCGCCAGGTGCACCCGGGAGAGGTTGCACAGGGCGCTCGCCTCGCCCGGGAGGTTGCCGTCGGCGCGGTAGGCGGCGAGGGTCCGCTGGAGATAGACCTCGGCCTCGTCGTGCTTGTTCCGGTACGCGGCCACGATTCCGCGCTCACTGGGCGCGTTGCAGTCGATCCACGGGTCGTGGGCGTCGGGGGCGAGTTCCACGGCGTGCCGGGTCTCCTCCTCGGCCTCGTCGAACCGGCCGGCGGTGATGTGGACCTGGGCCAGGGTGGTCCGGGCGCGGCCTTCGGCGCGGGCGTCACCGGCGGCGTGGGCGGCATCACGGACGACGGTCGCCGCGGCGCCGAACTGGTGGGCGTTGGCGCCGGATTCGGCGAGGTCCTTCGAGGCGAGGAGCAGGTCCACGGCCCGGTGCAGGGTGGTGGGGGAGACGGACTGGCGAACGCAGGCCAGCAGGCAGTCCGCCTCGCGGTACAGCCAGTCCAGGGCGTCCTTGTGGTCCTCGAAGGAGAGCCCCGGGTAATGGGTCGGTGTCAGGTGCACCACCGTGCGGTCCCCGGGCCGCTCGATGGCGTACACCCCCGCCGCCGTCGCCAGGTAGAAGTCCAGCAACCGCGACATGGCGGCGCCGCGCTCACCGGCCACCACCTCGTCCCTCTCCGCGCAAGCGCGCGCGTAGAGCCGGACCAGGTCGTGGAAGCGGTACCGGCCCGGTGCCGCCGATTCCAGCAGTGAGGTGTCCACCAGGGCCTCCAGCAGGTCCTCGGTGTCCTCGGCGTCGAGGTCGAGCACCGCCGCTGCCGCCGCCAGCGAGATGTCGGGGCCGTCCGCCAGCCCGAGCAGCCGGAACGCCCGGGCCTGGGCCGGTTCCAGCTGGCCGTAGCCCAGTTCGAAGGTGGCCTTGACCGCCAGGTCGCCGGCCTGGAGTTCGTCGAGGCGGCGGCGTTCGTCCGCGAGCTTCGCCGCCAGCACGGACACGGTCCAGGTCCGGCGCGCCGCCAGGCGGGAGGCGGCGATGCGGATCGCCAGGGGCAGGAAGCCGCAGGCCGCCACCACGTCCAGTGCAGCCTTCCGCTCCGACGCCACCCGCTCCTCGCCCACGATCTTCGTGAACAGGGCCAGAGCCTCGTCGGGGGACATGACGTCGAGGTCCACCAGATGGGCGCCGGCCAGGTCCACCATCCGCACCCGGGAGGTCACGAGGGCCGCGCAGCCCTCGGTGCCCGGCAGCAGGGGCCGTACCTGGGCCGCGTCCTTCGCGTTGTCCAGCAGGACCAGGACCCGCCGGCCGTCGAGGACCGAGCGGTACAGCGCCGCCCGTTCCTCCAGCGAGTCCGGTATCGCGGAGTCGGCGGTGCCGAGGGCGCGCAGGAAGGAGCCGAGGACGGTCTCCGGTTCCGCCGCCCGCGCGCCGGCGCCCTGGAGGTCGACGTACAGCTGCCCGTCGGGGAAAGCGGAGCGCGCCTGGTGGGCCACGTGGACGGCGAGTGTCGTCTTTCCGACGCCGCCGATGCCGGCCAGCGCCGACACGGCCATCACCCGGCCCTCGGCGGAGGCCAGCACCTCGCTGAGTTCGCTCACGAAGGCGGCGCGGCCGGTGAAGTCGGGGACGGTGGCCGGGAGCTGGGCGGGGCGGACCGGGACCCCGGCCGGTTCGGCGACCGGCGCGGACGGCTCCGCCAGCGCGGGGTCCGCCTGCAGGATGCGCTGCTGGAGTTCCCTGAGCCCCGGGCGCGGGTCGACGCCCAGCTCCTCGGCGAGCAGGCGCCGGGTGTCCGCGTACACCGCCAGCGCCTCGGCCTGGCGGCCGCTGCGGTAGAGGGCCAGCATCAGCAGCTCGCGCAGGCGTTCGCGCAGGGGGTGGGCGGCCGTCAGGGCCGTCAGTTCCGAGACCGCCTCGGCGTGGCAGCCCTGCTCCAGGTCCATGTCCAGGCGGGATTCGAGCAGTTGGAGACGCCATTCCTCCAGGCGGGTCCGCTGGGCGTCCGCGTACGGGCCCGGTACTCCGGCGAGCGGTTCGCCGTCCCACAGGCCCAGTACCCGGTTCAGCACGTCCCGGGCGTGGCACAGGTCCCCGGCGCCGCGTGCCTTCTCCGCCTCCGCCGCCAGGTCCTGGGCCAGCGCCAGGTCGAGGGCGCCGTCGCCGAGGCCGCGCACCGCGTAGCCGCCGGACTCGCTGACCAGGACGCCGGAGTCCAGCACCTTGCGCAGCCGTGAGGCGTACGTCCGGACCGCCGCCAGCGCCTGGGAGGGCGGCTCGGGGCCCCAGAGCGCGTCGATCAGTTCGTGGGCCGTGGCCGTACGGCCCTCGCGCAGCAGCAGTGCGGCGAGCAGGGCGCGCTGCTGGGGGGAGCCGGTGTTGAGCGCTTTCTCCCCACGCCACGCGCGCACCGGACCGAGCACGCCGAAGCGCAGCGTCTCCGGGTCCTCCGGCGAGGAGGATCCGGAACGCCGCTGCTCCGGTACCCGCGGTCCACCGTCCATGCGTTCGTCCCCCTAGGGCCATCCCGAACAACTACGTCAGTTTGCCTTGTTCAGGGCGGTTGCGTCAGCCGTGCGAGACGCCGATCACAGGGCGCCACACGGTAGTCCACAACCTCCTCACACCTTCTCCGCACAGTTCCGCGCAGAGCCCGTCATCAATCACCAGCGACCCGATAGCTGACGGATCGTCAGATCGGCGCTACCGTCAGCGCCATGGACACCCAGGCACCCCTCCCCGCGATCATCTCCGTCGACGACCACACCGTGGAGCCCGCGAACGTCTGGCAGGACCGGCTCCCGCGGAAGCACCGGGACGCAGGTCCGCGCATCGTCCGTGCGCCACTGAAGGAAATGACCTTCCTGGGCGGCCGGTTCAGGCCGGTCATGGGCGAACCGGGCGACGACGGCCCGCTCGGCGACTGGTGGGTCTACGGCGACCTGCGCCGGCCCCTGACCCGCCTCGACACCGCCGTCGGGTACGACCGGGACGAGATCAAGCTGGAGGTCATCACGTACGAGCAGATGCGTCCCGGCTCCTACGACGTCCCGCAGCGCCTCGCCGACATGGACCTCAACCACGTCCAGTCGGCCCTGTGCTTCCCCACCTTCCCCCGCTTCTGCGGCCAGACCTTCACCGAGGCGCCGGACCGGGACCTCGCCCTGCTGTGCGTGCGCGCCTACAACGACTGGATGGTGGAGGAGTGGTGCGGGCCGGCCGCGCGGGGCCGGCTCATACCGCTCACCCTCATCCCCCTGTGGGACGCCGCCCTGGCGGCCGAGGAGGTCCGGCGCAACGCCGCGCGCGGCGCCCGTGCCGTCGCCTTCTCCGAGATACCCCCGCACCTCGGCCTGCCCTCGGTCCACACCGACGACTGGGACCCGTTCCTCGCCGCCTGCGACGAGACCGGCACCGTCGTCGCCATGCACATCGGCTCCAGCAGCCGTATGCCGTCCACCTCCGCCGACGCCCCGCCCGCCGTCGGCTCCACCATCACCTTCGCCAACTGCTGCTTCTCGATGGTCGACTGGCTGATGAGCGGGAAGTTCGAGCGCTTCCCGAACCTGAAGGTGATGTACGCGGAGGGGCAGATCGGCTGGATCCCGTACATCCTGGAGCGCGCCGACGTCGTCTGGGAGGAGAACCGGGGCTGGGGCGGCGTGGCCGACAAGGTGCACCGGCCGCCGTCGGAGCTGTTCGCCGAGCACGTCTACGGCTGCTTCTTCGACGACGCCTTCGGGCTGCGCAACCTCGACTCGATCGGGGTCGGCAACGTCCTCTACGAGACCGACTACCCGCACTCCGACTCCACCTGGCCGAAGTCCCGCGAGGTCGGCGAGGCCCAGATGGGGCACCTGCCGGCGGACGTGGTGGAGCGGATCGTCCGGGGCAACGCCATCGACCTGCTGGGGCTGAGCCCACAGGGCCTGTGGGTCGGATGAGGTACGGCATCCAGCTGCCCGTCCAGTCCCAGAGCACCCTCTACACGGAAGCCTGGGAGACCGACGGCACCCCCGCCGACCTCGTCGAGACCGCCCGCGCCGCCGACCGCGCCGGCTTCGCGTACGTCGCCTGCTGCGACCACGTCGCCATCCCGCGCCGGCTCGCCCCGGCGATGGGCACCGTCTGGTACGACCCCGTCGCCACCCTCGCCCACCTGGCCGCCGTCACCACGCGCACCCGGCTGCTCAGCCATGTCGCCGTCGTGGGCCTGCGCCATCCGCTGGAGACCGCCAAGCAGTACGCGACCCTCGACCACCTCTCCGGCGGCCGGCTGGTCCTCGGGGTCGGGGCGGGGCACGTGCGCGAGGAGTTCGACGCGCTCGGGGCGGACTTCGAGCGGCGGGGGGCCGTACTGGACGAGACGGTCGACGCGCTCAGGGCCGCGCTCGGGCCCGAGGAGTTCCCCGAGCACCACGGCAAGCTCTACGACTTCGCCGGGCTCGGGCAGCGGCCCCGCCCGGCGCAGCCGAGGGTCCCGCTGTGGGTCGGCGGTTCCTCGCCCGCGGCCGTACGCCGGGCCGCGCTCAAGGGCGACGGCTGGCTGCCGCAGGGCGACCCGCGCGACCGGCTGCCCGCGCAGATCGCCCGGATACGGCGACTGCGGGAGGAGGGCGGGGTCGAGGGGCCCTTCACCGTCGGGGCCATCGCCGAGCCGCTGTACGTCGGGCGGCCCGGGTGGGAGGTCGGGCGCCGCACGCTCACCGGGGCGCCCGAGGAGATCGCCGAGTCGCTGCGGGCGTACCGCGCGATGGGCGTGGACCAGGTCCAGGTGCGGTTCCGCAGCCGGGGCCGCAGTGAACTCATCGATCAGATCACCGCGTTCGGGGCGGAGGTCGCGCCCCGCCTGAACTGAGGAGAGCCCATGGGCAAGCTGGACGGACGCGTCGTCATCGTCACCGGGGCGGCGCGCGGACAGGGCGAGCAGGAGGCGCGGCTCTTCGCCGAGGAGGGCGCCGAGGTCGTCGTCGCGGACGTGCTCGACGAGCAGGGGGAGGCCCTCGCGAAGGAGGTGGGTGCCCGGTACGTCCATCTGGACGTGAGCCGGGAGGACGACTGGCGGCAGGCCGTCGGCTCGGTCGAGGAGGCGTACGGGCGGATCGACGCGCTGGTCAACAACGCGGGCATCCTGCGCTTCAACGCCCTGGTGGACACCCCGCTGGCGGAGTTCATGCAGGTCGTGCAGGTGAACCAGGTCGGGTGCTTCCTCGGTATGAAGACCGTGGCGCCCGCGATGACCGAGGGCGGCACGATCGTCAACACCGCCTCCTACACCGCGCTGACCGGCATGGCGGCCGTCGGTACGTACGCGGCCACCAAGCACGCGGTCCTCGGGCTCACCCGGGTCGCCGCGCTGGAGCTGGCCGGCCGGCGGATCCGGGTCAACGCCATCTGCCCGGGCGCCATCGACACCCCGATGTCCAACCCCGCCCGGCTCGATCCGCAGGCGGATCCGCGGGAGACGAGCCGCGCGCTGGACGAGCTGTACCACAAGCTCGTGCCGCTCGGCCGGATCGGACGGCCCGAGGAGGTGGCCCGCCTCGCGCTCTTCCTCACCTGTGACGACTCCTCCTACATCACCGGGCAGCCGTTCGTGATCGACGGCGGCTGGCTGGCCGGGGTCAGTGTCATCTGACCGCCCCATCTGACAGCTCGTCATCTCTTGACGAATCTGACGGTACGTCAGAAAGTCTTATGACTCGCAGGAACCACCTGAGCGAACCACCTGAGCAGGGACGGTGAACCGCCTTGGAATTCGGGCTCTTTGTACAGGGATACGTGGGCAAACGCGCCGAGACCGACCCGCTGGCCGAGCACAAGGCGCTGATGGAGGAGACCGAGTACGTCATCCAGGCGGACAGGTCCGGCTTCAAGTACGCCTGGGCGTCCGAGCACCATTTCCTGGACGAGTACTCGCACCTGTCCGCCAACGACGTCTTCCTCGGCTACCTGGCCCACGCGACCGAGCGGATCCACCTCGGCTCGGGCATCTTCAACCCCCTCGCCCAGGTCAACCACCCGGTGAAGGTGGCCGAGAAGGTCGCCATGCTGGACCACCTCAGCGAGGGGCGCTTCGAGTTCGGCAGCGGACGCGGCGCCGGATCGCACGAGATCCTGGGGTTCATACCGGGCGTGACCGATATGAACTACACCAAGGAGATCTGGGAGGAGACCATCGCCGAGTTCCCCAAGATGTGGCTCCAGGACGAGTACGCCGGCTTCCAGGGCAAGCACTGGCAGCTCCCGCCGAGGAAAGTGCTCCCGAAGCCGTACGGCAAGTCCCACCCGGCGATGTGGTACGCGGCCGGGTCGCCGCCGTCGTACGCCATGGCCGCGAAGAAGGGCCTCGGCGTGCTGGGCTTCAGCATCCAGAAGGTGTCCGACATGGAGTGGGTGCTGGAGCAGTACAAGACGGCGATCGTGAACGCGGAACCCGTCGGTGACTTCGTCAACGACAACGTGATGGTGACGACGACGGCGATCTGCGCGCCGACCCACGACGAGGCGATCCGGATCGCGGCGAGCGGCGGGCTGCACTACCTGCCCTCGCTGGTGTTCCGGTACCACGACACGTTCCCGCGGCCCGAGGGCTTCCCGGTGTGGCCGGAGACGCTGCCCGAGTACACACCGGAGTTCGTGGAGCTGCTCGTCGAGGAGGAGCTGCTGATCTGCGGCGACCCGGACGAGGTGCTGCGCCAGTGCAAGCGGTGGGAGCAGGCGGGCGCGGACCAGCTGAGCTTCGGGTTGCCGGTGGGGGTGCCGAAGGAGGAGACGCTGCAGACGATCCGGCTGATCGGGGAGCACGTCGTCCCGAAGATCGACACGGATCCCGTTCACCGGACGTCCCGGTTCCGGGCCGCTGTGTAAGGGCCGACGCGGAGCGCGCATCGAGGAGTCACCGCATGCTCGATCACCTGATCAAGGGCGCCACCGTCGTCGACGGCACCGGCGCCCCCGCCCGCACCGCCGACGTCGGCGTACGGGACGGCCGCATCGCCGTCGTCGGCACCGTCACCGAGGAGTCCCGTACGGCCGAGGACGCGCACGGTCTCGTCCTCGCCCCCGGCTTCGTCGACCCCCACACCCACTACGACGCCCAGCTCTTCTGGGACCCCTACGCGACCCCGTCCCTCAACCACGGGGTCACCACCGTCGCGGCCGGCAACTGCGGCTTCACCCTCGCCCCGCTGCACCCCGACCGCCCCGGCGACGCCGACTACACCCGTCGCATGATGTCCAAGGTCGAGGGCATGTCGCTGGTCGCGCTGGAGGAGGGGGCGCCCTGGAACTGGCACGGCTTCGGCGAGTACCTGGACGCCCTCGAAGGACGTATCGCCGTCAACGCCGGCTTCATGGTGGGGCATTGCGCGCTGCGCCGGTACGTGATGGGACCGGACGCCGTCGGCGGCCGGCCGAGCGAGGAGCAGCTCGCCGAGATCGTACGGCTGCTGCACGACGCCATGGACGCCGGCGCCTGGGGCTTCTCCACCACCCAGTCGTCCACCCACTCCGACGGCGACGGCCGGCCGGTCGCCTCCCGGCACGCGGGGCCCGCCGAGCTGCTGGCCCTCGCCAAGGCCGTCGGCGAGCACGAGGGGACGCAGATCGAGGCGATCGTGGCGGGCTGCCTCGACCAGTTCAGCGACGCCGAGATCGACCTGCTCGCGGAGCTGAGCGCGACCGCCGGGCGGCCCCTGAACTGGAACGTGCTGACCATAGACGCGGCCGTCCCCGAGCGGGTGCCGCGCCAGCTGTCGGCGAGCGAACGGGCCCGCAAGGCGGGCGGCCGGGTCGTCGCCCTGACCATGCCGATCCTCACCCCGATGAACATGTCCCTGGGCACCTTCTGCGCGCTGAACCTCATCCCCGGGTGGGGGCCGGTCCTCTCCCTGCCCGTCCCGGAGCGGATCGCCCGGCTGCGGGACGCCGACGTACGGGCCGAGATGCTCCGCCGCGCCGGCTCCAAGGAGGCGGGCGTCTTCCGCCGGCTCGCGGACTTCGGGCGGTACGTCATCGGGGACACCTACAGCGAGGCGAACCGCGGGCTGGCCGGGCGGGTCGTGCGGGACATCGCCGAGGAGCGGGGGCAGGACCCCTTCCACTGCCTGGTGGAGATCTGCGCCGCCGACGGGCTGCGTACGGTCCTGTGGCCCATGCCCCGCGACAACGACCCCGCCTCCTGGGCGCTCAGGGCCGAGACCTGGCAGCACGAGGACGTGCTGCTCGGCGGCTCGGACGCGGGAGCGCATCTGGACCGGATGTGCGGGGCGCCGTACACGACCCGTTTCCTCGGGGACTGTCTGCGCGGCCGCAAGCTGGTCGCTCTGGAGCGGGCGGTGCAGATGCTGACCGACGATCCGGCGCGGCTGTTCGGGCTGCGCGAGCGGGGCCGGGTGGCGGAGGGGTACCACGCCGACCTGGTGCTCTTCGACCCGGAGCGGATCGACGCGGCCTCCGCCACCCTGGTGCACGACCTGCCCGGTGACAGCCCACGGCTGGACGCCAAGGCGATCGGGGTGCGGGCGGTCTGGGTCAACGGGGTCGAGACGATCCGGGACGACGTGGTGAGCGGGGCGGTGCCGGGGAAGGTGCTGCGCTCGGGGCGGGACACGAGGACGGTGGGCACCAGGTGAGCCGGCCGGCCGACGGGCAGCGGCTGTTCGTCGGGGGCGCGTGGGTCGAGCCGGACCACGGGCACTACGCCGTCGTCGACCCGGCCACCGAGGAGACCGTCGGGTGGGCTCCGGAGGCCTCGCGGGATCAGGTGCGCGCGGCCTCGGCCGCGGCCCGCGAGGCCTTCGGGCCGTGGTCGAGAACGGCGCCGCGGGAGCGGGCGGCGATCCTCGGGCGGGCCGCGGACGTCATCGCGAGCCGGTTCGGGCCGTACGCCGAGCTGGCCCGGGCGGAGACCGGGGCGACCACGGGGACGGCGCGGGCGATGCAGGTCGGGGTGGGCATGGCCCGGTTCCGGCGCTACGCGCGCGTGGAGAGCGCCGAGTGGGCGATCCCGCCGCAGGTCAACGAGGCCGGGCCGATGGGGCGGGCGGCGGTGGTCGGCGCGCTGGCGGTGCGCCAGCCGGTCGGCGTCGTCACCTGTGTCACCTCGTACAACAACCCGTGGGCGAACCCGGCGGGCAAGGTCGCCCCGGCGCTGGCCATGGGCAACACGGTGGTGGTGAAACCGGCCCCGCAGGACCCGCTGTCCGTGTACCGGATGGCGGAGGCGCTGGAGGCCGCCGGGGTGCCGCCGGGGGTGGTGAACGTGGTCTCCGGGCGGTCGGTGGAGGTCGGCGAGGCGGCCGTGGACTGCGACGACGTCGACATGGTCAGCTTCACCGGGTCCACGGCGGTCGGGCAGCGGATCGCCGAGGTCTGCGGACGGTCCATGAAGCGGCAGTTGATGGAGCTGGGCGGAAAGGGCGCGGCGGTCGTCTTCGACGACGCGGACGTGGACTCGGCGGTGGCCGGCATCGGCACCACCTTCTCCTTCTACAGCGGGCAGATCTGCACGGCGCCGACGCGGGTGCTGGCACAGCGCGGGGTGTACGACCGTCTCGTGGAGCGACTGGCCGGGTACGCGGGCCGGCTGGCGGTCGGGGATCCGGCGGATCCGGGCACGGTGGTCGGGCCGGTGATCTCGGCGGAGCACCGGGCGCGCGTGGAGTCGTACGTCGAACTGGGCCGCAAGGAGGGCGCCACGGTGCTCGTCGGCGGCGAACGCCCGCCGCCGGAGCGGGGTTTCTACGTCGCGCCGACCCTGCTCGCCGACTGCACGAACGACATGCGGGTGGCACGGGAGGAGATCTTCGGGCCGGTGGTCGTCGTCATCCCCTTCGACGAGGAGGACGAGGGCATCGCGCTGGCCAACGACAGTGACTACGGGCTCATCGACTACGTCTGGTCGGGCGACGTGGCCCGCGCCTTCCGCGTGGCGCGGCGCCTGCGGGCCGGCGGGGTCGGCGTCAACACGGTCGGCCGCAACATGGAGGCCCCGTTCGGCGGCTTCAAGAAAAGCGGAGTCGGCCGCGACGTCGGCTCCTACGCCCTGCACGCCTACAGCGAGGTGCAGTCGATCGTGTGGGCGGGATGAGCGGTGCCTCCCCGCTCACAGGTCGAAAACGGCGCGGAGGCCGATCTCGACGGCTTCCATGACGCGCTCGTCCACCGGCCCCAGATCCTCGGTGAGGCGCGGCTCGGACAGTGTTCGGAACTCACCGAGCACGATGGTGCCGGTCGAGGGCGAGGAGACAGGAATATCGACGAGCGTGGCCTCGCGTAGTTGCTGGGGGTAAACAAGTACGCAGGTGGCGCACTTGTTCTGCGCATTCAGCGCGTCGGCCGAGATCACCAGGACATGCGCCGGCCCCCCGGCGAAGGTCACTTGGTAGACGTGCCCGCGCTTCACCGCCGCGCCACCCGGCCCCACCGCCTCAGGGTGTCCTCCTCACTCTCGTCCGGCTCGCCGACCGTCGTCACGATCCCGGCTTCGGCGCGCTGTCGTGCGGACCGCTCCAGTTCCTCGGCGAGCATCTGCCGGCGCAGTATGCGAGCCGTGTAGGCCGAGGCATTGCCCTTCGCCTTCACGAAGGCGGCCACCTCGTCCGGCAGGCTCATCGTCATGTTGACCGTCATGCCGCCATCATAGCCTCGTCATGTCCTGCTGGGGCGGTTCTGCCTCACCCGTCCAGATCCACCCGCACCGTGAGCAACCCGGCCCCGATGGCCCGGACCGCCACGCTGTTCAGCGAGCGCAACGTCCGCAGGCGGGCGGTCGGATCGTCGTCCGGCAGGAGATGTGCCGTGCCGGTGTGCCAGCGGCCCCGAAGCCGGACGCGCACGCGCGGGTCGGCCTTGATGTTGCGGATGTACTGCGCGCGCTCCCCGAACTCCGACACCAGCCAGAACGAGTCCCCGACCCGCCGGCCCCCGACCGGGGTGCGGCGGGGCAGGCCCGAGACGCGGCCGGTCGTCTCCAGCAACGTCTGGAGCGGCAGGCGGCGCATGACCGGGTTGAGGCGCCGCTGGAACGCGGTGGCGACGCGGTACTTCCTCTCGGCGGGGCGGCTCACGACTCTCGCCTCCTCAACAGCTCGATCAGGGCGCCGAAGGCGGCGGGGCTGACGGTGACGACGGTTCGGGGCGGGTCGGTGTCGGCGAGATGGACGGCGGCGGGGGTTATGGATATGTGGACGCAAGCGTCGCCTTCCTGGCAGTGGGACGACTTCTGCCAGCGGTGCGAGGACATCTCGGCTCCTTCACAGATTCTGTCAAATGACATTTGCTGGGCCTCTATCGTCATATCCAGGCGCCCCACCTGGAAGCGCACCGTGGGACGCCACGGCGGAGACACCAGGCACCTGTCCAACTCCCCTCAGTGACCGGAGGTTTCCGATGGCCACCGTATCCCCGTCCTGGAACTACACCCTGCACCTCCCGCACGATCCCCGCGCACCGGGTATCGCACGGGGCACCCTGAGACTGGTTCTCGCCGCCCACGGGATGCCGGAGCTGACCCCCACCGCGGAACTCCTGGCAGCGGAGTTGCTGACCAACTCGCACTGCCACACCAGGGGCCCGTACGCCCTCCGCCTCCTCTCCCCGGAACCCGGCCGCCTCCGTGTGGCCGTATGGGACACGGACCCCAGGGTCCCGCCCGCCTTCACGAACGACGCGGCGCCCGAACCCCCGCCGGACGCCGAGCATGGTCGCGGCCTCCCCCTGGTCCGGGCCTGTGCGGACGCCTGGGGCGCGTCGGTGCTGCGCGAGCTGGGCGCGTCCAAGGGCGGCAAGCTGCTGTGGGCCGAGTGCGGAAGTCCGGCGGTGGCGTGGTGAGCGGCGCCGTACTGGCAGGTGGAGCGATGCCCGTTCGTCCGGAGCAGATCATGAGCGCACAGCCCGAGCACGGCTGGGAAGCGATGCCGCTGCCCGAGATCCGGACCGTGGACGACCTGCGCGGTGCGCTGAGCCGCTACGGCTTCCCGGGCGGCCGGGAGCGGTTCGAGGAGGAGCCGGCGGCCGCCATAGGGGCGTCTCCCACCGATGACTTCGCGGCTGCCGCGGCCGTCGTGCGGGTCTGACTGACCCGCTCGCCGACGCCGCGGCTACCGACGGCCCAGGAAGACCGGGTTCGTGAAAGCGGCCAGCGCCCCCGGTACCGCGCCCGCCGCCGTCTCGTGGCGTAGTTCGGCCCGTACGTAGGCCGCGTGCGCGGGTGTCGTGTGCCATTCCACCGTCCCGCTGCCCGTCACCGGCAGGGGGGCGCTGGTCAGCAGGGTTCCCTGGTCGGTGACGAGGCGGACCGTGCAGCGCGGTGCGCCCGACACCTCCAGGCGGACCGCCACCGGGGCGCCGGCGTCGGCCTCCAGACGCTCGCCGATGCCCGCCCGGCGCCCCCGGCCGTCCGTCACCGAGAAGTCCAGCGTCACGTTCTTCGACTCCGCCACGTACGACCGCCCGGCGCGGATGCCGGCCTGGACGGCGTCCCGGGTCAGGTCGTCGGCGAGGACGACCGTCTGGGGGCAGCCGACCGCGTCCGGAGGCCGGTGGGCGTCGCTGTTGCCCATCGCCGGCAGCCACGGGCGGCCCTCCCGCACGGAGGCGACCAGCAGGTTGTCCCACTCGGCGAGCGTGACCTCGTCGTCCGGGGTGTAGGGGCCGTTCCACACCTCCACCGCGTCCGCCTCCGCGAAGCCGAACTTCCAGCCGCAGCCGACGCAGCCGGCGTGCGGGTGGGCGGGGACGACCAGGCCACCGGCCCGGCGGATGTGGCGGGCGAAGCGGCCGAAGCGGTTGTCGCGGGCCCGGTAGCGCCAGTCCACGAAGGTGCCGGGGTCGGTGCCGAGTGCCAGCACATGGCCGTTGCGGGTGGTCACCTCCTCGCCCAGCATGATCAGCAGGTCGTCCCCGGCCAGGTCCGCCCAGTGCGGGTGGGAGGAGTGCGTGTTGTGCTCCGAGGTGTTGATGAAGTCCAGGCCCGCCGCCCGCGCGAGCGCCGCGATCTCGGCCGGGGTGCGGCGGCCGTCGGAGTACACGGAGTGCAGGTGGCAGTCGCCCCGGTACCAGGCCCGGCCCCGGCCGCGGGCCCGCTCGGGCGGGTAGGCGGGCGGGACCGCGGTGCCCGGCTCGCCGTAGGTCAGTGTGATCGTCAGCTCGTACGTCAGGCCCTGGGGTGCCACCGTGTACGGGCCCAGCGCGACCTGCCAGGTGCCCGCGCCGACCGGGCCGGGAACATAGCCCGGCGTCGCGTCGTCCGCGCGGACGAAGAACTCGGTTCGGGCGCCCCCCGACCAGCCCCTGAAGCCCGGGCCGCCGAGGTCGGTGCCGTGCTCGTCGAACAGGCCGATGTCGAGCGCGTTGCCCGGGGTGCCGGCCGGGACGACGGGCCGGTCGTAGCTGTAGGAGACCCTGATCTCCCGTACGCCGGGCGGGACTTCGAACGGTACGTACACGAAGTCGGGGCAGCCGGGCGGCAGGGTGCCGCGTACCGTCCGGGTCTCCTGGCCGCCACCGGGCCGTCCGCCGCCGCCCCGCCCGTCCGCCGCTGCGAAGCTCACGCCTCCCAACGTAAGCGCCGCGGCGGCCCCCGTCACGAACAACGCGCGTCGGCCCGGACCATGCCGTCCGCGATGCCGACCAGTCGGTATGGACATGGGGCCTCCGTGCCGGTACAGATGGGACATGCGTATCGCCGTCACCATCTTCCTCACCGACGAGACCATCGCCCCCGTCCGGCTCGCCCGCGAGCTGGAGGAACGCGGGTTCGCCGGGCTGTATCTGCCCGAGCACACCCACATCCCCGTCGAGCGGACCACCCCGTACCCGGCGGGAGGTGAGCTGCCGCGCGAGTACGGCCGTACCCTCGACCCCTTCGTCGCCCTCGGACAGGCCGCCGCCGTCACCGAGCGGCTCGGCCTCGGTACCGGGATCACGCTGGTCGCCCAGCACGACCCGGTCGACCTGGCCAAGCAGATCGCCACCCTCGACCACCTCTCCGGCGGCCGCTTCACCCTCGGCCTCGGCTACGGCTGGAACGTGGAGGAGGCCGCCGACCACGGCGTCCAGTGGCGCACCCGGCGTGAGCTGACCCGGGACCGCATGGCGCTGATGCGCGCCCTGTGGGCGGAGGAACCCACTTCCTACGAGGGTGAGTTCGGGAGCGTACGGGCCAGCTTCGCGCACCCCAAGCCGGCCCAGGAGCCGCGCGGCCCGGTCGTCGGCCCCCGCACCCTCATCGGCGGAGGGGCCGGGCCCAAGCTGTTCGCGCACATCGCCGAGTACGCCGACGGGTGGCTGCCGATCGGCGGCCGTGGCCTGTCCGAGTCGCTGCCCGTGCTGCGGTCGGCGTGGGCGGACGCCGGCCGCGACCCGGCCGCCCTCCAGGTGGTGCCGTACGCGGTCCTCCCGACGCCGGGCAAGCTCGCCCACTACACGGAGTTGGGCATCGAGGAGGTCGTACTCCAGCTGCCGCCGGCGCGGGAGGCGGAGGTGCTGGGCCTGCTGGACGGGTACGCCGAGTACGTGTAGCCGAAGGGCGCGAGCGAACCGCCTGGGGGCGCGGGGAACTGCGCGACCAGCCGCAGAGTACCGGCACATGCTCCCTCCACCGTACGCACCCACGGCCCCGCTGAACCGGCGGAGCCCCTCCGTATGCTCAGAGAATGACGACTTCCGCGACCTCCGGAACCGGCCCCACCGAGAACTCCATGCGTCGCGCCCTCAAACGCGCCCGGGACGGCGTCGCCCTCGACGTCAGCGAGGCGGCGGTGCTCCTCCAGGCCCGCGGCGAGGCCCTCACCGACCTCGCCGCGTCCGCCGCCCGGGTGCGGGACGCGGGCCTCGAGGCGGCCGGCCGGCCAGGCGTCATCACCTACTCCAAGAGCGTTTTCATCCCCCTCACCCGGCTGTGCCGGGACAAGTGCCACTACTGCACCTTCGTCACCGTCCCCGGCAAGCTGCGCCGGGCCGGCCACGGCATGTTCATGTCCCCGGACGAGGTGCTGGACATCGCCCGGCGCGGTGCCGCGCTCGGCTGCAAAGAGGCCCTGATCACCCTCGGCGACAAGCCCGAGGACCGCTGGCCCGAGGCGCGCGAGTGGCTCGACGCGCACGGCTACGACGACACCATCGCCTACGTCCGCGCCATCTCCATCCGGATCCTGGAGGAGACCGGACTGCTGCCCCACCTCAATCCGGGTGTCATGAGCTGGACGGACTTCCAGCGTCTGAAGCCGGTCGCGCCGAGCATGGGCATGATGCTGGAGACGACCGCGACCCGGCTGTGGTCCGAGCCCGGCGGACCGCACCACGGCTCCCCGGACAAGGAACCCGCCGTACGGCTGCGCGTGCTGGAGGACGCCGGCCGGTCGTCCGTCCCCTTCACCTCCGGCCTGCTGATCGGCATCGGCGAGACCTACGAGGAGCGCGCGGACTCGCTCTTCGCCCTGCGCAAGGTCTCCCGCGCCTACCACGGCATCCAGGAACTGATCATCCAGAACTTCCGCGCCAAGCCCGGCACGGCGATGCGCGGCATGCCGGACGCCGAACTGGACGAGCTGGTGGCCACGGTGGCCGTCGCCCGGCACATCATGGGCCCGAGCGCCTGTCTGCAGGCCCCGCCGAACCTGGTCGACTCCGAGTACGAGCGCCTCATCGGCGCCGGTGTCGACGACTGGGGCGGGGTCTCGCCCCTGACCATCGACCACGTCAACCCCGAGCGGCCCTGGCCGCAGATCGAGGAGCTGGCCGAGAGGTCCGCGGCGGCCGGCTTCACCCTGCGGGAACGTCTCTGCGTCTACCCGGAGTTCGTCCGGCGCGGCGAACCCTGGCTGGACCCCCGGCTGCTGCCGCACGTGCGGGCGCTGGCCGACCCGGAGACCGGGCTGGCCCTGCCGGACGCCGTGGTGGAGGGGCACCCCTGGCAGGAGCCGGAGGAGGCCTTCGTCGCCTCCGGCCGCACCGAGCTGCACAGCACGATCGACACCGAGGGCCGTACGTCCGACCGGCGCGACGACTTCGACGAGGTGTACGGCGACTGGGGCGCCCTGCGCGAGGCCGCCGCCCCCGGCATGGCCCCCGAGCGCATCGACACCGACGTCCGCGAGGCCCTGCGCACCGCCGCCGACGACCCGACGCGGCTGACCGACGCGGAGGCGCTCGCCCTGCTGCACGCCGACGGCCCGGCGCTGGACGCGCTGACCCGGATCGCCGACGACGTGCGCCGCTCGGCGGTCGGCGACGACGTGACGTACATCGTCACCCGCAACATCAACTTCACCAACGTCTGCTACACCGGCTGCCGTTTCTGCGCCTTCGCCCAGCGCCGCACCGACGCCGACGCCTACACGCTCTCCCTGGAGCAGGTGGCCGACCGGGCCCAGCAGGCCTGGGAGGTCGGCGCCGTCGAGGTGTGCATGCAGGGCGGCATCCATCCCGACCTGCCGGGGACGGCGTACTTCGACATCGCCAGGGCGGTGAAGGAGCGGGTGCCCGGCATGCACGTGCACGCCTTCTCCCCGATGGAGGTCGTCAACGGCGCGACCCGCACCGGGCTGTCGATCCGCGAGTGGCTGACGGCGGCCAAGGAGGCGGGCCTGGACACGATTCCCGGCACGGCCGCCGAGATCCTCGACGACGAGGTCCGCTGGGTGCTGACCAAGGGCAAACTGCCCACGGCCACCTGGATCGAGGTGATCACGACCGCCCACGAGGTGGGCATCCGGTCCTCCTCCACGATGATGTACGGCCATGTCGACCAGCCCCGCCACTGGCTCGGCCATCTGCGCACCCTGGCCCGCATCCAGCAGCGGACCGGCGGCTTCACCGAGTTCGTGACGCTGCCCTTCATCCACACCAACGCGCCCGTCTACCTGGCGGGCATCTCCAGGCCCGGACCGACCGTCCGCGACAACCGGGCGGTCACCGCGATGGCGAGGCTCCTGCTGCACCCGTACATCCCCAACATCCAGACGAGCTGGGTCAAACTGGGCGCGGAGGGTGCGGCGGAGATGCTCCGCTCCGGCGCCAACGACCTGGGCGGCACCCTGATGGAGGAGACGATCTCCCGCATGGCGGGCTCCTCCTACGGCTCCTACAAGTCGGTCAAGGACCTGATCGCGGTCGCGGAGGCGGCGGGCCGCCCGGCCAGGCCGCGCACCACCCTGTACGGCGAGGTCCCGGAGGAGCGACGGCGGGCGGCGGCGGTCTCGGACGGGCACCTGCCGGAGCTGCTGCCGGTGCTGGACTGAGCCCCCGGCGGACGAGCCGGTCCGGACGGGCCGGTCACAGTACGATGATCCGACCCCTGTTCGAAGGGGGCCCTGGCTCCGCTAGCTGAGGAGATGCGTACCCGTGCCTGCCCTACTGCCCTCGTGGGCCTGGGTCTCCGGCCTGACGGCGGCGGCGACGGCGGCCGTCGTCGTCCTCGCCGTACAGGCGGACCACGGACCGCACCCCAAGGCCGCGGCGGCGCGCCCCAGCGCCTCGGCGTCGAAGGGCGCGCACTCCCCGTCCGCCGCCTCGGCCAAGCCGTCGCCGGCCCCGGCCCTCCCGGCGGCCTCCGGCACCGGCCGCCGGGTCGTCTACGCGCTGGGCCAGAAGCGGGTGTGGCTGGTGGACGCGAGCGACAAGGCGACCCGCAGCTTCCCGGTCTGGCCGGGTACGGTGAGCCCCGACCCGGGCACCTACACGATCTCCAGGACCCTGGCGTCCACGACCGGCTCCGACGGCGTGCCGATCGAGCACATCCTGTACTTCGCCAACAAGTCGGGCCTGTCGGTCGCCTTCTCCAACGCGGTCGACGGCTCCTCCCCGCCGCCCGTCGCCGCCGGCAAGCGGACCAGTGGCATCCGGATGCCGAAGGCGGACGGCGCGGCGCTGTGGACCTTCGGCACGGAGCCGAACACCCGGGTGACGGTCGTCAGGTAGCGGTTCTCAGGCGGCCGGGCGGTCGGGGAGCCGGACGACGACCAGGCTGATCCCGGTGAGCACCAGGACCCGGGTCGCCGCCTCCAGCCCGTTCCAGGTCTTCGACTGCCACATCGCGAACCACTCCCCGCCGATGGCGATGAACCCCGCGCCGAACAGCAGCATCAGCATCAGCAGCCCGTAGGTGGAGAAGCGGCGGGCGAGGTCGTCCCTGCGCCGCGCCCAGAGCCAGGTCCCCCAGATCAGCACCAGGGCGGCCACGGTCTCCCACACGATGATGAGGACGTACGCGGTGTCCTGGAGGGCGGTGCTGGTGATCGCCCGCCACATCAGGTTGTCGTCCTTGAAGGTGGTGTCCATCGCCAGCACATGCCGGACGAACTGCTGGTTGGTGCCGAAGTCGGTGATGTTGCCCAGCGCGACGAGGGCGATGTAGAGGGCGACGGTGCCGGTGAGCACACCGGCGGCCAGTCTGAGGCCGGAGTTGCCCGTGGGGGTGGTGGGGGTGGTGGTCATGGCTGGATTCTCCCCTGCCCGGACCCCTTCCTCCCATCGGCATTGAGCCAGAATGAACGGGCGGACTTTCGGGGGAGGGGCGGACGAATGGCGCAGGCAGGGCCGTCGATGCAGGAGCTGATCGCCCGGCGCAGACGGGCCGGGTTCGTGGGGCGCGGTGCCGAACGGGCCGCGTTCCGGGCGAACTTCGCCCTTCCGCCCGAGGACGAACGCCACCGCTTCCTGTTCCACGTCCACGGCAACGCGGGCGTCGGGAAGACCTTCCTCGTCAGGGAGTTCGAGCAGATCGCCCGGGACGCCGGGGCGTTGACGGCGTACGTCGACGAGGGCGCCGGGAGCGTGCCCGAGGCGATGGCGGTGATCGGCCGTCAACTCGCCGCCCAAGGACACCGGTTGAAGGAACTCGACCGGATGCTGGCCGCACACGCCGAACGGCGCCGGGAGGCGGAGTCGGCCACCGTCGCCGTACCGGAGCCGGACGGCCCGTCGGCGGGCAGCCTGGCGGCGGCCCGGGCGGGGCTGGTCGGCCTCGGCATGGTCCCGGTGGCCGGTGCCTTCGCCGCAGCCCTGGACGCGGACCGGCTCGCCCAGGGCGCCGACCGGCTGCGGGCGCGCTTCCGCACCCAGGAGGACGCGCTGCTGGTGCTGTCCCCGGCGCGGGTCCTGACCCCGGTCCTGGTGACCGGGCTGGCCGCCGCCGCGGCCACCGTCCCCTGGCTCGTGCTGTTCCTCGACACCTACGAGCGCACCGGCCCGTTCCTCGACGGCTGGCTGCGCGACCTGATGACCACCGACCGGCACGGCGCCCTGCCCGCCAACGTCGTCGTGGTGACATCCGGCCAACGCCCCTTCGACACCGCCCGCTGGGGCGGCTTCGCCGACTTCATGGCCGACCTGCCGCTCGGACCCTTCACGGAGTCGGAGGCCCGCGGGCTGCTCGCGGACCGGGGTGTGCGGGACGAGCCGGTCGTCGCCGAGGTGCTGCGGCTCACCGGCGGCCTGCCTGTGCTGGTGTCGACCCTCGCCGAGTCCCGGCCGGCCGGCCCGGACGAGGTCGACGACCCGAGCGCGGACGCCGTGGAGCGGTTCCTGAGGTGGGAGCCGGACCCGGTACGGCGCGGGGTCGCCCTGGCCTGCGCGCTGCCCCGGCGGCTGGACGCGGACGTGTTCCGGGCGGTGGTGGACTGCGAGGAGAGCGAACTCGACCCGCTCTACGGCTGGCTGAGGGAGCTGCCGTTCGTCGACGCCCGCGGGGAGCGGGTGCGGTACCACGACGTCGTACGGGCGCCGATGCTGCGGTTGCTGCGCAGCCGGTCGCCGCGCGGATGGGTGGAGCGGCAGCGGCGGCTGGCCGGTGTGTTCGAGCGGTGGCGGGCGGAGGCCGGGGAGGGGCGGGACGGCCCCGCGCGCTGGGCGGACGAGCAGTGGCGGGAGCTGCGGCTGGCGGAGTCGTACCACCTGCTGTGCGCCGGACCGGACCAGGCGCTGCCCGGCGTGCTGCGGGACCTGGTCGATGCCTGCCGTACCGGTGACACCACGGCCGGGCGGTGGGTGCGCGCGCTGGCCGACGCGGGGCAGGACGCCGAGGCGGCGGCCGTGGCCGGCTGGGGCCGGGAGCTGGCGGAGGCCTTCGACGGCGGCGGGGTGGCGGCCGTGCTCGGGCTGCTGCTGCGCCGGGGCGTGCCGGAGGACGAGCGGACCCGGGCGCTGGCGCACGCCGTACGGGCGGACGCGCTGCGCGACGGCGGCGCGCACGAGGAGGCGCTGGCCGAGTACGGCCGCGCCCTCGCCCTGGACGCCGGGCTGGTCCGGGCCCACCGCGGCCGGGCCGAGACGCGCTGGCGCCTCGGGGACCGGGAGGGAGCCGTCCATGACCTGGACCGGGCCGTGGCCCTCGCGCCGGACGACGCGCTGGGCCACGCGCTGCGGGGCGAATACCACCGCATGCTGCGCCATCACGCGGAGGCGGTCCGTGACCTGGACGAGGCGATCCGGCTCGACGCGGCGAGCGATTTCGCGTGGGCGTCCCGGGGCGCGGCACGGGAGCGCAACGGCGAGTACGAGGCGGCGCTGGCCGACCTGAGCCGGGCGCTGGAGCTGAGGCCGGACTACGCCTGGGCGCTGGGCCGCCGGGCCCGGGTGTGGCGCGGGCTGGCCGACCCCGCCCGGCAGCTGGCCGACCTGGACCGGGCCCTGGCCCTGTGGCCCGACTGGGGCTGGGGGCACTGTGAGCGCGGCCACGCGCTGCGGGCGGCCGGCCGGCACGAGGAGGCCCTGGCCGACTACGACCAGGCGCTCGCCATCGACCCCGGCTACCCCTCCGCGCACGCCGGCCGTGGCGCGGCGCTGGCCGGCCTGGGCCGCCACGAGGAGGCACGCGCCGCGCTGGCCCGGGCCGCGCTCGAGGGGGCCCGACCGGATTCTTGACGGGCGAAGCGCTCACAGCTGGGCGGTAATGACCCGTCGGGGTCGGTTTGCCCCGCTCAACGGACCGTTCCTGGTCGATTACAGTGCTGAGCGTCGTACGGACGGACGGTGCCGTGAGGAGGTCTGCGTGGGTGCGACATCCGGTGCCGTCTGGGGCCGTGCCGAACAGCAGGACTTCCGCAGCCGGGTGCGCGGCACCCTGCTCGGGGCCGCCGTCGGCGACGCCCTGGGCGGGCCCGTCGACACGCTCGGACTGGACGAGATCCGCACCTCGTACGGCCCGGAGGGCCTCGTCGACCTCCCCTACGGGTACGGGCGGCGCGGTGCCGTCACCCATCACACCCAGCTCATGCTCTTCAGCGTGGACGGTCTGATACGCGCCCAGGTGCGGCGCGACACCGGTGCCTGGCATCCGCCGACCGATCTGCACCGGGCGTATCTGCGCTGGGCGGCCACCCAGCGGGACTGGGGCCCGGACGAGCGCCGCAAGGACGACGGCTGGCTGGCCCGGGAGGAGTGGCTGTACGCCCGGCGGGATCCGAGCCGGGCGCTGCTGCTCGGGCTCGGGGACGAGACCATGGGCACGCTCGACTCGCCGAAGAACCCCGGGGAGAGCGGCCCGGAGGCCGTCGCCCGCTCCGCTCCCTTCGGGCTGCTGGTCGGCTGGGAGCCGCAGCTGGTGGTGCAGCTGGCCGTGGAGTGCGCGGCCCAGACCCACGGGCATCCGGTCGCCTGTCTGTCGGCGGGCGCGTACGCCGTGATCGTGCACGGGCTGGCCCGGGGCGAGAGCCTGGACGGTGCCGTGCAGCGGGCGCTGTCCCTGCTCGCCCCCCGGCCGGGCCACGAGCCGGTCACCGACGCCCTCCAGCACGCCCTGGGCGCGGTACGGCAGGGCATGCCCAACCCGGCCCGGGTCGAGGACCTGGTGGGGGAGGGGACGGCCGAGGGCCTGCTGGCCTGCTCCGTGTACTGCGCCCTGGTCGGCGAGGACGTACGGCACGGGCTGTGCCTCGCGGTGAACCAGGGCGGCCCCTCGGGCGCGGCCGGCATCCTCACCGGCGGCCTGCTCGGCGCCCTGCACGGCGAGACGGCCCTCCCGCCGGCCTGGCTGGCCGAGCTGGAGGGCCGTCCCACGATCCTGGAGCTGGCGGACGACTTCGCGATGGAGATGACCCAGGGCCCCGCCCTGCACGGGCCCGCCGGGTCCTCGCCGGGGTGGCTGGCGAGGTACCCGAGGGCTTGAGCCCTGGTCGGGGGCCGGGTCAGGTCCGGTCCGGCGTGCCGGTGCCCACCACGTCGTCCCCGGCCCCGGCGGGTACGGGGACGGCCAGGGCCTCGGTGCCGTCGTCGTCCGTGTTGATCCGTTCGATGACCGCCAGGCGTTCCGGGGTGTCCTCCGGCCTCAGGTAGCCGACGACGATGTACAGGACCAGGGAGACGGCCAGCGGGACCGAGACCTGGTACTGCAGCGGGACGCCGCCGTGGACGTTCCAGTTGATCGGGTAGTTGACCAGCCAGAAGGCCAGCAGGCCCGCCGCCCAGCTGGTGAGCGCGGCCGTCGGGCCGGAGCGGCGGAACCGGCGCAGCAGGCCGAGCATCATCGGGATGGCGATCGGGCCCATCAGACCGGCGACCCACTTGATGACGACGGTGATGATGTCCTTGAACGCGGGGGTGTTGACCTGCGTGGCCACGGACATGGACAGGCCGAGGAAGACCACCGTGGTCACCCGGGCAGCGACCAGGGCCGGGCGCCGGCCCCACTCCCGGGCCCGACGCGACAGCACCGGGGCCACGTCCCGGGTGAAGACGGCCGCGATCGCGTTGGCGTCGGAGGAGCACATGGCCATGGTGTGCGAGAAGAAGCCGACGACGACCAGGCCCAACAGACCGTGCGGGAGGAGTTGTTCGGTCATCAGGGCGTAGGAGTCGGAGCCGTCCGGCTTCTTGGCGTGGACCAGCAGCGGGGACATCCACATGGGGAAGAACAGGACCACCGGCCAGACCAGCCAGAGGGCCGCCGACAGGCGCGCGGACCGGGTCGCCTCCCGGGCGTCGCGTGTGGCCATGTAGCGCTGGGCCTGGTTGAGCATGCCGCCGTTGTACTCGAAGAGCTTGATGAAGAGGAAGGCCAGCAGGAAGACCGTGCCGTAGGGGCCGACCAGGGGTCTGCCGTGGCCGTGCAGGGCCGGCTGGTCCCAGGCGCCGAGGAAGCCGATGTCCTTGTCGTGCAGTTTCGCGACGACGGCGATGAACATCGACAGGCCGGCCAGCAACTGGATGACGAACTGGCCGAGTTCGGTCAGCGCGTCCGCCCACAGTCCGCCGATCGTGCAGTACACGGCGGTGATCGCGCCGGTGATGAGGATGCCCTGGTTGAGGGAGACGCCGGTGAAGACCGACAGCAGGGTGGCGATGGCCGCCCACTTGGCGCCCACGTCCACGATCTTCAGCAGCATGCCGGACCAGACGAGCGCCTGCTGGGTGGGCAGGTTGTAACGGTTCTTCAGGTACTCCAGCGGGGAGGCCACATGGAGCCGGGAGCGCAGCCGGTTGACGCGCGGCGCGAACAGTTTCGAGCCGATGGCGATGCCCAGCGCGATCGGGAAGGACCAGGTGACGAAGGAGGTGACGCCGTAGGTGTAGGCGATGCCGGCGTACCCGGTGAACATCACGGCGCTGTAGCCCGACATGTGGTGCGAGATGCCGGACAGCCACCAGGGCATCTTGCCGCCGGCGGTGAAGAAGTCGCTGACGGTGTCGACCCGCTTGTGCGACCAGAAGCCGATCGCGACCATGACGCCGAAATAGCCGATGAGCACGGTCCAGTCGAGACC
Organism: Streptomyces sp. NPDC006739; assembly: GCF_042869815.1. Taxonomy (NCBI): domain Bacteria; kingdom Bacillati; phylum Actinomycetota; class Actinomycetes; order Kitasatosporales; family Streptomycetaceae; genus Streptomyces; species Streptomyces sp. NPDC006739. The sequence continues at coordinate 284,442 of NZ_JBIAGM010000009.1, forward strand.
GTTCATGTGCGCCCTCCCTGGGTTCGCCCGGCGCTCATCGTCAGCGCTGCCGCGTGAACACGACAAGTAATCGACGCGTCAAGGGATGGCAAAGATGTTCGACGTGATGGCCTTTGTTCACGCATATGAACTCAGCGCATCAGCTCCCCCGCGTTGACCAGCAGCGACTGTCCCGTGATCGCCCGCGCCCGGTCCGACGCCAGGAACACCGCCGCGTCCGCCACATCCCCGTCCGTCGCCAGCTCCGGCAGCGCCATCCGCTCGGCCAGCCGCCCCAGCACCTCCGCCTCCGGCACCCCCTCGCCCTGCGCGGTGAACCGCACGTACGCCTGCACCGGCGGCCCCCACATCCAGCCCGGCAGCACGGTGTTGACCCGGATCCGGTCCGGTCCCAGCTCCCGCGCCAACGAGTACATCGCGCTGGTCAGCGCCCCCTTCGAGGCGGCGTACGCGGCCTGCCTCACCTGCGAGGGCGCCGCCACCGCCGACTGCGTCCCGATGAACACCACCGAGCCGCCCCCGCCCGCCCGCAGCGCCGGCAGGCAGACCCGCGTCATCCGCAGGGTCCCCAGCAGGTTCACGTCGATGACCGACCGCCAGGTCGCGAAGTCGGCGTCCTCGACCCCGCCGAAGTAGGAGTCCCAGGCCGCCACGTGCACCACCGCGTCGATCCCGCCGAACCGCTCCCGCGCCAGCTCCGCCAGCGCCGCGCACTGCCCCTCGTCGGTGACGTCCGTCGCCCGGTACGCCGTGCGCTCCCCCCGTGGATCGATCTCGGCCGCGCTCTTGGCGAGGTTCGCCTCGGTGCGCGCCCCGAGCACCGCGTTCCCGCCGTCCCGTACGACCGCCGCCGCCACCTGGTGGCCGAGACCGGCCCCGACCCCCGACACCACGACCGTCCGGCCCGCGAGCAGTGACATGGAGAACCTCCCGGCTCTGGCGCTTTATCTGACGGAGCGTCAGAGTATGGGCGACCGCAGGAGGACGGAAGGGGAGCGCCATGTCCGAGGAGACCCGCAGCGACACGTACGCGGAACTGGCCGCCGTCGGCCCGTACGGCGTCCACCCCGGCCACGCCCTGATCACCATGGTCGAGCCGCACCCCGGCCACGAGTACGCCTACAACCGCTGGTACGAGGACGACCACTACTACGCCGGCGCCATGGCCATGCCCTGGATGTACGCCGGCCGCCGCTGGGTCGCCACGCGGGACCTGCGGCTGCTGCGCTACCCGGAGAAGTCGGCCGTCGCCCAGCCGGTCACCGCCGGCTGCTACCTCTCGACGTACTGGATCACCGACGGCCGCTACGACGACCACATGCGGTGGACCGTCGCCATCAACAAACGCCTCAACCGCGACGCCCGCGTCTACCAGGACCGCACCCACGTCTTCACCGCCTTCCAGGACCACCAGGCGACGGTGTACCGGGACGGAGCGGCGGGCCCGCGCGACTTCCACGCCCTCGACCACCCCTACGCCGGGCTGGTCGTCGAGGTCGTCGACGCCGAGTCCGCCGAGCGGCGGGCCGAACTGCTGGAGTGGCTGCGGGCCCGCCGGCTGCCCCGGCGGCTGGCGGGTTCCCCGGCGGCGATGGTCACCGTCTTCCGGCCCACCCCGCTGCCCGGCGATCGCATGACCTACGTCAAACAGGTCGAGGGCGTCGACACCCGGCTGACCCTGCTGTGGTTCCTGGAGGCGGACCCACGGGAGTGCTGGGAGCGCTTCGACGGGCTGGACACGGAGGTGGAGGAGTCGGGGCTGGGCCGGGTCGAACTGGTGGCGCCGTTCATCCCGACGGTGCCGGGCACCGACCGCTACGTCGACGCCCTCCGCTGAGGCGGGCGCCCGGGACTCAGCGGGACGACGGCTTCAGCTCGTCCGGGCAGGGCGTACCGCGCGGAAGCTGGTACGGCGCCGCCAACCGGTACGTCCCCGCCCTCGGCGCCAGCAGCATCGTCCACTTGTCCCCCTTCTCGTCCTGCGGGGTCTCCATCAGGCAGCCGTTGACGTTGTCGTACGTCTTCGGCGTGCCCTTGGCCCGGTGCTTGGAGGCCTGCGTCTCCTGCGGCGGCTTCAGGCTCTTGCCGTGGGCGTCGACGATGCTCAGCCACGGGGAGTAGGGGATGCGGATGAGGATGCGGCCCGCCTTGCTGACCTCCAGGGTCATCTCGCCCTGCTCGGCCCGGTCGACGACCGCGTTGGGCTCGGCGAGCGGGGTCGGGTCGGTGACCTTGAACAGCTGCCAGTTCGCGTCACCCCAGATCTGCGTGAGGTACGGCATCCCGCGCTGCACGAGTGCCCGCTCGCGCTGGCCGCCGTCACCGTCCGGCTCGCCCTTGGGCAGCACGACGAAGTGCACGGACCAGCGTTGCAGCCACTCGTGGTAGTTCGCCGAGTTGAGGGTGTCGTCGTAGAAGAGCGGGTTGCGCTCCATGTCGGCCTGGCGGTTCCAGCCCCGGGCCAGGTTGACGTACGGCGCCAGCGCGGAGGCCTCGCGGTGCGAGCGGGCCGGGACCACCTCGACGCGGCCCTTCTCCGCGCCGACGTGCTGCAGCTCGTTGACCAGGGGGGCCAGTTCGCGCGCCCAGGAGGCGGCCGGGGTCGTGTGGATGATGTCGTCGACCGACTTGAAGCCGATCCAGCCGACCAGGCCGAGACAGCCCAGCACGGTCAGGTACCACTTGCGCGAACGCGGCACCGTGAAGGGCAGGGCCGCGACCAGCGTCACGCCCGCGAACAGCATCGGCAGCCGCGAGATGTTCGACCCGATCTGCGAGCTGACCAGCCACACCAGGACGACACCCAGGCTGTAGACGGCGGCGGTCAGCCGGAGCGTCTTCCACTGCCTGGGCACGAGGAAGAGGCACAGCAGCCCGTACGCCAGCGGCAGGATCACCGAGCCGATGGTCATCGGCTGGGTGCCGGAGAAAGGGAACAGCCAGGCGGAGACGGCGACCACCGCCGACGGCGCGAGCCCCAGCGCCCAGGCGCCCGGACGCCGCTTCTGCAGGAACAGCGCGACCGCGACCAGCCCCACGAACAGGCCGGCGACCGGCGAGGACATGGTCGCGAGGGCCGCCATGGAGGCCGCGACCAGGGCCTTCGCCCAGCGTTTGTGACGCCAGCGGTAGGGCCAGCAGAAGACGGCGGCGACCGCCGCGAGCGCGAACATCGTGCCCAGACCGAAGGTCACTCGGCCGGAGATGGCGTTGCAGATCAGCGCGAACACACCGGCCAGCGCGCACCACAGGGGGTTGCGCACCGAGCGACTGCGGATGAGGATCATCGTGAGCAGGCCGGCCGAGACCGTCCCGGCGATCATCATGGTGGTACGGACCCCGAGCACCGACATCAGGTACGGCGACACCACGCTGTACGACACCGGGTGCATACCGCCGTACCACGCGAGGTTGTACGCCGAGTCGGGGTGCCGGCCGACGAACTCAGCCCACGCGTCCTGCGCCGCGAGGTCGCCGCCGCTGTTCGCGAACGTGAAGAACCAGACGATGTGCAGGATCCCGGCGAGCGCGGTCATGGACAGGACCGGATGGCCGAGCATCCGCTGCCGCAGGGGTTCGGCGCGGGCGAGCAGACGGGCGCGGCGGCCGGTACCGCCGGCCGGGCCCGGGTCAGCCCCGGCCGCGGGCGGGCGTATTCGCGGGCCGGTCTCCTGACCCGGTTGGGCGTCGTCGGCGCGTGTCGGCTCCGCTGTGGCCACCTGAAGGCACTCCCCGTGTCCCGTCTTCCGTCCTCGGCCGTACTGCTCGGCGTTCCTCAATGTTCCCGGCCGTTCCTGTGCGGTTCGCGGCCGCGTTCCCTCGACCGGCGTCCTGCCCCGATTCGTGACGCTAGCACGCACCCCGCCGAGGGACTCCGTCGGCGGGGTGCGCGGGGGACGAACCGGGGTGGCGGGCCGGCGGGGGCCGGTCAGCCGAGGCGGGTCAGCTTGCTGCCGAAGCCCGGCTCGGTGAGGTCCCCGCTCAGGGCCACCGGAACCTGGACGGCGCCGCTCGTGCCGCCGTCGCCCACGGTGAGCGTGCCCACCTTGGTGCCGGCCTTCGCGGTGTGCGGCAGCTTGTCGGCGACGAAGGACAGCTTCACCTTGAGGCCGGACCAGCCGACGGCGGTGACGTCCTGGGTGGCCACCACGGGGGTACGGCCGCCGAGCCCGTCGTCCGCGTATCCGACGACGGCGCCCTTCTTGATGATCGTCGCGGACTTCAGGGCACCCTGCGCCGACCGGATCAGCTTGTCGGCCGCGTACAGGGCCCCGCTGATGATGGTGTCGTCCGAGCCGCCGGCCGGCTGGCGCACCACGGCCCCGACGATGATCCGCGTCTGCCCGCCGACCTGCTGCTTCGCCGCGAAGACGAGGTTGCCGAGGGCGGAGGTGGTGGTGCCGGTCTTGATGCCGACGACGTTGTCGTGGCCGACCAGGCGGTTCCAGTTGGGGTGGTTCACGCCCTTGTAGTCGTTGTACGACATCATCGCGGCGACCTCACGGAAGGCCGGCTCGGTCATCGCGGCCTTGGCCAGCTTCACCTGGTCCACGGCGGTGCTGACGGTGGAGTTCGTCAGGCCCGAGGGGTCGGTGTAGGTGGTGTTGGTCATGCCGAGGCCCTTGGCGGTGGCGTTCATCTTCGCCACGAACGCCTTCTCCGAGCCGGCGTCCCAGCGCGCCAGCAGACGGGCCACGTTGTTCGCGGAGGCGATGAGGATGCCCTGCAGGGCCTCCCGCTGGGTGATCTCGTCGCCCGCGGTGACGTGGACGGTGGACTCCTGGCCCGCGTTCGACTGGGCCTCGGCGGCCTGGTCTATCTTGATCCTGGGGCCGTCGGCGCCGCTCTTCAGCGGGTGGTCGTGCAGGACGATGTACGCGGTCATGACCTTCGCGACGCTCGCGATGGGCACGGGCTTCTGGGCGCCGGAGGAACCGAAGCTGCCGATGCCCTGGACGTCGAGCGCCGCCTGGCCCTGGGCAGGCCACGGGACGGCCGTGCTGCTGCCGTCGAAGGTGTAGGTGTCCTTCGCGGTGAGGTCGAGGGTCGGGGACGGCAGCGGGCGCAGGGTCTGCACGACCGCAAATATGATCGCCAGCAGCAGGACCAGCGGAGTCCAGATCTTCACCCGGCGGACCAGCGTCCGGACGGGGGTCTGCGGCGGCGGGGGCGTGTTGGTCAGCTCGGCCAGCAGATCGATCGGCGGCTTGGGCGGCAGCGGCTGCTGCGTGGTGCGCTCGGGGCCGACCTGCGGGACGGGCGTGGTCGCGTCGGCGGGGGTCGCCCGGCCGGCGGGCTTGCGGTCGGCGGGACCGTCGAGCGGCTTGAGCGCGACGAACTTGCTGGTCCGCTCGGACGCGGACTCCTTGGGCGCGGGTGCCTGCGGCGCCTTGAGCATGGTGGTCGGCTGATCGACCTGCGGCTTGGCGGGGCGCGGGGCCTTGAAGACGGTGGTGGGCTGATCGACCCCGGAACCGGCCTCCGCGGCGGTGCCGGTGTCGTCGCCGCCGTCGGACTCGTCGGACTCGTCGGACTCGTCGGACTCGTCGGACTCGACGTCAGAGACTTCCTTCGCGGACGCGACGTCGGCCTTCGGGTCGTCCTCGGAGTCGGCTTCCGGCGCGTCGCTGTCCGCCTCGGCGGCGGCCTCGGGAGCGTCGTCGGCGTCCTCGGCCTCGGCCTTCGCGGGACCTTCCTCGTCCGCCGGGTCCTGCTCGTCCGCCTTCGTCTCCGTCTGCGACGCGCTGTCGGGCTTCACGTCACTGTCGGGCTTTACGTCACTGTCGGCCTCGTCGGCCTCGTCGGCCTCGTCGGCCTCGTCGGCCTCGTCGGCCTCGTCGGCCTCGTCGGCCTCGTCGGCCATCGGCTCGGCGGCGGCGGGCTCGGCGTCGTCCCGGCCGCCGGCCTTGGTCTCGGACTCCGCGCCGGCCTCCGGGGCGTCATCCGCCTCGGCGTCCGTCCGGTCCTCGTCGTCGGCCTCCGCCTCGGATGCCTCGCCGTCCTCCGCACCGGTCTCAGCCGGATCCGCATCGGCCGCAGCCGCAGCCGCAGCCGCATCCCCAGCCGCAGCCTCTGACTCCGCCTCAGCTTCCGTTCCGGCCTCGGCCTTGTCATCGGCCTCGGCCTTGTCATCGGCCTCGGCCTCGGCCTCGGCCTCCGCGTCCCCCTTGCGGACCCACGCCGACACGGCCGCCCGGAGGCGGGTGTCGGACTTGTCCTCGGGGGTGTCGGCGGGCCGCTTCGCAGCCCGTACCGAGAAGACCTTCGTCGCCGTGTCCACACCGCCGGCGGATTCCTCCGCACCGGCCGCGGGACGACGCGGATCGCGTGCCTCGGGAACCGTACCCGCGCTCCCCGACGTCGGTTCTGCCGACGACTCGCGCTGCTTCGACCTGTCGGGGGACTCGCCCGCCACCGATGCCTCCTCCATGCGCCGCACGCCCCGCGTGCGTCTACCGAACCGAACCAACCGAGCGCCCGCCCGGACACGCCTCCCCCCGGCTGTCCGAACCATGTACCAGTGTCCTGTGTGCGGGCTTGACCCCTGCGGTAGACGAGAACGACATACCTACTGGTTCCCTCACAAACAGGTCACGCACCCTCGACAGACCAATGTGAGAGGGGTCACCCTGTCTTTCATCCACGCGGGGAGGCATGGATGGGCAGGAGCCGCAGAACACTTCCGGAGGAGCTTCTGCTGCTGGCATTGGACCCGGCCACGGGTACCACTGCGCAGCCGCAGTCGCTCGACCTCGGTCTGGCCGGAGCGCAGCTAGTGGAGCTGGCGCTGGCCGGACGGATAGCCCCAGACGGGGATCGTATCGCCGTGGTGGCACCACGGCCGACTGGAGATCCGACTTTGGACTGCGCGTTGGAGTTGCTGCGAAGGCGTGGCGCTCCCGTGCGGGCAGTGAACTGGATCGGCGGGCCACGACTGGGGCTCCGTCAGGTCTACCTCACGCATCTGGAGCGGTGCGGCATGGTCGCCGCCGTGGCGGGCCAGATGTGCGGGGTGTTGCCGACGACTCGCTACCAGGCGACGGACAACGAGATCAGCCGGGAGATCAGAGCCCGACTGGACTCCGCGATCCGCACCGGCGTACCGCCGGACCCGCGGACCGCGGCGCTCGCCGCCCTGGCCCACGCGGTCGGACTCGGCAAGCACCTGTATCCGGGGAACGAGGGCCGGTCCTCGCGGTCCCGGCTGCGGGATCTGATCCGGCACGACCCCATGGGCGGCCTCGTGGCGCACGCCGTGATGGACGTCCAGAACGGTGCGGCGGCCCAGCCGCGCCGCGCCCCGGCCCCGGCCGGCCGTCAGGTCGCCCCCGGAGCCAGGCCCGCACCGGAACCCGCGCGCGGTGTTCCGATGCAGCCCCGACGCGCGGGCACCATGGCGCGCGCCGTGGCCCACTGAGCCGTACCGCACGTACCGCGAGCACCGCAGTACCCCACGCACCACGAGCACCGCAGCACCCACGCACCGCATGTGCCGCAGGCCCCAGAAGCCCGGTACGGGAGCCGCTGGACCGAGCGGGGTGGTGAGACGTCCGTCTCGCCGCCCCGCTCGGTCACGCTTGCCCCAACTGACGCGTACGCGCCGTATATCCACCGTTTGCCAGCGGCAACGAGCACCTTGGTGGCAGTCTGCTCAGCAGCAGATACGCAAAGTGTCAGGTACAGGCAGGCAGCCGGAGGTGCACGTCCCGTGGCGTCCAATGTCAATCCCACCGTCAGGCGACGCCGGCTGGGCCAGGAGCTGCGCAGGCTCCGCGAGCTCAAGGGCATGACGGCAGAGGAAGTAGCCGAGAGACTGCTGGTGTCGCAGTCGAAGATCAGCCGGCTGGAGAACGGCCGACGATCCATCAGCCAGCGCGACGTACGCGACCTGTGCGGAGTGTACGAGGTCGAGGACCAGCGGGTCGTCGAGTCGCTGATGGAGATGGCCCGGGACTCCCGGCAGCAGGGCTGGTGGCACGCCTTCGGGGACATCCCCTACAGCGTCTACATCGGGCTGGAGACGGACGCCGAGTCGCTGCGCGTGTACGAACCCCAGCTGGTCACCGGCCTGTTGCAGACCCGGGCGTACGCCGAGGCGCTGGTGCAGGGCGCGTTGCCGGAGACCTCGACCGGCGACATCGAGAAGCGGGTCCAGGTCCGGCTGCGGCGACAGGAACGTATCACCGCCGAGAACAACCCGCTCCGGCTGTGGGTGGTGCTGGACGAGGCCGCGCTGCGCCGGGTGGTGGGCAACAAGCTGGTGATGCGGGAGCAGTTGGAGTACCTCATCGAGATGTCCCAGCTGCCCCACATCACCGTGCAGGTGCTGCCGTTCGAGGTGGGCGCGCACCCGGGGCTCAACGGGCAGTACGCGATCCTGGAGTTCGCCGACGCGGCCGACTCCAGCGTGGTCTACCTGGAGGGCGTCACCAGCGACCTGTACCTGGAGAAGGCGCACGACGTCCAGAGGTACGCCGTCATGTACGAACATCTGCGGGCGCAGTCGCTGAATGTGGAGCAATCCCGGCAGTTCATCTCGGATGTGGCCAAAGAGTACGCCCGTTGAGCCTTCTCTGAGTGAAGCGCCGGATCTTACAACGGTGTCACGCTCTGGCGGAAGGCTCACCTGGAATATGCCATCCGGTCGAGTGAACGACCGCTCCAGAAAGGGCGGTTGCCGAGTAGCGTCGATCACGCCAACCGTTCGACATGGTTGGCGTGATTCGCACTACAGCAACTCGCTACAGGAGTGGACATGGCACTGCTTCAGGGCGCCACGGAGACGTGGACGAAGTCCTCCTATTCCGCAGGGAACGGGGCGTGCGTCGAGGTGAAGTCGCCCGCGACCGAGGAACTCGCCGTACGCGACTCCAAGGTCACCGAAGGCCCCACCCTGGCCTTCCCCGCCGACGCGTGGAACGCCTTCGTCGCATCGGTCAAGGCGTAGGGGGCGCTTCCCTGACCCTCGCCCGCTCACGCCCGCGACGACGACAACTGCACAAGCACCACCCACAGAGCCCTCTCGACTAGCCCGCCGTCCTTGCCGAGGGGGCTCGCCCCTTACCCCGTTCACCCCGGTCACTCCGCTCCGGGAAGTCCCTTCAGCGGAAAGGCCACGTCGCACACCGGGTCGTCCGCGCCCGCCGCGTCCCAGTCCGCGAAGTACACCTCGCGGCACGGGCCGTCGGGCTCCCGTCCCTGCCCGGCCATCCACCGCTCCACCGCCTCGAACGCGGCCAGGATCTGCGGATGGGCCACCTGGGCCTTGGTGATCCGGGTGTAGGCCAGCCGCCGGGCCGGCTCCACCCGGACCGTCGTCTGCCAGGGCCGCCCCCGCGCGGCCACCCACGCCCGGGCCGCCGCCTCGTCCGCCACGGGCACACAGGACTCGGCGGGCCCGTCGCTCTCCATGGAGACCTCGGAGTGGTAGACGACGAACGGCGCCCCGGCCGTACCGCCGCACGCCCGGGCCGCCTCCTCCAGGCGCCCCAGGGACGCCCCGATCCAGGCCGGCAGCTCGTCCGCCAGGGTGTGCCGCGTCTCGGTGATCACCACCTGTTCGGGCACGTCCACCGTCTCGATCTCGAACTTTCCGTACATCTCGGAGCTCCTCCCCGACAGCAGTCCACGGAGGTACTCGACGAGCGTCCGCTGACCGGCCACCCGTGCCTCGACGCCGCCCCAGTAGGCGGCGAGCCGGTCGGCCGCCTCGGGCCCGTCCGCCTCGACCACCTCGGCGATCCGCGCGAGCGGCATGTCGAGCCGGCGCAGCAGTGCCACCAGCCGGGCCCGGCCGACCTGGCCCGCCCGGTAGTAGCGGTAGCCGGTGGCCTCGTCCACCTGCGCGGGGGCCAGCAGGCCCAGGCGGTCGTAGAGCCGCAGCGCCTTCGCCGACAGCCGTGCCCGCGCCGCGAACGCGCCGATGGTGAGCAGTTCGTCGTCCACTCCAGCATCCTCCGTCACCGGGCGGTTCCTTTCCGCCCGGTGACCAGGAGACTCATCCCTGCCCCAGGGGCAAGGTCAACACCTGCCGGCGGCCGCCGTCAGGCGAGGGCGCCCTCCACCGCCGCCACGACCTCCGCCGACTCCGGCTCGGTCTGCGGGGAGAACCGGGCGACGACCTCGCCGTCCCGCCCGATCAGGAACTTCTCGAAGTTCCAGCGGATGTCACCGCTGTGCCCCTCGCCGTCGGCGAAGCCCACCAGCCGCTCGTACAGCGCGTGCCGGCCCTCCCCGTTCACCTCGACCTTCTCGGTCAGCGGGAAGGTCACGCCGTACGTCGCCGAGCAGAACTCGGCGATCTCCTCGGCGCTGCCGGGCTCCTGCCCGAGGAACTGGTTGCAGGGCACGCCGAGCACGGTGAAGCCCTGCCCGGCGTACCGTTCCTGCAGCCGCTCCAGCCCGGAGTACTGGGGGGTCAGTCCGCACTTGGAGGCCACGTTCACGATGAGCACGGCCTGGCCCGCGTACTGCGGCAGATCCGCGGAACCACCCCGCAGGGCACCGATCTCGACGTCGAGCACGGAGTTGTTCTGGTCAGTAGTCGTCATAAGCGGATGCTATCTCCGCTTAGTACCGATCCGGTCCCGGGCCTCCAGTGCCGCAACAGGCAACCTTCGCCCCGTCGCGACGCCCGGCACGCGCCCCCACCCTCGAACCGGCTTCGCCGCCTCGGGCGGGGGACCCCCTTCACTCCCCAGCCTCCGGCCGGGGGGACCCCCAGAGCACGCACCGGACGCCGCTCCTTGACGGGCAGACGTTGCCTGCCGCGGCACTAGCCGGCGGACTTCACCGTCAGGTCACCGTTCGTGGTCGACAGGTCCAGGCGGTAGGTGCCGGACGGGTCGTTCTCGAACGCCACCTTCTTGCTGCCGCTGGAGGTGTCGGCCGTGATCTGGTACTTCGCGGCCGGCGCCGTGACCGTGAGGCTGCCGTTGGTGGTGCGGCCCTTGATGTTCTGCGGGGTGGCCGTCTCGATCGTCACCGCGCCGTTCGACGTCTGGGTGTCGATGCCGCCGCCCTTGACGCCCTTGACGCGGACTTCGCCGTTGGACGTGCGCAGCTTCACCGGGCCGCTCGCGCCGTTCACCGCGATCTCGCCGTTGGTCGTGTGCACGTTGACCGTGCCGACGTCGTCCAGCGTGAGATCGCCGTTGGACGTTCCTCCCGTCACCGGAAGACCGGCGGGCACCTTGACGTCGTACTCGATGCCGCAGTCCTTGCCGCAGCCGAGGAGCGTCAGGACGCCGTTCTCGACGTGGAAGGACGTGCCGCTCGGCTTGTCACCGCGGTAGTCGACCTTGCGGTGCACCAAGACCTTGGAGGTGTTCGCCGAAGCCTCCACCTTCACCCCGCCGTCCTTGCTGTCCAGATGGATGGAGGTGACCTTCTGGGACAACGCGGAGTCGTCCTCGAAGGTCTTCTGGCCGAGGGCCGAGCACGCGGAGAGCCCGCCGACCGCGAGAGCGGCCGAAGCCGCCACTGCAAGGGCGTGGGTCTGCAGGCGTCGCATGGAAATCCCCCTGTGTGGAGCGAGTTGCGTCATCGAGCGGTCACCCCGACCTTATGCAGCCGCCCCTGACGCCCACGATGGGGAAAACCCCCCAATGCCGGCTTCGGCGGTGTCGGCCGCCGGGAGTTCACCTGCCCTCGGGCCCGGGGAGTTCGCCGGAGCCGCGGGCCAGGTAGCGAGTGGTCAGGACGCGGTGCCGGGCCGGGCCGCCCTCGCCGCCGAGGCGGTCGAACAGCAGGGCCGCGGCCTCCCGGCCGATGGCGACCGGGTCCTGGACGATCACCGAGATGCCGGGTTCGAGCAGGTCGGCGAAGGGCAGGTCGTCGAAGCCGACCAGTGCCACCCGGTGCTGCAGCCGGAGTTCCTGCAACGCCTTGCGCACGCCCACGGTCACGAGGTTCTGGGCGGAGACGAGCGCCGTGGGCGGCTGGGCGAGGGCGAGGAGTTCGCGGGTGGCCCGCTGGGCGGCCCCGGCGCCGTGCACTCCGCGCCGTACCAGCGAGGGATGCAGGACGCAGCCCGTCTCCGCGAGTCCCTCCACGAATCCGGCGTGGCGCTCCTCGGCCGTCCAGATCGCGGGGAGGTCCCCGAGGAAGGCGATACGCCGGTGTCCCGCCGCGTACAGCCTGCGCACCGCCGCGCGCACGCCGGCCCGGTTGTCCACCGTCACGGTGTCCGTCTGCCGCGCGGTCGTGGGGCGGTCCACACACACGACGGGTGTGCCGCCGTGGCGGGCCGCGTCGAGATCCGTGTCGGTGAGTCCGGTGGGAACGACGACGAGACCGTCGACCCGGCGCGCGGTGAAGGTCTTCACCAGGCCGCGTTCCCTGACCGGGTCCTCGTCGGTCGACCCGGCCAGGACCAGCACCCCGCGCTCGGCGGCGGTGTCCACCACCGCGCGGTGCAGCGCGGCGGAGAACGGGTTGGCGGCGTCCTCCAGGATCAGCCCGAGGGTGTGGGTGCGGCGGTCGGCCCGGCGCAGGCTGCTGGCCGTCAGGTCCTGCCGGTAGCCGAGCAACTCGGCGGCACGCGTCACCTTTTCCGCCAGGTCAGGAGTGACCCCCGGCTTGCCGTTGACGACCCGGGAGACGGTGGCGATGCCCACCCCGGCCATGGTCGCGACATCGCGCATCGTCACCGACCGCCGGCCGGCGTCGTTCGCGGGCTCCGGTGACATGTCCGGCAACGTTTTCACCCCCGGTCGACCGCACCCGACGGCATCCCTCGTCGTCGTACGCATCCTCCCACGAGAGCGATTTGCTGCACAGAGTCTGGACAGTGCGGCACGGCGGCCGTACGTTGCGGCGAAACGTTTCCAGACGGCTCGAACCCCTCGTTGCCGCGCTCCCCTGACGGGCGGGCTCGCCTGTGGCCTGTAAGGAGCACCATGTCCCCAACGGTTCGTCCGCGCCGTCGGCTGCTCGCCGCGCTGGCAGTCCTCACCGGACTCGGCCTGGTCGTCGCTTCCCCGGCCTCGGCCGGCACCCTCTACCAGGAGACGTACCGGCCCCAGTTCCACTTCACCCCGGACCGGAACTGGATGAACGACCCCAACGGCCTGATCTGGTACAAGGGGCGGTACCACCTGTTCTTCCAGTACAACCCGTCCGGCAACACCTGGGGCAACATGTCCTGGGGCCACGCGGTCAGTACCGACCTGGTGCACTGGAAGCAACTCCCGGTGGCCATCCCGCAGGACGACGAGGAGATGGTCTTCTCCGGCAGCGTGGTCCTGGACAGGAACAACACCTCGGGCTTCGGGACCAAGGCCGACCCGGCCCTGGTCGCCGTCTACACCAGCCTGGTGAAGTCCACCGGCGTCCAGCGGCAGTCGCTCGCCTACAGCACCGACGGCGGCACCACCTGGACCAAGTACTCCGGCAACCCGGTCCTCGACCTCGGCTCGGCCAACTTCCGCGACCCCAAGGTGTTCTGGTACGCCCCCACCCACAGCTGGCTGATGGCCGTAGCCCTCTCCGACCAGCACAGGATCTCCTTCTACCGCTCCACCGACCTCAGACACTGGAGCCACCTGAGCGACTTCGGCCCGGCCGGCGCGACGGGCGGCGTCTGGGAGTGCCCGGACCTGTTCCCGCTGCCCGTGGACGGCGACGCGAAGAAGACCAAGTGGGTGCTGGCGGTCAACCTCAACCCCGGTGCCGTCGCCGGCGGCTCGGGCGCCCAGTACTTCGTCGGTGACTTCGACGGCACGAAATTCACCGCCGACGACAGCGGGACGTACACCGCCCCGAGCGGCACCGTCATGCAGGACTTCGAGTCCGGTTCGTACGCCAACTGGGCGGCCTCCGGCAGCGCGTTCGGCGGCGCCCCGGCGACCGGCGCCGTGGACGGCCAGAGCGCGGTGACCGGCTACGGCGGCCAGGGCTTCGCCGACAGCTTCCACGGCGGCGACGCCACCACCGGCACGCTGACCTCACCCCCGTTCACGGTGAACAGCGACTACATCAACTTCAGGGTGGGCGGCGGCAACCACCCGTACCGGCCCGGCTCGGTCCTGGGCGACGAGCCCACGCCGGCCGGCGAAACCCTCGCCGACTTCGAGGGCGGCACCTACTCCAGCCCCGTGGGCGACTGGACCGCCACCGGCGACGCCTTCGGCACCGGACCGGCCCAGGGCACCCTGCCCGACCAGCAGCAGGTCTCCGGCTACCTCGGCCACGGCCTGGTCAACAGCTACCTGCACGGCGACGCCGCCACCGGCACCCTCACCTCACCGGCCTTCACGATCGACAAGAAGTACCTCGACTTCCTCATCGGCGGCGGCTACCACGGCGTCAGCTCCGACGCCCCCACGGCCGTCGAACTCGTCGTCGACGGCAAGGTCGTGCGCTCCGCCACCGGCGCCAACTCCGAGGCGCTGGACTGGACTTCGTGGGACCTGTCCGACCTGCGGGGCAAACAGGCCCGGATCGAGGTCGTCGACGGCAACACCGGCGGGTGGGGTCACATCGACCTCGACCAGGTGGTCCTCTCCGACACCCGGGCCCAGCCGCGCTCCGCCGAGACCGGCGTCAACCTGCTCGTCGACGGCGAGATCGTGCGGAGCGCCACGGGCTCCGACTCCGAGAACCTCGACTGGGCCTCCTTCGGCACCACCGCCTACAAGGGCAAGAAGGCCCAGCTCCAGATCGTCGACGCCAACACCGGCGGCTGGGGACACGTCCTCGCCGACGACTTCACCGCCGCCGACAAGCCGGCCCTGTCCGTCCCGCAGCGCGCGCACTGGCTCGACCACGGCCAGGACTTCTACGCGGCCAACACCTTCAACGACGCCCCCGGCGGCCGACGCGTCATGATCGCCTGGATGAACAGCTGGAACTACGGGCAGACCATCCCCACCAGCCCCTGGCGCAGCGCCGACACCTTCCCCCGGCAGCTCGCCCTGCGGACCGTCGACGGCACGACCCAACTGGTCCAGCAGCCGGTCGGCGAACTGAAGACGCTCCGGGGGGCCGGCGCCGATGTCCCGGCCACGACCGTCACCGACGGCACCACGCCGCTCGCCGTCCGGGGCGGCGTCCTGGAACTCCAGGCCCGGCTCACCGCGGGCACCGCCGACCGCTTCGGCCTCGACGTACGCACCGGCGGCGGCCGGCGCACCCGGATCGGCTACGACACCACCACCGGCGAGGTCTACCTGGACCGCACCGCCTCCGGCGCGACCGACTTCGACCCGTCCTTCTCCAGCACCGAGCACGCCCGGCTCGCCCTCGACGGCAAGCCCCTGAGCCTGCACATCCTCGTCGACGCGTCCTCGGTCGAGGTCTACGCCGAGAACGCGGCCGGCCGGCAGGTCGTCCTCACCGACCAGATCTTCCCCGATCCCGCCGCCACCGGCGTCGACCTCTTCGCCGACAACGGCACCGCAACCCTCAACCGTCTGCGGGCGTGGCAACTGGCGTCCATCTGGAAGTGACCACTCACCACGAACAGGTATGTAGAGATCATGACAAATCCGGGGTAGGCATGCCCACATGTCCTCACCTCGATTACGCCGGACCAGCCGCCTCGCCGCGCTCGCCGCCGCCGCGGCGCTCGTCCTGGCCGGCTGCGACAGCGGCGGCACACCGCACTCCGGTGACGGCCGCCGGCAGCTGACCGTGGCGGCACTGCCGCTCACCGACTCCGCCGCCCTCTATCTGGCCAGGGACCGCGGGCTGTTCGCCAAAGAGGGCCTGGACGTGCGCATCGTGCCCGTGCAGCAGAGCATCCAGGCACTGCCCGCACTGCTCAAGGGCCAGGTGGACGCCATCGCCAGCGCCAACTACGTCACCTACTTCCAGGCGTACGAGAAAGGCACCCTGGACCTGCGCATCCTCGCCGAGGGGGTGCGGATCGCCCCGCACATGATGGATGTCCTCGTGCCCAGGGACTCCGCCCTGAAGTCGCCCGCGGACCTCGCCGGCAAGAAGGTCGCCGTCGCCGTCCTCAACAACATCCAGTCCCTGACCCTCAACGCGATCCTCGACGCCCGGCACGCCGGCCGGCCCGTCTACCGGCAGATCCTGTTCCCGCAGATGGGCCCCGCCCTCCAGCGGGGCCAGGCGGACGCCGTACACGCGGTCGAGCCCTTCGACACCGCCATCCAGGGCGAGCTGGGCGCGAGGGTGCTGCTCGACGGCGGTTCCGGACCGGCGCGGGGCCTGCCCGCCAGCGGGTACGTCACCACCGCCGCCTTCGTGAAGAAGGACCCGAAGGCGGCGGCCGGCTTCCGCCGGGCCGTCGAGGCGGCGTCCGAGCTGGCCGCCCGGGACCCGGCCGCCGTACGCGCCGAACTGCCCAGGTACACCAAGGTGACCGCGGACCAGGCCGCGTCGATCCACCTGCCGGCCTATCCGCCGAGCGCCGATCCGGCCGTCCTGCGCCGGCTCGTCCGGCTCATGCGCACCCAGGGACTGCTCGGCAAGGACATCGACCCGGCACCCCTGCTGGTGAGATGACCCGGCGTCAGGAACTCCTGCTGGGCCTGCTCGGCGCGGCGGCGGCCGTCGGGATCTGCGAGGCGGTGGCCCGCGCCGGGATCGTCCGGCGCGGCTATCTGCCGCCCGCGTCCGACGTCCTCGTCCGCGCCGCACGGCTGGCGGGTGATCCGGGCTTCCTCGACGGGATCGGGGTGACCCTGCGGGCGTGGGCGATCGGCCTCGGACTCGCCTGTGCGCTCGCCGTGCCGCTGGGCCTGCTGCTGGGCGCGGTGCCGGTGGCGGAGGCCGCCGTACGCACCGTGATCGAGTTCCTGCGGCCGCTGCCGTCCGTCGCGCTGATCCCGCTGGTGTCGCTGCTGCTCGGGTCGGGCACCCGGACCGAGGTGACGCTGATCGCGTACGCCTCGGTGTGGCCGGTGCTGTTCAACACCGTCTACGGCCTCGGCGAGACCGACCCGCTGGCCAGGGACACCCTGCGGGCCTTCGGGTTCGGCCGGCTCGCGGTGCTGCTGCGGGTGGAGCTGCCGGCCACCGCCCCCTTCATCGCCGCCGGCGTGCGGATCTCGGCCGCGGTCGCCCTGATCCTCGCCGTCGCCACGGAGATCCTCGCCGGCTTCGGGCAGGGCCTCGGCATCTTCATCGCCCAGGCCCAGACCGCGACCGACGGCACACGGGACGTGCTGGCCGGTGTGGTGTGGGCGGGCGGCCTCGGGCTGCTGATCAACGGCGTACTGGTCGGCGCGGAGCGGCGGTTGTTCGCCTGGGCCCAGGAACCCCGGCCGGCTCCGGACAAGCCGGAACGGCGCCGCACATGAGCCGTGCACAGCCGCAGCCGCGGGGCGACCGACGGCCAGGATCGACACCCGGCCCGCCCCGCACCACCACCGGCGCCGCAACCACCGCTACCGCCGCCGCCGTTCCCTTCCTGCTGCGCTGGGCGGTGTTCCTCGGCGCCGTCCTGTGCTGGGAGCTGGCCGCCCGCGCGCGGCACAGCGTGTACTTCCCGCCGCCGCTGCGGATCGTCCGGCACGCCCGCGCACTGTGGTTCTCGGGCCCCGCAGGCCATCTGTTCCTCACCCCGGACGCCGTCGGCACCGTCCTGCCGAGCCTGGGCCGGATGGCCGCCGGGTTCGCCCTGGCCGCCGTCGCCGGGATCACCCTGGGGATCGCGGTGGGCCGCTCACGCCGGGCGTACGCGCTGTGCAACCCGGTGCTCCAGTTCGCACGGGCCGTGCCGCCGCCCGCGCTGGTACCGGTGTTCGTCGTCGTCTTCGACGTCGGTACGCCCATGCAGGTGGCGTCGATCGTGTTCGGCGCCGTATGGCCGGTGCTGGTCAACTCGGCCGAGGGCGCCCGGGCCACCGATCCGCTGCGGCTCCAGGTGGCGGCCGTGCTGCGGCTGACGGCAGCCGAACGGCTCTGGTTCCTGATCCTGCCCTCGGCGCTGCCCCGGATCTTCGCCGGGCTCCGGCTCAGCCTGTCGCTGTGCCTGATCCTGATGGTGTTCTCCGAGCTGCTGCCGGGCAGTGACGACGGCATCGGATTCACCCTCACCGACGCCCAGACCCGTTCCGACCTGCTCACGGTGTGGTCGGCACTGCTGCTGCTCGGCGCACTCGGGTATCTCCTCAACACCGGACTGCTGGCGGTCGAGAAGCGGCTCGTCGGCCCGGGTTCGTCCGCATCCGCGTCCGCAAGGAGGACAGCATGACGAGGCCCAGGACGGCCACGGCCGCGACGGCCACGACGGCCACGGGGACGGTGTCGACGCCGACGACCGTGCGGGAGGCGGTCGTACGATTCCTGCGCGACACCGGCATGACCACGGTCTTCGGCAACCCGGGCTCCACCGAACTGCGGATGTTCCGCGACTGGCCGGACGACTTCACCTATGTGCTGGGGCTGCAGGAGTCCGTCGCCGTCGGCATGGCGGCCGGGCACGCGCTCGGCACCCGGCGGGCCGCGTTCGTCAGCCTGCACTCGGCCGGCGGGGTGGGGCACGCGCTCGGCGCGGTCTTCAACGCCTTCCGCGACCGGGTGCCGCTGGTGATCGTGGCCGGTCAGCAGGCGCGCTCGCTGATCCAGCTGCGGCCGTTCCTCGGCGCCGACGAACCGGCCGGCTTCCCGCGCCCGTACGTCAAGTTCGCGCGCCAGCCGGAACGGGCCGAGGACGTGCCGGCCGTGCTCGCCGAGGCGTACCGGGTCGCGATGGCGCCGCCGCGCGGGCCCGTCTTCGTGTCCGTGCCCGAGGACGACTGGGACCGGCCCGCCGAGCCCGTCGCCCCCCGCGAGGTGCGGTCGGCGTTCACGGCCGACCCGGACGCCCTGGCCGCGCTCGCCGCCCGGCTGGAGACCTGCCGTCGCCCGGCGCTCGTGGTCGGTCCCGGCGTGGACGACGAGGACGCGCTGGACCGGGTGCGGGCGCTGGCCGAGCGGATCCGGGCCGGGGTGTGGATCAGCCCGCTCTCCGGCCGTTCCGGCTTCCCGGAGACGCATCCGCTGTTCCAGGGCTTCCTGCCGCCGATCGCCCGCCGGCTGTCCGCGCGTCTCGCGCCGTACGACGTGGTGGTCGCCCTCGGCGCACCGGTGTTCACCTACCACGTGGCGGACGGCGGTCCGCCGCTCGCGCCCGGCACCGAGCTGTTCCACCTGGACTGCGACCCCGGCCAGGCCGCCTGGCTGCCCACCGGCACCAGCATCGTCACCACCCTGCGGCCCGCCCTGGAACGGCTCACCGCGCTCCTGGGGGAACCCGGACCCGACCGCGAACCGCCGCCGCCCCGCACGGCCCCCGCCCCGGCGCCCGCCGACGGACACGCGGGACACATCACCCCGGAGCTGTTCTTCGACCTGCTGCGCGACCGGCTGCCGCGTGACCGGGTCCTCGTCGAGGAGGCACCGAGCCACCGGGACGCGCTCCACGCGCGCGTGCCCGTCGCGTCCGGCGGCGGCTTCCTCACCACGGGCAGCGGGGCACTCGGCTGGGGCCTGCCGCTCGCGGTGGGCCGGGCCCTCGCCGACCGGCGCCGGGTGGTGTGCGTGGTCGGGGACGGCTCGGCGCTGTACTCGGTGCAGGCCCTGTGGACCGCGGCCCGTCACACGGCACCGGTCACCTACGTCCTCCTCGACAACGGCGGTTACGCGGCCGTCAGCGCGCTGGGCCGCCGGATCGGCGTCGCGCCCGTCCCCGGCACGGACATCACGGGCATCGACTTCGCGGCCCTCGCCGAGTCCCTCGGCTGCCCGGCGGCCCGCGCCGAGCACGCGCGGGAACTGCCGGCCGCCCTGGACCACGCCCTGGGCCGCGGCGACGACACCGGCCCCTTCCTCCTGCATCTCGCGGTGACCGGCAGCGCGGGCACCCTGTACGAACCCTGGGCCGGGTGAGGGATGCTGCGCCTCGACTCCGTCAGCCGGCACTACGGCGACCAGCACGTCCTGGACGACATCAGCCTGACCGTGCCCGACGGCCAACTCCTCAGCGTGGTCGGGCCCTCCGGCTGCGGAAAGTCGACACTGCTGCGGACCGTCGCCGGGCTGCTGCCCGCGCAGGAGGGCACGGTCACCGTCGACGGGGCACCGGTGACCGGCGTACCGGAGCGGCTCGCGGTGGTCTTCCAGGAGTACGGCCGCTCGCTGCTGCCCTGGCTCACCGTCCGCGACAACGTGGCCCTGCCGCTGCGCCGCCGGGGCCGGAGCCGCGCCGACCGCCGGGACCAGGCCGAGGCGATCCTCGAACGGGTCGGGCTGCACGGGGTCGCCCGGCGCCATCCCCGGGAGCTGTCCGGCGGGATGCAGCAGCGTGTCGCCATCGCCCGCGCCCTCGTCTGCCGTCCCTCGCTGCTGCTCATGGACGAGCCGTTCGGCTCCCTGGACGCGGGCACCCGCGAGGACCTGGAGGACCTCCTCCTCGAAGTCCACCGCACCGACGACACGACCATCCTGTTCGTCACCCACGACATCGACGAGAGCGTGTACGTGGGCGATCGCGTCGTCGTCCTCTCTCCCGGCCCCGGCTCCCGTGTCGTCCGGGACCTGCCGGTCGATCTGCAGGGCGAGCGGGACCAGATCACCACGCGCAGCTCTCCCGGTTTCGTGGCGCTGCGCACGGAGGTGGGACGGGCGGTGCGCGATGTGTGAAGGCGCGATGTGTGAAGAGGTTGTCATAACTACGTGGTGATCCATTGGCCAAAGCCGTAGGCTCCCTTTGACCATTCAAAGACTCCGTGGGGGAACATTCATGCGCGCAACCACGCGCCTTGCCCTGCTCGGCACCAGCGTCGCGCTGGTCGCCACCGCCATCGGTGCCACAGCCGCCCAGGCCGCGGACGGCGGAGCGGGCGACATCACGATCGACAAGGTCGTCGTCAACGGCGGCAAGCCGGTCGTCGTCGGTACCACCAACGTGGTGTCCGCCAAGGTCTCGGTGACCGCGTCGGACGATTCGGGCATCGCCGAGACCACGTACATCAGCGCCTTCGGCCCGAACCCGAACTTCGCCCAGGTCTGGTACGACCAGGGCCAGATCACCTGCGTCAAGGCGAGCGCCACCACGTCCACCTGCTCGGGCACGCTCACGTTCGACCCGCAGGCGGCGACCGGCTTCGTCGGCAACAGCGCGGCGGGAACCTGGAACCTCGGCACGCTGGTCTCCGCCAACGACTTCGACTACATCCACAAGGACGCGGCCACCACGTTCCAGGTGCAGCACAACTCGACGCTGACGGTCAACGCCTCGCCGACGCCGGTGAAGAAGGGCAAGGCCATCACGGTCACCGGCAAGCTCTCCCTGGCGAACTGGGACGACCACAAGTACCACGGCGACGCGAACCAGTCGGTGAAGCTGCAGTTCCGCAAGAAGGGCAGCAACACCTACACCACGCTGAAGACGATCAGGTCCGACGCGGCGGGCAACCTCAAGACGACCGTCACCGCCTCCACCGACGGCTACTTCCGCTACAGCTTCGCGGGCACGCCGACCATCGCACCGGTCACCACGGCCGGCGACTTCGTCCACGTCCGCTGACGAGACGTCAGTCCGTGCTGTACGAGTAGGACAGCACCACGGGGAGCGGCTCCTGCCCATCCGGCCCATCCGGCGCTCCCGTTCCCGTTCCCGGAGCACCGCTTCGCGGACACGAGCCTTCCAGGCCCGACGCGGCCCGTCTCCCACGCGTCGTCCGACGCACAGGATCCGACGCACAGGAGACGGCCCGCGCGGGGCGGGCATCCGGCGCGAGACCGGTTCGGGCTCCGGAACCGCGCGACACGGACGCATCCTCTCCCTGACGGCCTCCGGCTCTGACGCCTGCTTACGGTGGGCCGCGGGTTCTCGGCCGGCGGTGCGGCCGTCGCGGCCGGTGTATTCGCCCGGGGAATCCCGGCGTGAATCGGCCAGGCCTTGACCGTTGCGGCGTCCTCGTAGAAGATCTTTCTCGGTCCCCGGTAACGGGGCTGGAAAAAGGGGGAAAAGTGAAAAGGTTTGCAAAGTCGATACTCTTCGGCATTTCGGGCGCCGCGCTCGCGGTTGCCGGATTTGTCGCACCGGCGGCGGCCTATAGCCCGCAGAGCGGGGCGCGTACCGGAGATATCGCGGTTGAGGCCAGCGGCCTCGTAGCCGGCAAGCCCGTCATTCATAAGAGGGGTGACGGCGTCAAACCGCCGGCGCAGCTGGGCAACCCCTCCGAATGGGGCGTGGTGAAGCTGGAAATCAAGAAGTCGACCGTTCACCCGGATGGGAACACCTGCCAGACGGTGACCCATGGCAAGTGGTGCTATGGGTACGAGGTGGTGTCGGCCGGAACCGGAAAGTACTGCTACTCGAACTACAGCGCGGACGTGACTCACAAGTCCACGGTCAGGGTCATCAACATCGACCATTCAAGTGGCTGGGTGGCGAAGGGGGAGACCTCCTACGCCAACCACACGCAAGGTGCGGCGTACACCTGCTACGCATACTACGACAATGCATGAATTTGCCCGCAGCGATGAGGGTTGACCTCCCTCGGGTGGGCCATTGCTCCGGGCGCGTAAGCGCCCGGAGCAATGCCGTATCGGGGTCGTACGGGGGAGAGGGTGAAATCTTGGGGTGCTCGGGCCGCGTCGTTCGCGATGCCACTCGGGCTCGGCTTGCTGCTCGGCCTGCTGGGGCCTGCCGCTGAGCATGGGGGCGGCCGCCCAGGTGTGGCCGTGGGCGCCGTCCTCACCGGTGGTTGGCCGTGGGCGTGTTACGCGTTTCTGGTGGGCTATTTCCGCCGGTCCACAATCGAATCGATTGTCCTCGCGCCTCTGGGGCTGGCTGTCGGTGTCGTGGCCTACTACCTGGCCAAGACAAGCCTGGCCGCGCTGGAAGGAATGGATTCCTCAGGCGCGGGATCATCCGGAATCGCCCTCTGGGGGGTACTGGCATTTGTCTTCGGAGTACCCCTCGGTGTCCTGGGGAACCTCGCGAAGATGCCGGGAATCGGCGGCCTGCTCTTCCGGCTGCTCATTCCCCTGATGGCTTTTTCCGAGACGTTCATGCGTCTGGAGACGGAGTCGCGCGGGCCGAGTCAGGTCGTCCTGGGCACCTGGACCACCGTCGGGCTCACGGCCGTCGCCGTTGCGGTCGCTCTGGTGGGCCACACGGCCTGGGGTTGGTGGACGTCCCGCCGTAATCGCTCCGCCGGGGTGGGCGTTGGCTAGTGCTGTGACCGGAAAGGTTTGCCGAGCCGGTGAACCTTTCCGGTCGCAGCACCTGGCAAGGTGTCATCGACCTCGAGGCGCTGACCGTCACCGTGCGCCCGGTCCAGGCCGAGTTGCAGGACGGCCGGCTCTTCGCCGAGGCGCCGAAGTCCACGGCGGGGGTGCGCTCCGTCCGATGACGCCGAGCATGGCCGGGTCCCCCGTTCGCCACCGGCCGATGGATGCCGGCCCCGGCGACCCCCACGATGGCGAAGAGGGCTGCGCCCGTACCAGGGCCGGGCAGGCCGGCCTCGAGCCGGCCGACACGGGCAGTCCACCCCGGATCATCCGTCTCTCTCCCCGGAGGCCGCAGTGGGGCACGCTGTCGGTGATGTGCTGGGCCTGGCCGCGGGTGTCGCGGTCAGCCCACTCCCGACCGTGGCGGTCATCCTCATCCTGGCCACCCCGCAGGGGCGCCTGAACGGTCTGCTGTTCGCCCTCGGCTGGGTGCTGGGGCTCGCGGCGCTCGGCGCGATCATGCTGGCCGTGGGCGGCACGGGCGGAGCCTCGACCCACATGCACCCGGCCACCTGGGTCGGAGCCCTCAAACTCGCTCTGGGCGCACTCCTTGCCGTCTTCGCCGCCCGTCAATGGCGCCACCGCCCCAAAGGCGCCTCCCAGGCCCAGCTCCCGAAGTGGATGGCGGCGATCGACCACTTTCACGCCCACCAAGATCCTCGGCTTGGCGCTGCTGTTCTCGGCGGGCAATCTCAAGAACGCGCCCCTGACCATCGCCGCGGGGGCCTCGATCAGCTCTTCCGGGCTCCCCGTGCCCCAGCAGATCGCAACGCTCGCGATCTTCGTGGCCATCGCTTCCCTGGGAGTGCTCGCACCCGTCGTCGTCTACCTGGTCATGGGCGAACGCGCCAGAGGCATCCTCGGCGACTGGCGAGACCGGGCCGCGCAGCACAACGTCGCTGTCCTGGCCGTCCTGTTCTTCGTGCTCGGCCCCAAGCTCCTGGGCGACGGCATCAGCATCCTCGCCACCTGGCGAAGGCCGTGCCGACCGGAGGGGAGCCGGCACGCCGGCCCGTATGCCGGGGGCCCTCGGCTCTCGCGCTATCCGGCGCCCTGCTCGATGTGCAGATGGATCGGACCACGTAGAACGGGACTACGCCGGTACGGCGGCGGGTCGGCGACCAGCCTGGGCCGGTCGAGACGGCGTACCAGCTCGGTCAGCGCGATCTGGGTCTCCCGCCGGGCCAGCGGGCCGCCGAAGCACAGGTGGATGCCACTGCCGAACCCCAGGTGCTGGTTGTCCCGCCGATCGGGGTCGAAGCGGTCCGGGTCGTGGAAGCGCTTCGGGTCGCGGCTGCCCGAGGCCAGCATGAGCATGATCTGTGAACCCCTGGGGATGACGATGTCATCGACGGTGATATCGCTGTACGCCGCCCGCCAGGGGATGATGTGCACGGGGGGTTCGTAGCGCAGCAGTTCCTCGACCAGCGGTACGACGAGGTCGGGTTCGTCGCGCAGTCGCCGCAGCACGGGCGGGTTGCGCAGGAGCGTCAGCATGCCGTTGGTGATGAGGTTGACGGTCGTCTCATGGCCGGCGATCAGCAGCAGGTTGGCGGTGGAGATGATCTCCTCGTCGGTCATGCGCCCGTCGGGCCCGTCGTCGTTGGCCAGCCGGGACAGCAGGTCGTCCCCCTGCCCGCTGTGGCGTTGCTCCAGTAGTCCGCCGAGGTACTGGCGCAGGTCCCTGCGGGCCTGCAGACCCTTGTCCAGCTTTTCCTCCGGGTCGGTCCTGGGGTCGTAGTCGATCGAGTTGATGAGGTCGTTCACCCAGATGTGGAACCTCGGTTCGTCCTCGCGCGGCACACCGAGCAGATGGCAGATCACGGCGACGGGGAACGGATAGGCGAAGTCGTCGACGATGTCGATCTGCTCCTTGCCCTCGAAGTCGTCGATCAGACCGCTGACGGCGGTGGTCAGAGCTGGTTCCATGCCCGTCACCAGCCCCGGGGTGTGCGGGGGGCCGAAATGGCGCATCGCCATACGCCGCAGGCGATCGTGCTCGGGCGGGTCGAGGTTGATGAACGCGGGCGTGGCCTGCTCCCCGGCTCCGACCGTCGGATGCGCGAGGTTCCGGGCGTCCGAACTCAGGTGCGGGTTGTGCAGGATGTCCGTGATCTCGCGATAGGTGCTGATGACATAGCTGCCGTCCTCCTGCAGAGCCACCGGTGTCCTGCGCAGCTCGGCGTACAGCGTGTACGGGTCGGCCCGGGAGGAGTGGTCGAGGATCCGGCGCAGCGTGTCGGGCGTCTCGGTCGTGGTCATCTCGCGCTCCCTCCTACCGGTGGTACTGAGCGGCCGTGACCCGCCGCTCGCCGGGGTCGTGTCCGGTGACGACCACCGTGGCGCCCTGCGCGAGCAGGGTGGGGCCGGGGAAGTCGACAGGCACCGGTTTCATGTCGACGGGCTGGTCCGGCGTGGGGCAGGGCGGCGGGAACGGCGCGGCCGTCTCGATGAGACGCCGGTAGTGGTCCAGCCACTTCGCGTTGTTGAAACTCACCGCGGCGGTGACCCGGCCCCGGTAGCCGTAGGCGGCGACAAAGCGGTGGTCGGGTACCGATCCCTGGGTGACGACCAGTTCGTCGGCGAACGTCGGCACTCCGACGGACTTGATGTTGACGCCGAACTGGATCGACCAGAACAGCGGGATGGACAGGTGGGGCCAGCGGTCGGCCTGGCCGCTGACCATGTTGTGCGCCGCGACCTCGGCCTGCTCCACGGCGTTGGCCCAGTGCTCCAGCGAGATGAGCCGGTACTCGTAGACCGGGTTCGGGCAGCGTGCCACGTCCCCGGCGACGAAGACGTCGTCGGTGATCAGGCCGTTGAGGTCCATCGCGCGGCAGCCGGTGTCACAGGCGATACCCCAGACGCCGGCCGCCAGTCCGGAGCCTCGCAGCCACTCGGTGTTGCGGATGCCACCGAGTGCCACCACCGCCACGTCGGCGTCGATCGTGCTGCCGTCGTCGAAGTGAGCGCGGCGCAGCCGCCCCTGCGCGTCGCCCTCCAGCCGGGTCACCTTGACCCCGCAGCGCAGGTCCACACCGTGTGCGCGCTGCATGTCCGCCGCGACCTCACCGATCATGGCGCCGAGCGCCCCGACCAGCGGGGCCGGCGCGAGTTCGGCGACGGTGACCGGGATGTCCCGCTCGCGGCAGACGGACGCGATCTCGGAGCCGGTGAATCCCGCGCCGATGACCAGTACCCGGGAGGGTCCGGCGGCGAGGGCCCGCTGCAGGCCCTCGGCGTGCTCGCGGGTCCGCACGACGAACACCCCGTCCAGGGCCGCCTCGCTCTCGACGAACCAGGGCCGGGCCCGGACACCGGTGGAGATCAGCACCCGGTCGAAGGGCACCTCGCGCCCGTCGGCCAGACGCACGTGGTTGGCCGCCAGGTCCAGCCCACTGGCGGGCACGCCCAGCAGCCACTCCGCGTCGATCTCACGGCGTCGCGGCAGCTTGGTCCCGTCGGCCGGCACCCAGCCGGTCAGTACCTGCTTGGACAGGGGAGGCCGGTCGTAGGGCTCGCCCAACTCGTCGCCGATCATGGTCAACGAACCGGTGAAGCCCTGCTCGCGCAGCGCCTCCGCGGCCCGCAGTCCCGCCAGTGACGCCCCGACGACCACGATGCGGCCCTCGCGCTTGAACGCTTGCAGATTGTCCGCGCTGGTCATGACGGCGCCACCTCGGCCGACACGTCCAGACCCTCCAACCGGTCGACGAGAATGGCCTGGACCGGGCAGGCCGCCGCGGCGCGCAGCACCTGGTCGCGCCGGGCGTCGTCGGGGTTCGGGTCGTACATCAGCGCTTCCTCGCCGTGCATCCGGAACGCGTCCGGAGCCAGGAAGGCGCACTGCGCGTACCCTTCACATCGGGAAAGATCAACGACAACTCGCATCCCGACCTCCACGGGGACTGCAAGCCGCGGGCCCGGAAGCCGGCGCTGTTCCTGCGCGCAAGGCGCGAGACGGCTGGAGAGAAGGACTTGGCCGTTGCCCACCTCGGCAGACTGCGAGGAGGCGCACCGCGCTCGTAAGGTCGCCGCAGAAAGAATGGGCTATCGCGTACAAGGCGACCGGTGGGTGAAACCGCTCAGGGTCTTGACCTTCCTGCGGTTCAGCCTATCCCGCACACATGTGGCCCGCACCCCGGGAAAGGGCTGCGCCGCCGGTTGTCGCGGAGCCCATGCCGAGGCCCGCCGTGTTCGACCGATCGGCGCAATCTGTCCGTGCCCGGTGTGTGGCCCTGGCTCTCGGATGGTTCGGTGTCGACAGGAGCCGACCGGACTCACATGAGGCTGGACGAGGGCCTGCTCCTTCTCGTTCCAGCCCTGTTCCATCACCTGGGCGACATGAACCGCTGCTGGTCGTCCCGCCCGACGCGGCACCGGATGCCGCCCGTGCCGCGACGGCCCAGGCGGTCCGGGCGGACAACGTCAGCGACGCGGAACAGATCCTCATCGACACCGGGAGCGGGCGCGGTCCTGTGGGCTGAGGGGGCGGCGCGGGGCGCGACCGGCGTACGGCTCGACCGGCGCACCGGCGCTCTCCGTCCGGCGGCCCGTTCCCTGGGGCGCTTCTGCCGGCGTCAGGCCCGCTGAGGGCGCGCCCCTCCCGGCCTCATCGGATAGAGCAGACCGTCGCAGCCCGTGTCCATGAGCAGTCGTTCGGTCTGCGGGGAGGGGTGGTGCAGCAGGAGGAACGCCTGGGCCTCGGCGGCATGCTCGGACACGTCGAGGAAGACGCGCAGGCCGCTGTCGTGACAGCGGTCGACGGTGGTCAGATCGACGTCGATGAGGGTGATGCCGTCCCGCAGACACTGCTCCAGAGCGGCGCGCACCCGGGGCGCGGTGACGGGGTCGATCACACCGGCCAGGGTGACCAGGGCCCGCGCGCCCCGGTCGTGCCGGTAGATGTTCAGCCGCGGAAGAGTCATGACGCCTCGGTTCAGATGCTCGGATCCTCGGGTGCTCCAGAGCCTGCGTCCACGCCCCGGGCTCGCGTCGCCGCGGGCCGGGTCGGTGGTGGGGCGGGGCGGCCGGGTGGCCTGTCGGACGCCTGAATGCCGACCCATGGTGCGGGGTGCGGCTGGGGCGCGCCACGGCCACGGCGACCGGGCCGGGGGGTGCTGTACCGGTATGCCGCGATCCTGTCGGCGTGCTGGAGCCCGAGCCAGTGGATCACGTACGCCGCCACCGCGACGAGGACCAGGAAAGCGATGGCCGTCAGGAAGGCGTTCATGGCGGCCACCTCACATACCGATGATCAGCCGGCTGGCCGGCCCTGGCGGACCGGTCTGCCCGGTGACGGCCGCGGACACCGCCGGGGCGCCGCCCTCGTACTCCCCTGCCTCGTCCGGGTCCGGTGCCTGGTCGGTGGGGGAGACGGCGTGCCGGGCCGCTTCCGCGGCGATCAGCGCGCCGGCGGTCAGGGGTGGGCCGTCGTGGTCGGACGCGGCTGCCAGCAGCCGGGCCGCCGACTCCGCCCCGGTCCCGGGCGGGATGACGAGGAGATCGAAGCGCCCGGTGCCGTAGGAGAGCAGCAGCAGCTTGTGCGGGTCGATCTCCGACGTGAACCAGCCGACCTTGACGGTGTGCCCGCTCACGGGGATCTCGCGGGGGATGACCGGCCAGTGCTCCGGGTTGACGGCGATACGGGTGATGCGGCCCCACAGGGGGTCCAACACGTCGGTGAGCGCCGGCAGTTCACTCAGCAGGTCCCGGGAACGTGGCCACCAGGCTCCGTCCAGCAGCCCGCGGGAGGCGCCGTCGGTCTTCAGCGCGAGACGCGCGGCCGGGGCTGCGACGGGCTCGCGGTGCGGCAGGGTGGGGTACAGGGTCGTCGACATGGTGCGGACCCGTCTCCGGGGCCACCTGTGCGACGGCCCGGGTGTCGTCCTTCACCGGGGACGACCCGGCGTGGAAGCCGGTGTGCGAGATGCCCTCGGTACTGCCCACACTACTCCGCGTTCACCGGCGGCGAGGGGCAGTGGTCGCACGGATGTGCGGTACCTGCCGCCGTGCAACGGTGACGGACGGCGGGGACGAGAGGTCAGCCGCGCCACTCCACCATGAGAAGCGTCGCGTCGTCGCTGGTCTGTCCGCCCCGCGCCCGTTTGAGTGTGTGGGACAGGGAGCGCGTCACCGCCCGGATGCCGCGGCCGGTCCTCTCCAGCTGGTTCACACAGTCGATCAGCTGGTCCTCCCCGAACTCCTCCTCGCCGCTCTTGTGTTCCTCGACCACTCCGTCGGTGAAGCAGAGGACTCGGTCCCCGGGCACCAGCCCCAGTTCGCTCACCCGAGGCTCCGAACCGCCCAGGCCGACGGGAAGGGTCGTCGGGGCGACCAGACGCTGTGCGGCGCGGTGGTCGCGGACGAGGATCGGCGGCGGGTGTCCGGCGTTGACCCACTGCACCCGTCCCGTCGTCGTGTCCAGCTGCAGCATCTGCGCGGTGACGAACTGCTCGGGACCGAACTGCTCGGCCACGGCGCGGTCCATGAACGCGTAGATCTCCGACAGTCCGATGCCGGCGCGGCGGGCGTGGCGGTAGGCGCCGATGGCCACGGTGGCCATCGTGGCCGCGTCCAGTCCGTGCCCCATCGCGTCGATCATGACCACGTGGAGGACGTCGCCGTTCAGCGCGTAGTCGAAGCTGTCGCCGCCCACGTCGTAGGCGGGTTCCAGGATCCCGGCGACGGCGACCCGGGGCATGATCATGGCCAGCGGTGGCAGCAGGGACCACTGGATCTCCGCGGCGACGCTCATCCCCTCATCGCGTCGGACGTCGAAGAACAGGTCGGAATAGCCGTGTTTGGTCACCAGAAGGTCGGCCACCAGGCCGGAGATTCTGAGCAGCAGGCGGCGGTCGTCGTCATCGACGCTGTCCAGCGTCACCGCCATGACCCCCACCTGGTCACCGCCGTCCAGCAGGGGCAGATGGACCCGGACGCCGTCCTCCTGGGGCACCTCGACAGGGACGGCGTCGAGAAAGCAGCGGCCCGCCTCGGAGGCGTCGATCACCTGGGGTTCCCCGCCGGTGAGGTCCTCACCGGGCAGCGGTACGAGCACCAACTGGCCGTAGTCCTGCAACAGCACCTGCGGACGGCGGCCACCTAGCCGGTCCACCACGTTGGCGACCAGGGGCCCGATGAGATGGGGCGGGAGTTCGTGCGCGCTGTCGAGGATCTTTCCGAGGAGCGCTTCCCCGAAGCTTTCGGACCGGTCCGGGCGCCGTCCTGCCGCCATCCCCTCACCTTCCGCGGTCACGCTTGGGGCGGGGGTGGGCCCGGATGACAAGGGATCTGTCGGTGCCATGGCTCTATCATGCGGTCGTGGATGCCCAGTCCGCCGGTCGGGCGGAGCCGGCCGGGCTGCTCATCTGGGTCCGGCTCCTCCTTCCGACTCCCATGTGTCCTGTCCGTCGAGGCCGCTCTCGGCGAGTGCCAGCAGGCGCGGAGCCGACAGTGGGTTCGCGGGGTCGGCAGCAGCGGTCAGCAGCCGGGTGGCCACTCGGACCGGCTCGTCCGGGGGGATCACCAGCAGTTCCCAGCGCCCCACGGTGCCGCAGTCCACGGTGATGGCATGCGCCTCGGCGGCGGAATCGGTCAGCACCACCTCGATCTCGTGGCCGGGTGCCATCACCTCCTGCGGGGCATCGGGCCAAGCGGCCGTCCCCACGGTCACGCGGGTGATGGTGCCGATGCCCGGATCCAAGGAGCCGACCAGTACGGGCAGCTCCAGTTCCAGTGCGTCGCAGCGCGGCCACCATGCGCCGTCCAGCGGGCCATGACTGACGTCCGGCGTGAGGCGCAGCCGGGGCAAGGGCATGCGGTAGGAGTGTCCGTCACCTGGTGCCGTAGCCTCGGCGGGCTTTGTGATGGCGTTCATCGTGCGATCCCGTTCCGGGCCGTGCGGTTTCCGGCTGCCCGTGTCGTGTCACTCGCCGGGAACGGCGCCGCCGTCACTGTGCGCCCGGAAGTTCTCGGTATGTCTCAGATTACTCCCGGCTGTGGCAGGCGGTGTGGCGCGCAGCCATCGCACTGCCGCGTCACCGGCGTGCCAAGGGCTGTCCTTCCGCGGACAAGGTCAGCACGCAGGGGGCGACGGCGCCGTGCAGCCCCAGGACCTCACCCATGTTCTGCCAGCCCCAGGACGAGAAGGAGGCTTGTCCTGCCTGGTCGGCAGGATGCAGCAGGGTGACCCCGAGGGAGGAGTGCAGGTCTGTGAGCAGACGCTGTTGCAGCCGGCGGGCGATGTCGCGGTGCTGTGCGTGCGGATGGGCCACGACCTGGGTGAGGACGACGAACCGTGCCCGGGAAGTGAGCCGCTGGATGATCTCCTGGAGCGTTCCGCCGCCCTGCCGGCCGTCGGAGCCGTCAGAGCCCGCCGGAAAACCGAAGGCGCAACCGACCAGCACCGTCGTCTCGGCGACCAGCAGGGCGAAGCCGGGGCGGTGGGCGGTGACCGCCAAGCGGTGCAGGAAGTCTCCGCGGTCGTGGTATGCCTCTCCGACGGTGCCCGCGACGGACTCCGCAGCCAGGTCGGCGATGTCCTCGCGCATGTCTTCTGCCTGCCGGCGGGTCAGCCGGCGAAGGCGGATGCCGTCCCTGAGGACCGGCTGGTCCGGCCGACGAGCGGGGTCCTCGGGCGCCCGCGTCGCGGTACTCATGAGGTCGCTGGATGCGGTGGGCGGCACGGGACTCACGGGGGCGGTAAGGAGCAGCGAAGTCGACCCAGTGGCATCGAGGAGCCGGGCGATCTGAGCGCACGGATGGTGCAGCCGCAGGCGAGCGTGGACCCGGCCGGCGCGCCGGGCTGCCGACAGGAGGACGGCCAAGCCCCTGGCGTCGCAGGAACCGACGGTGGTCAGGTCGAGGTCGATCTCGGTGACGCCGTCCAGCAGACACTGCTCCACCGCGGCCCGTAGCAGCGGCGTGGTGGCCGGCCCGATGTCGCCGGCAAGCGTGACGAGCGTTCGCTCTCCTCGGTTCCGCCGATGGATGTCCAGCGGGGAAAGGGCCACCGCGTCTCTCCTCGGCGGGGTTGCGAACCTGCGCGGGCGCTCCGCGCGGCTCCTGCCGTGATGAGCTCGCTGAGTTGTTTCGGCCGCGGCGGACATGGTGCCGACCCGTCTCCGCGCCGACCACGGGAGCGGCCCGGATTCACTCGTCTCTCGCCGAGGACGACCCGGCGTGGGGGCCGGAGTGCGTGATGCCCTCGGTACTTCAACCGTACGTCGGCCGCAACCGGAAGAGACTGCGTCGAAGGACGCGCACCTCACAGCCGAGGGCCGGCGGGGTAAGGGCAGGAGCGCCACCCGCCCCTGCCCTGGCGCGGCAGGTGCCGCAGGATGCGCGCCGGCTCTGGACCAGCACCGGCCGCCGCGCAGTGCCCTGAACACAGCACAGCGCTGCCGCCCGCGATCGAAGCCGGACGGCAGTGCGGGT
Source organism: Streptomyces sp. NPDC006739 (assembly GCF_042869815.1). Lineage (NCBI taxonomy): Bacteria > Bacillati > Actinomycetota > Actinomycetes > Kitasatosporales > Streptomycetaceae > Streptomyces > Streptomyces sp. NPDC006739. The sequence continues at coordinate 317,076 of NZ_JBIAGM010000009.1, forward strand.
GGACGAATTGAATGCCAGCTCACTTCCGAACCCGCACGCGACGCGACCTCCGCTCACCGGGTCTCCGAACCCATCCGAGCGAAACGTCCCACGCCAGAAGGATTTGGCCCTTGCGAGGCGTCCGTCAGCGGGTACGACCGTGCTGGCGGCCCACGCAGCTGGAGGGGCTTCCCGGACCGGTGTCTGGGCTAGAACCAGGCCCCTCGTCCAGTTCCCTGCATGACGGCGACCCAACCGGGAGCCCTCCCGGCACCGAGGTGCCGGGAGGGCTCCCGGTTGCGTAGTTCCGCTAGTCAGCGGCAGGGCACGTCGAGGTTGTAGGTGCGGTAGCCGGAGTTGATCTGGGTGTCGGTCCAGTACGGGCCGGACATGACGTACCGAGCCCTGAGCGTGTAGGTGCCGGGGCCCTCGCAGCCGGCGGACTTGCCTTCGACCGCGCCGGACGGGCCGCCACTTCCGGAACTGCTGCTGTCCAGCAAGACCTGGCCGTTACGCGTCAGGGTGTAGGAGAGGTCGAACCCGCACGGGTACTTGGCGTTGGCGTAGTACCAGGCCGCTCCCCAGTAGTACTGGCACTCGGAGAATTCGAGGACAGGATGGACCTGGGAGCCGTCGGTCCCCAGACAGAACCGGGCTTCGGTGTAGGTCCAGCGGCCGTCCGAGTACAGCGGGAACTTGCTGCCGCACACCGTCGTCGGCCCTGCCGCCGCAGCGCGCGGCGCATAGGCGGGTGCGGCGCTGACAGCGGGTGCCATCGCCGTCCCCAGCGCCACCGTGGCGGTGGCCGCGCAGACGACGGCGCGCTTGAAGCGCGTCAGGAGCGAGGTCATGTTGCATCCCTCCGGGTGGTCGATTACCTGCGGCAATCACGGCGACTCACCACAAAAAGGGCGGAGTTGCTCGCCTGGCAACGATGTCATGGCAGCTGTGAATGGTTGAAAAAAATGCCCCAGATGGACACGTGTGAGGGAATACATCGCATTTTCACATCGCCCTGCGTGGAGCGAGTGCAAGGGCAGCCCTTTGATGCCCGGAGTCACCCCGCCGGACTCCATAGCCGCGCAGCGATCATCTGGTTCCGCGGCCTCCTGGCAACCCGTTGATCCCGACCGAAGCCGGGCCCTGACGGCACGTTCCCAGTGCGTTCCCATCTGGCGTAAGAAGGCCCTCCGTGATCTTCACGGAGGGCCTTCGTCACGCTGCGCCAGGCTCTGACCTGGTGTTTCTCTGTGCCCCCGGCAGGATTCGAACCTGCGACACCCGCTTTAGGAGTTCGATCCGTGCCCGGCAAGGTGGGGCCTTCCTGCGTGCACTGGAGCCACGAGCAGCCGCCGACATCTGCGGCTGTTCGTAGCCGTTGATGTCAGCGATGGATGTCATCCGGATCATCCACAGAGCGCCAGGAGGATCAGTCGCAGGGGCATCACGATGAACGCGAGCGACAGCAGCAGTCCGCCGGCCAGCGCAACGCCCGTTGTTCGCCACAGCAGGGTCGAGGCTGCCAGTGAGCTGATAGCCCTGCCGGGCTGCTGACGGCCGTGGCCGCGTAGTCAGCCTCGATCTGGACCCTCGTAGCGCGACGAGGGAAGAAGTTCGGTCAGACGCTCACGCTGGGCGGCCTGCCGCCGATAGAGTACGTCCTCACGTACCGTCAGGGCCCTTTGCGCCCAAAGTAGTTGAGGGTGGCTGAGTTGACGTACCTCTACGAGCAGTTGGACCCCGAACGGTTTCAACACCTCTGCCAGGCCCTCATCTCGCTCGAATACCCTGGAACACAGTGCTTTCCCGTTGGTCAAAGAGATGGCGGTAGAGATGCGGTCCAGCTCTTCGCTAATAGGCAAGGCGATTATCGCATCTTTCAGGTTAAGTTTGTCAGGAATCCATTCGTTGTTGAGGATGTTCACAAGTGGTTCGTTGACACAATGGAGGATGAAGTACCCAAGATTCACAACATCCTGAGAAGGAAGAAGGGGGCGATTGAATATATTCTGGTTTCCAATGTACCGGGTACCGCCTTCCCGGAGGCAGGTTCGATTGACAAGCTGAATCACCTCCTAAACTCTGACGCCCCTGTTCCTATTCGTGTGTGGTGGCGAGACGACCTTGATCGCAGGTGTGACGGTCATGCCGATGTGAAATGGTCTTATCCGGATATCTTGCGGGGGAGTGATCTACTGCAAGCACTGGCAGAATCAATCGGACCGGATTTGCTGGGTAGCCGCCTTGACGTTTTGCGCAGCTTTGCCGTCGAGCAGTTTGAATTGGATAATGAAGTCCGATTCAAACAAGTCGAACTCAGTAACGAGATCCTGAATCTCTTTGTGGATGTTCCTGCCGTGATCTCATTGACACATACGGAAGGAAGGCGTAGGGAAGAAAAGCGTGCACTTGAGATCCGTGAAGTAGTTAACCAGATTGCCAACCGCGGAGAATCGGGAAATGATCGAAATGAGCCCGTCGGGGCCGCAACTCTACTTTTGCATGATGAAGTAGCACGGCTATCCGATCTGGTAGTCCTAGAGGGCGGTCCCGGTCAGGGCAAGTCCACCTTGGCGCAGTACGTGTGTCAAGTGCATAGAATGCGTGTCCTGGGGAAGGAAGAATTCGACACTCTACCTGAGGAGCATCGCCCCAAATCAGCACGCTTTCCAATCAAGGTAGACCTGCGAGAGTACGCCAGTTGGTTGGCCGGTAATAACCCCTTCAGTCAGGAGGCGGGTGCCACTAGGCCGACACAGTCATCCAAGTCTCTCGAGTCTTTCATTAGTGCGCTGATTAGCGAAGTAACCGGTGGCCGCACGTTCACCGTTGACGCTCTGTCCGCTGTTGCACGTTCCAGTTCACTTCTTATTGTGCTTGATGGTTTGGATGAAGTAGCAGAAGTCCGCCTGCGAAACGAGATGGTTAAAGAGATCAGCTCAGCAGCCCGCAGACTGAAGGAGTCCTCAGCCGCGTTGCAAATGTTGGTTACGACAAGGCCATCAGCACTAGCAGAGGTTTCAGATTTCCCTTCCAGGGTGTTTCAGCGGTGGACTCTGACAAGGCTGGGTCGTCCTCTAATCGAACAGTACTCAGAGCGGTGGGCTAAATCGCGTCGACTAAAGGAAAAAGAGAAGGCTAACCTCCGGCGGACGCTGGCCGAAAAACTGGACCAGCCACACATGCGCGATTTGGCGCGCAATCCGATGCAACTGGCTATCCTGCTTACCGTGATTCACACTCGAGGGGAGGCTCTTCCTGATAAGAGGACAGCGCTGTATGACTTTTACGTCGAGCAATTCTTGGCGCGTGAGGCCGAAAAGAGTGAAATTGTTAAAAAGCGCCAAGAAGTTCTGATTGACCTGCATCGCTATCTAGCTTGGATGCTTCATAGCGAGGCAGAAACGGGCAGGGCGCTAGGCAAGATCGATGCCAATCGGCTCCGTGAAGTGATCACGGAGTATCTGATCGCCGAAGGGCGGGACCCTGCATGGGCAACAGAGCTATTCACGGGCCTCGCTCAGCGGATTGTCTTTCTCGTTGGTGCAGTAGAAGGTCTATTCGAATTCGAGGTTCAGCCTCTGCGGGAGTACTTCGCCGGTAGGTTCCTGTATGAGACTGCGCCGTATAGTCCTGTGGGTAATCCCTGGAGTGGCACCAAAGACGAGCGCTTCGATGCTGTGGCCCGTAATACGCACTGGCTAAATGTGACCCGTTTCTACGCCGGTTGCTTCAGCAAGGGTGAGTTGCCGGCACTCGTTGATCGCCTTGAGGTCCTCTGCGCTGACAGCGAGCTAGGGCTGACGTCTCACCCCCGTTCTCTAGCAGCTACTCTCGTAGCGGACTGGGTGTTTAGCCAGAATCACAGGAGTCTGAAGAAGGTAGTAGAGCTAATCCTGGATAGAGACGGTTACCGCTCTCTTCTCGGGGACGACCACTACAGTAGTAGCGGTGGAGAGCCGATAACCCTCCCGGATGGTTGCGGACGCGTTGAGCTTCTCGAGCGTTGCATGGGTGTACTTCGAGGGGCACCACCACGCGATATTCAGATCTCAATCACCGAGCTTGCACAGAAGAACGGAACGCGCCAAGAGTTGCGCACCTTTTGGGCAGCCGGATTTCCTCACCTGTCATCCGTGAAAGAAAAGACCTCATGGATTTGGTCGGGTCATTTTTTGGGAGTCCTCAAGTCCTATAGCAATCAAGAGTTGCTAGGGATGATCAACGAGTACAGCGTTCCGCTAGACGACGAAGTCGTGACGGCTTTGGTTTCGGCTGGGCGGGCTTCCTTTTTCGCTCAGCACTCTGATCTTTTGGACGATTACAGAGAGCGGGTCTGCGACGGATACATTAACGGTTTCCGAGTTCCGCGACCCAATGAATCCACCCTGGATCTCCTCTGTGCGGCCCTGAATCCGTATGTTCTCTTTAGGAACTATCATGACGGCCGACGTACTTACGGCGAAAGCCTGTCCAGGCGCTTCGGCATAAAGTGGCCGAAGGGTGAGCCCATCCCGGTTGGGGATGCCGAAATCGATGGTGTTGTAGGATCGTTCCAGGTCCTGCTGAACAGCCCCCCAGAGGAAGACGCGCTAGGGGTAAGCGGCGTATTCAACACGTATGTTGACGCGATGGTTTCATCCATCGGAGAGCGATGGTCGGTTTGGGCGGTAGCGTGTGCTATTGCGCTTGCAGCCCCAAGAGGTAAGCGAACCGAAGTCTGCAGCAACAATTTGTTCGATGAATCAGTCAGCGTCATGGAGCGCGTCAGATATGCTCGCCTCCAGGCCGGGAGTGCCTCCTGGTGGAGGGGGCAATTCGAGTCAGCGGACGCAAATCAACGCCAAGTCTGGGCGCTTGTTTCGCTTTGCCTCTGCGGGCCTGCTACTCTTTCCAAAATCTACGGAGAGTTGGATTACGTCGTTGATAGCCTCGATGCGCGCGACGCAACGCGGCTATTTGAAGGCGTTGACCAAATTAGAGGTTGGCTGGGTAAGGTTCGAGACGTTCGGGTCGATCTGTTTCCCGAGTCAATGAGCCCGCGGCTTGCAGCAATCCTCACTGTTTGGGCGCATGATTCTGCGCGGCAGGCGATCATTGATAAGTATCTGTCCTCCTACATCGGAAATGACGTAGTGGTAAGTCAGGCCATCCTTTCTGCGTCGATTCAGAGGATCCAATTCGATGTTGTTGATTGGGTCACGGAGAACGAGCGAATCAAAAGAGCCTATCGGGCGGCGAATTCTGCAATTCCGCATCTCGGATATTTCCGCGCGGCAGCAGATATGCCGGTTGAAGTTGCCCGAAAAGTTGCCAGCAATCCTGTTGCGTATCCGATCTTTTTGGTGCGCATGGCGGAGCTCAGCGTTAAAAGAGATCTTGCTGAAAAAACTGTGCCTCTCTCGAGGGTGGCCCAAGAAGGCGGTTGGTTCGAAGAACCATAAGGCTGGCGGAGCGGCTTTGGGCTGGAGCTGCTTTGGCGCGAGTGATCATGGCCCCGTAAGCTTCCGGCGTGTCGGGCAGTCTGTGGACCTGCCCGGTAAAGCACGACGTTGGGGCCATGATCTTCGAGGCTCGCGCCAAAGTGGCTGCCTAAAGCCGTGGAGCCAGCCGCCCCAGCCACGACGTATCCCCTCTTTAGCGTCAGGCGGCTGCATGCTGTGTGCGCGGCACGGTCGCCGGCCGGGCTGGAGCGGGGCGGAGACAGGAGCGCAGGCCCGGCCGGGGGCCGGGCCGCGCGCGGGGAGCGGAGCGAGCCGCCTTGAACCAGTAGAGAAAGTTGTAACTCAGTCGGTCGGGTGGGGCTTGTCCGGTCCCGGTAGATGCTTGACGGTTCGGTCCCAGCTGATGGTTGACAGTGGCCGTGATCGGTTTTTCTGTGCACGTCGTTGCGGCGTGTGG
>NZ_JBIAGM010000010.1:0-86921 GCF_042869815.1 Streptomyces sp. NPDC006739
CCGGCGCGGGCTCGCGTGGGGGCGACTGGAGCGGTCGGCCATGCCGCTCTCGCCGAACTGACGGTAGCGGTCGGCCCACCGCTGGGCCGTGGTCGGCGAGACCTGGAAGCGTTCGGCGGCACGGCGCAGGGTCCAGCCGCCGTCGACGACACAGCGGGCCAGACGCAGCCGTCCGGTCTCGGTCAGGGGTGCATTACGGTGGGGCACGAGGGCCTTTCTGTTGGTGTAGACGTCGCAATCCACACCGAACCGGAAGGCCCTCACCTGTTCAAGATCCCTCAGCCGAGACCTGGCTCACCTGTCCACAACCTCCCCGGACAGAACATCTAGCGTTTGGGTGTTTGGGCAGGTCAGAGGAATGATGGCCCCGATCGGGTCAGCAGCGGGCGCGGGAGCGTCCCAACTTGCTGACCTGACGGCTGCCATGACGGGGGACCTGGACACAGGTGCCCTGGCTCCCGCTCGGGAGGTTCGCTGCGTGACTCGACAACTCGTCCGCGGCATGAGGCACTGAGCGAGTGGGCTGCGTTCGGGACCGAAGCGGCGCGCCTTATGGATGCCGATTGCCCCCTCTGGCCGCTACCGCGACCTCGCCCGCCCCGGTGTCCTTCGCGTCCACTGCGCCGGCGCCATGGGCTTCGGCTTCGGCACCGTCGCTATTTCCGACACCGAGACCGAAGCCGCACCGCCCAGGGCGCCGGTTTGCCGCGTCACATGGGGGCTGCACGCATAGGCCATGATGCGCTCAGCGCCCACTGAGTGAGATGTCCGAGGGATTGACGGGCGGCGCCCGACCCCTACGTACGGCAGGGCGCCCCGTATCCGCCATGCCGCCGCCTCCCAGCAGCAATACTGGATGCATGGACACGACGATCACCGCCTCCCGCGCCGAGGTGCTGCGGCACCGCTACCGCAGCCGACTGCCCGAGCGCTTGCAGCAGCTGGCCGGCCCCGTCGAGGGCAACGTGGACCTGCCGCTCCACATCGTCTGGTCCGGGCGGACGAGCTACAGCCTGGACCGCCCGAAGTCCCGCATGACGCTCTACCGGACCGTCCTCGCCGAAGGACTGGGTGAGGACCTGGTGGCCCTCCTGCACCACCGGCTGCTCACTGAGCAGTGGCCCGTGCTGCGGCGCTTGATCAGTCCCTACATCCGCGAGGTCTGGGAGGACGCCTTCCCCGAGCTGCTCCGCACCGCTCCGGCCGACACGACCGCCGCGTGAAGCTCACTCCGCTCCACGAGCGTCTCCTCGCCGACATCCTCGACCTCGGCTCCCCCTACCCTCTGGTCCTCACCGGCGGATACGCCGTGCAGGCTCACGGCCTGGTCGAACGCTTCAGCCGTGACCTAGACGTCGCCACCGAGAACCCCGCTCCGATGCAGGAGATCGTCGCCTCACTCACAGCAGGCCTCAGCGCGCGCGGTTGGCGGACCACGCACGTCCAGACCGATCCGCTCAGCGGCCGGTTCCTCGTCACCGATCCGGACACCGGCGAGGAGTGCGAGGTCGACGTCCTCAAGGAGGCGTTCTGGGCTCCGCCTGCCCAGACCCCCTACGGCCCCGTTCTTCCCTCGATGACGTGATTGGCACAAAGGTCCGTGCCCTCGCCGACCGCGGCACCGTCCGCGACCTCATCGACGTCCAGGCTGCCTCCCGCCACCGCTCCACCGCCGACCTCGAATCCCTGGGCCGCCGTCGCGCCCACGACGAGTTCAGCCTCGAAGACCTCCGGGACCGGCTCATCGGTGCGGACTGGTACGAGGATGAGGACTACACGGCGTACGGGCTCACCTCCCGGCAGATCGAAGAACTCAAGGCGTGGGCGCTGGAGTGGGTGGAGGATCTGGGTGCGCGGATTGATGACGAGAACGCCTGAGAGGCGGTCACGCGTCCATCCCCTCTACGCCGTTGCAACGAGAGGATGCGGTGCAGCCAGCAGGTTCCAACCCGGAGCCGTCCACGGTGGTGGCTGCCCTGCACGGCGGATGTGCAGGTAGGCCGAGCGATACCCCGCGGTGAACTCACGGCGAAACCGGGCTTCGGTAACGCCGGTCTGTGCCGAAGGCGGCGATCAGCCGGAAGCTCGGGCTGCACCAGGCCACGGTCCGCAAACTGGTCAACGCCCGTTCCGCCGACGATGTCGTGATCACCGTACAGACCCGCTCCCGGGCAGCGAGTCGTCCTGTGACCCGCGTGAACCTGATGTCGCGTCAGGTAAGTCAGCATCTGGTCAGTAACAGTCCCCGACCATCCTCAAGGGCGCGCCGAACAGGCACCTCATCGGTGGCCTCACAACAACCTGGTTGGCGCTGGAAGTACAGGCATGGAGCCTGCTTGCAGAGTGAAGCGATGTTCCTCACAATCATCGACTTCGACGCGTGCCCGTGTACAGTGAAGACCGCCTTTGACCTGCACAAAGCAGGCAGGGAGCCGTCTTCCAGGAGTCCAACGTGCTGCGTACTCTGTTCAAGTCCAAGATCTAGCGTTTGGGCGTTTCCGCAGGTCAGAGCCCTGATCGCTGCCTCCGGGTCAGCAAAAGGTCAGCATCGGGCCGGAAGGTGTCCGGCTTGCTGACCTGCTCCCTCGGCAGGGGCTTGCTGCGCCGCCCGGCGCCTTGCTCGGAAGGCTTGATTCGTGGCTCGACAGCTCGCCCGTGGGATGGGGTCCTTCTTCAAGGAGTGCGGTTGTTCCAGGCCGACCCGTTGCCCGCACCCGTACACGATTCGGTTCCGGGACGCTCTCGGCAAGCAGCGTGAAGAGGCCGGCTACGACACGCAGGACGACGCGATCGAGCGCCTTACGCAGATCTACGCGGAGAAAAAGAAGACGGCGCCGTCCGTTGCCGAGGCTCGCCGGGAACTCGGTCAGCAGACGGTCGCGAAATACGCGAAGCAGTGGCGGCCGCGGCAGCGGAGGATGACGGAGTACTCCACGGGCTGGCACATCGACAGCTCCATCAACGTGCACATCATCCCCCGTCTCGGATCGAGAAGGCTGAACTCGGTCACGCCGATCGTGGTCGAGCGCTTCTTGGACGAGTTGGAGACCGACGGGGTGGGCCGCGGAAACCAGGTGAACATCTTCCGCGTCCTCAAGGCCATCCTGCGGGACGCTTATGGCAAGGGAGCCATGGCGGATGACCCTGTAAAGGGCGTTCAGGAACCGGAGTACGTCCGCCAGAAGGTGGTCATCCCGCCCCTCGACTACGTGAAAACGGCGCTGACCGTCGCGGATCACATCCTTGCGCTCGAGATCGTCATGATGGTGGGCTGCGGCTTGCGAAACGGGGAAGCCCGGGCGGTGAACATCAACAATGTCGTGGCGGACGACGTCTATCGAGTGCACGAGCAGATCCACTCCAACACGCACAAGCCGGCGAAGCTCAAACACCGCAAGGCGGGGGAGTTCCGGGAGGTTCCCCTTCCGCGCTCGGTGCGGGAAGCGATGGAGCGGTTTGAGGAGAAGCACGGCACAACGAAGGATGGCTATCTCCTGCGCGGCCCGAGCGGCTACTACACGGAACCGATGGAACGCCGCCGTGTGCAGAAGCTCTTCAAGGTCCTCCCCGCGGAGGACGGTGTCGGCATGTATGGCTTCCGGCACTACTTCGCCTCGAACGCGCTCGGGAACGGAATACCGATCACCGACGTGGCGGAATGGATGGGGCACAAGTCCATTGAGGAGACGTATCGGACCTACCGGCACCTGATGCCTGGGAGCATCGCGAAGGCGGCTCGCATTTTGGATGCAGGCTTGTGGGAAGCGGCTTGATTCGGTGCTGAGATCAGCAGGTTCTTCGTCTGCTGGTGGTGCAGGCGCCAAGCGTCGCTGAGCTGTGTAAAACGTGTCCACGTGTGGTTCGTTGGAGCCGCCGGCCCGGGAATGGTCCGGATCTTGCCCTCGGCGAGACGAGCCTGGTCATTTGTCGACGCCGCACCCCTCGGCTCGTGGACTACTCCAAGCGGATGTGTTGGCCCGCCCCGTCTACGGCCCGGTGGGCATGTGCGGGCTGCGGAGCACGGGCAGGGTGATCTCGCTGGGGCGGAATGGCGGGCCCCAGAAGCCGTGAGGCGGCTGGTGTAGAGGAGGGTGTGGGGGCTGCGGTGGCTGAGGCCGGCGAGGGCGGGCTGGTCGATGCGGACCAGGTGGTGGAAGGGCCACATCTGGCCGCCGTGGGTCTGACCGGAGAGTTGGAGGTCGATGCCGGCGGCTACCGCCCGGTCCACGAACTTGGGCTGGTGTGCCACGAGCAGGACAGGCAGGTCGGGGTCGGCGCCGTTCAAGGCTCCGGCGAGGTGGGCGCGGTGGCCGGCGAGGCCGGAGGACTCGGCGGTGACGTCGTCCACGCCGGCGACCACGAGGGTGTCGCCTCCGCGCTCGACCAGCAGATGGCGGTTGCGCAGCGGCTCCCAGCCCAACTCGTCCACCAGATCGACTCAGCCCTGTGCCTCGGCTGTAGTACTCGTGGTTGCCGGTGACGTTTACACGAGCCCGGGTCGCGCGCACGGTACGAGCGGGGCGGCCTGCGCGCGGCGACGTGCGGCCGTGCCGTCCGCGATGTCGCCAGTGTGGCAGACCAGGTCGGCTTCCAGAGCGTTCACGGTCTCGCATACCCGTGCCGACCAGCGGGCTCGGTCGAGTAGGCCGTAGTAGGTGTCGGTGATGAGGACGACGCAGGGGCCGTCCAGCGCGAGTGCTTTGCCTGCAACCGTCCCGAGGGCGCTTCTGCGCGGAGGGTGAGGCCACTCTACCGAACTGACGTGACACCACATGCCCAGCGGACGCCGCGACGATCCTGTTCTGCCTGTGCTGCGCCGAGGCATTCCGGGCCACGGCCCGTTCGAGGGATAGACGCACCTTCCCGGTTCAGAGCGGTGGCTGGGCCGAACAGCCGCGCGGGCAGGAAGTGACTCGTCCCGCCTCACCGCAGGTGCCGCAGGCGGGACAGACGGACTGGCCGGTGCGCTCTGCAGACCAGCACGGAACCGCCAGGAGAACCCCACCGGCACGGCGATCGAGGTCGGGTTCGGGAGCACCGGTAGCGGCAAGGCCGTCCGGATTGAGCAACGGGAAGGTGTCGCCACAGGCCAGGCAGCGACGGAGCTCCCACCTGGTACGGCACGAGGTGCAGGACGCTGCGAACAGGCCGTCCTCACGGGGCTCGAAGACCGTCTGGCGCTGAGGTCCGGTCTTGGCGCACACCGGGCACACTTCGAGCAGTTCGGTCTTGGCGGCCGCCTCTTCCAACGCCGCACACAGGACACGCAATCCCCGGGTCTCGTGCTCGGTTGCCCGGCCACTGCCGTGCCGCCTGAGGGTCTGTTTCAGTCGAGCGGGGAGACGCTCCAACTCGGTCTGGCTCGGGGCGCGTACGACCGCGACACCGTCGGGCCGGGGTTCGAGCCAGCCGCAGCCCGCCAGAGCGGAGCGATTGCCTGCGGGCACGGGCACGGTGTGGGGGTAGTCGCGCGCGTCGGCACCCAGTGTCGCCCATTGGACGGCCCGCAGCAGGCGGCTGACGCTGAAAATGTCCAGAGGGGACAGAGGAGCGACGTCGACATGCCGCTCGGGCGCGTCGCCGTCGCGGCGACCGATCCGATAGGAGGCCCGGACGACGTCAGGCTCAGCGTCCTGCCGTGCTTGAAGCAGCCCTGGATAGACGATCAGGTCGTTGTCGCACACGGCGCTCGGCCGGTCACGGCGGGACTCCGTGATCGCCGCAGCGACCGAGGAGGCGTCGGGAGCCGTGCACAGGTCGGTCGCGATCGGTACGACGCGGAGCACCTGCCGCGTGCGCCAGTGAAGGACGAAGTCGCCCGTCCGGGACCAGGTGACCGTCAGCAGTTCGCCTCGCATGCGGAAACGGGTGGAGCAGCCGGGGGAAGGGACCGGCTGGCCGGCTTCCGGGACGGCCTGGAGCAGCTTGCAGGCGAGCAGCAGAAGGAGGCCGGTGAAACGCTCGAAGGCGCCGAGGACCTCCTGTCGCCGACGGGTCGTTTCGGCTTCTCCGAGACGCGGGGTCTCGATCGCGGTACAGGCTTGCCAGAGCAGAGCCACCCTGCGGTAGTGCGGATCACTGCTCAGCAGGTTCGTCGGATGCAGTTCGCGCGGCGGTGCGGAGCGGTGGTCGACCGCGCGTGCCAGCGGCGAGCCCAGCATCAACTCCACCGTCATGAGGGAGGATTCCAGTGCCCGTCGGCGTACCTCCGCGGCTGCCTGATGTCGACCGGATTCCTCGATGTTCCTGAACAGTTTGGCTAGGTCTCGTCGGGCCCGCCAAGAAGTTTCCTGCGAGGGCATGAGCAGGCCGTGCACATCGTCCACCATCCTGCTCAGGTCCCTGAGCTTGGCGATGCGCTTCTGCAGATGCGACCGCATCACGTTGAGGACGGCGATCGCGACCCGGTTCTCGTAGATGTCGGCGTTTTCCTCACTGCGCCGGGCCAGCAGACGGCTGGGCCGGACACCGGCGAGCGTATGCGAGGCCCAGTCCTCGGGGTGGGCGGCCAGACGTGCCGTCGCGCCTGCGGCGATCGAGCGCACCTGGGACGTCGGCAGGACTTCCTCCACCGTACGCAGGCGCGTGTACGGGCGGTGGCATACCGTGCGCAGCGCACCGGACTCCCGCTCGAAGACGTCCTCCACCGTCAAGGCTTCCGTCTCATCGGTGACGTCGAGGATGATCGGCGGCATGGCCAGCCAGTCGTCGAGCGTAGCGGCCTCCTCGGCGAGACGGGCAGACACCGCAAGGAGATGGCGGACGAGGAGAGAGCCGAGTTCCGGCTCGGCCGCTTCCCGGCTCATCGCCGACCGCGCGAGCGGATTTCGTCGTCCAGCAGTCGTTGTGTTGCCGTCGGCTCGTGAGCGCTGTCGAAGTGTGTCAGGCTTTCGACAAGGTCGGTCCGCAGTGTGTCGAGGGTGTCAGCATGGATGTCGTATCGCCCCCGGACGGAGCGCAGGATGCGTGTGGCCAGCAGGTGGTCCAGCGCTTCCCCCGGGCTGCCTCCGGCGGCGACCACGACTGGTGTGAACTCCTTGATCTGTAGCTCGAGCCGGTTGCCCCAGCCGATGCGCAGCTCATCCGCGAAGCGCCTGCGCCAGAGGGTGTCGAGAAAATCGATGATGCCGTCGGCCTGTGTGCCGTAGGTGGCCTGCGCCTCGCCGAAAGCCTGGCTGATACGTCCGAGTCCGAGGGGCTGCGCCGGTGCGCACGGCGTCACCGGCAGCTCCGGGTGCTGCCAGGGCAGTTCCAGGACGAAGGCCCGGTCGTAGGTCTTGTCGGCGAAGCCGACGGTCGTTTCGTCATGGTTGGCCGTCCCGATGAACCAGACGTTTTCCGGAATGGCGAGGTGCGTTCCGTCGATGATCAGGTCGGCGGGGTTTCCGACCGGTGCTGTGGTCAGCGTCAGTCTGGGTCGGTCCTTGATGGCGAGGGCCGACAGCACTCCGCTGAAGTACTGTTCGGGATGGGAGAGGTTCATCTCGTCCAGGACGATGAAGAAGGGCCGGTCCTTGAAGGCGGGGCACTGAGCGCGGTACAGGGCTTTGGTGAACTCCGATTCATAGAAGACCCGGTCGAAGCTGTTGTAGTAACCCATGAGGTCCTGCGGATCGCGCCAGCCGGCCTGGACGGGAACCACGGCGACACTGGTGTCACTGCCGAAGGCGCCGGCCAGCGCCCGGGCCAGGCCGGTCTTGCCGATGCCGCTGATGCCCTGGAACAGATGGAGACGGCTCATCGCCATGCCCGCCAGAACTAGGCGCAGGTCCGACAGGCGATAGGAAAGGCCGGCCTTCTGCCGGATGACCGCCTGCATCTGGCGCACCAGATCGGGCATGCCCGGCATGGGCGCATCGGAAGGCAGGGGTGTGCCGAACTCCCGGTCCATGCGTGCGCAGGCCGGGAACACGTGACCGTCCTTGCCGGCCTGGGCTGTGGCGTTGAGTTTGGCTGCTTCCTCGTTGAGGAGCTGTTGCAGTTGGCCGTTGGCGGCACTCAACCAGTTGTTGATCTCCAGGTAGTTCTGGCGCTCGTTGACCGCGATACGGTCACGTTGCAGAGCGGACTCCAGTTCTCCGCGCTCCCGCACCAGTTCCTCGTTGTCGGCGATGAGTTGCGTGACTTGCTGCCGCAGTTGCTCGAGCATGCGCGCGTCCGCCCGTGGCGCCGTGGCGCTCTCCTCCAGCAGGCGGGCGTTCTCGGCGCGGAGTTCGGTAAGGCGCTCGACGACCTGCTCCAAGGTCATGCCGCCCAGGGACGCCAGAGCGCTTTCGTACTCGTTGAGCCGAGCGCCCAGGCGCTCGTTGCCCTCGGCCAGGGCAGCCGCCTTCTGCCGGTACTCCTCCAGTTGCTGGACCAGCTGGCCGGTGCGGCTCGTCAGCTCGCCCTCGAACCGTTCCGCCCGGCTGGCCTGCTGTTCCTTGAGCGCGGCTTTGAGGTGGACGATGTCCTCGCGTTCGTCCTCCAGCCGGATCTGCGCGGAACGCAGGTCCCTCTCGCGCTGGGTCAGTTCGCTTTCCCTCTGGTCCAGGACCGTCTGCGCCTCGGCCAGGCGACTCTGCTCCTCGGTCCACCTCGCATGCCGGGCCCGGCGTTCGCTGTCGAGGGCGTCCACGGCCGTCTGCCGCTGCTCCGCCAGCCAGCTCTCCAGCTCACGGCCGGCTGCCAGACGACGTTCGGCGAATTGCGCTTCCGCCGATCGCTCACGGTCGGAAAGATCACGCTCCCTGCGGTCGAGGAGCTCCGTGCGCGTGGCCAGGGCGGCGCGTTCGTCCTGCACCGAAGCCGCGTCCTCTGCCTGGCGGGCAGCCGCGGCAGCGAGCTCCTCCCGCTCTGCCTGAAGCCGCTCTGCCTGTACCGTTAGGGCGTTCGCCGCGTCTTCCTGGCGCTTGGCGAGAGCGCGGTAGAGCTGCCACGCGTGTTCCAGGCCGGAGTGCGTGTCGACGGTCTTGTCACCCGCCGCCAGGACCACCTGCGCCTCGCTCGCCACCTGCTGTATTTCCGTCAGCAGCGCGACGGTTTCGTTGCTCCCCGAAGTGGTGCTGGGCGCCACAGGAGCTGGCTGACGCACACGGGTGGTCTCGCTGCGCTGGGAAGCGGCAGCCTGCTGGCCCGGCCACACCACTCCCTTACCTTTCTGACGCGATCGCGTCTGCCTCTTCCCCATGGCGTCAGTTCACCTTCTCGCTGTCCGTGGATCGGCCACCACTCAGACCGAGCAAGTGGCGGGCTGCTTCGTACGCGAGGGTCCGGATGTGCTCAAGCTCGTCCGGGGCCGGGGCACCGGTCGGTCCGTGGGTCGCGTTGTTGCGCAGTATTCGTGACCGGTCGAGATCCTCTAGGAGTGTGGGGCGTCGCCGGATGAACGTGACGAACGGATGTTGCGGATTCTCTCCGGCCGCCCAGACCGCCTTGATGATGTCTCCGGCCAGCCCGCTGGCCGGTGCTTTGCAGTATCTGCGCATCTCCGGCGGCACAGAGGCGGCGCCCAGGCGCTGGGCGGTCAGGACGAATGCGCGCTCCCGTACCCCTGGCTCCCTGGAGGGCGGCAGCCGGGCGGGGAAGCGGTCGTTGAGCCCGGGAAGTATGCACTCGAAGACACGGATCGCATTGCGTGCGGCGTTCTCGCGTTCCCGCGCACTGTCCTTGAGAAGCGCCAACTCGATGTCTGCGAGGTGAGCCAGCACCTCAGGGTGGTCCCGGATCTCCTCGCCGAGCATGCGTACGACGTCGGCGCGGGCCTCCTCGGCGAGCTCCTGGTCGACCCTGCGCGCGGTGGCAGTCCGGTCGCGGCGGCTCCCGCCGAGCAAACCGTCGATCAGCCGGCCCAAAGGCTCGTCGCTTTCGGCACGGGCCATTAGGAGATCCGCCACGTAGCGCCCGTCACCCACCGCGAACGGATCCTCGACGGTCCACATACGCCCGGACCCGTCGTCGTCCTCAACGACGTAACACACCACGTAGGCGGCGATCGCCGTGCCATGGAAGCCGATCCGCCGAGCCGCCACCACGCCGTCGGGCGTACCGCGGGAACCACCACGAAGCCCACGAGCAGCCAGGTCGTGGCTTTTGCAGGCTTCCAGCACATCTCGCTCCGACGGGCGCAACGAGGAACCGCCGGCCCGAAGCGTCAGCGCGCCAACCTCTCTGGAGGCACCGGCGGTGCCGAACTGAATGGTGACCCAGCGGCCGCGATGCTCCCGCACATCGGCTCGTACCGGATCGGCGACCAAAATACGAGGCAGCAGCACCCCGGTGGCCGGATCCTGGAACATCCGGACGAGCTGGGGATCCGTCTCCGCCACCTCTCCCTCGGCCACGGTACGCCGCCCCGCCTCGGTCAGCTTCAGCCCGGGTTCCATCAGCCGCCCCTCCACAAGCCGGGCGATCACCGTGCGGCACAGGGCGGTGTCCAGGCCGATGAGCCGGGACAGGTCGCCAACGTCTCGCACTCCGGCGGCGCACAAACGCAGCACCACGGTCTGGAAGACGTCCAGTGTGCGGGAGTAGCCGGTCGGCGCCGTCACCTGGTGAACCCACACGGGCAGCAGAACGGGCCGATACCGCTTCCGGGGCGGAAAGGCCAGCTGGAAGACGGGCGTCTCACGGTCGAACGACACGGCCGTCCGCCCCCTTCCGACACAGCTCCAGGAACGCGGCCAGGGGCGCGATCACCTGGGGACTGCCAGGCCCGAACATGTCGTCGTCACCCACGACGGCGAGCAGCCGCTGCTGACGGCTCATCGCCACGCACAGTCGGTTGGCGACGGTGAGGTGTCCGTAGGCGCGCTTGACATCGGTTCGCGCGGCCGGTGCGCAGCTGCGCACGGTGGACAGATAGGTGACGGAGAATTCCATGCCCTGGAAGGCGTCTACGGTGCCGACTCGTAACCGGTCGAGCGGTGCGCCGTCCTCGTCACGGCACAGCCGGGGCACGGGGCGCCATCCGCCCGCATCGGTGAACTCGGCGAGCCCGGCCTTCTTCAGTTCCTTCCACACCTCGGTGACCTGCGCGGCGTAGAACGAGATGACGCCGAACGTCATGTTCGGATGCCGCTCGATCAGCGCGGCGATCTCCGCCGCGATGACAGCGGCTTCAGCGTGCCGCGTGCGGCTCGTTCCCCGTTGCGTTTCGCCGCCCGCGGACAGGGGCACGGGAAGCCACACCGCGGGGACCTCACCGTAGCGGTCGATTCCGTGGGTGAAGTCGGGCGCTTCGCGGCCGTTGCGCAGTTTCCCCTGGTAGAAGTTGTCGCTGACGAAGCTGCCGAGCACCGGGTGCATGCGGAACTGGGTGTCGAGACGGACGAACCGGCGATGTCCGTCGGACGAACCGTGCTCCCACTGCCGTGCCAATCGCTGGAAGAGGCTTTCCTGTAGCCGGTCGCGGACGTCCTCGCCGAGCGAGCCCAGCTCGCGCTCCACGTCGGGTTCCAGCATGTGGGGGAGCTGGGCGTGATCGCCGACCAGCACGATCCGACGGCGGGCCTGAGCGAGGGGGATGAGGAGATCCAGCGGGTTGGCCCGGGCAGCCTCGTCGACGACGACCGACTCGAAGCCCCCGTCTTGACGGCCGAGATCGACCATGGCTTTGGATACGGCCTGTTGGCAGGTCGAGGCCAGTGAGACGGTGTAGGCGCGGAGGGCGTCGTCGACGCCTTCCGGATCGCTGCGCAGGTCGTCCCGGTAATCGAGCAGTGCCGCGGCTATGGCGTCGGGTGACCGGGTCACCGCTTCCGCGAGTTGTGCTGCGAACCGGTCGAGGAGGTCGGCGATCGCGGGATTGGCCACGGTGACTTCTGGCAGCCGAACGCGCGCGGTGAGACGGTCGAGCAGGGTGTCGCGCAACGTGGCGAGAGAGCCAAGGAGTTCACGCTCTGGTGAAGCGGTTCTGGCCGCTGTACGCAGCGACTCCTGGTAGGAGATGCCGTCGAAGAGCGGAGAGTCGGTGAGGTCGAGCCGTGTCAGCAGTGCTCGAGCCGTGCGGGGCCCGTCGTCCTCGAACCCGGTCACCGTGCAGCGCAGCGACCGGATGTAGGGGAGGAGGTCCGAGCGCAGGTCGGGGTCGGCCGTGGCGGCGGCCCGAGTGCGATTCCTCTCGGCTCCGTCTCTGAGGCTGCGGAGCTCGCCGACCAGTGAGGGGTCGGATATGTCTCCGAGCTGGGTGAGTACTTGGTCGAGGAATTGGGGCAGGAACTCGGGCGGTACGGGTGCCGCCCTGTAGGTGGCGGCCAGTTCGGCGGCTGCTCGCCGAGCAGCGAGATGCTCTCCCACCGGGCGCTCACGTAGCCGCAGGTCGGCGGCGCGGGCAGCGTCGATGCGCCAGGTGTCCAGCGCGACCTTGCTGCCCCGGCCGCGGGAGTCCACCTTGAGCGGCGGCAGCCCGAAGACCCAGCCTCGCGTGACCAGATGGTCCACCGCCGCGTGCTGGAAACTCGTCAACAGGGTGCTGCCGGCCACCTCTCCGCCCTGGGCGAGATCACCCAGTTGATTGACCAGAGCGGCGATCACCTGCGTTTTGCCCGTGCCAGGCGGTCCTTGGATGATCGCGACATCGGGGGTGTTGAGCGCGGTGAGCACCGCCTCCCGCTGGGCCGGCGTCGGGCCGTGGGGAGCGAAGCAGCTGAGCGCGGAAGGAGAGATCTTCGTGATCCGGCGTCGTGCTGGCTGAGGCCAGGAACCCCCCTCCAGCAGCGTCGGTAGCGCGGGAATGTGTGCCCCGTCGGTGCGCAGCTTCTGCATGGCTTGCTCGCGCCGGTCGAGACGGCGCTGATCGCCGCGGTGTGCCAGGTAGAGCCAGCCTTGGGGCGGCGGGTCCTTCTGGTCGTTGAGGGTCGCGGCGAGTCTCAGGGTCTCGGTGACGCTGTCATACCCGAGCGGTTCGCCGATCCAGGCACGTACCTTCTGCGCCCGGGAAGCGACCAGCCACTCCCGGTCGGTCATCGCGGAGTCTGTCACGGAGGCCGGAACGTCTGTTGCTGCCTCGATCTCTACGCGTTCGGCAGCTGTCGTGTTCTCCAGGGCCGCTCGCGTCCGCGGCAGTGCCCGGTCGAGGTCCACCGTGAACACGCAGCGGCCATCGGACTCGACCTTGACCTTGGTGTAGCGGATGATCCCGAAATCGCGAATCCGGCCTCTGATGTGGCGGGCCTCCAGCTCTTGGTACCTGTCCCACATGGCCAGGTAACCGTTCTGGTTGGCCACCAGGTCGAGGCCCCGCTGTATTCTCTCCCGGTCTCGCTGTCTGGCGGTCATGTCGCGGAAGTCGATCGACCCGACGGCCAGTGCCTTCTGGCCGGCGCCGCGCTGATCGTGGACCGAGCTGAGCAGGCGCACAATGCGGTAGCCGGCGCTGTTTTTCTCGACGTCGGCCATGAGCCCTGGTCCGTGCACCCGGAAGCCGACCGCAAAGCCACCAGCTGGTCCGGCTGAGACCACCATGCGCCTGGCGTCGGCCGGCGCCCCGGGGCGGGGTTCCAGGAAGAGCTCTCGCCTCATGAACTCCATGACGGCCCCGACGTTGGCGGTGTCCGCGCGGTCCGCGTACTTGGTGGCGTCCTCCACGACGGCGTCGTCGACGTCGAGCAGCAGGCCGGTGCTGAGCGGCACAGCGAGTCCTACGGCGGGGGCATAGATGTGCACGCGCAAGGTGAAGGGTTCGCCAGCCGGCGACGCGGGCGGATGCGGACTACCGGTGCGGCGCCGGGGCGGTGCGGCGGGCGCAGGCGGCTTCGGCCGCGCCGGATGCGCAGTGACCGTCACACAACTGCTACCGGCTGCCTCGACTTCGTCGAGCCTCCGTTCGTCCTCGGGACTCGCCGGCTTGACCCCGAACGTGGCGAAGTCAGTGACCAGGTCGAGTTGGCCTGTGGGGCGACGGTAGAGGCGGACCTCGCTGCCATCGGGAATGATCCGGTCGACGAACTCCTGCGGCACTCGGCGCCAGAGGAAGGACACGAAGACCGGCTCTCCCGGCATACGGGCGGGCATGACCGGCCCCCTGGGGCGAACGCTCACCTGCTCGCCTCCACAGCCATCAGACGTACCCAGCGGTGGATCGCACCCTGTCTCCCGAAGTGAATCGTCCAGCCACGGCCGTCGACAGGCACGGTTGCCTGGCTTCCCTGACCGATCTCCTGCCATGGCCGTCCGTCTTGACGGTCCAGCCAGAGGTTGTCGCGGGAGAGGTTCAGCACGGTGGCGTCCTGGCTGTGAAGCCGCAGCCGCGCGACTACCGCGTCAGGTCGATCCGGGGCGGGTGAGGTGTGCCGGGCGGTCAGAGTCGTCTCGCCGCCGGGACGCAGTGCGGTGAAGTCGGGCAGAGGAACCTCCGAGAGCTGGACACCAGGGGTGTCGTCAGTGCTCCCCGATCGGTCCTGCGGCTCGGTACCCACCGGACCGGTCAGTCCGTGGCGCAGCACCCAGACACGGTCGCGGGGCCTCCGGCAGGCGAGGCAGGAGGGTGCGGAGGCACGGTAGGTCCATCCGCACTCCGGGCACTCGACGGTCTGTCCCGCAGCGGAGTGCAGTGCCGCGGCCCACCGGGCAGCCGACGGCCGGAGGATGGGATTGGCCACGGCGTCCACGAAGCACTGTGAGGCCACGTCCCACAGTTGACCGGACAGGAGTTCCTGCCGTGGTGTGATGCCCAGAGTGCACTCATTGGTGCGGTCGGTGGGGTGGTCGATCCATGGCAGGCGGAACCGGTCTGCGTACTCCTCTTGGTAGGCGGGGTCGGAGTCCAGCACCTCGTCGCCCCGGAACGGGTGACTTGCCGTGAGGGTCTCGAAGATCAGCACGCCGAGTGCGTGTGCGTCGGCCAGTGTGGTGGCTCCGCTGCGACCCGACACGATTTCAGGCGCCCCGTATCCGGGGGTGTGTACCGGCGCGGATCCGACGGTCGAGGCCAGACCGAGGTTGTCCACGTCGATGAGACGGACTTCCTGTTGCTCGACAGCGGCGGAAATCAGCACGTTGGAGGGGGACAGGTCCTGGTACACGATGGCACGGGCGTGGAGCCGGGCGACGGCGTCCGCAAGTTTGGCCAGCAGCCGCAGTCGGCGTTCCAGACCCCCGGTGCGCACATACCAGGCTGCCAGGTCCTCCTCGTCGGGGACGCACAAGGTGTCCAACGAAACCATCTCGTCGGCCAGTTCCATGACATAACCGAGCTTCGGCGGGGCGAGCAGGGCGAGCACGCCGGCCAGCGGGACACCGTCCAACGGAAGGCGCTGGATGCGGCGCAGCCGAACGTGTACAGCCTCTGCTGCTTCCTGAGTCGGAGCAGTGATCATTTTGACGGCGGTTCGTCCGCCTCGGGCCAGCCATACCTCGCCCTGGCCGCCGGCTCCGATCGAGTGGGACAGTGACCACAGTTGGTGGTACTCGTCCTCGACGGGCCGCAGCAGGCCGCCGAGATCCCAGCGCGATGCCACGGGGGTGCCTTTCCTCTCGCCGCGTCCCGCCGGTTCAGGCGCCGAAGTCGGACAAGTCGTCGGGGCTCAGTACCGGCGCCCGGTCCGGACGAGTACTTCGAGCCTGCTGGGTGACGGTGACCGTGACCCAGCGGAAGTACTGCTGGATGCGTCCGACGTCCTGTGCCTCGAAAACGCCGTTGGCCTCGTCGCTGACGAAACGGCGCAGTACGGCTTTTGCCTGCTCGGTCATGTCGGGACCGATGGCGACCGCCAGCCGGTTGGCTCTGGAACCCTTGGGGGATTCGAGCAACCGGTCAAGGGCCTCTTCCCACTCGTCGGTGGGCATGCCGTCGGACACGAGAACGAGCGTGGGAGAGAAGGACCTGGTGGGGACGGCTGCTTCGTCACGCAGTACCGCGTCGGCGAGCTCGAGGGCGGCACCGAGCGGGGTGCCACCTCGGGCCTCCATGTCGGTCCAGGACGCATGGGCCGCGGGCACCATGTTCTGATGCAGTTCAGCCCGATCGCGGCTGAAGGCGATCACTCCGACGTGGATGGTGCCTCGCCCGATGTCGGCCGTGGCGAAATCGTCGAGCATGCGACGGATGCACTCGTTGAGCACATCGATCTTCTCTTGGGGTTCCCCCATGCTCCCACTCACGTCCGCCAGTACGAGTACTGGTAACGGACGTGCCTTCGCGGCCATGAAACGCGGCGCGGCACCCACGATGTCCCCCCATCGCTCTCACCGCACTAGGGGCTGCAAGCCGATACGCCTAGTTGCGGCAAGGTCATTCCTGACGCTGAGGCAGACAAAGGTACTACGTGTTGCACCTTGCGTGCAGTCCGTGACAGCAGGGGATGTGGTCGTCGTGGCGGAGGAGTGTCGAAAGTCCACGGCCAAGGGATAGCGGCCGTCCCAGTAGGCGGCACGCTGTGCTGCCGCCTTCAGTACGACGAGCCCGGGGCAGCTTGAGGCGGAACCATGATCCTCGTACCTCTGCGAACGGACTGGTATGGCAGACACAACGAAGCGGCCGGACGCGGGAATCGACGGGGTCACGCCGACCACCGTTTCCGCCCCTTCCTCCTCCTCGACGATCTACGATCGGTAACCGTGGATCCCACAGCAAGGGGGCGGGGGTGACCGCTGAGCGGGGCGGGTCGACGGCGGCCGAGGTGGAGCAGGCGATTTGGGCGGCCGAGGAACTCATGAACCGGGAGGGGCTGGCGGGCGGGGCGGAGGTGGTGGAACCGGTCGGGCCCGAAGCGACATGTGCGGCCGTAGAGCGGCTCGGGCGTCTGTTCGTGGAGCTGCCCGGACAGATGCGGTATGGGCTGCGTCGGCAGCGAGACAACGGCGGGGACCTTTCGACCGACCCACTGCAGGGGCTGTCCGAGATCGTGCAGAACGCCGACGACCTCGGGGCGAACCAGGTCAGGATTTTCGTACGTGACACGGAGCTGCTGGTAGCGCACGACGGGCGTCCGGTACGGCTGACCGATGTGATGGCGCTAGCCATGCCGTCGCTGACGAGCAAGGACGACGACCCCGACGCCACCGGTCGGTTCGGCATCGGGCTCATGACCCTCCGGCGGCTGTCCCCGGTCCTGGAGATCTTCTGCGGCTTCTACCGCGTCCGGATCGGGGACCCCGACGTGTCCCTCGCCGACCCCTTCCCGGTCCCCTCCTGGTTCGCCGACGACGGTTGGACGGTCCTGCGCATCCCGCTCGCCACCCCCGCCGATGTGCGGGGGCAGGATGTCGACGACTGGCTTGCCGCATGGGGTGACGAGGCGTTGCTCTTCCTCGACCACGTGCGCACGGTCGAGCATCAACGGGAGGGCGGCGACGTACACAGCCGCCTCGCCTTGGAGTGGGGCGAACCCGACACCTACGAGGCCGTCATCGGCGGCCGGGACACCGTGATCGACGTGCGCACGGCCCGGTCATCTGGCGGCATGACCTGGCAGGTTAGCCGTGCCACCGTGCCGAGCCCGCCGGACGTGCCGCGGATTCGGAAGGCCGCGGGTGAATCGACCGGCCTTGCCGTCGCGATCCCGCTGCACGAGGGCGCGGGCGACGAGGCTGCCGGGCAGGTGCATGTCGGACTGCCCGTGACCGAGCTGGGACTTCCGCTCCGGGTCGGCGCCCAGTTCGATCCGAACCCGAGCCGTCAGCATCTCAACGACACCCCGTGGAACCAGGCGCTGCTTCCCTTGTTGGCCGACCTCTGGGCCGCCGTCATGGTGCGACAGCTTCGGCTGGACCCGACCGCGGCCTGGCGGTGCCTGCCCTTGCCGCACAACGTCCGGTCGCCCAAGGGACCTGTACGCGACCTGGAGCAGCGGTTCCTGACCCTTGCGCGCGCGAGGGTGTCGTACGAACTGCGCCTGCGGACGCCGCTCCACGGTGACCTCGAAATCGCCGACCTCGCCGTTGGTGACGAGGTGCTTCTGCCAGCGCTCTCGGAGGCAGAGATCGCGCAGGTGGCCGGCCGCACGGCCGTATTGCCTCCGGCGGCGCGGGATATGGAGGGGCGATGGCAGGAGGTGCTCGAGGACTGGGCCGAACACGACGGTGCCGCGCCCGGGACCGTCACCGTCCCGATGGCTGTGGACGCGCTCCTCGGAGATGCGTCCCGAAGCCCGGAGGCGACGGTCGCACTCGCTTCCGTAGCTATCGCCGAGGGCGAGACCCAGAAGCTTCGATGGCACAAGTGGCTGGTGGACCTCTCCGGAGCACGGCACCAGGTGCCCTGGTTCGGAGCCGCGGAGTTCTTCACTGACAAGGCGCAGGGGCTTGCGAAGGTGCTCGGGCTCAGCCACGTGCTGCACCCGACCTTCGTCGCCGAGACCGGGGAAGCGGCCCGAGTCCGTGCATGGCTGAGCGAACAGCAGGTCTTCGTCACGGGCGCGGATCCGGTGCCCGCCATCCGCCAGCTCGCCGCCCGTGGCGCCCGAAAGGACATCGCGCCTCTGGTCCTGGACGACGACCAACTGGTAGCGCTGCGCGAGGGGTTTCTGCGCGTCCCCGCGAAGGAGCGCCAGCGGCTGGGCAAGGACGTGGGCCGCGCCGTCCTGCTGCACGGCCGCCGGTTCGGGCCCGGCGGTCGTAGGGAGGACGTACAGGTCAGACCAGCGGATGCCTACCTGCCGGCCGGGTTGGACAGTGTGGACCGGGAGGACAGCTTCGAGACGGCCGCAGGTACCGCCACCGGCCTGACGTGGCTGCGGCCCCGCTATGCCCAGGTCCTGCCCGGGGCGGGGACGGGCCTGGGCGCCCGAGCGTTCTTCCACCTGCTCGGTGCCGAAAAGGGACCGCGGCTGCGGCCGCACCCCGGGATCGAGCACCGGTTCACCGCTTCGTCCCCGAGCGAGGGTCTGCCGGCCCAGGTCCTGGGCGGCCCTGCGGAGAGGTCGCAGGACCTACGGAACAAATCGGCCACCTACACCCTGGAGGACTGCGACAGCCCTGATCTGATGGCCGTCGTCCATGACATCGCCGCCGAGAAAGACGGGCCAGTACGACGCCGACGGGCCGCCGCGCTGCTGCGGGTGCTGGGACGCAACTGGGGCGCCTTGTCCGAGCACCACAAGGTCCGCGCTGTCCGGGACTACCACACATGGAACCCCTGCGGGGAGACGGACGGCTTCTGGCTGTGGCAGTTGAAGACCACGGCGTGGCTGGACAACCAGGACGGCGCACCGGCGGCTCCCCGCGGCCTGCGCGAGCGCACGACCAGTACCGTCGCCGTCTACGGTGCGGACAGTGCCGGATTCCTGCACCCCGACCTCCAGCAGGCGGTCGGCAGACGAGGAGAGGTGCTGGTCGCTCTTGGCGTCACCGGCGAGCCGGGTGTCGCCGACCTCCTGGAGGCGCTGCGCCGACTGCGCGCCCGGGAAACCGAAGCCCCCGACCATCCGGCGGCACAGCTCCTCTACCGGGCGCTCGCCGAGCGACTGACCGCACACCGGGGCAAGGACGCCGCACAGGTGACCGCCACTGTCGTGCGTGCCTTCGGGCAGGGCCGCGGACTGATTCTCACGTCACTGGGCTGGCGCCGGCCGAGCGACTGCTTCCGCGGCCTCCCGGTCTTCGGCCGGTGGGCCGCCTTCGCGCCGTCGTTCAAGGGCAGTGACGCCCTCTGGGAGACCCTCGCGGTTCCGCAGGCCGGTGTGGAGGACGCAGTACGGGTCGTCAGGGAGGTGGCCCGCGAGGCGAGGGAGGAGCGAGGCGCGCGGGCGCCGGTCGACGCCGAAGCCGAGACCGTGATGCTCCAGACCCTGCAGATGCTTGCCCGAACGGCCCGCGAACACCCAGAGAGAATGACCGCCTCTCTCTTGGGGAGACTGCCGTTGCGCACGAGCCGGGGATGGACCAGTAAGCGCCCGGTCTACGCGGCCGACGCAACGTTGACCGAGGCGCTGGGCTCGCGGATCTCGGTGTGGCTGCCGGGCGGGGAACTCGAACAGTTTACGGCGCTCCTCAGATGCCTGCGGGTGACCGAGCTGGGAGCGGCGGACATTACTTTCCGCCCCGCGGAGGACGCGCCCGTCGACAAGGAAGCAACCGACCTCGTGCGTCACGCGCTGGATCTGCTCCGCGAGGACCTGCAGCGCAACGCCGTCGCCGTCGCGGGATCCCTCGACTGCCCGTGGGAGGACTTGGCCGAGGTCGAGGTGCGGATCACCTCGTCGCTGGAGTGTCTGGTCACCCTCCCCGGTGGGGAACCGGTGCGGGGGCCGGTGCGTACCGCCCTCGACCGGGACTCTCGCACACTATGGACGGTGGACCGGGAGTTGTTGAGGCGACCGTCTGAGGCAGGCCGGGCCATCGCCACTCGCTTCACTGAGGACCGGCGGCAGGTCGCCCACTCCTGGGCGGCCGCCTACGACGAGGCGGAGCGCGGAAGAGAGGCGGTGCGGCTCGAGCTGGCCGAGGAGCGGGTCGCGCAGGACCAGGCGGCGACTGATGCCAAGCGTGCCCAACGCCTTGCTGCGCTGGAGACAGAAGTCAAGACGGCTCAGAACAAGGCAGGTGGCCGGCCGCCCGCGTCGACACCCCTGCCCTCGGTCTCTGGCCGCCTGGCCCCGGCCGTCCCGGTCTCGGCACCGCGAGAATTCGTCGATCCGGCAGCCCTCCGCATCACCGGCATTCGCCGGACCACCCAGGCGTTGCCGTCCGCTGGTGGTGTGCCCGCGGCTGGCGGAGGTGCATCCGTCAGAGCCCGCCTCACCCCGCCTGCCTACGCACCGACCGTGCCCGCGCCACGTCTGGTTCCCCCTGCCCCCAACATCGACCGCCAGGAGAAAGTGGCTCTGGACCTCCTGCGCAAGGTTCTGGGCACGGAGCAGGAACCGGAGTGGCTGCGCGATCTACGGCACCAGCACGGCGTGGGCGCCGATGCCGTGGACGCGCTCGATCGGTTCTATGAGCTGAAGACGACCTATGGACCCGAGCAGGACACGGTGACCCTCACCGCTAAGGAATGCGAACGAGCGGTCTC
Organism: Streptomyces sp. NPDC006739; assembly: GCF_042869815.1. Taxonomy (NCBI): domain Bacteria; kingdom Bacillati; phylum Actinomycetota; class Actinomycetes; order Kitasatosporales; family Streptomycetaceae; genus Streptomyces; species Streptomyces sp. NPDC006739. The sequence continues at coordinate 20,930 of NZ_JBIAGM010000010.1, forward strand.
GGGAGCCGAGTTCTTCCTCGTAGTGGTATCAGGACTCGCGGTAGACTCCAATCCTGTCCTGCGTCTCGTTCCCGATCCGCTGCACCAACTGCGCATCCGCCCGAACGGAAACGTCATGCTCACCGGGATCAAACAGTCCGGAAGTCTCATCGTCGAATTCGGCGCAAGGGAGGAGCCGGAGCCTTCTTGACTTTCCTCCCGGGGGCACAGCCCTCGCCCGTTACGAACTCGAGGCAGCCGAGCGGGAGGACCTGGCGCAAGTCGGGACCAGGCCGAGGGTGTCGGTGCTCAGTTACCGCTTAGCAGGCCAAATGCCGCCGACTCTCAACATGCCTGATGAGACGTCAGGTAAGTCAGCATCCACTCAGCATCAGTCCCGTACGGTTCCTCGCGCGTGCGCCTGGTCGGTGGCCTCGCGGCAGCCTGGCTGGCGCAGAAATGCGCAGGCGGGAAGCCTGGTCACAGCAACGCACGATTTTCCTGGAGGTCTTCGAGTCGAAGGCATGCCGATGTACAGTGAGGGACGCCCCTGACCTGCAGAAAGCTGGCGGGGAGCCGTCTTCTAGGAGTCCAAAGTGCTGCGAACTTTGATCAAGTCCAAGATCCACCGCGCCACCGTGACCCAGGCCGACCTGCACTACGTGGGATCGGTGACCATCGACGCCGACCTACTCGACGCCGCCGACCTGCTGCCCGGCGAACTGGTGCACATCGTCGACATCACCAACGGCGCCCGTCTGGAGACCTACGTCATCGAGGGCGAGCGCGGATCCGGTGTCGTCGGGATCAACGGGGCAGCCGCCCACCTCGTCCATCCCGGTGACCTGGTGATCATCATCAGTTACGCTCAGGTCACCGATTCCGAGGCCCGGGAGTGGCGGCCGCGGGTGGTGCACGTCGACCGCGACAACCGGATCGTGGCCCTCGGCGCCGACCCGTCCGAGCCGGTACCGGGCTCGGACCAGAAGCGCGGTACGCACGCCGTACCGGCGGTCTGACCGACGGACTCATCAGCAGGAGCGTGCGTGACCATGGGTGACATCGAGATCCGTGACGACCGGGCGGCGGGCCGTCTGGAGGTGGTCGGGGACGGCGGTGAAGTCGTCGGCCGGATCGAGTACTTCGTGCTGGAGTCGCCCGCGCGCGCCCTGGTCCCGGTTCACACGATCGTGGAGCCGGACCACGAGGGGAAGGGCGTCGCGGGCTCCCTGGCCCGCGAGCTGTACGCAGTCGCCGAGCGCGAGGACGTCCCGGTGGCCCCACTGTGCCCGTACGTGGTCAAGTGGGCCGAACGCCACCCCGACGAGGCCCCGGCAGCAGCTCCCGAACTGCTCCGGGCGGCGAAGGACTGGCTGGTGGCCCACCCCGGCCGCTTCTGACCGCCACGGCTGCCGCGCCGCTCCCGAATCCAGATCGGTCCAGATCCAGGTCCACCAGATCCAGGTCCAGGTCCAGGTCCGGGTCCAGGCCCGGGTCCAGGTCCGGGTCCAGGTCCAGATCCCTGCCCTGTCGGCCGAGGTCGGTCCCGTGCCGCTCCGCCGCCCACCCGGGCCCCCGCACCGCCGCCCACGGGTGAGTGGCCGGGCGGCCCTCGGGTAGGCGGGGGAGTAGTCCAGAGCCGACGTTCCGCGACTGGCCGGAGGACACGATGAGCAACCCGTACCAGGACCCCACGACACCGGGTCCGCCGGACCCGTACCCGAGCCCGGTCCCGCCCCCCGAACCACCCCCGGGCCCGCAGCCCACGCCTCCCGGTCCGGGCCCGCAGCCCACGCCTCCCGGTCCGGGCCCGCAGCCCACGCCTCCCGGTCCGGGCCCGCAGCCCACGCCTCCCGGTCCGGGGCCGGAACCCACGCCCCCCGGTCCGGGGCCGGAACCCACGCCGCCCCCGCCGGGGCCCGATCCCGGCCCGCCTCCGTCACCGGATCCGTACCCAGCGCCGCAGCCGGGCCCGCCGGAGCCGTCCCCGTCACCGGTGCCGCCCGGCCCGGAGCCGGTACCCAACCCGGAGCCGGGTCCTCCGCTCAGCTGAGTACCGGTCCCCGGACGAGGGGCCGCGAGCCGCACACGGCAAGGGGCGGACGGCAGTCAGCCCGTCCGCCCCTTGCGGCCGAGAGGCCTGCCTACGCCTCTACCTCCGCCCGGTCACCGCCCCACAGGGTGTGGAACGAGCCGTCCCGGTCGACGCGGCGGTACGTGTGCGCGCCGAAGAAGTCCCGCTGGCCCTGGGTCAGCGCGGCCGGGAGGCGCTCCGCGCGCAGGGCGTCGTAGTAGGCGAGGGCCGCGGCGAAGCCGGGAGTGGCCACGCCCTGGCGGGTGGCCGCGACGAGGACCTCGCGCCAGTCGTCCTGGGCCTCGGCGATCTCCTGGGCGAACGTCTCGTCCGACAGCAGGCTGGGCAGGTCCGCGCGGGCGTCGTACGCGGCCCGGATACGGTCCAGGAACGCCGCGCGGATGATGCAGCCGCCGCGCCAGATCGAGGACACCGCACCGAGGTCGATGTTCCAGTCGTACTCCTCGCTGCCCGCCGCGATCTCGTGGAAGCCCTGCGTGTACGACACGATCTTCGAGGCGTACAGCGCCTGTTCCACGCGGTCCGCGAAGGCCCCGGCCTCCGACCCGCTCAGCGCGGCCGGCTTCGGTCCGGCCAGGCCCCGCGAGGCCTCCCGCAGTGCGGCGTGACCGGACTGGGAGCGGGCGAACACCGCCTCCGCGATCCCGGAGACCGGGACGCCGAGGTCGAGCGCGATCTGGACGGTCCAGCGGCCGGTGCCCTTCTGCTCGGCCTGGTCCACCACGACGTCCACGAACGGCTTGCCCGTCGCCGCGTCGACGTGCGACAGCACCTCGGCCGTGATCTCGATCAGGTAGGAATCCAGCCGGCCCGTGTTCCAGGTGCGGAAGATGTCCGCGATCTGCGCGGGGGAGTACCCGGCGACATCGCGCAGCAACTGGTACGCCTCGCCGATCAGCTGCATGTCGGCGTACTCGATGCCGTTGTGCACCATCTTCACGAAGTGTCCGGCGCCGTCCGGACCGACGTGCGTCACACAGGGCGCGCCGTCCGCCGCCTTCGCCGAGATCTTCTCCAGCATCGGGCCGAGCGAGTCGTACGACTCCTTCGGGCCGCCCGGCATGATGCTCGGGCCGTGCAGCGCGCCCTCCTCGCCGCCGGAGACGCCCATGCCGACGAAGTGGATGCCCTGCTCACGCAGTGCCTTCTCCCGGCGGCGGGTGTCCGCGAAGTGCGCGTTGCCGCCGTCGATGATCATGTCGCCGGGCTCCAGGAGCGGCGCGAACTCCTCGATCACGGCGTCCGTCGGGTCGCCGGCCTTGACCATGATGACCAGTCGCCGCGGGCGCTCGAGCGCCGCCACGAACTCCTTGGCGGTCTCGGCCGCGACGAAGTCGCCCTCGGTCCCGAACTCCTCCACCAGGGCGTGCGTACGCGACGCCGTCCGGTTGTGCACCGCGACCGTGTAGCCGTTGCGCGCGAAGTTGCGGGCGAGGTTGCGGCCCATGACCGCGAGGCCCGTGACACCGATCTGCGCTGAAGCGCTCATACCGCCTGCTCCCTAACTGGCTCGTGAGTACAGCCCCGTCAGTATCGTCCTTCGCCCATCCTGACGTGCCGCTACGGCGAGCGCACATCCGACCCGCCAGGCTTGAGTACGCACGGAAGGCGTCGCCGCCTCACCCCGGCGCCGGTCGATCCGGCCAACGGAAGGCCGGTTCCCGGCCACTTGGAGTGACGACGAGGCCGATTGCCGCCTTGTCATGGCCTGTTCGCGGCGCTTACTTTTGCGGCTCCTGACGCAGGGCGAAGGGGCTTGAGACATGGCCGTACGCGGCCGGCACCGCCGGTATCAGCCGAACAGGATCAACCGCGCCTCACTCACTGTCACGGCGAGCGGCGCCGGCCTCGCGATCCCGCTCGTCGCCGTCGGCACCGCCGACGCGGCCGACGTCTCCACCTGGAACAAGGTCGCCGCCTGCGAGTCCAGCGGCGACTGGAGCATCAACACGGGCAACGGCTTCTACGGCGGCCTGCAGTTCACCCAGTCCACCTGGGAGGCCTACGGCGGCGCCCGGTACGCGCCGCGCGCCGACCTGGCCACCAGGGACCAGCAGATCGCCGTCGCCGAGAAGGTCCTCTACGGACAGGGCCCCGGTGCCTGGCCGGTGTGCTCGGCCGGCGCCGGACTCGGCCGGGACGGCGGCGGCCCCGGCGTCCACCCCGCCGGCTCCGCCGGCCGCCCCGCGTCGGCCGGCGAGTCCGCCAGGGCCGCCAGGTCCGCCCCGTCCGAGAAGGCCGTGCGGACCTCCGTACGGGACGTCCAGCCGCAGACCACGCCCCAGTCCCGGGCCGGCAAGGTCGAGATGTACACCGTGGTGCACGGCGACACGCTCTCCGGGATCGCCGACGACCACCACCTCCCGGGCGGCTGGCAGCGGCTGTACGAGGGCAACCGCACGACGATCGGCTCCGACCCCGACCTGATCCTGCCGGGACAGCGGCTCAGCCTGACCGCCCGCCGGGCGCCCGCGGCCCACACCACGGCCAAGGAGTCGTCCACCGGGACGACCCGGACGACACCCCGCAAAGCACCCCACACCCCACCCCGTACCTCGCCCTCGCCCCACAAGACACCCCACGAGACGCCCGGTCGTTCACTCGTCGCCCCCGTGGACGGCCCCCTCGGCACCGGCTACCGCGTGGCCGGCTCGCACTGGTCGAAGGGCTACCACACGGGCGTCGACTTCCCTGTACCCACCGGTACCTCGGTCAAGGCGGTCGAGACCGGGCAGGTGGTCACCGCCGGCTGGGGCGGCTACTTCGGCTACCAGGTCGTCATCCGGCACGCCGACGGCCGCTACACCCAGTACGCCCACCTGTCGGCCATCTCGGTGCGGGCGGGGCAGACGGTGTCCACGGGACAACGCATAGGCCGCTCCGGCGCCACCGGAAACGTCACGGGCCCGCATCTGCACTTCGAGGTGCGGACGGGGCCGGATTTCGGTACGGACATCGACCCGGTCGTCTATCTCCGGGCCGGCGGCGTCAGGATCTGACCCGAGGGCGCTGCCGGTGCCGGTGCCGCGTGGGCACCGGCATGTCCACGACGCCCGCGTAGAACGGGCTGAACCAGGCGGCCGGGAGGCCGTACGACGGGGCCGGCGGCGGGTTCTCACCGGCGGACCCGGATCCGGACCCGGACCCGGCCGAGCCGCTCTCGGCGGCCAGGCCGGGGTCCGCGGTCATGGCGGGGCCGGCGGTCGGTTTCGGCTCGTGCGGGATCTCCTCCAGGGCCGCCTCCCGCAGGACCGTCCTCTCCAGGAGCGTGTCGGCCGGCAGCCCGGCCGGTGGCTCCTCGGTGACCGGCTGAGCGCCGGCGGCGTGCGGGGTGTTCTCCAGCCGCTCCGTGGTCAGCAGGATCAGACCGCCCGCCGCGACCACACCGCAGCTGAGGGCGAGCGCGGTGCCCGTGCCGCCGTAGCGGAAGCTCTCGTCGAACATCGTGATGCCGACCGCCGCGGCCAGCACCGGGTTCACCACGGTCAGCGTGGCCAGCGGCGCGGCCAGACCGCCGCCCCGGTAGGAGGCCTGCGACAGCAGGACGCCGGCGACGGCGAAGACGCCTATCACGGCCAGGTCGGGCAGGTCGCCGAGGGACACCCCGCCGGCCCAGTCGACCGTGACGGTCTTGGTGAACACCGAGGACATGCCGAAGGCTATGCCGGAGGCGGTGGCGAGCAGCATGCTGCGCACCGCCGGGTGCCGGTGCGCGGCGCGGCCGGCGATCATCAGCGCCGCCACCGCCGCGCCGGTGACCAGGGCGAGGGCCATCTGCCCGGCCGTGTCCAGGGAGAGGGAGTCGGAGGAGCCGACCAGGGACAGCAGGCCGGCGAGGCCCACGGTCGCCATGATCGCGCCGCGCCAGGCGGCCGCCCCGGCCCTGCGGCCCACGAACAGGGCGGCCATCGGCAGCGCGAACACGATGGTCAGCGCGCCCAGCGGCTGCACCAGGCTGAGCGGGCCGTAGGCGAGCGCCACCACGTGCAGCACGCCCCCGAGGCCGTTCAGCGCCAGCGCCGCCCACCAACTCGGCCTGCGCAGCGGCGCGTACTGCTCGCCGGGGGAAGAAGCCGCGACCTGCTCCTGCACGATCGCCCCGCCGGCGTAGGCGACGGCCGAGACGAACGACAGCAGCACGGACAACGCGAGGGCGCTCATCAGCGTCTCCACTGCGTGAGGCGGGGGCCCTTGGCCCGGCGCGGCGTACGGTCGGCTTCCATGGGCAACACTCTGCCCGCCCGGGCTGTTCCCGTCGTCGTCCCTGAGCACGCAATGGCTCCTACTCCCGATGGAGTACACCGGGGGCCCGCTCATACCCAAGAGGGGTGCCGGAGGGTGGAGACCCCCCGACTCCAGCCGCTCCCAGGCCTGGTACCAGTATTTCTCGTGGACCCCGACCGAGAATTCGACGCGCTCCGCCCGCTCGGCGGCTTCTTCGTCCTGCGCACGGCCACGGCCGCCGACGGGCCGTGCCCCGGCCGTCTGCCGACGCTCGCGCAGGCCTACGCCCCCGTGGCACCGGACGCCCACGGACACCCGCTGGCCGCCCGGGTGCGGACGGTCGCGGACCGGATCGGCGCCCCGGAGCCGCGAGTTGCCGCGTCCGTCGCCCACCAGGCCCTCGCGGCCCGGCTCTGGTCGGTGGCCCTGGGCTGCGCCGCCCTGCACGGCCGCCTCCCCGACCTCGACCCCGGCCTGCTGCGCTGGGACCCCGACGCCACCGCCCCCGACGACCTGTGGCTGACCGAGGTACGGCGACCGCCCGCCGGCGCCCGCACCCTGGCCGACGCCGTCCTGCACGGCCATCTCGAACCCCTGGGGGAGTCCCTGAGGGCCCGTTACGGCATCGCGGCCGGCCTGCTGCGGGGCAACGCGGCCTCCGCGCTCGCCGCCACCGCCCGGGAACTCGACCGCTGGGCCCGCGTCAATCGCCGTACCGAGGTGGCCGAACGGGCCCGGGCCCGGACCGCCGAACTCTTCGCCCACCCCCTCCTGCGCACCACCGGCACCCGCGCCGGACTCGCCTTCCGGCGGCGCAGCTGCTGTCTCTACTACCGCGTCCCCGGCGGCGGGGTGTGCGCGGACTGTTGCTTCCCACGACCACCGCGCTCTTCCCCGCGCGCCGCATCTGGGTGACCATGAAGGGGACCTGCCGTGTGAGCCCAGGGGGTTACGGGTGCGTGTGGGACTGCTGACCCGGGAGTTCCCCCCGGACGTGTACGGCGGCGCGGGTGTCCATGTCGAGTTCCTGGCACGGGAGTTGACACCCCTGGTCGATCTGGAGGTGCACTGCTGGGGCGAAGGGCGCGGGGCCGGCGTCGTACGCCACCGGCCCTGGTCGGTGCTGGACGGCTCCAACGACGCGCTGCGCACCTTCTCCGTGGACCTGTCCATGGCCGCCGCGCTCGCCGGCCGTGAACTCGTCCACTCCCACACCTGGTACGCCAACCTCGCCGGCCACCTGGCCAAACTCCTCCACGGCGTCCCGCACGTGGTGACCGCCCACTCACTGGAGCCGTTGCGCCCCTGGAAGGCCGAGCAGCTCGGCGGCGGGTACGCGCTGTCCGGCTGGTCGGAGCGCACCGCCGTCGAGGCCGCCGACGCCGTGATCGCCGTCTCCGGGGCGATGCGCGAGGACATCCTCCGCTGCTACCCGGCGCTGGACCCGGCGAGCGTCCACGTGGTGCACAACGGCATCGACACCGCCCTGTACCGGCCGGACCACGGCACCGACGTCGTCACCCGCCTCGGGGTCGACCCCGCGCGCCCCTACGTGCTGTTCGTCGGCCGTATCACCCGGCAGAAGGGCGTGCCCCACCTGCTGCGGGCCGTCCGCGACATCGACCCCGCCGTCCAGGTGGTGCTGTGCGCCGGCGCCCCCGACACCCCGGAGATCGACCGGGAGTTCCGCGACCTGTTCGGCGAGCTGAGCCGGTTCCGCGCGGGCGTGCACTGGATCCCGCAGATGCTGCCGCGCGCCGACGTCATCCAGCTCCTCACCCACGCGGCCGTGTTCGTGTGCCCGTCGGTGTACGAGCCCCTCGGGATCGTCAACCTGGAGGCGATGGCCTGCGGCACCCCGGTGGTGGCGTCCCGGGTCGGCGGGATCCCCGAGGTCGTCGAGGACGGCGTCACGGGCCTGCTGGTCGATACGCACGACACCCGCGACGGGGACGGCACGGGCGCCGACGCCGACGCGGGCGCCGCCTTCGAGGCGGGCCTCGCCCGGGCGCTGGACTCCGTCCTCGCGGACCCCGGGGCCGCCCGGCGGATGGGCGCGGCCGGACGGGAGCGGGCGGTGGGCGAGTTCGGCTGGGACACGGTGGCCCGGCGCACGGTGCGGCTGTACGAGGAGATCCTCAAGCAGGCTTAGTCCGGGCTGCCCGGGGGCAGCCTTGGAGTCACCAGGGTGACCAAGGTGAGGGGAGCGGCCATGCGTCGTGGTGGACCTTCGGTGCTCGGGATCGTCCTGGCGGGCGGGGAGGGCAAACGGCTGATGCCGCTGACCGCCGACCGCGCCAAGCCGGCGGTCACCTTCGGCGGCACCTACCGCCTCGTCGACTTCGTCCTGTCCAACCTGGTCAACGGGGACGTCCTGCGGATCTGCGTGCTGACCCAGTACAAGTCGCACTCGCTGGACCGGCACATCACCACCACCTGGCGGATGTCCAGCCTGCTCGGCAACTACGTCACCCCCGTCCCGGCCCAGCAGCGGCTCGGCCCGCGCTGGTACCTGGGCAGCGCGGACGCGATCCTGCAGTCGCTCAACCTCGTCCACGACGAACAGCCCGAGTACGTCGCGGTGTTCGGCGCCGACCACGTCTACCGCATGGACCCGCGCCAGATGGTCCGACAGCACATCGAGGGCGGCGCGGGCGTCACGGTGGCCGGCATCCGCGTGCCGCGCTCGGAATCTTCCTCCTTCGGGGTGATCACCCCCGCCTCGGACGGCCTTGGCGTCGAACGCTTCCTGGAGAAGCCCGCCGACCCGCCCGGCCTCGCGGACGACCCGGAGTCCGTCTTCGCCTCCATGGGCAACTACGTCTTCACCACCAAGGCCCTGATCGAGGCCCTCCAGCGGGACGCCGAGGACGAGCACTCCGTGCACGACATGGGCGGCTCGATACTGCCCCAGCTCACCGCCCGGGGCGAGGCGCAGCTGTACGACTTCAGCGACAACCACGTGCCCGGCGAGACCACCCGGGACAAGGGGTACTGGCGGGACGTCGGCACCCTCGACGCCTACTACGACGCCCACATGGACCTGATAGCCGAGCGCCCCGCCTTCAACCTCTACAACCGCCAGTGGCCCGTCTACACCCACTCCGGCCAGCTCTCCCCGGCCCGCTTCAACGCCGGCGGCATGGCGAGCGAGTCCATCATCAGCGCGGGCTGTCTGATCCGCGGTCAGGTCACCCGCTCGGTGCTCTCCCCGGGCGTGCGGGTCGACCCCGGAGCGGTGGTGCAGGGCTCGGTGCTGCACGACAACGTCCGCATCGGCCGGGGGGCGGTCGTGCGCGGCGCCGTCCTCGACAAGAACGTAGAGGTGCCGCCCGGCGCGACCATCGGCGTCAACCCGGAGCGGGACTCGGAGCTGTACACCGTCTCCAAGGGCGGAGTGATAGCGCTGGGCAAGGGCACGCGGGTGTCGTAGGCCCTGCCGTTCGCATCATCCCGGCAGTCGCGGGTCCCGGCCGTGTTGCCGAACGGGGGCCGCCCGCGGCCCGGTTCGGCCGCTCAGGGCTGCCCGTTCACCCGTTGAGGGTGCCGTCCGCTCCCTTGTTCTCGTGCGACGCGACGCGTGTGATCCGCCCGGGATGCCCGGGTTCCCGTCTCCTGACCTTCACGATGCAGACAACGATGTCGAACTTCGGAGGTCATCCGACATGAGAGGGACCCGGCGCACGCGGTTGTGCCTGGCCGGAGCGATGGTGGCGTCCGCGCTGCTGGCCGCTCCGCACGCACGGGCCGCCGAGCCGACCGACGGCCACCTCGGCCCCCTGGTCAACCCGTTCATCGGGACCCAGAACGAGGGCAACACCTTCCCCGGCGCGGCCCTGCCCTTCGGCATGGTGCAACTCTCCCCGGACACCGGCCACAGCACCGGCTACGACTACACGCAGCACCGCATCCGCGGCTTCTCGCTGGTCCACCTCTCGGGCGTCGGCTGCCGCATCGGCGGCGACCTGCCCGTCCTGCCCACCACCGGCGAGGTCACCCAGACCGACTACGCCCGGTACGCGGCCGGGTTCTCGCACGCCGACGAGGAGGCGAGCCCCGGCTACTACCGCGTCGGCCTCGACTCCGGCATCCGCGCCGAACTGACCGCCACCCGGCGCACCGGCGTGCAGCGCTACACCTTCCCCGCCACCGACCGGGCCAACGTGCTGCTGAACGCGGCCCAGTCGCTGCACAAGCCGGCCGGCAGCTCGGTCGAGATCCTCGACGACCACACCGTGCGCACCACCATCACCGGCCACGGCTTCTGCCGGGACACCGGCCCGTACACCGTCTACACGATCACCCGGTTCAACCGGCCCTTCACCGCGTACGGCACCTGGGACGGCGGCACGGTCACCGCCGGCTCCCGCAGCGGGCACGGCGGTGCCTACGTCCGCTTCGACACCACCCGGGACCGCACCGTCGAGGCGACCACCGCCCTGTCCTACGTCGACGCCCGCGGCGCAGCGGCCAACCTGCGCGCCGAGGGCGGCCGGTCCTTCGACGCCGTACACCGCCTCGCACGGGAGGAGTGGGAGCGGCGGCTGGGCGCGGTGCGGGTGCGGGGCGGCGGCAGCACCCTGCGGACCACGTTCTACTCGTCGCTGTACCGATCGTTCCTCGCGCCCAACATCGGCAGCGACGCCGACGGCCGCTACACCGGCTGGGACCGGCGGATCCACCGCGCCCAGGGCTTCACCTACTACCAGAACTGGTCGCTGTGGGACACCTACCGCACCCAGGCCCAGTTGCTCGCCCTGCTCGCCCCGCGCGAGGCCCGGGACATGGCCCTGTCGGTGATCAGGGTCGACGAGGACGGCGGCTGGCTGCCGAAATGGGGCTACGGAACCATCGAGACGAACGTCATGTCCGGTGACCCGGTCACCCCGTTCCTCACCACCGCCTACCAGATGGGCCTGCTGCGCGGCCACGAGGAGCGGGCCTACCGGGCGCTGAGGAAGAACGCCGACGGTGTGCCGCCCCCCGACTACCCCGGTATCGGGCGCGAGGCGAACGCCGAGTACCTCGCACACGGGTTCGCGCCGTACGCCACCGACCACCCGCACACCAAGATGGGCGACTCCGACTTCGACCACGGCGCCTCCGTCACGCTGGAGTACGCCCTCGCGGACGCGATGCTCGCCCAGATGGCGCGCGGCCTCGGGCACGAGGCGGACGCCGCCCGCTACGCCGCCCGGTCCCGCAGCTACCGCAACGTCTTCGACCCCTCGACCGGCTTCTTCCGCGCCCGGGACGGCTCCGGCGCCTTCACCGGCTCGCCCGACCCCGCGCGCGGCATCGGCTTCCACGAGGGCACCGCCTGGCAGTACCAGTGGCTGGTCCCGCAGGACCTGCCGGGCATGGTGGGGCTGATCGGCGGGGAGAAGGCGGCCAACAGCCGCCTCGACGCGTTCTTCGCCTACGACCGGCTGCTGGCCGACCCGGCCCGCACCGCGCGCGAGGTGTGGGTGCACGGCGATCCGTACGCCTACTACAACGCCGACAAGTACAACCCGCAGAACGAGCCGGACCTGATCGCCCCGTACACCTATCTGTCCACCGGGCAGCCCTGGAAGACCACGGACGTGGTGCACGCGGCGCTGACCCTGTTCACCGACGGGCCGACCGGCATGACCGGCAACGACGACCTCGGCACCATGTCCGCCTGGAACGTGCTGTCGTCCATCGGTCTCTTCCCGGTCCAGCCCGGCTACGACACCTGGGGCCTGACCACCCCCGTCTTCGACCGCGTCGAGCTCACCCTGGACCGCCGCTACTGGCCGGGCGGCCGGCTGACGGTCACCGCGCCCGGCACCTCGGACGCCGACCGCTACGTCCAGGCCGTCCACACCGACGGACGGCCGCACGACCGGACCTATCTGACGACGGGTGCGCTGCGCTCCCTGCGCTCGCTCGCGTTCACGGTCGGCCCGCGCCCGTCGGAGTGGGGTACGTCACCCGCCGCGGCCCCGCCCGCGCTGAGGTGACCTCAGGCGTCTCCTGAGTCCCGCCCCTTTCGGAGGGGCGGGACTTAATCTGCTGTTAACTGAGCGTAGCCTGATCGTACTTGACCGTAATCGTTTGTCGGGGATTGACTGCTGGTCACACCCCATCGTCGACGCGAGGCAAGCCCTTGACTTCTGATCCGCTCGCTCCCCTCGACCTGGCCTTCTGGAACATCGAGTCCGACCGGCACCCGATGCACCTCGGCGCGCTGGGAGTCTTCTCCGCGCACTCGCCCACCGCCGGGGCCCACGCCGCCGACCTGCTCGCCGCCCGCGCCGCCGCCGTACCGGGACTGCGCATGCGCATCAGGGACACCTGGCACCCGCTGGCCCGCCCGGCCGCGTTCGGCGGCGCCGCCCGCGAGGCCGACCCCGATTTCGACCCGCTCCACCACGTACGGCTGCACGCCCCGACCGACGACTTCCACGCGGTCGCGGGCCGGCTGATGGAACGCCCGCTGGAACGCGGCCGGCCGCCGTGGGAGGCGCACGTCCTGCCCGGCGAGGACGGCGTCTCCTTCGCCGTGCTGTTCAAGTTCCACCATGCCCTCGCCGACGGCCTGCGGGCCCTGAAGCTCGCCGCCGGCGTCCTCGACCCCGTGGACCTTCCCGACCGCGCCTCACGCCCCGTCGAGCCGCCGCGCGGCATGCTGCCCGACGTGCGCCGGGTGCCCGAACTGGTCAGGGGCGCCCTGTCCGACGTCGGCCGCGCCCTCGACATCGGCGCCTCCGTCGCCCTGTCCACCCTCGGCATGCGCTCCACCGGCGCGCTGGCCGCCGAGCCCAGCGGCACCCGCCGCACCGCGGGCGTGGTGCTCGACATCGACGACGTGCACAAGGTCCGCAAGGCCGTCGGCGGCACCGTCAACGACGTCCTCATCGCCGTCGTCGCGGGCGCCCTGCGCCGGTGGCTCGACGAACGCGGCGACGGCAGCGAGGGGGTGGCCCCGCGCGCCCTGATCCCCGTCTCGCGGCGCCGCCCGCGCACCGCCCACCCCCAGGGCAACCGGCTCTCCGGCTACCTGATACGGCTCCCGGTCTGCGACCCCGACCCGCTCAGCCGCCTCGGCACCGTCCGCGCCGCGATGATCCGGAACAAGGACGCGGGCCCCAACCGGGGCGCCGGTGCCGTGGCCCTGCTCGCCGACCACGTGCCCGCCCTCGGCCACCGGCTCGGCGGCCCGCTGGTCGCCCAGGCCGCCCGGCTCTGGTTCGACATCCTGGTCACCAGCGTGCCCCTGCCCGGGCTCGGCCTGCGGCTCGGCGGCCACCAGCTGGCCGAGGTCTACCCGCTCGCCCCGCTCGCCCCCGGCCAGTCCCTGGCGGTGGCGGTCTCCACCTACCGCGGCCGCGTCCACTACGGGCTGATCGCCGACGCGCGGGCCGTGCCCGACCTCGATCTGCTCGCCCGGGCGGTGACCGACGAGGTGCGGACGCTGCTCGCCGCCTGCGAGGCCTGACGGGACGGTTTTGGCGGCGGGGCCGCGCGCTCCGTAGAATGCCCCGTTCGAAAGCGGGCGCGAGTCGGAGCGCCGCGCGGGCGACCAGGGAAGCGGCAGCGCGATGACGGTGACACAGGACGGCTCGGCGTCCATGGACGAGGTGGTCTACGGACCCGGGATCGACCCCGAGCGGCTCGCCGTGTGCCTCGGCGTGCTGGACGAACTCGACCGGCTCGACGTCGACCACCCGGACGCGATCGCCGTGCGCCGCGCCACCGCGGGCATCTACCGCAGCGTCAAGCAGCGCCGCCGCCAGGAACGCCGGGCCGCCAAGACCGCCCACGACAAGGCGGTCACCGAGGCCACCGCCACCGGCTCCGCCGAACGCATCGACGACGAGACCGAGGGCATCCTGCCCTCCTCGCGGACCGAGAAGGGCCGGATCGCGGGGATACTCCAGCGCCCGCGCTCCTGCTACACCTGCAAGACCCGGTACGTGGAGGTCGACTACTTCTACCACCAGCTCTGCCCGGACTGCGCCGCCGTGAACCGCGCCAAGCGCGACGCCCGCGCCGACCTCACCGGCAAGCGCGCCCTGCTCACCGGCGGCCGGGCCAAGATCGGCATGTACATCGCCCTGCGCCTGCTGCGCGACGGCGCCCACACCACGATCACCACCCGCTTCCCCAAGGACGCCATCCGCCGTTTCAGCGCGATGGACGACTCGGCGGACTGGATGCACCTCCTGGAGGTCGTCGGCATCGACCTGCGCGACCCGGGCCAGGCCGTGGCCCTCGCCGACCAGGTCGCCGCGGCGGGACCGCTCGACATCCTCATCAACAACGCGACCCAGACCGTACGCCGCCTGCCCTCCGCCTATGCCGCCCTGGTCGAGGGCGAGAGCGCCCCGCTGCCCGCCGGCGAGCTGCCCGCCCACCACGTCATCGGGGCCTTCGACTCGGGCGCCGTCGGTGATCTCGGCGGCCCGGCCGCGCTGCCCGTCGGCGTCAGCGGCATCGACGCCCAGCAGGTCGCGGACCTCGCCCTGGTCGCGGGCAACGCCAGCGTCGCCCGGCATCTCGACGGCACCGCCATCGACGCGGGCGGCCTGGTCCCCGACGTCGTCGACACCAACACCTGGGTGCAGACGATCGAGCAGATCTCCCCGGTGGAACTCCTCGAGACCCAGCTGTGCAACTACACGGCGCCGTTCATCCTGATCAGCAAGTTGCGCGGGGCCATGGCCGAGGCCGCCCGGAAGGCGGCGAGCGGACGCGCGTACGTCGTGAACGTCTCCGCGATGGAAGGCGTCTTCGGCCGCGGCTACAAGGGCGCGGGCCACCCGAACACCAACGCCGCCAAGGCCGCGATGAACATGGTGACCCGGACCAGCGGCCAGGAGATGTTCCAGACCGACCGCATCCTGATGACCTCGGTCGACACCGGCTGGATCACCGACGAACGCCCCCACTACGACAAGCTGCGCCTCGCCGAGGAGGGCTTCCACGCCCCCCTCGACCTGGTCGACGGCGCGGCCCGCGTCTACGACCCGATCGTGCGCGGCGAGCACGGCGAGGACCTGTACGGCGTGTTCCTGAAGGACTACGCGCCGGGCAAGTGGTGACGCCCTGACTCAGGGGTCCCCGGCCGCCGCACGGTGTCCGCGCAGCCGGTCGTGCACCGCGTACGCGCCCGCCGTGGACGCCGCCCGCACCCGGGTGCCGCCGTCCACCAGGAGGTCGGCGCCGGTGATCCACCGGGCGGCGTCCGAGGCCAGCCACAGCACCGCCCGCGCCACGTCGTCCGGCTCGCCGATCCGGCCGAGCGGCAGGCCGGCGGCCACCTCCGCCTCACCCGGCTCCCACACGAACCGGGCCATCTCGGTGCGGACCAGCCCGGGGGAGACGGAGTTCACCCGTACCCCTGGCGCCAGCTCGCCCGCCAGCTGCCGGGTGAGGTGGAGCAGGGCGGCCTTGCTGGTGCCGTAGGCCCCGACGTGCGGGCCGACATGCGCGGCGCCCTCGGTGCACACGTTGACCACCGAGCCGCCGTGCTCCCGCATCCAGGCCCGCCAGGCGCACTGCACCAGCCGCAGCGGAGCCTCCACGTTCACCGCGAACGCCCGCCGCCACGCGTCCGCGTCGACCTCCGTCAGCGGGCCGTAGGGCTGGTTGGTCGCCGCGTTGTTGACGAGCAGGTCGAGCCGCCCGAACTCGGCCAGCACCAGCTCCGTCACCGCTTCCGCGTGCCCCGGCCCGGCCACGTCCCCGGCCAGCCCGATCCCGCCCAGCCCGGCAGCCGTGCGGCGCACCTCGGCCGCGTCCCGCCCGGTCACGCACACCAGCGCACCGGCCGCCGCGAGCCCCTCGGCGACGGCGCGCCCGATCCCGCGCGTCCCACCGGTGACGAGTGCCGCCCTGCCGCTGAGTCCGTACGACGACGTCATCGCCGTACCGTCTCATGACGGACCGTCAGTCGACAGCCCCCAGGCGGGAGTTGCGGGCCACCAGCAGCTCCAGCACGGTGCGCCAGTCCTCCAGTACGCCGGCGTCGAAGACGGCCGTCCGGCTCTCCTCGCGCGCCTGGCGCAGGCGCAGCAGATCGTCGTCGGTGGGACCGCCCTCGCCGCGCACCAGCAGGAACACCCGCTCCCCGAGCAGCGGCCGCACCGCCTCGGCGGCGCTCTCGGCCCGCCCGGCCTCGTCACCGGGGCAGAGCACCGGCCCGATGCCGTGCACCAGACCCGCCACCTGGAGTTCCTTGTCGGCGGGGCGGCCACGGCGCAGCAGGGCGGCGGTCCGCAGCGCGTGCTGGTACTGGCCGGCGGACAGCAGATCCATCAGCTCCTCGACGCTGCGCAGCTCCATGCGTCAGTCCTTCCGCGAGACAGCCGTCGTCTCAGGTCAGCAGATCATGACGAGCTTGCGGCCGGGCCAACGGCACTTGAACGGCGTCACAGGGGTGCCGGCGGCGGCGCGGCGGTGTCGCGCGCGTGCGGGCTGTCTCGCGATAGTTACAGGTTGTTTGCACTCCCTATCGAGCGGACGCCCGCTCATTTGGTTAACCTATAGCGGACGGACAGCTCCACGGGGTCCCACCCACACCCATGGTCCGTCCTGGGGTGAGCCGGTGCACATCGGCCTGCTCTGACACGAGGTACCGGCGCCACCGCGCCCGACTGGCTTTCCACCCAGACCTGAGCGGGCGTTGAGCACCGGAGCGCAGACTGTCCGGTATGCCCCGAGGGTGACCCGACACATAAGGAGTGCGCGGTGACACCGGAGAAGACGAATCGCGAACAGCGCCCCAAGGAACGCACGGAGCGCGCGGGCCGCAGGCCCGGGGAGCTCGGCAGCCTGGACGTGTGGGCCCGGTCGGCCCCCATCCGCCTGGCCGGTTACGAGGACGACCTCGCCGAACCCCACATCCTGCCGAGCGTGGACTGACCCCGCCGGCCGGGCCCGTCGCGATCGCCGACGGCATGGGCGTGCGACACTCACGCCCATGCTGATCAGGGAAGCCGTGGCCGACGACTGGTCACGCATCTGGCCTTTCTGGCACCGGATCGTCGCCGCCGCCGACACCTACACCTGGGACCCGGACACCTCCGAGGAGGCGGCCCGCGCGCTGTGGATGAACCCGGCCAAACGGGTCTACGTGGCCGAGGACCCCAGCGGCGCCGTGGTCGGCTCCGCCTATCTGACGCCCAACTACGGCGGCCCCGCCGCCCACGTGGCCAACGCCGGGTTCATGGTCGACCCCGGCCAGGGGGGCCGGGGCATCGGCCGGGCCCTCGCCGAGCACGTCCTCGCCGAGGCCAGGGCCCACGGTTTCAGCGCCATGGTCTTCAACGCCGTCGTCGAGACCAACCCGGCCGTGGGCCTGTGGACCTCCCTCGGCTTCACCGTCCTCGGCACGGTCCCCGAGGCCTACGACCACCCCCGGCACGGCCGCGTGGGACTGCACATCATGTACAAGTCGCTGACCTAGTGCCGCGGCAGGGGTTTGCCCGTCAAGGAGCGGCGTCCGGTGCGTGCTCTGGGGGTCCCCCCCCGGCCGAAGGCTGGGGGAGTGCCGGGTGCGGGCCCTCGTACTGGGCGTACTTGGGTCTGTGCCCGGTTCGAGGGTGGGGGCGCGTGCCGGGCGTCGCGACGGGGCGAACGCTGCCTGTTGCGGCACTGGCTAGCCCAGCGGCGCGGTCCGCCGCCACGGCCGCAGGCTCTCCAACTGGGCCGCCACATCGAGCAGTACCGCCTCCGTGCCCGGTCGCCCCACCAGTTGTACGGCGCAGGGGGCGCCGGAGGGCAGGGTGCCGAACGGGACCGACATCGCGGGCCAGCCGGTGAGGTTCCACGGCGGGGTGAGCGGCGAGTAGTTCGTGTTGGCCAGCAGGTTGCGCAGCCAGCCCCGCTCGTGCCACGGGCCGGCCTTGGGGGAGCGGCGGGCCAGCGCCGGGGTGAGCAGGACGTCGTGCTCGGCGAAGAAGGGGGACAGCCGGGCGCGGAGCCGCTCGCGGCCGTCGCCGGTGCGGACCGCGGTGACGAAGCGCCGCCCCACGGCCGCGTGCACCCGGGTCCGCCGGGCCAGCCGTGCCGGATCCAGACCCTCGGCATCCACCGCCGTACCCGCCGTCCAGTGCTGGAGCGAGGTGACGCCTAGGGAGAGCGGATACGGCGGCTCGGCGCGCCGCACCCGGTGCCCGGCCCCGGCCAGCAGCCCGGCCGCCTCCCGGACCGCGGCCGTATACGGCCCGCCGACCCGCACCCCGGCGAGCGGGCTGCGCAGCGAGACGGCGATGCCCCGGGCCGCGGGTGCCTCCTGGCGGGCGAACTCCTCGCCGGCGAGGACCGCCAGCATCAGCCGCAGGTCCTCGACCGTGGTCGCCAGCGGCCCGTTCTCGGACATGCCGAACCAGTCGCCGTTGCCGATCCCGGCCGGCACCACCCCGTGCCCCGGCTTCAGCGTGACCAGCCCGCAGTTGGCCGCGGGTATGCGCAGCGAGCCCATACCGTCGTTGCCCAGGGCGACCGGCACCAGCCCGGCGGCCACCGCGGCCGCGCTGCCACCGGAGGAGCCGCCCGCCGTACGGGAGGTGTCCCAGGGGTTGCGGGCGGTGCCGTACACGCCCTCCGTGGTGCCGAAGACGCACAGTTCGGGCACGTTCGTCAGCCCGACCACCACCGCGCCCGCCGCCCGCAGCCGGGCCACCGTCACATGGTCCTCGGCGGCGGGCGTGTCCGGTGTGGCGGCCGAGCCGCAGCGCCTGGCCTCGCCGCTCACCGCCAGGTTGTCCTTGACGGCCACCGGCACACCGGCGAGCGGCAGTTCGCCCAGATCGCCGCGCGAGCCCACCTCGTCCGCCTCGGCGAGCGCCGCCTCGGCCCGGACGGCGCGGAACGCGCCGACGCGGCCGTCGAGCCGCTCGATGCGGGCGAGATGCCCGGCCACCACCTCGCGGGGCGTGACCCGCTTCTCGCGTACGGCGGTGGCGATGTCGACGGCGGTACGGCCGGGCCAGCTGGTCACGGGGGCTCCTGGATACTGGTCGGTAGGTAGAGAGAACTGTGCACCGGCCGGACGCGGCGCGTCGAGACCCACCGGGTGGAGCGGCGTGACCGGGGCCTACCCCGCGATCTGCTGGCGCAGCCACTGCTCCACCTCGCCGACGTGCGCGGCCGCCGCCGCACGGGCCGCCTCCGGGTCGTGGGCGGCCAGGGCGCGGTGGATGGCGGCGTGTTCGCGGCGGGTGCGGGTGAAGGCACCCTCCTCCTGGTAGCCGCGCCAGACGCGGGCGCGGAAGGTGCGCGAGGAGAGACCGTCGAGGATGGCGGTCATGGTCTCGTTGCCGGCGGCCGCCGCGATCTCGTGGTGGAAGGCGAGGTCGTGGGCGAGGATCTCCTCGGGGTCGTCGGTGGCGTTCATCGCGGTCAGGTGCTTCTCCACCTCGGCGAGCCGGTCCGGGGTGATGCGGGCGGCGGCCAGCGCGGTCGCGGTCGACTCCAGCACCCGGCGCACCTCCAGCAGTTCCACCAGGCGCGGGCCGCGGGAGAGGTCGGCGACCACACCGAAGGTCTCCAGCAGGTCCCCGGCCTCCAGCGCCGTCACATAGATGCCGGATCCGTGCCGGGCCTCCAGCACACCGAGGACGGTCAGCGCGCGGATCGCCTCGCGCATCGAACTGCGCGAGATGCCCAGCTGGGCGGCGAGGTCGCGTTCGGTGGGCAGGCGCTGGCCCGGCTCCAGCCGGCCCTCGGCGATGAGCGCCTTGATCCGGTCGATGGCGCGCTGCGTCACCGTGCCCTTCTGCGGTGCCGTCTCGTCCACGCCGTCCTCCACTCCCCGGGTGCGTCGCAGTGTAACCACCGGAGTGGTCGGACCACTATCGGCTGTAGGAGCGAAAATGTGCGCCCTGAGGGTGTTCTACCGCCCGAGTGGTCTGATAAGTATGCGGAGATCTGCTCGACCACGCTCGATCACGCTCGATCACGCTTGATGAGGAGCCGCGAGATGTCCGTCAGAACAGTGAGGAAGCACCACAGGTATCGGATCACCGGCGCCGCGGCCCTGGCCGTCTGTGCCTCGCTCGCGCTCGCCGCGTGCGGCAGCACCAAGGACACCGGCGCCTCCGGCGGCGCGCGGGGCGGCGGCACCGGCGAGGTAGGGGTGGTCCTGCCCCTGCTGACCTCGCCCTTCTGGCAGTCGTACAACGACTACGTGCCCAAGATGGCCAAGTCCGAAGGCGTGCGGACGCTGAAGACCGTCAACTCCAACAGTGACCCCTCCCAGCAGATCACGGACATCGACAACGAGCTGAACCAGGGCGTGAAGGGCCTGGTCGTGGCCCCGCTGGACAGCGCCGCCATCCAGGCCGGCCTGGACCAGGCCGACCGCAAGGGCGTGCCCGTGGTCGCGGTCGACGTGGCCCCCGACAAGGGCAAGGTCGCCATGGTCGTCCGCGCCGACAACGTCGCCTACGGCGAGAAGGCCTGCGACTACCTGGGAGCGCACGTCACCAGCGGCAAGGTCGTGCAGATCATGGGCGACCTGGCCTCGGTCAACGGCCGTGACCGCTCGGCGGCCTTCCGGTCCTGCGTGCACAGGAAGTACCCCAGGCTGCAGGTCCTGGAGATCCCCGCCAAGTGGGAGTCGGACACCGCGGCCTCCAAGCTCGACACCCTCCTGAACGCCGACCCCGACATCAAGGGGATCTACCTGCAGGCGGGCGGCGTGTACCTAGCGCCGACGCTGCAGACCCTGAAGTCCAAGAACATGCTGAAGGCGGCGGGCCGGAACGGACACATCGTGATCGTCTCCAACGACGGCATCCCGCAGGAGTTCGACGCCATCCGCAAGGGCCAGATCGACGCCACCGTCTCCCAGCCGGCCGACGCCTACGCCAAGTACGGCCTGTACTACATCAAGGCGGCCATGGAGGGAAAGACGTTCCGGCCCGGGCCCACCGACCACGACTCGACCATCGTCAGGCTGCCAGGCGGCATCCTGGAGGACCAGCTGCCCGCGCCCCTGGTCACCAAGGACAACGTCGACGATGCCAAGCTGTGGGGCAACACGGTCAAATGAGCAGCACCACCAGCCCCAGCCAGGCCGGCGCCGGCGCCCCGCTCGTGGAAGCCCGCCACATCGTCAAACGGTACGGCCCCACCGTCGCCCTCGCCGACGGCCGCCTCACCGTCCTGACCGGCGAGTCCCACGCCCTGGTCGGCCGCAACGGCGCCGGCAAGTCCACCCTGGTCACCGTCCTCACCGGCCTCCAGGCACCGGACGGGGGAACCGTCCGCTTCGACGGCGAGCCCGCGCCCCCGCTCGCCGACCGCGACGCCTGGCGCCGCAAGGTCGCCTGCGTGTACCAGAAACCCACCGTGGTACCGGAACTGAGCGTCGCCGAGAACCTGTTCATGAACCGGCAGCCGCTGCGCCGGGGGTTCATCAGCTGGCGCAGGCTGAAGAGCGAGGCGGCTCACCTCCTCGACACCTGGGACGTGCGCGTCGACCCCGAGGCCCGCACCGCCGACCTCAAGGTCGAGGACCGCCAAATGGTCGAGATCGCCCGGGCGTTGAGCTTCGGCGCCCGGTTCATCGTCCTCGACGAGCCGACCGCCCAGCTCGACAAACGGGAGATCGAGCGGCTCTTCACCCGGATGCGCGCACTGCAGGACTCCGGCGTCACCTTCCTGTTCATCTCACACCACCTCCAGGAGGTGTACGAGGTCTGCCAGACCGTCACCGTCCTGCGCGACGCCCGCTGGATCACCACCGCCCCGGTCGCCGAACTGCCCCGCTCCGCCCTGGTGGAGGCGATGGCGGGGGAGACCGTCACCACCCGCCACGACCACCCGCGCGACGCGGTCGCCGCCGACGCCCCCGTGGTCCTCGACGCCCGCGGCCTCACCTCGGACGCCTACGCCGGCATCGACCTCACCGTCCGCGGCGGCGAGGTCGTCGGGCTGGCCGGCATCAGCGGCAGCGGCAAGGTCGAACTCGCCGAGACCTTCGCCGGACTGCACACCCCCACCGGCGGAACCGCCCGGCTCGACGGCCGCCCCCTTCCGTTCGGCGACGTACGCGCCGCCCTCGACGCGGGCGTGGGCTGCGTGCCCCGCGACCGGCACGAACAGGGCCTGGTCCCCGGCATGACCATCGGCGACAACAGCACCCTGACCGTCCTGGACCGGCTCGGCAGCCACGGCTTCGTCGCCACCGAGCGCAGACGGGACCTGGCCACCGAACTGATCGAACGCCTCGACATCCACACCGAGGGCCCCGCGCAGCCCGTCTCGGACCTCTCCGGAGGCAACGCGCAGAAGGTCGTCATGGCCCGCGCCCTCGCCTCCGATCCCCGCCTCCTCGTCCTGATCAACCCCACCGCCGGCGTCGACGTGAAGTCCAAGGAGTCCCTGCTCGCCCGCATGGACAGCGCCCGCGAGGACGGCACCGCCGTCCTCGTCGTCTCCGACGAACTCGACGACCTGCGCCGCTGCGACCGCGTCCTCGTCCTCTTCCACGGCCGAGTCGTCGCCGAACACCCGGCCGGCTGGCGCGACCACGAGCTGATCGCCTCCATCGAAGGAGTGGACCATGGCTGACACCAAGGCCCCGCCGCTCACCTCGCCCCGCGCCCCCGACCGGCGCGCGGCCCGGGCGGTGCTGCTCCGCCGGGCCCGTGAACTCGCCCTGGTACCGGCCCTGTTGCTGCTGATGCTGCTCGGCGCGGTGGTCAACGACTCGTTCCTCACCGAACGCAACCTGATCTCCATCCTCGGCGCCTCCGCGGCCCTCGCGATGGTCGTGCTCGCCGAGTCGCTGGTGCTGATCACCGGCAAGTTCGACCTGTCCCTGGAGTCGGTCGTCGGGATCGCGCCCGCCATCGGGGCGCTCCTCGTGCTGCCCGCAGCCCAGTCCGGCTGGGGCACCGAACTGCCCACCCCGCTCGCGCTGGTGGCGATCCTGGTGGTCGGCGCGGCCGTCGGCGCCTTCAACGGCGTCCTGGTGGTCAAGCTGAAGCTCAACGCGTTCATCGTGACGCTGGCCATGCTGATCGTGCTGCGCGGACTGCTGGTCGGCGCCACCAAGGGCAAGACCCTCTTCGGCATGCCCGACAGCTTCTACTCCCTGGCCACCACCACCTTCCTCAACGTCCCCCTCTCGGTGTGGCTGGCCGCCGTCGCCTTCGCCGTCACCGGGTTCGTGCTGAAGTACCACCGCGTCGGCCGTGCCCTGTACGCCATCGGCGGCAACCCGGACGCGGCCCGCGCCGCCGGGGTCCGCGTCGACCGGGTGATGCTCGGGGTGTTCGTCGTCGCCGGTGTCCTCGCCTCGGTCGGCGGGCTGCTGCAGACCGGCTACGTGGGCGCGATCAGCGCCAACCAGGGCAACAACATGATCTTCACGGTGTTCGCCGCCGCGGTGATCGGCGGCATCAGCCTCGACGGCGGCAAGGGCACCGTGTTCGGCGCCCTCACCGGTGTCCTCCTGCTGGGCGTCGTACAGAACCTGCTCACCCTCGCCCAGGTGCCGTCGTTCTGGATCCAGGCCATCTACGGCGGGATCATCCTCGTCGCCCTGATGATCGCCCGCGTGACGACGGGCCGGGCCCAGGACTGACCGCGCCCCCACCCCTTTGACCGAGAGGCCTTCCGTGTCCCCGAGCCCCGCCCGCGTCACCGCGGTCGACACCCACGACATCCGCTTCCCCACCTCGCGCGAACTGGACGGCTCCGACGCGATGAACCCGGACCCCGACTACTCGGCGGCGTACCTGGTGCTGCGCACCGACGCGGCCGACGGGCCCGAGGGACACGGGTTCACCTTCACCATCGGGCGGGGCAACGACGTCCAGGTGGCGGCGATCGACGCACTGCGGGACCATGTGCTCGGGCGGTCCGTCGACGAGATCTGCGCCGACCCCGGAACGCTCTTCCGGGACCTGGTCGGGGACAGCCAACTGCGCTGGCTCGGGCCCGAGAAGGGCGTGATGCACATGGCGATCGGGGCGGTCGTCAACGCCGTCTGGGACCTCGCCGCCAAGCGCGCCGGCAAACCGCTGTGGCGGCTGCTCGCCGACGCCGAACCGGAGTGGCTGGCCGGGCAGGTCGACTTCCGCTACCTCTCCGACGCGCTCACCCCGGCCGACGCCCTCGGCCTGCTGCGACGCGGACGCCAGGGCATCGAGGCGCGCCGCGCCCGGCTCCTGGAGCGCGGCTTCCCCGCCTACACCACCTCCGCCGGCTGGCTCGGCTACGACGACGAGAAGCTCACCCGGCTGGCCGGCCAGGCCGTCGCCGACGGCTTCCGGCAGATCAAGCTGAAGGTCGGCGCCGACCTCGACGACGACATACGCCGCTGCCGGGTGGCCCGCGCCGTCGTCGGACCCGACATCCGACTGGCCGTCGACGCCAACCAGCGCTGGGACGTGGACGAGGCCATCCGCTGGACGAAGGCACTCGCCGAGTTCGACCCCTACTGGATCGAGGAGCCCACCAGCCCCGACGACATCCTCGGCCACGCGGCCATCAGACGCGCGGTGGCCCCGGTCAGGGTCGCCACCGGCGAGCACGTGCAGAACCGCATCGTCTTCAAGCAGCTGCTCCAGGCCGGCGCCCTGGACATCGTGCAGATCGACGCGGCCCGGGTCGGCGGCGTCAACGAGAACCTGGCGATCCTGCTGCTGGCCGCCAAGTTCGGGGTGCCGGTCTGCCCGCACGCGGGCGGGGTGGGCCTGTGCGAACTCGTCCAGCACCTGTCGATGTTCGACTACCTGGCCGTCTCCGGCACCACCGACGACCGCGTCATCGAGTACGTCGACCATCTGCACGAGCACTTCCTCACCCCCGTGGTGATCCGCGACGGCCACTACACGGCACCCACCGCGCCGGGCTTCTCGGCGGCCATGCGCCCGGAGTCCATCGCGCGGTACACCTTCCCCGGCGGCGCCTTCTGGGCCGCCGACCCCGACACACGGAAAGGACGGGCGGCATGAGCGACTTCGAGGGCATCCGGGCCCTGGTCACCGGCGGCGCCTCCGGCATCGGCCGGGCCACCGCCGGCCTCCTCGCCGAACGCGGTGCCCGGGTCGCGGTCCTCGACCTGGACCCCTCCTCGGTCGAGAAACCGCTGCTCGCCTTGCGCGCCGACGTCGCCGACGACGCCTCGGTCCGTGCGGCCGTGGCCCGGGCGGCCGAGGACCTCGGCGGCCTCGACGTGGTGATCAACAACGCGGGGATCGGTGCCCTGGGCACCATCGAGGACAACGACGACGACGAGTGGCACCGCGTCTACGACATCAACGTCCTCGGCATGGTGCGCACCGCGCGGGCCGCCCTGCCGCACCTGCGCCGCTCCGCGCACGCGGCGATCGTCAACACCTGCTCCATCGCGGCCACCGCCGGCCTGCCGCAACGGGCCCTCTACAGCGCCACCAAGGGCGCCGTGCAGGCGCTGACCCTGGCCATGGCCGCCGACCACATCCGCGAGGGCATCCGCGTCAACTGCGTCAACCCCGGTACGGCGGACACCCCGTGGGTCGGCCGGCTGCTGGACGCCGCCCCCGACCCGGCCGCCGAACGCGCCGCCCTGGAGGCCCGCCAGCCCGCCGGCCGCCTGGTCCGGGCCGCCGAGGTAGCGGGCGCCATCGCCTACCTGGCGAGCCCGCTGTCCGGCGCCACCACCGGCACCGCCCTCGCCGTCGACGGCGGTATGCAGGGCCTCAGGCTGCGCCCGGTGGGACAGTGAGGACGCTGGGCCGCAGCGGCGTCGAGGTCACCGCGCTGGCCTTCGGCGCCGCCGGTATCGGCAACCTGTACACCGAGGTGAGCGAGGAGCAGGCGCACGCCGCCGTGGAAGCCGCCTGGCAGGAGGGCGTCCGCTACTTCGACACCGCCCCGCACTACGGTCTCGGCCTGTCCGAACGCCGCCTCGGCGCCGCCCTGCGCCACCGTCCCCGCAGGGAGTACACGATCTCCACCAAGGTGGGCCGGCGCCTGGAGCCGACGGACGCGGGCGGCGACGACCTGGCCAACGGCTTCGCCGTAGCCGCCACCCACCGCCGCGTGTGGGACTTCAGCGCCGACGGCGTCCGCCGCACCCTGGAAGCCTCCCTCGAACGGCTCGGCCTCGACCGGGTCGACGTCGTCTACCTCCACGACCCCGACGACCACGCCGAACAGGCCTTCGGCGAGGGCTACCCGGCTCTGGAGGAACTCCGCTCCGAGGGTGTGGTGGGCGCGATCGGCGCCGGCATGAACCAGGCGGAGATGCTCACCCGGTTCGTCCGCGACACGGACGTGGACGTGGTGCTGTGCGCGGGCCGGTACACGCTGCTCGACCAGCGTGCCGGTGCCGGGCTGCTGCCGGCCGCGGCCGAGCGGGGCGTGTCGGTGGTCGTCGGGGGCGCCTTCAACTCCGGTCTGCTGGCCGATCCGCGGCCGACGGCGACCTACGACTACGCCGAGGCGCCCGCCGAGTTGCTGGCGCGCGCCCTGCGCATGCGGGAGGCGGCGGACCGGCACGGCATCACCCTGCGCGCCGCCGCCCTGGCCTTCTGCGCCGGCCACCCGGCCGTCGCCAGTGTCCTGGCCGGCGCCCGCTCGGCGGCCGAGGTCCACGACTGTGCCGACCAGTTCGCGACCGACGTACCCGCCGCCTTCTGGCAGGAGCTGCGGGACACCGGTCTGCTGCCCCCTCAGGAGCCGTCATGAGAATCGCCCTGCACACCAGGGTCCGCGCCGACCGCATCGCCGAGTACGAGGCCGCCCACCGGGAGGTCCCCGCCGAACTCACGGACGCCATCCGCGCCGCCGGGGCCACGTCCTGGACGATCTGGCGCAGCAACACGGACCTCTTCCACCTGCTGGAGTGCGAGGACTACGCCCGCCTCCTCGCCGAACTGGAGAAGCTGCCGGTCAACGTCGCCTGGCAGACCCGGATGGCGCAACTGCTGGACGTGGTGCACGACTACTCCGACGCGGGCGCGGCGGCCGGCCTGCCGGTCGTCTGGGAGCTGCCATGACGGTGGACGCCCACCTCCACCTCTGGGACCTCTCGGTGCGCGACCAGGACTGGATCACCGGTCCCGGACTCGAGCCGCTGCGGCGGAACTTCGCCGTCACCGACCTGGAACCCGAGGCCCGCGCGGCCGGGGTGGACCGGACCGTGCTCGTCCAGACGGTCACGGTCGCCGAGGAGACCCCCGAGTTCCTGGCCCTCGCCGACCGCCACGACCTCGTCGCCGGGGTCGTCGGCTGGACCGACCTCACCCGTCCGGACGTCGCCGAGGAACTGGCCCGGCTGCGGGCCCTGCCGGGCGGGCGCCACCTGAAGGGCATCCGCCACCAGGTGCAGGGCGAGCCGGACCCGGAGTGGCTGCTGCGCGCGGACGTGCGCCGGGGCCTGGCCGCCGTCGCCGAGGCAGGGCTGGTGTACGACCTGGTCGTGCTGCCGCACCAGCTGCCGGCCTGCGTGCGGGCGGCCCGGGCGCTGCCGGGACTGACCTTCGTCCTGGACCACCTGGGCAAGCCCCCCGTCGCCTCGGGGGCGGTCGAACCCTGGGCGAGCGCCGTCCGGGCGCTGGCCGCGCTCCCCAACACGGCCGCCAAACTCTCCGGTCTGGTCACGGAGGCCGACATCACCTCCTGGACGGCGGACGACCTGCGCCCGTACACGGAGGTCGCCCTGGCGGCGTTCGGCCCGGACCGGCTGATGTTCGGCTCCGACTGGCCGGTGTGCACCCTCGCCGCCACCTATGGTCAAGTGCTGTCCGCCGCACAGGAGTTGACCGGCGCTCTCGGCGAGGCCGAGCGGACCGCCGTCCTCGCGGGCACCGCCGCCCGCGTCTACGGCCTCTGAGCCGCCCCCGCCAGCCGCGTCGGCCGCAGATACTCGCGTACGTACGTCCGTTCCCAGCACGCGCCCGTCTCCCGCAGCTCCCGCCAGCTCGTGTAGCGGTAGCGGAACAGGCGGGCGCGGACGTAGCGGGGGGGCTCGTCGGGCGGGAAGGGGGAGCGGCGCAGCAGGCGCAGGGTGTCCCGGTCGTTCTCCAGCAGGCGCTCCACCAGGCCGCCGAACCAGGCGTCGGCGTAGGCGGGGGACAGCGCGGCGAACCACATCAGCCAGTCCAGCCGCAGGTGGTAGGGCGCGAACTGGCGCGGCCAGTGCCGTGGATCACCGGGCTTGCCCCGGAACTCGTACTCCCGCCAGTCCGAGTCCTGGCGCGGTACGTCGTCCAGGGTGCCCTCGACGACCACCTCGTAGCGGACCCGGCTGACGCTGCCGAACGCGCCGTAGGTGTTGACCAGGTGGAGCGGGTCGAAGGAGCGGTTCATGACCTGGCGGCGGGAGATCATGTTGGTCACCGGGTGGTAGCTCAGGCAGACGAGCAGGGCGGCGACGGCCAGCACCACGATCTGGTACCACAGCGGCGCCGGGGGTGCCGAGGGCGCGGACGCGGGCAGCCGGAGCGCGGCCAGGGCCAGCACGATGGTGATCCAGTTCAGCCAGGAGAAGTTGCCGGACAGCACCAGCCACAGCTGGGTGACGATCATCAGCGCGGCGGCGGCCGTGGCGATCGGCTGCGGTGTGAACAGCAGGACCGGAACCACGAGCTGGGTGACGTGGTTCGCGGCCACCTCCACCCGGTGCAGGGGCCTGGGCAGATGGTGGAAGAACCAGCTCAGCGGGCCCGGCATCGGCTGGGTCTCGTGGTGGTAGTCCAGACAGGTGAGCTTGCGCCAGCAGGCGTCACCGCGCATCTTGATCAGTCCGGCGCCGAACTCCACCCGGAACAGGATCCAGCGCAGCAGGAACAGGACCACGATGGGCGGAGCGACCTCGTCGTTGCCGAGGAACGCGGCCAGGAAACCCACCTCCAGCAGCAGCGACTCCCAGCCGAACGCGTACCAGGTCTGGCCCACGTTGACGATCGACAGGTACAGCGCCCAGGGGACCAGCCACAGCAGGACGCCGGCCCACAACGGGAGCAGTGAGTCCGCACCGGCGAGCAGCGCCGCCGACACCGCGCAGCCCGTCCAGGCCGAGAGCGCGAAGAGACGGTCCGAGTAGCGCAGATGGAACAGGCTCGGCGCCCGCCGGAACGGCACCTGTGCCACGAAGCGGGGGATCGGCAGCATGCCGCGCTCGCCCAGCAGGGCCCGGAACTGCCTCGCCGCCGCCAGGAAGGCGACGAGGTACACACCGGCCAGGGCCCGCTGGAGGACCAGCCGGCTCAGCCAGTAGTCGGGTGCGGTGAACCAGTCCACGTCACTCCGTGTACCGCACGTCTCCGCCTGCGTAACCCCCGTGTGGATGGAGCCGGAAGCAACACGAAAGGAGTAAAGAAGCCAAACAACTCGAAGAATCAGTCAATTCCTGGCATGGTGGGCCCATGGCTGATCGGGGAGCGAGTGGTGCCCTGTCACTCCCGGACAACAGGCTCGCCCACCCGGATCCGATCCTGGCGCTCAACCGCATGGGCACGTTCGACTGGGATCTGGACACCGGTCACTTCCACATGGACGCCCAGGCCCACGAGGTGTTCGACCTCCTCCCCGAGGAGTACGACGGCCGCCCGGAGTCCCTGAACCTCCGGGTACCCCCGCCGGAGGCCGTCCGGCTCGACGCCGTGGTCGCCCAGGCCATCAAGGACGGCAGCGAGAACTACGGCGCCTACTTCCGCATCCGCCGCCGCGACGGCTCCCCGCGCTGGACCCACACCCAGGGCTACATCCGGCGCGACGAGACCGGCCGGCCGCGCCGGGTCGTCGGCATCGTCCGCGACGCCACCCAGGAACTGGCGGACAGCGAGGCGCGGAGCCTGCGGGACGCCCAGGACCAGGCGTTCCGCCGGCAGACCAACGTCGTCCAGGTGATCACCGCGGCCCTCGCCCACGCCCGCAGCGTCCAGGACGTCATCGACGTCCTCAAGGACGCCCACGGCGTACGGCACCTCGGCGCCGCCAGCCTGGTCATGGGCCTGGTCGAGGCCGGACGCATCCGGCTGGTCGCCGAGGGCCCGGCGGGCAGCTTCGTCCCCGGTACCCGGATCACGCGCACCGACGAGCCCTACCCGATGAGCGAGGTGGTACGGACCCTCAGCCCGCGCTTCATCGAGTCCCCCGAGGAGTTCGCCCGGGGCTACCCGATCCTCTGGCCGCACCTCACCGACCTGCAGATCACCTCCGCCGCCTATCTGCCGCTCATCGCCCAGGCCCGCCCGATCGGTGCCATGGGCCTGCTCTACAGCGACCGGCGCGGCTTCTCCAGCGAGGAACGCGCCGTACTGGTCGCGCTCGGCAGCAGCATCGCGCAGAGCATGCAGCGGGCCATGCTCTACGAGCAGGACAAGGACCTGGCCCAGGGCCTGCAGCAGGCGATGCTGCCGCGCACCATCCCGAGCGTGCCCGGCGCCGACGTCGCCGTCCGCTACCGGGCCGCCACCGCCCGGGGCGGACTCGGCCGGGACATCGGCGGCGACTGGTACGACCTGATCCCGCTGCCCGGCGGGCGGGTCGGCGCGGTCATCGGTGACGTCCAGGGCCACGACACCCACGCGGCGGCCGTCATGGGCCAGCTGCGGATCGTGCTGCGCGCCTACGCCGCCGAGGGCCACACCCCGGCCGCCGTGATGGCCCGCGCCTCCGTCTTCCTGCACGAACTCGACACCGACCGCTTCGCCACCTGCCTGTACGCCGAGGCCGACCTGTCCACCGGGGTCGTCCAGGTGGTCCGCGCCGGCCACATCGACCCGCTGATCCGCCGCACCGACAACACCTGCCGCCGCATCCCGGTCGACGGCGGGCTGCCGCTCGGTCTGTCCGCCGAGTTCGACCGGCTGGAGTACCCGGTCTGCACGGTCGAGCTGGACCCCGGCGAGACCCTGGTGCTGTGCACCGACGGGCTCGTCGAGCAGCCGGGCGCCGACCTCGACGACGGGCTGCGGGCGCTGGTCGCGCTGATCGAGGTGGGCCCCGACGATGTGCGCGACCTCGCCGACCGGCTCATCGACGTGGCCGAGGAACGCGGTGGCGACGACGACGTGGCCCTGCTCCTGCTGCGCCGCCGGGTCCCGGACGGTGCCCGGTCCGGCGGCCGCTTCCAGCAGCACGTGGCCGCGGGCGACCCCGAGGCGCTGCGGCTGGCCCGGCACATGGTCCGCTCGGCGGTCCGCTCCTGGGGCGCCGCGGACCGCGCCGACGAGGTGGAACTGGCCGCCGACGAGCTGATCACCAACGCACTGATGCACACCGAGGGCGCCGCGGTCGTCACCCTGAGGGTCCTGTCCGGCAGCGGCCGCAGGCTGCGCGTCGAGGTCGAGGACTCCTCCAGCGCCCTGCCCCGCCGCAGGGACGCCGGGGAGTCGGGCGTCTCGGGACGCGGCCTGCTCCTCGTCGACCGGCTCGCGGACGTGTGGGGCGTGGAGGCGCGCGGCGGCGGCAAGGCGGTGTGGTGCGAGTTCCTGGTGCCGGAGCGGACCGGACCCCCCGCCTGACGGCCCGCCTGGCGCTGTCGGTGCCCGGTGGCACCCTGGACGTATGCCGGAACTGCCCGAGGTCGAAGCGCTCAAGGACTTCCTGACCGAACACCTGGTCGGCCACCAGGTCGTGCGGGTGCTGCCGGTCGCCGTCAGCGTGCTGAAGACGTACGACCCCCCGATCGGCGCCTTCGAGGGCAGCGAGGTCACCGCCGTGCGCCGGCACGGGAAGTTCCTCGACCTGGAAGGCGGCGCCGGTCTGCACTTCGTGACCCATCTGGGCCGGGCCGGCTGGCTGCACTGGCGGGACCGGCTGCCCGACGGGCCGCCGCGCCCCGGCAAGGGGCCCCTCGCGCTGCGGGCCGCCCTGGAGACCGGCGAGGGCTTCGACCTGACCGAGGCGGGAACCCAGAAGCGCCTCGCGGTCTACGTCGTACGGGATCCGCGTGAGGTGCCCGGCGTGGCCCGCCTCGGCCCGGACCCGCTCGCCGACGAATTCGACGAGGCCCGCCTGGCCGCGCTGCTGAAGGACGAGCGCCGGCAGATCAAGGGCGCCCTGCGTGACCAGAGCCTGATCGCCGGGGTGGGCAACGCCTACAGCGACGAGATCCTGCACGCGGCCCGGATGTCCCCGTTCAGACTCGCCGCCTCCCTCGCCCCCGAGGACGTCCACCGGCTCCACCAGGCGCTGCGCTCGACCCTCGGCGAGGCGGTGGAGCGCTCCCGGGGCGTGGCGGCCGGCCGGCTGAAGGCGGAGAAGAAGAGCGGCCTGCGCGTCCACGGCCGCACCGGCGAGCCCTGCCCGGTGTGCGGGGACACCGTCCGCGAGGTCTCCTTCAGCGACTCCTCGCTGCAGTACTGCCCGACCTGCCAGACCGGAGGAAAACCGCTGGCCGACCGCCGGCTGTCCCGCCTGCTGAAGTAGCCGGTACCCGGCCGGTGCCGGCCCGGGCCTACTCGACGCCGAGGCTCACCAGGTGCCCGCCGTCGGAGGTGCGCACGTCGTAGTGGTCGATCTCGCCGGTGCGCATCGAGGAGCCGCCGTGCATGGTGTTCACGGCGCCGTCGTGGCCGGGCACCATCCAGCTGGTCACCACCTGCTCGGAGCCGTCGTGGCCGACGGCGACCAGCCGGCAGGAGTGCGGGCCCGAGACGTCCTTCACCTGCAGCTCGACCTGGCTGCCGTACTCCTCGTCCTCGGTGCGGACCTGCGCCCACACCCCCGACTTCGCGTCGGTCGCCGCCGTGACGCGCACGGTCGGGCCGTCCTGATGGCCGGCGTACGCCATGATCCCGGGACCGGCGACGGCGAACACCACCGAGGCGGCCAGGCCGTACAGCAACCGCCGGCGGCCCGCCCGGTGCCGGGTGGCGATGTCGCCGAGCAGCCGGTCCAGCAGTCGCGGACCGGGCTGCGCCATGGGGTGCACGAAGCGCGGCGTGGCCCGCCGGTACAGCATCAACTGCCGTGCCGCGGGGCCGAATTCGGTCACGTGTGCCGCGCAGCGAGGGCACTCCATGAGGTGGTCCTCGAAGCGGAAGGCCTCCGCCTCGTCCAGCACGCCGAGCGCGTACGCGCCGACGTCGCGATGCCTTTCCAGGGACCTCATGCCGAATCCTCGTGCCGAAGGGTGTGGGTGGGGTTACTCCTTGCTCCCACCCGTACGCAGCCGACAGCCGAATCACTCAAGCCACCTACAGAAAGACAGCCAGGAGATTCGGAGCGGCCGGCCGCGCGGATTGGTCCCGGTGGAAAAAAACTCCGGCCCCGCGGGATCCGCCTCGGAAGGGCCCCGCGGGATCCGTCTCGGAAGAGCTCAGAAGAGATGGATGGCGAGGTGCCCCAGGGGCAGTCCGAGCCGCCAGGCCGGGGTCCACACCTTCGGCCCGTCGTCCTCGCCGAACACCGCCCCGCCGCCGGGTACGGCGTCCAGGTCGGGCGCGAGCAGCTCGGTCTCCTCCAGCCAGCGCCAGGCGTCGGCGGCCAGCGCCAGGTCCGGCGCGGGGCCGGCGGTACGGGCCGCCTCGGCGGCCAGGTGGGCCATGCGCTCGCCCACCCACTCCTGCCACGGCTGGTCGTACGCGGTCAGCGACAGCCAGTTCTCCAGCTGGGAGACGACCCGGATGCCCGAGAGTTCGCCGTCGGTGTCGGACAGGAAGACGGTGAGCGCCAGCGCGTCCCGGCCGGCCCGGAACTCGAAGGACGTGGGCGGCATCAGATCACCGGTGCGCAACAGCTCGTCGGCGATGTACTCCGCGTACAACCAGGCCATCGGAACGGCCAGTTCGCCACCGCCCGTGCCGTCCGTGCTCTCTTGACCTCTGTGCAGCATCCCTTCCTGCCTTCCTCCGGTGCGTGCGCGTCGCCCGACCCCCGGACCTGGCCCCCGTCCGGAACACGGATGAAGACAGCTGATTGCCCCGACACGGTCCACAGCAAGGCGCTTTGCGAAGGCTTTGCGCAGGGCTCGGTTTCATCCCAGGTCGGCCGTGTATCCCGGAAGAACCCGGCGCAGGGCGCGCAGCGCGTAGTACGCGCGCGACTTCACGGTACCGGGTGGAATTCCCAGGGTTTGCGCCGCTTCCGCCACACTGGCCCCCAGGAAGTACAGGAGCACCAGGACGTCACGGTGCTCGGGCGTGAGTGTCTTCACAGCCTCCCGGACGTCGAGCGTCGTGGCGGCCCGCTCGGCGTGGTCGGCGATCACCCGCGCGTTCTCCGGGACCTCGTGTCCGGCCTCGGGCGGCCGCGCCAGCCGGGCCCGCCGGGCGTCGATGGCGAGCCGCCGGGCGACGGTCAGCAGCCAGGGCCGTACGGAGTCGAAGGCGTCGGCGCGCAGGGCCTCGGGATGCTGCCAGGCGCGCACCAGGGTCTCCTGCACGAGGTCCTCGGCGCGCTGCCGGTCGCCGTCGGAGAGCCTGAGCAGCAGCGCGAAGAGGGGGCGGCCGTGCTCGCGCTGGAGCGCGGCCAGCTCGTGCTCGGCGGTCGTCGTCCCGTCGGGAAGGGTGGTTCCGGCCGTCATGGCCGTATGGCACCGCGGGGTGCGTCCGGGGGACAGGGGGCGTGCCCGGATCTGCGACGGACGGTCGATCGCGTCGGTGAACGGTCCTCCGCCGGGCGGTGGAGGGCACCGGACGGGTTAATGATCCCGGGGAAGTCGTTTGCGAAGGGACCCAGATTCGTACCCATTTAATCGGTAAATACGAACCCTTGGGGTGAGCTGATGATCGCACGCAGACACCAGGTGGCCCTGGCCGTGACCGCCCTCCTCACGGCGGCGGCCGCCTGCCAGAACCACGAGCGGCAGGTCTCCGCCGCGGCCGGACTGCCGGCGCCGCCCGCGGCCGCCCGCGGTTTCACCCTGGTCGCCTCCGGTGACGTCCTGCCGCACGCCTCCGTCGTCGACCGGGCCGCCTTCGACGCCGGCGGCAGCGGCTACGACTTCCGCCCGATGCTGGCCGGCGTCGAACCCCTCGTCTCCCACGCCGACCTGGCCCTGTGTCATCTGGAGACCGTGCGCGACACCGCCGACGGCCGCCCCGCCGCCACGGCCACCCCGAAGCTGGCCGAGGGACTCGCCGCGAGCGGTTACGACGCCTGCTCCACCGCCTCCGGCCACGCCCTGGACGACGGCGCCCCCGGTATCCGCGGCACCCTGGACGCCCTGGACCGGGCCGGCCTCAGGCATTCCGGAACCGCCCGCACCCAGGCGGAGGCGCGCTCCGTCACGCTGCTGCAGGCGGGCCCCGCGAAGGTGGCACACCTGTCCTACACCGCGGGCACCGGCGGCATCGCCCTGCCGTCCGGCCGGCCCTGGGCGGTCAACCTGATCGACGAACGGCGCATCCTCGCCGACGCCCGCGCCGCCCGGCGGGCCGGGGCCGACGTGGTGGTCGTCTCCCTGGACTGGGGCACCGAGGGCCAGGACGCGCCCGACCAGCGGCAGATCGCCCTCGCCCAGCACCTCACCGCCGCCCGCACCGACGGCCGCCCCGACATCGACCTGATCCTCGGCGGCGACGCCCACGTCCCGCAGCCCTACGAGAAGGTCAACGGCACCTGGGTGGTCTACGGCCTCGGCGACGAGGTCGCCGGCGAGATGCGCGACGCCCGCGGCGCCCGCGACCCGCGCGCCGACGAGTCGACGATCGCCCGCTTCGCCTTCGCCCCGCCCGCCGCCCCCGGCGACCGCTGGCAGGTCACCCGCGCCGAGTTCGTCCCGCTCGCCTACGACCTCGACGCCGGCCGGGTGGTCGACCTCGACCGGGCGATCGGCGAGGGCGCCGACCTGGTCGCCGTGCGCGACCGGATCAGGGACGTGGTGCTCGCCCGCGGGGCCGCCAAGGACGGGCTGGTCCTCGGGGAGTGATCACTCGGTGGGCCGCTGTGCGGCCAGCACCGACCGTTTGTACGAGTAGCCGAAGTAGATCACACAGCCGATGGCGAACCACACGACGAACCGCACCCACGTCTGCCACTGCAGGAAGGTGATCAGCCAGACCGAGAAGACCACGCCGAGCGCGGGCACGAACGGCATCCACGGCGTACGGAAGGTGCGCGGCAGGTCCGGCTGCCGGTAGCGCAGGACGATCACCGCCGTGCACACCACCACGAACGCCAGCAGGATGCCGATGTTGGTCAGCTCGGCCGCCTCGCCGATCGGCACGAACCCGGCGAGGACGGCCGAGGCCGCCCCCACGATCCACGTCACCCGCGTCGGCACGTGCCGCGTCGGATGCGTCTTCGCGAACCACCGGGGCAGCAGCCCGTCCCGGGACATGGAGAACCAGACCCGGGTCACCCCCAGCATGAACGTGAACATGACGGTCAGGATGCCGATGATCGCGCCCACCGCGATCACGTCCGCCAGCCCGCTCAGACCCACCGACTTGAACGCCGTCGAGAAGCCGCTCTCCGGGTCGATGTGCCGGTAGTTCTGCATGCCGGTCAGGACCAGGCAGGCCGCCACGTACAGCACCATCGAGATCGCCAGCGAGTAGACGATCGCCTTCGGCATGTGCCGCTGCGCGTCCTTCGACTCCTCGGCCGCCGTCGACATGGCGTCGTACCCGAAGACCGCGAAGAACACGGTCGCCGCCCCGGTGAACGCCCCGCTGATCCCGAACGGGAAGAACGGGTGGTAGTTCCCGGTGTCGATGTGGAACACACCGACACCGATCACCAGCAGGACGACCAGGACCTTCAGCGCGACCACGAACGTCTCGAAGCGGGCCGCGCTGCGGATGCCCAGGTTGAGCAGGTAGGCGATCAGCAGGCACAGCACGGCCGCGAACAGATCGACCCGGTGGCCGTCCCCGGTCCCGGGCGCGCCGAGCATCCAGTGGGGCAGCCTCGCACCCATCTCCTCCACCAGGAACGAGAAGTAGCCGGAGATCCCGATCGCCACCACCGCCACGATCGCGGTGTACTCCAGCAGCAGGTCCCAGCCGATGAACCAGCCCGCGAACTCGCCGAGCACCGCGTACCCGTACGTGTAGGCGGACCCCGCCTTCGGGATCAGCCCGGCGAACTCGGCGTACGACAGCGCGGCGCACGCGCTCGCCAGGCCGGCGATGAGGAACGACACCAGCACCGCCGGACCGGCCGTCCCGTTGGCCACCGTGCCGGCCAGTGTGAAGATCCCCGCGCCGATGATGCCGCCGACGCCGATCGCGGTCAGCTGCGCCAGGCCCAGCGACTTGTCCAGGCGGGTGCCCTCGCCGACCTCGCTGGCTTCGATGTGCTCGATCGGTTTGCGCCGGAGAATGCCCTCACCCGCACGGAGCTTGGCCATGCGTCTCACCTCTTCGCCTGTGGCAACGGGCTGACGGCGGATCATGATGGCTCAGGGGTGCCCCGCACGGAAGACGCCACGCACGGGTCCCGGGCGCCTACGACACCCTGTGTGCCCCGCACGTACGCGCCCAATCCCGGCGACGGCGCGGCCCTACGGTACGACGGTCACCGGCCACCGCCCCGCCTTCACCAGGCGCACCGCCACCGAGCCGACGATCCGGTGCCCGGCCTGTTCCGAGGCGCCCACCACCACCGCGTCCGCCGTCAGCTCGTCCGCCGCCTTCACCAGTCCGGCGTATGGGTCACCACGGAAGGTGTGGAACTCCCAGCGCACGTCGAATATCCCCTTGCTGCGCTCCGCCGCCTCCCGGATCTCCGCGATCAGGTCCTCGGCGATCCGGTCCGTCGTCTCCGCCACCGGCGCGCCCATCGCCGCCCCGGCCGCCAGCACCGGCTGCACGTACACCAGGGCGAGCAGCGCATGCTGCCGCCGGGCCAGACCGCCCGCGTACGCCGCCGCACGGAGGGAGGAATCGGAACCGTCCACTCCGACCACGATGACCTTCGGCCCGTCGGTGCCCCGCTCGAACCGGTGCCCGTGCCGCTCATGCTGCTCGTGCTGTTCCGTCACGGCCGTGAGGCTATCGGAAACCCCAGGTCCCGCCGGAGCACGGGCCCGCTCGACGGGCGGACCACCCCGGGCCTTCCTAGAGTCGGAACCATGACTGCCACCGTGGACCCCGCCACGGGAACGGACGCCACGGGCCCGGCCCGCACACCCGCCGGCGGCCGGCTCGGCCGGGTACCGGAGGCCTTCGCGACCTTCTTCGGCGCGCTCGGCCTGCTCTGCGCCCTGCTCGCCTTCATCGCCCCGCTGCGCCGTGCGCTCGACCCGCTCGTGCACGCCCTGGACCTGCTCGTCGTCCCGGTCAGCGCCAACCTCGCCTACGCCGTCTTCCTCTTCCTGCTGGCCGCCGCGACCGGCGCCCGCAAGAAGATCGCCTGGTGGCTGGTCGTCGTCTACCTGGGCCTGCTGGTGCTCACCAACGGGTTGGGCGTGGCGCTCGGCATGTACGCCGAGTCGCTGCCGTCGTTCGTGGTGTGCGCACTGGCCCTCTCCCTGCTGGTCGTGGCGCGCGGGGAGTTCTACGCCGCCTCCCGCCGCGGCGCCGTGTGGCGGGCGCTCGCCGTGCTGCTGGGCGGCCTGGCCGTGGCGATCCTGGCCGGCTGGGGCCTGGTGTCGCTGTTCCCCGGGTCGCTGCCCGAGGGCCAGCACCTGGCCTGGGCCGCCGACCGGATCTGCGGCGGCCTGGTGTCGAACAGCTCCTTCTCCGGCCGGCCGCCCCGCCGCGTGACCTTCGTGCTCGGGCTGCTCGGCGCGCTCGCGCTGCTGAACGCCGCCGCCGCCCTGTTCCGCTCGCAGCGCCTGGAGGCGGCCCTGCACGGCGACGAGGAGCCCCGCATCCGCGCCCTGCTCGCGGCCTACGGCACCCGGGACTCCCTCGGCTACTTCGCCACCCGCCGGGACAAGGCCGTCGTCTTCTCGCCGAGCGGCAAGGCCGCCGTCACCTACCGGGTCGAGGCCGGCGTCTGCCTGGCCAGCGGAGACCCGGTGGGCGACCCGGAGGCCTGGCCGCACGCCATCGCCGCCTGGCTCCACGTCGCCCGCCGGCACGCCTGGGCGCCCGCCGTGATGGGCGCCTCCGAGGACGGCGCCACCGCCTACGCCCGGGCCGGTCTCGGCGCCCTCCAGCTCGGCGACGAGGCGATCCTGAACGTCGCCGACTTCGACCTGGACGGCCGCGACATGCGGGTCACCCGGCAGGCCGTGCACCGCGTCCGCCGCACCGGCGCCACCTGCCGCGTCCGCCGCCACGCCGGCCTCACCGACGAGGAGATGGAGGAGGTGATCGACAAGGCCGACGCCTGGCGCGACACCGAGACCGAGCGCGGCTTCTCCATGGCCCTGGACCGGCTCGGCGACCCGGCCGACGGCGACTGCCTCCTCGTGGAGGCGATCGGCGCGGACGGCAGTCTGCTCGCCCTGCTGTCCTTCGTACCCTGGGGCCGCGACGGCATCTCCCTCGACCTGATGCGCCGTGACCGCAGCGCCCCCAACGGCGTCATGGAGTTCATGGTCGCCGAACTCTGCGCGGCCGCACCGAAACTGGGAGTGCGCCGGGTCTCCCTCAACTTCGCCGTGTTCCGCTCCGCGTTCGAGGAGGGCGCCCGCATCGGCGCCGGCCCCGTCCTGCGCCTCTGGCGCCACCTGCTGCTGTTCTTCTCCAAGTGGTGGCAGCTGGAGGCCCTCTACCGCTCCAACGCCAAGTACCGGCCCGAGTGGTTCCCGCGCTTCCTCTGCTACGGCGACGCCGGCTCCCTCGCCCGCATCGGCCTGGCCTCCGGCATCGCCGAGGGCTTCGTCTCCGTACCCTCCCTGCGCAAACTCTGGGGAAAGGGGCACCCGAAGGGCGGGCAGCGGCCCGCGACCACCGAGGGCCTGCCGCCCCTGACGGCGCTCGGCCTCGACGGAGGGGACCAGGCCGGACCCGTCGCCCCGGACGCGGGCCTGCCCGACCAGGTCCGCGTCCGGTACCGCACCCTGGACCGGCTGCGCGCCGACGGCACCGACCCCTATCCCGTCGGCGCCCCCGCCCCCACCCACGCCCTCGCCGACGTCCCCCGGGGCGCCGAGGTCACCGTGGCCGGACGGGTCATGCTGGTCCGCGACTTCGGCGGCATCGTCTTCGTGGTCCTGCGCGACTGGTCCGCGGACCACCAACTCGCCCTCACCCGCGCCGGATCCGGACCCGCCCTCGACCGTTTCACCGCCGACACCGACATCGGCGACCACATCACCGCCACCGGCCGCGCCGGCCTCAGCGACAAGGGACAGCCGACCGTCTTCGTCACCTCCTGGCAGCTCACCGGCAAGTGCCTGCGCCCGCTGCCCGACAAACACCGCGGCCTCGCCGACCCCGAGGCCAAGGTCCGCCGCCGCTACCTGGACCTGGTCACCAGCCCCGACGCCCGCGCCGTGCTCCGCGCCCGCTCCGTCGCCGTGCAGGCCCTGCGCCAGGGCCTCCTGGACCGCGGCTACCTGG
Organism: Streptomyces sp. NPDC006739; assembly: GCF_042869815.1. Taxonomy (NCBI): domain Bacteria; kingdom Bacillati; phylum Actinomycetota; class Actinomycetes; order Kitasatosporales; family Streptomycetaceae; genus Streptomyces; species Streptomyces sp. NPDC006739. The sequence continues at coordinate 61,556 of NZ_JBIAGM010000010.1, forward strand.
AGGTCGAGACCCCGATGCTCCAGCAGATCCACGGCGGCGCCCACGCCCGGCCCTTCACCACCCACATCAACGCCTACGACCTCGACCTCTATCTGCGCATCGCCCCGGAGCTGTATCTCAAGCGGCTGTGTGTGGGCGGCCTGGAGAAGGTGTTCGAGCTGGGGCGGACCTTCCGCAACGAGGGCGTCTCCTACAAGCACAACCCCGAGTTCACGATGCTGGAGGCCTACCAGGCCTTCGCCGACTACGACGTGATGCTCGACCTCACCCGCGAGCTGATCCAGGGCGCCGCGACGGCCGCCTTCGGATCACCGGTGGCCCGCAAGGACGGCCGGGAGTACGACATCTCGGGTCCCTGGCCGGTCCGGACCGTCTACGGCGCGATCTCCGAGGCACTCGGGGAGGAGATCGACCCGGGCACGGAACCGGCCCGGCTGCACCGGCTGTGCGACCGGGCGGGCGTGCCGTACCTCCCGGACGGCGGGCACGGCGACGTGGTCCTGGAGATGTACGAGCGGCTCGTCGAGGAACGCACCCAGCTGCCCACCTTCTACAAGGACTTCCCCACCGACGTCTCCCCGCTCACCCGTCAGCACCGCACCGACCCACGCCTCGCCGAACGCTGGGACCTCGTCGCCTTCGGCACCGAACTCGGCACCGCCTACTCCGAACTCACCGACCCCGTCGAGCAGCGCCGGCGTCTCACCGCCCAGTCCCTGCTCGCGGCCGGCGGCCACCCCGAGGCCATGGAACTCGACGAGGACTTCCTCCATGCCCTCGAATACGCCATGCCACCCACCGGCGGCCTCGGCATCGGCGTCGACCGGCTGGTCATGTTCCTCACCGGCCTGACCATCCGCGAGACACTGCCCTTCCCCCTCGTGCGCCGTCGCTGACACCCGCTCACTGCGCCGACCGGGTGCATTCCGGCCGCCGCACCGGTGCGGGTGCGGTGCGCCGCAGTCCTGTGGGGCGAGTGATGAGACATGCAGAAGGATCAGTTGCTCACGCGGCGCCGGGCCCTGCTCGCCGGCGCGGCCGCTCTGGGGGCCGCCGGCGCGGCCGGACTGCTCATCGAGGGCACCGGCGACGAGGAGCCGGCACACGGTGCCGCCGCCGCGGGTCCACAGGCCCGCCAGGCCCTCACGCCCTCCGCCTACCGCCTCCAGCCACTGGCCGGCTACGGATCCCCACGCGCCGAGCCGGGCCGGCTCAAGGTGCGCCGCGAACCCATCCTGCGCGTCTCCGGACGCGGCCGCACCATGGTGCTCACCTACGACGACGGACCCGACCCCCACTACACCCCGCACATCCTGGACACCCTCGCCGCACACGACGTGCGCGCGATGTTCTTCGTGTGCGGCGAGATGGCCGTCGAGCACAAGGAACTGCTGGCCCGGATGGCCGACGAGGGACATGTCGTCGGCAACCACACCTGGACGCACCCGCTCCTCACCCAGCTGGGCCGGGCCGAGATCCGCGACGAGATGGAACGCACCAGCGACGTCATCGAGGACGCCTACGGGGAACGCCCGCAGTGGTTCCGGGCGCCCTACGGGGCCTGGAACCGGGCGGCGTTCCAGCTGGGCGCCGAGATGGGCATGGAGCCGATGGCCTGGACCGTCGACTCCACCGACTGGATGACCCCCGGCACCTCCACCATCGTCGACCGCGTCGAGAGCGGCGCCGGTCCCGGCGTCGTCGTGCTCGACCACGACGCCGGCGGCGACCGCTCGCAGAGCGTCCGGGCGATCCGGGAGTACCTCCCCTATCTGATCGACTCCGGCTACCACCTCACCGTGCCGCCCCGCCGCCGCACCTGACGGGGCCGCGGCCGCCCGGCCGGGGCGCCGAAGACGCTCAGCGGACCTCGGCCAGACGGGCGAAGACGACGACGTTGCCGTCGTACCCGTGCTGCTTGGAGAAGCCGCCGCCGCAGGTGATCACCCGCAGTTCCGGTGCGCCCTTCGAGCCGTACACCCGGTCCCCGGGGAAGTTGCTCTTCGCGAAGACCTCGATCCCGTAGACCTCGAAGACCGCGGTCCTCCCGTCCCTGCGCAGGACCTCGATGCGATTCCCCTTCTTCAGCGCCCCCAGTTCGTAGAACACCGCGGGGCCCTGCTGGTTGTCGACGTGCCCGACGATGACGGAGGTGCCCTTCTCGCCCGGCGAGACGGCGCCGCTGAACCAGCCCGCCAGGTTGGGGTCCGCCGGCGGGGGCGCGGCGACCCAGCCATCCGAGTCCAGGCCCACCGGCAGCACCGGCGCGTCGACCCGGATCGAGGGGATCCGCACCCGGTCGACCTGTGAGAACGGCAGCGGATCCGGTGCCCTGACGAAGGTGCCCGGGGTGGCCCGGCTGTCCGGCGCCACCGCGGCGGCGGGCTGCGGAGGGCCGACGTCGAACTCTCCCGAGCCATTGCGGATCAGTGCCAGACCGGTCAGCAGGACCAGCGCTATCACGCCCCAGGGGGCGCGCTTCCTCAGCCGCTCCTCCTCTTCTGCGGTCCGGACCGGGAAGGACGCGGAAATCCGCCATTCCGTCGCGACCCGGCCGCCGCCATGTCCGTAGCGCATGGGAAAACGCTAAGTCCCGCGCACACATCCGGCGACGGGACGGTGGGCGAACGGGTGGCCCGCCCGTCTTCCGGTGCGCCATCCGAGTTGCCGATCCGAGGAAATTTCTGACGGCCCGTGACCTGGGACAACATCCGATTGTGCGGTTTTCGCACGGCGTGCTGCCTCACCAGGACGGCCCATTCTCGACATGCGGGCGTGTTCCGGGCGTCTGAGGGTCTTGTCGGGAGGTGCTTTCTCGCCGATAGACCGGGGACAGGTCCCGGGGTGCCTTCCGCGGAGGATCACATGCGAAACTCACGTGCCCTGGCGGCCGCGTGCACCGCGCTCGCCCTCCTCGGGCTCGCCGCTCCCGTGGCCGTCGCGGACGGCATGGGCAACGGGGGCGGCCCGAGCAACAACAACCTCAACGACCAGTCGGGCACCGGCGTCGGTTCGGGCACCGGCACCATCATCGGAGGAGGCGTCGGCAACATCGGAGGAGGTGTCGGCACCGTCATCGGAGGGGGCGTGGGCGGCATCGCCGGAGGCGGCAACAACCGGGGCGAGGGGAATCTCAACAACCGGGGCGACGCCAACTTCAACGGCCGGGTCGACGGGAACTTCAACGGCCGGGTCGACGGGAACTTCAACGGCCGGGTGGACGGCAATCTGGGCGGCCGCGGTGAGAATCCCGGCGGCCGGGGCGACGAATTCGGCGGGCGAGGCGACGAGTTCGGCGGCCGGGGCGAGGGGAACTTCAACGGGCGGGGTGACGAGTTCGGCGGCCGGGGCGAGGGGAACTTCAACGGGCGGGGTGACGAATTCGGCGGCCGGGGCGAGGGCAGTCCGCGCGACATCGTCGCCACGCCCAGGGTGGTCGCCCCCGGGGGACGGCTCAGCGTCACCGTGGAAGGCTGCCGCCGCGGCGGCACCATGACCTCACGGGCCTTCCGCCCCACCCCGCTGTTCCCGTTCCGGGAGGACGCGTCACGGGGTGTCGCGACGGTCGACCGCGACGCGCGTCGGGGCCGTTACGACATCGCGGTCAACTGCGACGGCCGCGTCCTGGTCCGCCCGAACGCGTTCACCGTGCTCGGCGGGGTACTGGGCGGCGTCGGCGGCGGCAGCTCCAGCGGGGCGACCCCGGCCGACATGGCCGTCGGCGGCGGGCTGGTCGGCTCGGCGCTGATCGCCGGCGGTGTGTTCTGGCTGCGGCGCCGGCACGGCGACCGGACCTGAGCCGGTCCGTCCCCCCTGCGCGGGAGGGGGGACGGCGGTCCGGCCCCGCGAACCGCCCCTGCTGCCTCCGCTACCCGGTGATATGGGGGAAGAGGCTGAGGAAGGGCTGCGCGGTCGCCGTGATGCCCCGGCTGTAGGGGGCGTCGAAGTCCCAGATCAGGAACAGCATGAAGGCGATCGTCGCGGAGAACAGCCCGGCCAGGACGAGTTCACGCCTGGTGCGGCGGATCTGCAGCGCGAAGACCATGGCGACGGTGATCACGGCCCCGGCGAGCAGTCCGAACCACACCACGCCCGGCATCGTCGCTCCGACCGAGTCGGCGCGGGCGTTGCGTGCCTGGTCGGCCGCGGCCACCTGGTCCACCAGCGGCTGGTAGGCCTGCGCCTCGAAGTCGGACTTCGGCTGGTAGTCGGTGACGTCCTGGCGGATCCGGTCGAGCAGTTCGGTGCCGCGGTTGGTGACGTGCTCGTGGTCGGTCATCGTCTTCCACTCGGTGGTCACCACGTGTCCGACATAGGCGTTGACATCGGCCCGAATACGGTCACGGACGTCCGGTGGATAGACCCGGACCCGTTCCGAGATCTCGTGCAGCGCCTGGGCCTCGGCCTGCACATGGTCCTGGGCGGCGCTGCGGGCCTCCCACACGCCCGCGATGGCCAGGCCCAGGACGATGGCGTACACCACCCCGATCCACATCGTCATGTACTCGATGACGTCAGGGGTCTCGTCGGGATTTTCGTCCTCGGGCGCCGTCCTGTGCCGCACGAGGGTGATCGCGACCACGACGGCACCGGCGCCCAGCATCGCGAGGGCGAGAACAAGCCAATCCGACAACGGATCCTCCAGGTGAACGGGCCGGCGCGTCAGCGCGGGCGCAGGGCGACGACGGCGATGATCGCGGGCACGGTGATGAGCAGGACGTAGGTGACCGGCGAGGTACGGCCGGGCGCGGGGGAGCCGGTGGGCCGGGGCTGGTACCGGGGGTAGACGACCGGGCGCACGGCCGGACGCGGCCTGGGCGTGGGAGCCGGGGTCGGCTTCGGCCGGGGCACGGGCTTCGGCGCCGGGGCGGGCGCCGGCGGGGGCGGCGGCGCGGGGGCGGGCCGGACCGGGGGCGCCGGCCGGGGAGCCGGCTTCGGTGTCGGCGTCGGACTGGGCCTCGGCCGGGGTTTGGGCGGGGGCGGCGCCGGACGGGGCGGCGGGGTCGGCGTGGGTGTCGGGGTGGGTGTCGGGGTGGGCGTGGGGCTCGGGCAGGGCGGCGGCGGGGGACAGCGCCAGGGAGCGGGCCAGGCGGCACCCGTGTCACCGGCGACGGCCACCGCCATCGTGCCGTCCGGGCCCGTCGAGGCGTACGCACACGCGTCGGCCGCCGCCGGTCCGGCCGGGCAGCCGACCAGCAGCCACGTCAGCGTCAGGAGGGCCAACGCCCTTGTGGCGGGCGCGCGTCGGGGCACTTCGGGTCCATGCACGACGAAGATCATGGGCCCCGGAGCATCCGCGCACGCCGGAGTGCGACGGGATTGGCCCGAAGGGGGGACAGATCACGTACAGCGGTTTGAAACGGGAAGACGGCCGCACCGGCATGTCCGTACATCCGTACGGGCGTGAGGGGATGGCGACTTCGCGGCGGTGAGAGCGCCGTCCCGGCGTCGTCCCGGCGTCGTCCCGGCGGGGCCCCGGCAGGGTCCCGGCACAGGGTTTCGAAAGAAATATGCGGCCGCGTTGAACACTTCCGCCCCCGCCGTCCGTACCCAATGCCGTGCGGCGGCACAGCAGGCGCTGCAATATCCAGGCGATGATGGGGAGTTGACAATGAAGACCTCCTGGCGGGCCGCCTCACTGGTGGCCACGGCGGCTTCTATGCTGTTGCTGACCACGGCATGCGGTTCGGACAATTCCACCACTCCGGCATCCGCGGCCCAGAACGTCGGAGCCACGGCGCCGGCGGGCGGTTACGGAAGCACCGGCACCGGTACGGGTACGGGTACCGGCACGGGCACTGGTACGGGCACCGGCACCGGTACGGGCAATGGCTACGGCGCCGACGGCAACCAGAACGCCAGTTCCCCCGCCGCGGCCGCCCCGGCCGGCAAGCTGACCGTGGCCACCAACCCCGATCTCGGCAACGTGCTGACGGACGGTTCGGGCCTCACCCTGTACCGGTTCGACAAGGACACCGCCAATCCGCCGAAGTCGAACTGCGCCGGCGACTGCGCCACCACCTGGCCGCCGGTCCCGGCGGGCGACGCCACGGCCGGCGCCGGTATCGACAAGGCCCTGCTCGGCGAGGTCACCCGCGCCGACGGCACCAAGCAGCTCACCATCGGCGGCTGGCCGGCCTACCGCTACGCCAAGGACGTCAACGCCGGTGACGTCAACGGCCAGGGCGTAGGCGGCAAGTGGTTCGCCCTCGCCCCCGACGGCAAGAAGGCGACCCTCGCCTCCCTGCCCGGTCTCTCGGTCCGCAAGGACCCCAAGCTCGGCGACATCATCGTCGACAAGAACGGCCACACGGTCTACCGGTTCCTCAAGGACAAGGCGTGGCCGAAGGTCGTCTCGAACTGCACCGGCCCCTGCCTGGTGAAGTGGCCGGCCGTCGGCGAGGTCGGCCCGAACGACACCAAGGGCGTCCAGAAGAAGGGCCTCATGGGCTTCACCCGGCCCGACAACGGCCAGAAGCAGCAGACGGTCAACTGCTGGCCCATCTACACCTTCTCCGGTGACAAGGCCGCCGGAGACACCAACGGTCAGGGCGTCGGCGGCACGTGGTACGCCGTCTCGCCCGACGGGAAGCCGGTCGGCGCGCCCAGCAGTTGAGATCACCTCCCCAGGGTCGATCGCCCCGCCCCGGGCGCGTCACCGTTGGTCCGCCCCCTCCGCACCGCACGGAGGGGGCGGACCGCTGTGTCGGGGACATCACACGGCAGGCATCCAGCGGGCTCTCACAGCGCCTTCACACGGCGCGGTCGCACCGGCACGTGCCGCAGGCAGTGACCGGGAACGGACGGTCAATTTCCGTTTCGGGTCGCCGCTTTGGCGGGCGATCAGTAGCCTCAGCTCGAACACCGGATCGCCTACACGTTGTCCACACCTTGGAGAGATACATGGAGCGTCCCGCCTGGGCCCCACGGAGCATCGACATCTCGGTGCCGAGCGTTTCACGTATCTACGACTTCTACCTGGGCGGATCCCACAACTTCGAGGTCGACCGGGAGGCGGCCCGCAGGGCCATGGACTTCCTGCCGGGCCTGCCGAAGATCATGCAGGCCAACCGCGCGTTCATGCGCCGCGCCGTGCGCTTCGCGGCGGACGAGGGCATCACCCAGTTCCTCGACGTCGGCTCAGGCATCCCCACCTTCGGCAACGTCCACGAGGTGGCCCAGGCGGCGGTCCCGGGCGCCCGCGTGGTGTACGTCGACCACGACCCGGTGGCCGTGGCGCACAGCGAGGCGGTCCTGGCGGACAACGACGACGCCGGCGTCGTGGCGGCCGATCTCCGCAAGCCGCAGGAGATCCTCGCGAGCCCCGAGGTCGAGCGGCTCATCGACCTGAATCGGCCAGTGGCCCTGCTGCTCGTTGCCATACTGCACTTCGTGGAAGACACGGACGACCCCTACGCCGCCGTGGCCGAGCTGCGCCAGGCCCTCGCGCCGGGCAGCCTGCTGATCCTCACGCATGCCTCGTACGAGGGAATCCCGCTGCCCGCCGAGCGGGCCGAGGGCGCGGTGGACGTATACAAGGGCATCCGCAATCCGCTCATCATGCGCTCGCGCGACGAGATCGCACGGTTCTTCGAGGGGTACGACATGGTGGAACCCGGACTGGTGCCGATGCCGCACTGGCGCCCCGAGTCGGCGCCCGAGGACGAGGATCCCTATGCGTTCTCCGGGTTCGCCGGCGTGGGGCGTACGGCGTGATCGCGGAGCCGGACGGGCCGGAGGACAGACTGCGCCGGTTCGCGACGATCTGGAGCCGGGCGCTCTTCCCGGTCACCTCCACGTCCCTGACCAGGCCGGAGTTCGAGGAACAACTGCTGCCGCTGGCACGCCGGTTGAGCACCGTTCTGCGGGCCCACAGCTTCGACACCGAAGAGGCCAAGGCGGTCGGCGCCGCGCTGATCGATGTGCACTGCACCGACCCCGAGGCGCTCGCCCGCACCCTGGACTGCGTCGACGCCTATCTGGCGCTCTACTGCGGCGGTGACGGTCCGCAGGACGAACTGCGCATGCGCTCGAGCCGGTTGCAGCACTCGATGGCCGCCGGGTACGCCCAGGCCCTGCGCCGGCGCACCCTGAGCGAGCAGGAGGCCATCGCCCAGGCCGCGTTGCGCGCCCAGGGCGTGGTGGCGCAGGCGCTGCACGCCACCGAGGCTCGCTTCCGCGCCGTCTTCGAGGGCGCCGCGATAGGAATCGGCATCGCCGACCTCGACGGCAACGTCCTCCAGGTCAACAAGGCGCTGCTGCGCATGTTCGGGCTCACCGAGAACTCCCTGCGCGGCCGCCCGGTGCCGGCCTGGACGCACCCGGAGGACGCTCCGCAGACCTGGAAGCTGTACGAGGAACTCGTCCGCGGCGAACGCGAGCACTACCACCTGGAGAAGGCCTTCAACCGGCCCGACGGAACGGTCCTGTGGACCAATCTCACCGTCTCCCTGCTGCGCGACCCGGACGGCAACCCGCAGTACCAGCTCGCCCTCATGGAGGACACCACCGAACGCCGGCTGCTCAACCTCCGGCTGCGCTACGAGGCCACCCACGACGCGCTCACCGGCCTGCCCAACCGCACGCTGTTCTTCGAGCGCCTGGAGAAGGCGCTGAACGCGGGCGACGGCCAGCGCTTCGGGCTGTGCTACCTCGACCTGGACGGTTTCAAGACCATCAACGACAGCCTCGGGCACGCGGCCGGCGACCGGCTGCTCGTCGAGGTCGCCGACCGGCTGCAGTCCTGCGCGACCGCCCCCGGCGAGATGGTCGCCCGCCTCGGCGGCGACGAGTTCGTGGCGCTGACCACCGGCCCCGACACCCAGCGCGAGGTCGACGACCTCGCCGACCGCATCATGAGCGCCCTGGTCACCCCGGTCAGCATCGACGGCCGGGACCTGCTGGTCCGCGGCAGCCTGGGCATCGTCGAGGGCCCGGCCGGGGAACGCACCCCCGCCGAGGTACTGCGCAGTGCCGACATCACCATGTACCGGGCCAAGTCGGCGGGCGGAAACCGCTTCGAACTGGCCGACCCGGAGGCCGACGCCCGCGCCATCACCCGGCACGGCCTGACCACCGCCCTGCCGACGGCCCTGGAGCGCGGCGAGTTCTTCATCGAGTACCAGCCGCTGGTCCACCTCGGCGACGGCAGCGTGCGGGGCGCCGAGGCCCTGGTGCGCTGGCTGCACCCGCAGCACGGCGTGCTGGGTCCCGACCGGTTCATCCCGCTCGCCGAGCACACCGGGCTGATCGTCCCGCTCGGCCGCTGGGTGCTGGAGGAGTCCATCCGCCAGGCCCGCGCCTGGCGAGAACGGTACGGCGAACAGACGGCCGCCGGCCCGTTGCGCATCAACGTCAACCTCTCGCCGTGCCAGCTCACCCACCCCGGCCTGGTCAAGGACACGGTCGAGATCCTCGAACGCGCCGGAGTGACACCGGACGCGCTCTGCCTGGAGGTCACCGAGTCCGCCCTCATCGGCGCCGACGACGACCTGCTCAAGCCCCTGCGCCGGCTGGCCGAGATGGGCGTCGACATCGCCCTGGACGACTTCGGCACCGGCTACTCCAACCTCGCCAACCTGCGCCGCCTCCCGGTGAGCATCCTCAAACTGGACCGCTCCTTCACCCAGGGCATGCAGCAGTTCCCCGCCGATCCCGTCGACCTGAAGATCGTCGAGGGGATCGTCTCCCTCGCCCACAGCCTCGACCTCGCGGTCACCGTCGAGGGCGTGGAAACGGGAGCCCAGGCCGAACAACTGCGGATACTGGGCTGCGACACGGCCCAGGGCTGGTATTACGCCCGCCCCGGCCCCCCGGAACGCCTGCACGACCTGACCCTGGCGGACGCGACGAGCTGAGCGGGAACGGGGCGCGCCTCCCCACTCCGGGAGGCGCGCCCCGGACGCGCCCCCCGCCTCACCGCTCGACCAGCATCCGGTGCAGCTCCCGAGCGGCCCGCGGCGGAGCGACGTCACTGCGGTGCGCGAGCGCGATGCTGCGTCGCAACCCCGGCCGGGCCAGCGGAGTGACCCGCAGCCCCCGTCCGGCCCGGGTGGCGACCATCCGAGGAACGACGGCCAGGCCCAGCCCGGCCCGCACGAACCCCAGCACCGCGTCCATCTCGCCCCCCTCCACGGCGAAGTCCGGCTCGAACCCGGCGGAGCGGCACGCCGTGACGGTCAGTTCCCGCAGGTCGTACCCGTGCCGGAACATCACCAGCCGTTCGCCTTCCAGTTCGGCGATGTCCACCGCCCGCCCGCCCCGGCCCGGCGCGGGCGCCTCCGGTGAGGACACCACCACCAGGTCCTCCCGCAGCAGCTCCACCGTCGTCAGGGCGGGCGAGGGAGTGGGCAGGGGCAGCACCACCAGGGCGAGGTCGAGGGCGCCGCGGGCCAGCTCCCGCACCAGGTCGTGCGAGCCACCCTCCTCGATCAGCAGCCGGACCCCCGGATACCGGTCGTGGAAGGCGCGCAGCACATCCGGCAGCAGGCCGGTGCACAGACTCGGCGTCGCGCCCAGCCGCACCCGTCCGCTGCGCAGCTGCACCAGCTCCTGCACCTCGTGCCGGGCGGTGTCGGCGTCGGCCAGGATCCGCCGGGCCAGCGGCAGCAGCGCCTCGCCCGCGTCGGTGAGGGTGATGTTGCCCCGGGCCCGCAGGAAGAGGTCCGCGCCCAGTTCCCGCTCCAGCGCCTTGATCTGCTGGGACAGCGAGGGCTGGGCGACATGGACCAGGTCGGCGGCCCGGGTGAAGTGCCGGGTCTCGGCGACCGCCACGAAGTACTGGAGCTGCTGGAACTGCACCCCTCGATGATAGTCGCTGACTATGGAATCGAGCCGGACCATGTCTTGGACCGATCGGCATCCGCGGGCCTAGCGTCTTGGACCATGGCTCTGGCAACGCGGACGGACCGACGGCCGTCCATGGCGCGCACGATGTGGGACAGCTCCGTCGGCAAGAAGGCGGTGATGGCCGTCAGCGGTCTGATCATGCTGCTCTACCTGGTCGCACACATGATCGGCAATCTGAAGATCTACTTCGGGGCGGGCGAGTTCAACCACTACGCCCACTGGCTGCGCACCGTCGGCGAACCGTTCATGCACTACGAGTGGACGCTCTGGCTTATCCGGATCGTCCTCGTCGTCGCCGTGGTCGCCCACGCCACCTCCGCCTACCAGCTCAGCCGCCGCGACCTCAAGGCGCGGCCCAGCCGCTACGTGCACAGGAAGGCGAGGACCACCTATGCGACGCGCACCATGCGCTGGGGCGGGATCATCCTCGGCCTGTTCATCGTCTGGCACATCCTCGACCTGACCACCGGCACCCTGCACCCCGGCGGCTTCCAGGAGGGCCACCCGTACCAGAACGTCGTGGACACCTTCTCCACCTGGTACGGCGACGTCGTCTACATCGTCGCGATGCTCGCGCTCGGCCTGCACATCCGGCACGGCTTCTGGAGCGCGGCCCAGACCCTCGGCGTCGGCAGCCGCGCCCGCGACCGTGCCCTGAAGACCGCCGCCGACGTCCTCGCGCTGCTGCTCACGGCCGGCTTCGTCGCCGTACCCGTGGGCGTCATGACCGGAGTGGTGAGCTGAACATGACCTACACCGACTACGTCACCGGCGACCCCGTCGCCGACACCAAGGCCCCCACCGGACCGATCGACCAGCGCTGGGACAAGCGCCGTTTCGAGGCCGGGCTGGTCAACCCCGCGAACCGGCGAAAGCACACCGTCATCGTGGTCGGCACCGGCCTCGCGGGCGGCTCCGCCGGGGCCACCCTCGCCGAACAGGGCTACCACGTCGTCCAGTTCTGCTACCAGGACTCCCCGCGCCGGGCCCACTCGATCGCCGCGCAGGGCGGCATCAACGCGGCGAAGAACTACCGCAACGACGGCGACTCCGTCCACCGGCTCTTCTACGACACCGTCAAGGGCGGCGACTTCCGGGCGCGCGAGTCGAACGTGCACCGCCTCGCGCAGATCTCCGTGGAGATCATCGACCAGTGCGTGGCACAGGGCGTGCCGTTCGCACGGGAGTACGGCGGCCTCCTCGACACCCGCTCCTTCGGCGGCGTCCAGGTGTCCCGGACCTTCTACGCCCGCGGCCAGACGGGCCAGCAACTGCTGCTCGGTGCCTACCAGGCGCTCAGCAGGCAGATCGCCGCCGGCACCGTCGAGATGCACCCGCGCACCGAGATGCTCGACCTGATCGTCGTCGACGGGCGGGCGCGCGGGATCGTGGCGAGGGACCTGGTCACCGGGAGGATCGACACGTACTTCGCGGACGCCGTCGTACTCGCCAGCGGCGGCTACGGCAACGTCTTCCACCTGTCGACGAACGCCATGAACTCCAACGCCACCGCCGTCTGGCGGGCCCACCGGCGCGGTGCCTACTTCGCCAACCCCTGCTTCACGCAGATCCACCCCACCTGCATCCCGCGCACCGGCGAGCACCAGTCCAAGCTCACCCTGATGAGCGAGTCGCTGCGCAACGACGGCCGGATCTGGGTGCCCCGGGCCAAGGGCGACGACCGCCCGCCGAACAAGATCCCCGAGGACGAGCGCGACTACTACCTGGAGCGCCTCTACCCGTCCTTCGGCAACCTGGTCCCGCGCGACATCGCCTCCCGCGCCGCGAAGAACGTCTGCGACGCAGGCAGGGGAGTGGGCCCGGGCGGGCAGGGAGTGTACCTGGACTTCGCCGACGCCATCGCCCGGATGGGCCGGGCGGCCGTCGAGGCCCGGTACGGCAACCTCTTCGACATGTACCAGCGGATCACCGACGAGGATCCGTACGAGGTGCCGCTGCGCATCTACCCGGCCGTGCACTACACGATGGGCGGCCTGTGGGTCGACTACGACCTGCAGACCACCGTCCCGGGCCTGTTCGCGATCGGCGAGGCCAACTTCTCCGACCACGGCGCGAACCGCCTGGGCGCCTCGGCGCTGATGCAGGGCCTGGCCGACGGCTACTTCGTGCTGCCGGCCACCATCAACGACTACCTCGCCCGCAACCCCCACCAGGACGAGGTTGGCCGGGAACACCCCGTCGTGCAGGAGGTGCTGGCGGAGACCGAGGACCGGATCAACCTGCTCCTGTCCGTCGACGGCGACCGCACCCCCGACTCCTTCCACCGCGAACTCGGCGAACTCATGTGGGAGTTCTGCGGCATGGCCCGCACCGAAACCGGGCTGCGCAAGGCCCTGGAGGGGATTCCGCGGATCCGCGAGGAGTTCTGGCGGCGGATCAAGGTGCCGGGCAGCAGCGAGGAGTTCAACCAGTCGCTGGAGAAGGCCAACCGCGTCGTCGACTACCTGGAACTGGCCGAGCTGATGTGCCTCGACGCGCTGCACCGCACCGAGTCCTGCGGCGGCCACTTCCGCGAGGAGTCCCAGACGCCCGACGGCGAGGCCGCCCGCCGGGACGAGGAGTTCTCCTACGCGGCCGCCTGGGAGTTCGCAGGCACCGGCTCCGCCCCCGTCCTGCACAGGGAAGACCTGGTCTTCGAGTACGTCCATCCGACCCAGCGGAGCTACGCATGAAGCTCACCCTGCGCGTCTGGCGGCAGAAGAACGCCGACGCCGACGGTGCCATGTCCACCTACGAGGTGGACGGCATCTCCCCCGACATGTCCTTCCTGGAGATGCTGGACGTCCTGAACGAACAGCTCACCCTCTCCGGCCGGGACCCGGTCGCCTTCGACCACGACTGCCGCGAGGGCATCTGCGGCGCCTGCTCCCTCGTCATCGACGGCGAGGCGCACGGCCCCGAGCGGACCACCACCTGCCAGCTGCACATGCGGTCCTTCCGGGACGGCGACACGATCGACATCGAGCCGTGGCGGGCGGCCGCCTTCCCGGTGATCAAGGACCTGGTCGTGGACCGGTCCGCCTTCGACCGCATCGTCCAGGCCGGGGGCTACATCACCGCGCCGACCGGCGCCGCGCCGGAGGCGCACGCGACGCCGGTGCCCAAACCGGACGCCGACCTCGCCTTCGAGCACGCCGAGTGCATCGGCTGCGGCGCGTGCGTGGCCGCCTGCCCGAACGGCGCGGCGATGCTGTTCACCTCGGCCAAGGTCAACCATCTGAACGTACTGCCGCAGGGGGCGCCCGAGCGGGAGACCCGGGTGCTGGACATGGTGGCGCGGATGGACGAGGAGGGCTTCGGCGGCTGCACGCTCGCCGGCGAGTGCGCGACCGCCTGCCCCAAGGGGATTCCCCTGATGTCCATCACGAACATGAACAAGGAGTGGTTGCGGGCGACCCGGAAGGTGGCCGGTCGCTGACCCGCCCCCCGGGGCGTGAGCCGTTCAGCAGCCGCACATGCGTTCTCCCAGCAGGCGTCACGTGGACGCCAACCGGCGTCGGAAGAACAGGAGCGGCGGACCGGAGCGCCGGCCCGTCGCCTCCCGCCGACCCGGCCCGTGACCAGGAGAGTGCCATGACCGGCGTCATCACGCTCGACCGTGCCCCGCAGCACGCCGCACCCGTCCGCTACACCGTGACCCTGGCCCGCGACGAGGCCGACGTGCGTGCCGCGCAGCGGCTGCGGCACGACGTCTTCGCCGGGGAGATGGGCGCCCTGCTGTCCACCTCGCAGCCGGGGTACGACGTCGACGCCTTCGACGCCCACTGCGACCACCTGCTCGTCCGCGAGGAACTGACCGGGCAGGTCGTCGGCACCTACCGGCTGCTGCCGCCGGAGCGCGCCGCGGCCGCCGGGCGGCTCTACTCCGAGGCCGAGTTCGACCTGGCCCGCCTGGACGCCGTCCGGCCCGGCCTGGTCGAGGTCGGCCGCTCCTGCGTGCACCCCGGCCACCGCGACGGCGCCGTCATCGGGCTGATCTGGGCCGGCATCGCCCGCTACATGGTCGACCGGGGCCACGAGTGGCTGGCCGGCTGCTGCTCCGTTCCGCTGGCGGACGGCGGCGCCCTCGCGTCGGCGACCTGGGACCGGGTGCGCGCCAAGCACCTGGCGCCGCAGGAGTTCCGGGTACGGCCGCTGCTGCCCTGGACCCCGGACGCCACCGCCCCCGCCCCCGCCGCCCGGGCTGAACTCCCCGCCCTGCTGCGCGGCTACCTGCGCCTGGGCGCCTGGGTCTGCGGCGAGCCCGCGCACGACCCGGACTTCAAGGTGGCCGACCTGTACGTGCTGCTGTCGATGCGCCGGGTCAACGCGCGCTACCTGCGGCACTTCCTCTCCCTCGTCCCGGCCTGATGAGCGTCTGGCTGCCCGGCGCGCCGTGCACCCCCGCCGCGTGCGTGGAGCCGGCCGGGCCCTGCGTCGCCGTACCCCGCGCGGTGCTGCGGCTCGCGACGGTCGTGGTCCTGGTGCTGGCCGGGATCGTATGGTGCCCGCTCGGCGGCCGTCTCCCCGCCCAGTGGGTGCGCCGGTGGTGCCGGGCGATCGTACGGGCCGCCGGGGTCCGGGTCCGCGTCACCGGCGCCGCCGTGCCCACCGGCGGACTGCTGCTGGTCGCCAACCACATCTCCTGGCTGGACATCCCGCTGCTCGGTGCCGTGCGCCCGGCCCGGATGCTCGCCAAGGCCGAGATCCGGCGGTGGCCGGTGGCGGGCGCCCTGGTGGCCCGCGGCGGGGTCCTGTTCATCGAGCGCGACCGGCTGCGCGCACTGCCCGACACGGTGGCCCGGATCGCCGGGGCGCTGCGCGCGGGCGCCGCCGTGGTCGCCTTCCCCGAGGGCAGTACCTGGTGCGGACGGGCCCGGGGCCGTTTCCACCGTGCCGTCTTCCAGGCCGCCCTGGACGCCGGGGTGCCCGTGCAGCCGGTACGGCTGCGCTACCTGCGGGCCGGCCGGGCCGCCAGTACCGCGCCCGCGTTCGTCGGCGAGGACACCCTGCTCGCCTCGCTGTGGCGGGTCGCCAGGGCCCGGGACCTGGTGGCGGAGGTGGAGATACGGCCGTTGATCCCGGCGGGCCGCCACCTCGACCGCCGCTCCCTGGCCACGGCCGCCGACCCCACCCCGCACGCCCCCGCCCGGACCCACGCCCCCTGACGACTGCGCCGACGGCACTCAGGGCAGTGCCCGGGCCAGATACGGTGCCGTCGTGCTGCCCGGGGTGCGTGCCACCCGGGCCGGGGGGCCCGTCGCCACGATCCGGCCGCCACTTACGCCGCCGCCGGGGCCCAGGTCGATCACCCAGTCCGCGCCCGCGACCACCGTCATGTCGTGCTCCACCACGACGACCGTGTGCCCGGCGTCGACCAGCCCGTGCAGCCGGTCCATCAGCACCTCGACGTCGGCCGGGTGCAGTCCGGTCGTCGGCTCGTCCAGGAGGTAGAGCGTGTGACCGCGTCGGCCGCGCTGCAACTCGGCCGCCAGCTTGATGCGTTGGGCCTCGCCGCCGGAGAGTTCGGTCGCCGGCTGGCCGAGGCGGAGATAGCCCAGGCCCACGTCGAGGAGCGTGCGCAGACTGCGGGCCACGGCCGGGGTGTCCGCGAAGAACTCCGCCGCGCCCTCCACCGTCAGGTCCAGCACCTCGGCGATGTTCCGCCCGCGGTACGCCACTTCGAGCGTCTCGGGCCGGTAGCGGGCGCCCCCGCAGTCCGGGCACGGCGCGTACGTGCTCGGCAGGAACAGCAGCTCCACGCTGACGAACCCCTCGCCCTGGCAGGTCTCGCAGCGGCCGCCCGGCACGTTGAAGGAGAACCGGCCGACGCCGTAACCCCGCGCACGGGCCTCCGACGTGGACGCGAACACCTTCCGCACGACGTCGAACAGACCCGTGTAGGTCGCCAGATTGGAGCGCGGCGTACGACCGATCGGCTTCTGGTCCACCCGCAGCAGCCGGCCCACCCCCTCCCCTTCCTCCGCCAGCTCGCCGACGAGCGTGGACTTCCCGGATCCCGAGACACCGGTGACGGCCGTGAACACGCCCAGCGGAAACTCCGCCGTCACCCCGCGCAGGTTGTGCCGGGTGACCGGACCGACCCGCAACCAGCCGCGTGCCTCGCGGACCCGGCGCACCGGCGCGGGCGAGCGGTCGAAGAGGAAACGGGCCGTCGCCGACTCCGCGACCTTCTCCAGCTCCGCCACCGGCCCGCTGTGCAGCACCCGCCCGCCGTGCTCGCCCGCGCCCGGACCCACGTCCACCAGCCAGTCGGCGCCGCGCACCACGTCCAGGTGGTGTTCCACCACGAACACCGAGTTGCCCGCCGCCTTCAGCCGCTCCAGCACCGCCAGCAGCGCCTCGGTGTCCGCCGGGTGCAGTCCCGCCGACGGCTCGTCCAGCACGTACACGACGCCGAAGAGCCCGGAGCGCAACTGGGTGGCGAGCCGCAGCCGTTGCAGCTCACCGGCGGAGAGCGTGGGGGCCGCCCGGTCGAGGCTGAGGTAGCCGAGGCCCAGCTCGACGACCGGCGCGATGCGCGCCCGGAGGTCCCCGGTGAGGACCCGCGCGGCCTCCGTACCGCCGTCCGGCAGACCGTCCGGCCCGTCCGGTTCGACCAGTTCGGCCAGATCCGCCAGCGGCAGCGCGGCCAGCTCGGCGATGGTCCGGCCGCCGAAGGTCACCGCCAGCGCCTCGGCGCGCAGCCGGCTGCCCCCGCACACCGGGCAGGGCGCACTGGTGAGGAAGCGCTCCGCCCTCGCCCGCAGGGCCGGCGACTTGGTGTCGGAGAACGTCTTCATCACATAGCGGTGGGCGCTCATGTACGTGCCCTGGTACGGCCGTTGGATGCGGTCGGCGTCCCGGACCGGGTGCACGGTGACCACCGGCTGCTCGTCCGTGAACAGGATCCACTCCCGCTGCTCGGCGGGCAGGTCCCGCCAGGGCCGGTCCACGTCGTACCCGAGCGCGTCCAGGATGTCGCGCAGGTTCTTGCCCTGCCAGGCGCCCGGCCAGGCGGCGATCGCCCCGTCCCGGACCGACAGCGACGGGTCCGGCACCAGCGACTCCTCGCTGGTGCGGTGCACCTGCCCCAGGCCGTGGCACCGCGGACAGGCGCCCGCCGCCGTGTTGGGCGAGAAGGCGTCGGAATCGAGCCGCTCGGCACCCGGCGGATACCGCCCGGCGCGCGAGAACAGCATGCGCAGGGAGTTGGAGAGGTTGGTGACCGTACCGACCGAGGAGCGCGAGGTGGGCGTGGAGCGGCGCTGCTGCAGCGACACCGCCGGCGGCAGCCCCGTGATCTCGCCGACCTTCGGCGCCCCGACCTGGTGGATCAGTCGGCGCGCGTAGGGCGCGACCGACTCGAAGTACCGTCGCTGGGCCTCGGCGTACAGCGTGCCGAACGCCAGCGACGACTTCCCCGAGCCGGACACGCCGGTGAACACGGCCAGCACGTCCCGCGGCACGTCCACGTCGGCGCCCCGCAGATTGTGCTCGCGGGCGTCGCGGACGCGGACGTAGGGATCATGGGCACTGTGCATCGCCCAGACACTACTGCGGAGGGTTCTCCCGGTCCTGGGGCCTGGTGAACTGGTCCCGCAGCTTGTCCTGGGCGGTGTCGACCTCGGACTGGTACTTGTTGCCGGTGCGCTGGTCGATGTAGTCGCCGCCCTGGTCGATGCCCTTGTCGGTCATGTCTTCGTGGCCCTTGAGCATGCCCTTGAGTTTGTCCATGAGAGACATGGAAGCCCTCCTCGCTGATTGGGGTTCCGTCTCCAGGGTCACGGTCGGCGGCGCGGCCCGCATCTCGGGCGGCCGGGCGCGAAGAGCGCGGCCAGCCGGGTGTGGGACTCCAGCAGTGCCGCGCGGTCGTACGTGCTGGTGGTGACCAGGACCTCGTCGGCGGCCGTCTCCTTCAGCACCGTCTCCAGCTCGTCGGCGACCTGCTCCCCGGTGCCGGCGATGTGCCCGGCCAGCCCGGACTCGTACAGCTCCCGTTCCTTCGCGGTCATCGCCCGGGCCAGGACGTCCTCGGCCGGCAGCAGGGGCGGGAAGGTGCCGTGGGTCCGCGAGTAGGCCATGGCCCAGGCCTCCGGGACGAGCAGCCGGCGCGCCGCCTCGGGGGTGTCGGCGACCGCGACCGATCCGGAGATCACGACATACGGCTCGGATGCCCAGGGGGAGGGGCGGAAGCCGGAACGGTAGTGATCGACGCCGCGCAGCAGCTTCTCCCGGTTCCGCAGATCGCCGATGACCATGGGCAGGCCCGCGCGGGCCGCGATCCCGGCGCCCTCGCCCAGGGCCAGCACGAACGGCGGCACCCGCAGCCCCTCGGCGGGGCGGGCGTGCACACCGGCCGGCGAGCCGCCCGTGAACCAGCCGAGCAGCTCCCCGAGCCGCGCCGCGAAGTCCTCGGCGTCGCCCCTGTCCCGGCCGAGCGCCTTGCGCACACCGTCGGTGAAGCCCACGGAACGGCCCAGCCCCATGTCGATCCGCCCCGGGAAGAGCGACTCCAGCACGCCGAACTGCTCGGCCACCACGAGGGTGCGGTGGTTGGGCAGCATGACCCCGCCGGTGCCGACCCGGATCGTACGGGTCGCGGCGGCCACGGCGGCCGCCAGCACGGTCGGCGCGGACCCGGCGACCCCGGGCACACCGTGATGCTCGGACACCCAGAAGCGGTGGTAGCCGAGCGACTCCACCTCGCGCGCCAGCGCGACCGTGTCCCGCAGCGCCTCGGCGTGCGGGTGCCCCTCCCGGGTGCGGGAGCGGTCGAGGACGGAGAACCGGGTACGGTCGATCAGCGAACTCACGCAGGGTTCAACACACCACCGGCGCCAGGATTCCCGCGGTCGCACACGTCGACGTTTCCGGGCAGGCGGGAATTCGACGACAGGACCTAGGGTGACCGTGTGACCGACAGCGACAAACGCCCGATCGCCGTGTTCGACATCGACAACACCCTCTCCGACACCGCGCACCGGCAGCGGTTCCTGGAGCGCCGGCCGCGTGACTGGGACGCCTTCTTCGCGGCCGCGCCCGAGGACCCGCCGATCGCCGAGGGCGTGGCGCTGGCCCTGCGCAGCGCCCGGGAGTGCGAGGTCGTGTACCTCACCGGGCGGCCCGAGCGGTGCCGGCGCGACACGCTGGACTGGCTCGCCGCCCACGGGCTGCCCGAGGGGCGCGTCCACATGCGGGGCGACGCCGACCGCAGGCCGGCCAGGTTCACCAAACTGGCGATCCTGCGCCGGCTGGCCCGGGGCCGTGAGGTCCGGGTCCTCGTCGTCGACGACGACCTGGTGTGCGACGACGCCGAGCGGGCCGGCTTCACCGTGGTGCGGGCCCGCTGGGCCGACCGCTCGGCCGCGCTGGAACAGGCCCAGGAGACGGAGGGGCGTACCTGAGGACCGGCCCGGCCGGGCCTCAGACCTCGCCCTCGTCCTCGATGCGGAAGCCCACCTTCAGGCCCACCTGGTAGTGCTCGATCCGGCCGTTCTCGATCTGGCCGCGGATCTGGGTGACCTCGAACCAGTCCAGGTTGCGCAGGGTCTGGCCGGCGCGGGTGATGCCGTTGCGCAGGGCCTGGTCGATGCCCTCGTGCGAGGTGCCGACGATCTCGGTGACCCGGTAGGTGTGGTTCGTCATGCGGGTACTCCTCTCCGCCGTGACGGGTGTGTCACGCGTCCACTCCACCGTGCCGTATCCGGATGCGGAGCGCGAGGCGTCGGGGTCCGTCGCCGGCCCCGACGCCCCGCCGGCCTACCGCGCCACGCTCAGCGACAGCGCGAAGCGGGCCTGCGCGTCCGTCCACCAGTGCGTCAGTTCCAGCCCGGCGGCGGCCAGTTCGGCGGTGACGCCCTCCTTGCGGAACTTCGCCGACACCTCGGTGCGCAGCTCCTCGCCGGGCGCGAAGTCCACCGCGAGGTCGAGGGCGGGGACCTTGACGGTCTGCGCCGTACGGGAGCGCAGCCGCATCTCGATCCACTCCTGACGGGTGTTCCACAGGGCCACGTGGTCGAAGGCGTCCGGATCGAAGTCGGCGCCCAGCTCACGGTCGACGACGGTCAGGACGTTCTTGTTGAACTCGGCCGTGACCCCGGCCGCGTCGTCGTACGCGCGCACCAGCACCTCCTCGTCCTTGACCAGGTCGGTGCCGAGCAGCAGCCCGTCACCGGGTGCCAGCAGCCCGCGTACCGAGGCCAGGAACGCGGCGCGTTCGGCGGGCAGCAGGTTGCCGATGGTGCCGCCCAGGAAGGCCAGCAGGCGCGGGCCGTCCGTCGCGGGCAGCGCCAGCGGGGCGGTGAAGTCGGCGATCAGGGCGTGCACGGTCAGCCCCGGACGCTCCTCGATGAGCGCCTGCCCCGCCTGGGTGAGGGCGCTCTCGCTGACGTCGACCGGGACGTACGCCCGCAGGGAGGTGAGGGCCCCGATCAGATAGCGGGTCTTCTCCGAGGAGCCCGAGCCCAGTTCGACGAGGGTGCGGGCGCCGCTCGCGGCGGCGATCTCACCGGACCGGGCGGCGAGGATCTCGCGCTCGGCCCGCGTCGGGTAGTACTCGGGCAGTTCGGTGATCCGCTCGAACAGTTCGCTGCCCCGGGCGTCGTAGAACCACTTGGGCGGCAGCGTCTTGGGGGTGGTGGTGAGGCCGTGCAGGACGTCGGCGCGCAGCGCGGCGTCCGTCGCGTCCTCGGGGAGGGTTCGGGTGACGAGCAGGGGACTCACGTACAGGGCTCCTTCGGTGATCGGGGCGCCCCCGCTCGAGCGGAGCCGAGAGTGGGGGAGGACGCCAGGTCCTCGATCGGCGCGAGCAGTACCCCGGCCCGGCTCGCGGTGAGCAGCGTGCGATCGGGGACCTCCTGCCAGCGCGGATCGTCGTCGTACGGTTCGGAGGCGACGACCGTGCCGCTGCCGGGGTCCGTGCGGTACCAGAGGCTGTCGCCCCAGGTGGTGGCGGTGATGGTGGCGCCGTCGGTGAGCAGCAGGTTGAGCCGGGAGGCCGGGGCGGCCCCGGCCATCTGCTGAACCGTTTCGGCAAGGGCGTGGCCCGGTTCGTCGCCGCAGCGCAGCCGGTGCAGGGCCAGCGCCCACACGAACGCCGAGTCGGTGCTCGCCTGCAGCGCCAGCAGATCGACCGGGGGCAGCTCCGCCACCAGCGGGGCCGCCGCGTCCGGCCAGCCCGCGACCGCGCCGTTGTGGCTGAACAGCCACCGCCCGGCCGCGAACGGCGCCGCAGCGGCCTCGGCGTCCGCACCCGAGAGGGTCGCGTCGCGTACGGCGGCCAGCAGCGCGCCCGTACGCACCACCCGGCCCAGGTCGGCGAAGGACAGGTCCGCCCAGATCGGCCCGGCCCGCCGGTAGCGGGCCGGCACCGGATCGTCCGGCGCGTACCAGCCCACGCCGAACCCGTCGGCGTTGACCGTCCCGTACCGCTGCCGCCGGGGCGCCCAGGACTGCCGGAACAGGCTGTACGGGGGTTCCACCAGGATCCTGCCGAGCGGCTCCTCGGGCCCCAGGTAGGCCAGGTGCCGGCACATCAGGCGGTCTCCGAGCGGGCGGTGCGGAACCCGGAGAAGATCTGCCGCCGGACCGGGTAGTCCCAGTTGCGGAACGTGCCCCGGCAGGCCACCGGGTCCACGGCGAACGAACCACCGCGCAGCACCTTGTGCTCGGGGCCGAAGAACACCTCGGAGTACTCCTTGTACGGGAACACCGTGAACCCCGGGTACGGCAGGAAGTCGCTCGCCGTCCACTCCCACACATCGCCGATCAACTGCCTTACACCCAACGGGGATTCACCCGCCGGATAGCTCCCCGCCGGGGCCGGCCGCAGATGCCGCTGGCCCAGGTTGGCGTGCTCGGGCGCCGGGTCGGCGTCGCCCCAGGGGTAGCGGGTGGAGCGGCCGGTGGCCGGGTCGTGGCGGGCCGCCTTCTCCCACTCCGCCTCGGTGGGCAGCCGGCGCCCGGCCCAGCGGGCGTACGCGTCGGCCTCGTACCAGCACACGTGCAGCACCGGCTCGTCGGGCGGTACGACCTCGGTGACACCGAACCGGCGCCGCAGCCACTGGCCGCCGTCCCGGTGCCAGAACAGCGGGGCGGTGATGCCGTGCCCGCGTATGTGCGCCCAGCCCTGCGGCGTCCACCAGCGCTCGGTGTCGTAGCCGCCGTCCTCGACGAACGCCCGGTACGCGGCGTTCGTCACCGGGGTGGTGTCGATCCAGTAGGGCGCCACCTCGCGCCGGTGCGCCGGGCGTTCGTTGTCCAGCGCCCACGGCTCGGTGGACGTGCCCATGGTGAACGGGCCGCCGGGGACGAGGACTTCGGCCGGACCGGTGAACGGCGGCGCCGGGTCCGGGTCGGGCGCGGTCAGGGCCTGCGGACCGGTGCGCAGCTGATGGGTGATCAGCATCGTCTCGTCGTGCTGCTGCTCGTGCTGCGCGATCATCCCGAAGGCGAAGCCCGCCTCGGTCAGCCGCGTGCCCCGGAAGGTGGCGCCCTCCAGCAGGTCCAGGACCCGGCCGCGTACCTCCGCCGCGTACTGCCGGGCCTCGGCGGGCGGCAGCAGCGGCAGCGTCGGGCGCTCGGCACGCGGATGCTCGAAGGCGTCGTAGAGGCTGTCGATCTCGGGCCGCATCGCCTCCCGGCCGCCGACCGCCCGCAGCAGCCACAGCTCCTCCTGGTTGCCGATGTGCGCCAGGTCCCACACCAGCGGTGACATCAGCGGGGAGTGCTGGGCGGTGAGGTCCGGCTCGTCGACACAGGTGGTCAGGAGCGTGGTGCGGTCGCGGGCGGTGGTCAGCGAGGCCAGCGCCCGCTCGCGCAGGGACTCGATGCCGGTGTCGGTCTCGGGGGCGGTCATGTACGGATGTCCTTCCTCCTGTGGGCGCCACGGGACTCCGTGCCGCGCAGGGGGTCCAGCAGGTCGTCGGCCGGGCAGCGGCCCCGGGCGACATAGCGGTCCAGGTACGCCGCCACGGCTTCGGTGACCCGGGCGGTGGCGCCGAGCCGGGGCAGCGCCTCCACGGCCGCCTCGAAGCAGGCGACGGCGGCCTCCCGCAGCTCCGGGTCGCCGAGCCCCTGCCGGGCCGCGTCGACCCACAGCGGATTGTGCGGGGCGGGCAGGTTCAGCGTCCGCTCCGCGAGGGGCTTGACCGTGCGGTGCGCGGTCTCGGCGGCCTCCGGGTCGTCGAACAGCGCGGCCGTCACCGCGAGGGGCACGATCCAGCCGTCGTCCCCGGGCTGCGCGTCGATCATGCGCAGTTCGAGGTGGCCGCGCGGCCGGACCGGCGGGAACAGGGTGGTCACGTGGTAGTCGAGGTCCGCGCGGGTGGGCGGCCGGGGCGCCCCCGAACGGATCCACTCCCGGAAGGTGAGACCCTCGGGCACCTCCCACGGGCCCGCGTCGCGGCGCACGCACATCACCGGCGCGTCCAGCACGTGCCGGGCCCAGGCGGCCCGCGGCTCCTCGTCCAGCGGGGGAGCTCCCGCCCGGCCGGCGCCGATCTCCATCCACAGCAGCTGCCGGGTGGACAGCCAGCCCGTGGGCTCCCCGCCGATCAGCGGGGAGTTCGCGAAGGCGGCCACCAGGACCGGCCCCAGCTGGTGCGCCAGCCACCAGCGCCGCTCCCGGCCGAGCGGGCCGGGCTCCTCGTGGCCCGCGTCCACGCACACCTGGACGGAGGCCGAGGTGCACATCATGTGCCGGCCGGCCGGCCCGGTGCGGTCGAGGCAGATCTCCATGGCGTCGTAGCGCGGTTCGCGCAGGAACCGGCGTGGCACGTGCCAGGGATCGTGGCCGGCGCCGACGAGCCCGAGGCCGTCCCGGGCGAGGGCGGCGCGTACGGCGTCCAGATCGGCGGAGACGGTGTCCACGCACTCCATGAGGGAGGCGGCGGGCGGCGAACTCAGTTCCAGCTGGCCGCCGGGCTCCTTGGTGAGCGCCGACCTCAGGGGCACGGCCCGCAGGGTCGCGTAGGCCGCTTCGAGTCGTTCGGGTGACACGGGGAGCCGCGGCAGCCGCAGCTCGTGGACGAGCCATTCCACTTCGACCCCGAGCGTACGGGGTGGTCCGGTCTTGAAGCAGATGCCCCTGACCAGGGCTTCCACCTCGGCTTCGGTGACGGCGGTGCGGTGCTCCGTACAGTCGCCGCCGTCGCTCCGTGCATCGGACATGTCGGGATCCTCCTGAGATTCCACCATGCCACCGTCCCGGCTCCGTGGTGTGCCGGGACGGCATCGTCCGTCCCACCCAAGACCCTCGAACGCTTTCGCACAAGGGTGCCTGGCGGGACGTTCCAGATCGGTAACCTCCGATTTGTCGCTCGTTTCCAGGGGGTTCCGGGGTCGGGAAAACTCCGTTGCACCGCATCACCAGCATCACTCAGGATGCCTGCGTGAGCACGACGGGGGAGGCCGCGCGGGGCGGGGGGGGCCCCCCCCCCCCGCGGGCCCCCCCCCCCCCCGGCCCCCCCCCCCCCCCCCCCCCAGACCCCCCCCCCCCCCCCCCCCCCCCCGCCGA
>NZ_JBIAGM010000010.1:86929-322271 GCF_042869815.1 Streptomyces sp. NPDC006739
CGCGCGCCGGGGGGGCCCGGGGGGGGGGGCCCCCCCCCCCCCGCGGGGGGGGGGGGGGGGGCCGGGGGGGGGGGGGGGGGGGGGGGGGGGGCCCGCCCCGCGGGGGGGGGGGGGCGCCCCCCCCCCCGCCCCGCGCGGCCTGCGACCAGCACCGCGTCAGGTCCAGCCGTACCGCTCGTGCAGCCGCTGCCTGACCAGGTTGAACCGCATCCGGTCCAGCGCGCAGGCCTCCCGGCGCATGCCCTCCTCGTGCAGCCTGAGGACCCGGTCCACGTCGACCCACGAGTCCCGCCCCGACCGGTCCCACGGCCCGCTCCCGATGGCCACCCACTCCCGGTCGCCGTCGTGCCGTTTGCTGGAGAGCTGCACGGCGAGGAAGGTGCCCGCCGCCTCCCGGGCGACGACCAGCACCGGACGGTCCTTGCCGCGGCCGTCGTCCTCCTCGAACGGCACCCAGGTCCACACGATCTCACCGGGATCCGGGTCGCCGTCGTGGGCGGGGGAGTACTCGGTGCGCACCCTGCCGACCCCGCGCGGGTCGGCCTCGGTGGTGGCGCAGGGGCCGTGACGGCCCGGGACGTTCTCGTCCGTCTCATCGGTAAACGTGCTCACGGGGGCACCTTAGGGCCTGCCCCCGTGAGCACGTCACCGCAGGGTCAGTCGTCGTCCACCGGCACCTTCCGGGCCGTCCCGTTGAGCGCCGAAGTGCCCTCCGGAGCGTGCCCGTTCTGGTTCATCGACGACAGCAGCTGACGGGCCAGGCCGAGCCCCGTGCCGCCCATGGTGAGTGCCTTGGCGAACAACTCGCCCATGCCGTCCGCGCCGTTGAGGAGCACCATGTTGTCCACGTTGCCGAACGCCGACGCGCCGGCCTGGACGATCTCCGGCCACTTCTCGGCGAGTTGCTGGGCGACGACCGCCTCCTGGTTCTCGGCGAGGGCGGCGGCCCGGGCCTTGATGGCCTCCGCCTCCGCGAGGCCCTGTGCCTTGGTGGCCTCCGCCTCGGCCAGACCCCTCGCCTGTGCCGCGGCCGCCTCGGCCTCACCGGTGGCCCGGGTGGCCGCCGCGGTGGCCGCGCCCCGGGTCTTGGTCGCCTCGGCCTCGGCGCCCGCGGCCGCCTTGACCCGGGTGGCCTCGGCCGCCGCCGCCAGTTCCGTCTCCTTGGCCTTGGCCTGCGCCGCCGAGATACGGGCGTCGCGCTCGGCCTCGGCCAGCGTGCGCTTCTCGTAGGCCTTGGCGTCGGCCGGCTTGCGGACGTCGGCCTGGAGTTGCTGCTCGCGCCGGTGCGCCTCCAGCTCGGCGACCCGGGTCTCCTGGACGACGACCTCCTGCCGGGCCGCGGCGTCGGCGAGCGGACCGGCCTGCTGTGCCTTGGCCGCCGCCTTGTCCCGCTCGGCCTGGTAGCCGGCCTGGAGGATCTCGCTGTCCCGGGTGGCCTCCGCCATCCGGGCGAAGGACTGCTGTTCCGCCTCGGTGGCGAGACGGTTCGCCTCCGCCTGCGCGATGCGCGCGTCCCGCTGGACGGCCGCCGCGTGCGGCATCGCGAGGTTCTGGATGTACCCGGTCGGGTCCTCGATCTCGTGGATCTGCAGCGAGTCGACGATCAGACCGAGCTTCTCCATCTCGGAACCGCAGGCCGCCCGGGTCTGCCCGGTCAGCTTCTCCCGGTCGCGGATCATGTCCTCGACCGTCAGGCCGCCCACGATGGATCGCAGATGACCGGCGAACACGTTGTGCACCCGCTCCGACATCATCTTCTGCTGGTCGAGGAACCGGCGGGCCGCGTTGGCGATCGACACGAAGTCGTCGCCCACCTTGAAGATGACCACGCCCCGCACCTTCAGCGGAATGCCCTGGTGGGTCACGCAGTCCACGTGCAGTTCGGTCTCGTTCAGGTCGAGGGAGAGCTTGCGCACCGCCTGCACGCCGGGCAGCACCAGCGTGCCGCGCCCCGTGACGATGCGGAATCCCATGCCCTCCTCGAGGCCCTCGGTGCGGTGCTTGGAACCGGAGATGACGAGCGCCTCGTTCGGTTCGGCGACCCGCCACATCATCTTGAACAGACCGATCAGCGCGAGGACGGCGGCGACCGCCACCCCCGCAACGACGCCGACAACCATCGGCATACGCCCCCTTTGAATGGTGCCCTGTCGGCACCGAACGAAGGGAGTGTGCGCCCGCCCGGGCGCGGGGAGAAGACACCGGCCGATCCTTGTTGCAATCTTGATGCCTGCCGCCCTCACCTGCGGCGGAGCACGCTCAACTGTCGTACGCCGCCGTGACGTAGACCGTCCGCGGCGGCAGGTGCTCCACCACCATCACCACCGTGCCCCGCTCGATCCGGGCGCCGCCGTCGGCCGCGTAGGCGAGGAAGTGTTCCGCACCCCCGCGCACCCGGACGATCACCTCGCCGACCAGCCCCGGCCCGATCGTGCCGGTGACCCGCCCCATGAGTCCGACCATCGACGCATCGTCCATGGCCACAGGGTACGGGCGGATCGCCGTCGGCAACCTCCCCGGGAACAGCCCGAACGGCGCCGTCCCGCCCCCTGTTGGCGTACGGCCTCGCCACCCGCCCCGTGCGGGCCGAGATCCGCGGCCACACCGTCGGCTACGTCCTCGGGCTGCCGCACGCCGACGTACTCGTCGCGGGCTATCTGCTGGCCACCGTCGGCGCGTTGCCGCTGTCCGGTGACCCCTGGCTGCGCGGGCTCGGCCTCCTGGCCGGGGCGGGCGCGCTGCTGTGCCGGGCGCTGTGGCGGCTGGAGCCCGTATCGACCTGGTGCGCCGTCGTCGCGGCCTGCTCCGTGACGGTGTTCGGGTGGGTGACGCGCCGGCCGCCCGCGGCTGCCCGCCTTCGTGGCGGCGAGCGGCCGTGACGGCCACCGCCCGGCTCAGACCCCTTCGTCCGCGCCGGTGAGCGCCGGGGCCTGGCCCGCCCCCTCCAGCCGCTGGATGCGCATGCCGGGCCGGCGCCGGTGGACCGTCAGATACGACAGCCCGGCCGCCCCGGCGACCAGGGCGCGGGTGCTGCCGTGCGGCAGCCAGGCCGTGGTGCCCGGCCCGAGCGGCTCCGAGCCGTCGAGGCAGACCAGGGTGCCCTCCCCGGCGACGACCAGCAGCAGGACGTCGAGGTCCGGCTCGGTGTGGGTGTCGACGCGCCGTCCGGGCGCGATCCTGACGACGTTGGCGTCGAGCTGCCGGCCGGGCTCCGCCAGCCGCCACACGGCGCCCGTCGCGTCGTCCCCGGCGCCGCTCAGCGATCCCGTGTCGCACAGGATCCGTGGGCGTGGCGTGCTGCGGGGTTCCCCTGTCATCGCGCTGCGACCTCCGTCGTATGCTGGGCCCGGAAAATAGGCATCCTGAATGCAAATTTTAGCGTGAGAACGAGGAGCGGACGCATGACGAGCGGATCGGCCGCCACGGCCGCTGCGGTGACGTTCGTCTGGCTCGGGATGGTGCTCGCCATCTCCTTCCTGGAGACGCCGCTGAAGTTCCGGGCCCCCGAGGTGACCCTGCGCGTCGGGCTCGGCATCGGCCGTCTCGTCTTCCGGGCCCTCAACCGCGTCGAGGCGGCCCTGGCCGCCGCCCTGGTCGTGGCCGTCGCCGCCGGAGACCCGCCGGTGCCGGTCGCGGTCCTGACGGGTCTCGCCGCGGTGCTGCTCGCGGTGCAGATCGCGGTCGTCCGCCCCGTGCTCAACCGCCGGTCCGACCGGGTGCTGGCGGGCGAGGAGGGCGGACGTTCGCGGGCGCACCTGCTGTACGTGGCCTTCGAGGTGGCCAAGGCGGGCGTGCTGCTGGCCCTGGGAGTGGTCACCCTCTCAGTGTGACCCGCGGCACCCCTCCGCTCACATCACCCGTTCGGCTCCTGTGCGGCGGGCTTAACTCCTGATGATCCGCCGAGGTGACGTTCGTGTAACCAGCTCTGCGTACGGTCAACGGCGTACGAAGCGGGCAGATCAGCAGGAGAGGGGGCGCCCGTGGCCGCGCCGGACCCGCGGACCGACGGCAGCTCGACGGTGCGGACGGTCTGCTCGTACTGCGGGGTGGGCTGCGGCATCGTCCTCGACGTCGGCACCGGCCCGGACGGACGCCGTACGGTCCTGAAGGCGTCCGGCGACAAGGAGCACCCGGCGAACTTCGGCCGGCTGTGCACCAAGGGCGCCACCACCGCCGACCTGCTCTCCGCGCCCGGCCGGCTGACCACCGCCCTGCTGCGCCCCGAGCGCGGCGAGGAGGCGGTGCCCACCGCGCTGGAGGCGGCGGTCGCCGAGACGGCACGGCGGCTGCGGGCGGTCGTCGACGAGCACGGACCGGACGCCGTGGCCCTGTACGTCTCCGGGCAGATGAGCCTGGAGGCGCAGTACCTGGCGAACAAGCTGGCCAAGGGGTTCCTGCGCACCCGGTACATCGAGTCGAACTCACGGCTGTGCATGGCGAGCGCCGGCACCGGATACAAGCTGTCGCTCGGCGCCGACGGGCCGCCCGGCTCGTACCAGGACCTCGACCGGGCCGACGTCTTCCTGGTCATCGGATCCAACATGGCCGACTGCCACCCGATCCTCTTCCTGCGCATGATGGACCGGATCAAGTCGGCGGGCGCGAGGCTCATCGTCGTCGACCCGCGCCGCACCGCCACGGCGGACAAGGCCGACCTCTTCCTGCAGCTCCGGCCGGGCACCGACCTGGCGCTCCTCAACGGCCTGCTGCGGCTCCTGCACGACGGGGGCCACACCGACCCGGACTTCATCGCCGCGCACACCGAGGGCTGGGAGGAGATGCCCGCCTTCCTCGCCGACTACCCGCCGGACGTGGTCGCCGAGCTGACCGGCGTCCCGGAGACCGACCTGCGCGAGGCCGCCCGGCTGATCGGCGAGGCGGGGGAGTGGACCAGCTGCTGGACGATGGGCCTCAACCAGTCCACGCACGGCACCTGGAACACCAACGCCCTGGTCAACCTGCACCTGGCCACCGGTGCGATCTGCCGCCCGGGCAGCGGGCCCTTCTCGCTCACCGGCCAGCCCAACGCGATGGGCGGCCGGGAGATGGGCTACATGGGCCCGGGACTGCCCGGCCAGCGCTCCCTCGCCGTCGACGCCGACCGCGCCTTCACCGAGGAGCTGTGGGAGCTGCCCCCGGGCACCCTGCGCGCCGACGGCGCGGGCCTGGGCACCGTCGAGATGTTCCGGAAGATGGCCGACGGCGAGATCAAGGCGTGCTGGATCATCTGCACCAACCCGGTCGCCTCCGTCGCCAACCGCAAGACGGTCATCGAGGGCCTGGAGGCCGCCGAGTTCGTCGTCACCCAGGACGTCTTCGCGGACACCGAGACCAACGCGTACGCCGACGTCGTGCTGCCCGGCGCCCTGTGGACCGAGACCGAGGGCGTCCTGGTCAACAGCGAGCGCAACCTCACCCTCGCCCGCCCGGCCGTCGACCCGCCCGGCGAGGCCACGGCCGACTGGCGGATCATCGCGGCCGTCGCCCGCGCGATGGGCTACCGGCAGGGCTTCTCCCACGACAGCGCCGAGGAGGTCTTCGAGGAGATCAAACGCGCCCGCAACCCGCAGACCGGCTACGACCTCACCGGAGTGACGTACGAGCGACTGCGCTCCACGCCCGTCCAGTGGCCCGCCGCCGACCCCGCCGGCCCCGACCGCAACCCCGTCCGCTACGTCGGCACCGACGGCACCCCCACGTTCCCCACCGCCACCGGCCGCGCGCGCTTCCACGCCCGCCCGCACCTCGCGCCCGCCGAGATGCCGGACGACGACTATCCGTACGTCCTCAACACCGGCCGTCTCCAGCACCAGTGGCACACCCTCACCAAGACGGCCAGGGTGACCAAGCTGAACAAGCTGAACCCCGGCCCCTTCGTCGAGATCCACCCCGAGGACGCGGCCCGCCAGGGCATCGCCGACGGCGACTCGGTGGAGGTGGCCTCCCGGCGCGGGCGGGCCGTGCTGCCCGCCGTCGTCACCGACCGGGTGCGGCCGGGCTGCTGTTTCGCGCCGTTCCACTGGAACGACCTGTTCGGCGAGTACCTGAGCGTCAACGCCGTCACCAGCGACGCCGTCGACCCGCTGTCCTTCCAGCCGGAGTTCAAGGTGTGCGCGGTGTCGCTGACCAAGGTGGCCTCACCGGTGACGGTCCGCACCCCCGAGGCGCCGCCCGCGCTCGTCCCCACGGCCGTCGCGCCCGCCTCCGTCCCGGCCTCCGTCCCCACGTCCGTGCCGCCCTCCGTCCCGGCTCTCGGTACGGTCGCCGACGCGGCGGCCTCCGTCTTCGGGCTGGCGCCCGCCCCGCCGCCCGTGCTGACCGAGCGTGAACGGCAGTACCTCGTCGGTTTCCTGGCCGGCATACCCGCGGGCGCGCCCGGCGTCCCCGTCCTGCCCCCGGACGCGCCCTTCAGCCCCGAACACGCCCTGTGGGTGAACGGCACCCTGGCCGGCATGTACTCCCGCACCGCCGCGGCCCCGGCGCCGCGGCCGGCCCCCGGCCGCCGGGTCGTCGTCCTCTGGGCCTCGCAGACCGGCAACGCCGAGGACGTGGCCGCCGCCACCGCCGAGCGCCTCACCGCCGGCGGCCACGCCGCCACCCTCGTCGCCATGGACGAGGCCGACCCCGCCGCCCTGCCCTCCGACGCCGACCTGCTGCTGATCACCAGCACCTTCGGCGACGGCGACGCCCCCGACAACGGCACCGGCTTCTGGGACACCCTGGCCGCGCCCGGCATCGGCCGTCTGGAGGGACGCCGGTACGCGGTCCTCGCCCTCGGCGACTCCTCGTACGACGACTTCTGCGGTCACGGGCGCCGCCTCGACCGGCGTCTGGACGAGTTGGGCGCGGTACGGCTGGCTCCGCGCACCGACTGCGAACCGGACTACGAGAGCACGGCCGAGGCCTGGCTGGACCAGGTGCTCACCGCCCTGAACGGCACGTCGACGCCCGCGCCCGGCCCCGCCCCCGCCCCCGCCATCACGGCACCAGTACCGGCTGCGGCTTCCGCGACGGCTGCGGCTTCCGCTCCGGCTCCGGCGCGGTCCAGGCGCCCCGCGCCGGTCGCCGCCCGCCTCACCGGCAACCGGCTGCTGAGCCTGCCCGGCGCGGGCAAGGAGGTGCGGCGCTTCACCTTCGACACCCGTGACAGCGAGATCCCGCTCGTCTACGACGCCGGTGACGCACTCGGTGTCCGCCCGCTCAACTCCCCCTCCCTGGTGGCGGAATGGCTGGCCGTCACCGGGCTGGACGCCAAGACGCCCGTAAACCTGAACGGCGTCGGCGAGGCCGCCCTCGACGAGGCCCTGCTGCGCCACCTCGACATCACCCGGATCACCCCGGACCTGCTCCGTTTCGTCGCCGAACGGGTCCGTGACCCACGGGAGTTGCGCAAGCTGCTGCGCCCGGACAACAAGGACGAGCTGGCCAAGTGGTCCTGGGGCCGGCAGGCGGTCGACGTGGTCGCGGAGTTCGGGGTGCGCGCGGACGCCGGGGAGTGGGCCGGGGTGCTGGGCCGGCTCCAGCCCCGCCTGTACTCCATCTCCTCCAGCCCGCTCACCGACCCCGACCTGGTCTCCCTGACGGTCTCCGTCGTCCGCTACGAGAACCTCGACGGCCGCCCCCGGCAGGGCGTCTGCTCACCGTTCCTCGCCGACGCCGAACCGGGCACTCCGGTACCGGTGCACGTCCGGCGTTCGCCGCACTTCCGTCCGCCCGCCGATCCGAACACCCCCATGGTGATGGTCGGCCCGGGCACCGGCGTCGCCCCCTTCGTCGGCTTCCTCCAGGAGCGCCGGGCCCGTGGCCACCGGGCCCCCAACTGGCTCTTCTTCGGCGAGCAGCACCGGGCCACCGACTTCTACTACGAGGAGGAACTGACCGGGTTCCTCGCCGACGGCACGCTGGCCCGCCTCGACACGGCCTTCTCCCGGGACCAGCGGGCCAAGGTCTACGTCCAGGACCGCATGCGCGAGCACGGCCACCAGCTGTGGTCCTGGCTGCAGGACGGCGCCCACTTCTCCGTGTGCGGCGACGCCTCCCGCATGGCCAAGGACGTCGACCGTGCCCTGAAGGACATCGCCACGCTCCACGGTGGGCTCACCGAGGAGGAGGCGACGGTGTACGTCAAGCAGCTCGCCGCCGACAAGCGATACGTCCGGGACGTCTACTGAGACCGGGCGCCCCTCACTGATGGCGCGCCAACTGCCGCATGGCCAGGGCCAGTTGATGCCTCAACCGCCCCTTCGGGGTGCGCACCGGCCGGCCCAGCAGATGCTCGGCGTGGGTCAGCCGGTCCTGCAGCGTGGAGTGGTGCACGGTGATCTCGGCCGCCGCCGCCCGCAGGCTCGCCGTCCAGGCGACCGCGTGCAGCGTGCGCAGCATCCAGGGGGCGTCGGCCGCGGCCGCCTCCACGGCCCGGACGTCGGCGGGCGGCTCCGCACCGGGAACCGCGAGGTCGGCGAGGAACGCGAGCCCACCCAGCTCATCGGCGTACACCACCCGCCGCCCCGGGTCCCGCTCGGTGCCCTCGGCGGTGAACCGCAGGGCGGTACGGGCGACGGCCCAGGAGCGGGGGAGTGCGAGCACGGGAACGGCGGGCCCGACACCGAGCCGCGCGACCTGGGCGCCGCGAGGGTCGGCCGATGCGCCGAGCGGGGCCGCCACGCCCCCGGCGGGGTCGGCCGATGCGTCGAGCGGGGCCGCCGTGTCCCCGGCGGCGTGGGCCGGCCCGCCGTGCACGCCTGCGACGACGTCCCCGTCGGGGGCGGTCCGTCCGACGCCCGGGAGCGCCCGGGTGGCGGGCCTTCCGGCCAGGGGGCCGGTCGCGCCGCGCCGGGCCGCGTCGGCGGGCACGATCCGGGGCGGCCCCTCGGCCGCGGCCACGGCCCTCGTACGGCCGTCATCCGCGTGCCTGCCCCGGGCGGGGGGCCGCCGGGCGGCGGAACCTGCCCGCCATCCGGCGGGAGGCTCGAGCCCACCGGCCGGTGACCCTTTGTGCCCTGATCCGGGCCGGACCCGCAGGTGCCGGGCGAGAGCCGCGGCGGTGAGCAGCGCCACCAGGGCGCACACCCCCGGCCAGCCGAACCGGCCGTAGGCCCGCGCACCCAGCCAGGAACCCACGCTGCCGCCCAGGTAGGCGCAGGTCATGTACGCGGTGTTGAGCCGGCTGCGGACGCCGGCGCCGAGCGCGTAGATCCGCACCTGGTTGGCGACCATGCCGCACTGCATCCCGATGTCCAGCAGCAGCGTCCCGGCGGCCAGCGCGGCCAGGCCGGGCGCCCCGCCCCGTGAGCCGGGGGCCAGCACCGCGGCCGAGAGGAGGACACCGAGGAAGCACACCAGGTTCACCGCGTCCGGGCCCCGCCGGTCCACTTGCCGTCCGGCGAGCGGCGTGACCACCATCGTGGCCGCGTTGACCAGGGCGAGCAGTCCCACGGCGTCCGCGCCCAGGCCGTACACCGGACCCGTGAGCAGCAGCGCCACGCCGGTCCAGGCGGCGGAGAACCCCGCGAACACCGCGGCCTGGTAGAGGCAGGAGCGGCGCAGTTCGGGCTCCGTGCACAGCAGCCGCAGGGGCTGGGCGAGCAGCGCCGGGTAGCGGTGCGTCGCGGGCGGGGAGGCCGAGGGGAGGACGCGGGCGAGCAGGGCCGCGACCGCCAGGCTGAGCAGGGCGGCGAGGAGGTACGGCGCCCGCCAGCCCAGCCGGTCGCCGAGGGCGCCGCCGGCCGTGCGGGACAGCAGCATGCCCGCGAGGGAGCCGCTGAGCAGGGTGCCGCCGACGACGCCCCGGCGCTCCGCCGGGACCAGACCGGCGGCCAGCGGGCCGGCCAGCGGGGCGATCACCGTCGTGGCCCCGACCAGGACGCTCGCCGCCAGCAGCGGTGGCAGCGCGGGCGCCGCGGCCGCCGCACACAGGCCGAGACCGGTCAGCGTGAGCAGGGTGACCAGCAGCGGCCGGTGCGGGAGCCGGTCGCCCAGCGGCACCAGCAGGAAGATGCCCGTCGCGTAGCCGAGCTGCGTCGCGGTGACCACGGTGGCGGCCGCGGCGGGGGAGACGTGCAGACCCGCCGCCGCGAGCGGGCCGATCGCCTGCGGGAAGTAGACATTGCCGACCGCGACCCCGCAGGCCACGGCCAGCAGCGGGATCAGCCGGGAGGACACGGGCCCGGGCGCTGTACGCTGCGGGGGGATGAGATCCGTCATGTGCCGAAGTGCACGGCAGGTACGGGCGGTTGCCAAAGGATGTAGGCGGGGGCTACATGATCAGCTTCCTGCTCGGGGTCGACGACCTGGCCGACACCCGCTTCGCCATCTCCCCGCTCAGCCAGCTCATGGGCAGCCTGCAGGCCCTGCGCGCCCCCGGTCTGCACCCCCTGCACCGCCAGTGGCGGTCGACGGTGCTCGGCGGCACCGTCGCGCCCGACGACCTGCGCCTGCTGTCGGCCCTGGTCGGCGCCACCCTGGCCATGCCCGACTTCCTCACGCCCCGGCCCACCGCCTTCGCGCCCACGCTCGACGAGGAGCTGACCGCCGTACGGGCCACGCCCCCGGAGGTCGTACGGCGTGATCTGCGCGCCGCCCACGCGCCCCGTCCGCTCCCCGACGCCCTGCGGCAGGCCGAGGCCCCCGGTGACGAGCCGGTCCTCGACCTCCTCGACGGGATCTGCTCGCTGTTGCG
The DNA here is from genome assembly GCF_042869815.1 of Streptomyces sp. NPDC006739. Classification (NCBI taxonomy): domain Bacteria; kingdom Bacillati; phylum Actinomycetota; class Actinomycetes; order Kitasatosporales; family Streptomycetaceae; genus Streptomyces; species Streptomyces sp. NPDC006739. Next base: position 97,608 of record NZ_JBIAGM010000010.1, read on the forward strand.
CCGCTATTGGGAGGCGGCCCTGTCGCCGTACTGGCCGAGGATGCGGCTCGTGCTGGAGGCGGACATCACACACCGGGCACGGCAGCTCGCCACCGGCGGCGCGCACTCGCTCTTCTCCGGCCTGCATCCGAACCTGCGGTGGCGGGACGACGGTCTGCTGACCGTCGACAGGATGATCGGCCGGTACGAGGTGGAGGGGGCGGGGCGTGGCCTGCGGCTGGTCCCGTCCCTGTTCGCCCACAAGCCGGCGCCCCCGATCAGTGCCGAGGAACCGCCGATGCTCGCCTATCCGGGCCGGGGCACCGCGACCCTGTGGGAGCCGGAACCCGATCCCGGCGCCTCCGCGCTCGCCGCCCTCCTCGGGGCGCCCCGCACCGCGGTGCTGCGTCTGCTCGCCGAACCGCTGCCCACGGTCGAACTCGCCCGGCGCCTCGGCGTGACACCCAGCGCGGTCTCCCAGCACCTGCGGGTCCTGCACGCCACCGGCCTGGTGACGCGCGCCCGCGACGGACGGCGGGTGCTGTACCGGCGCAGCCCGCTCGGCGACCGGCTCGCCGGGGCCTGATGCGCCGAGACCGCATGACGAAGGGGCCGGAGCCGTGGCCGCTCCGGCCCCCTCGACCCGTGTGGCTCAGGCGGCCGCGGGCTCGCCCACGTGGCCGTGCAGGCGGGCGACGACCTCGGTGAGCTGGGCGGCGACCTCGGCGTCGTCGGCCGGGTGGGTCTCGGCGAAGCGGGTCAGCGAGCCCGGGATGGACAGCTTGAGGTCCTCGATCACCCTGCCGCCGGCGATGCCGACGGCCTTGCGGGCCTCGTCCTGCGCCCACACGCCGCCGTACTGGCCGAAGGCGGTGCCGACCACGGCGACGGGCTTGCCGCCGAAGGCGCCGGCGCCGTACGGGCGGGACAGCCAGTCGATGGCGTTCTTCAGGACGGCCGGGATGGTGCCGTTGTACTCGGGGGAGAACAGCAGGAACGCGTCGGCGGTGTGCGCGGCCTCGCGCAGCTTCGCGGCGACGGCGGGAACGCTGCCCTCGACGTCGAGGTCCTCGTTGTAGAAGGGGATCTCGGCCAGGCCCTCGAACAGCTCGACCTCGGCGCCCTCGGGCGCGAGCTTGACGGCCGCCTCGGCGAGCTGACGGTTGTGCGAACCGGCACGAAGGCTGCCGACGAGCGCAAGGATGCGAACAGACATGGGTACTCCAAGGGGCTGAAACATCGTCGTTACGATCCGGACCGAGGTCCGTTTAGCTTTCTACCAGCCTAACCGGACCGCGGTCCAGTTTTGTTCCCGATGCTTTACGCTGGCTTCATGTCCAGCGTCCTGCCGCCCCTTCCGCAGTCCCAGGAGCCCTCGGAGGGGCCGCGACTGCTCGAACTCGGTACCGAACTCCCGGCCGAGGACGACGAGCCGTGCCTGCGCGCCGACGCCGCGCGCAACCGCGCCCGGCTCCTGGAGGCCGCGGCCCGGCTCGTACGGGAACAGGGCGCGGCGAACCTGACCATGGAGGCGGTGGCCGCCGCGGCCCAGGTCGGCAAGGGCACCGTCTTCCGCCGCTTCGGCGACCGCACCGGGCTGCTCAGGGCACTGCTGGACCACTCCGAACGGCGGTTCCAGGCCGGGTTCCTGAGCGGCCCGCCGCCCCTGGGTCCCGGAGCCCCGCCCGTCGACCGGCTCGGCGCGTTCGGCGTCGCCATGCTGCGCCGTACGGCCTGCGAGCTGGAACTGCAGCTCGCGGCCGAACCCGAGGCCGACCGCCGCTACACCGTGCCGCCGCGCCGCGTCATGCACCACCACGTGGCGATACTGCTGCGGCAGGCCGCGCCCGGCGCCGACGCCGACCTCCTCGCCCACACGCTCATGAGCCACCTCGACCCGGGCCTGGTGCACCACCTGACCAGGCAGTGCGCGATGCCCCTGGAGCGGCTGGAGAGGAACTGGCTGGACCTGGTCGCCCGCGTCACCCGGAGCGAGCCGCCCCGCTGAGCCGCCCGTCCCGGTCCTCTGCCAAGATGCGGTACGTCATGGTGGAGATACCGAACACGCCCTCGGTGCCCTCGTCGGCGGCACCCGTACCGCGCTCCGTCCCGACGAGCGCCGATGTGGCCCGGCTGGCCGGCGTCTCACGCGCGACCGTCTCCTACGTCCTCAACAACACCAGCGCCGTGCGGATCAGCGAGCCCACCCGCCGCCGGGTCCACGAGGCCGCGAAGGAGCTGGGGTACGTCCCGCACGCGGCCGCCCGCAGCCTGCGCGCCGGACACAGCCGTCTGGTCCTGATGCCCGCCCCGGCCATCCCGGTCGGCCTGCTCTACGCCCGGTTCATCAACGAACTCCAGTGGGCGCTCAGCCGCCTGGACTACACCGTCGTCCAGTACGGCACGGTCGGCCTGCGCGGCGACGACGCCGCCCGCGCCTGGGCCGAACTGCGGCCGGTGGCCGTGCTGGTACCCGGTACGGGCCTCGGCCCGCAGGGCGTCGCGGTCCTCAAGCGGTCCGGCGCCCGGGCCGTGGTCACCCTCGGCCCCGAGCGGGTCGAGGGCGCGCACGCCCTGCTGATGGACCACGAGAGCGTCGGCCACTGCGCCGGCAGCCATCTGCGGGCCCGCGGCCGGCGCCGCGTCGGAGTCGTCGTACCCGAGGAGGACGGCCTGGAGGCCTACTCCCGGCCCCGCCTCGAAGGCGTGCGCCAGGCGCTGCACGGCACCGGCGCCACCGTGACCGCGCTGCCGCTCGCCCACACCGAACAGGCGGCCGCCCGACTCGCCGCCGACTGGCCCCGGTTGGGCCTGGACGCGGTGTTCGCCTACAACGACGAGTACGCGATGCTGCTGATGCGCGCCCTCAAGGACGAGGGCGTACGCATCCCCGAGGACACCGCCGTGGTCGGCGCCGACGATCTGATGCTCGGCCGGCTGCTGCGCCCCCGGCTCAGCACCGTCCACGTCGAGCTGCCCTCCGGGCAGTACCTCGCCGAACTGGTCGACCGCGCGGTGCGCGACCCGCACGCCGAACCCGAGACGCACAAGGTGCTGGGCGCGTCGCTGGTCCGACGGGACTCCAGCTGACGCGGACTCACCCCCCTCGGCACGGCGTGACTAGGATGTTGCGGGCTCAACGAAACGCACTTCCCCCGGTGAACGGAGAGCCGTCATGCCGTTGCTCGACCCGAAGACCTGGCAGCCCGGCGGCCTGTCGGGTGCCGAGTACACCGTCACCGAGCCCGCCACCGGCGACCCGCTCGGCACCGTCACCCTCGCCGCGCCCCAGGACGTCGAGCCGGCCGCCCGGGCGGCCGGTGCCGCCCAGCGCGACTGGGCCCGCGCACCCCACTTCGTCCGCGCCCAGGTCCTGCGCAGGGCCGGTGACCTGTTCACCGCGCACGCCGGCGAACTGCGCGAGTGGATCGTCCGCGAGTCCGGCTCCGTCCCCGGCAAGGCCGACTTCGAACTGCACGTCGCCGCCCAGGAGTGCTACGAGGCCGCCGCCCTCGCCTCCCGCCCGGCCGGCCAGGTGCTGCCCAGCGAGGCGCCCCGGCTGTCGTACACCCGCCGGGTCCCGGTCGGCGTCGTCGGCGTGATCTCCCCGTTCAACGCCCCGCTGATCCTCTCCATCCGCTCCGTCGCCCCGGCCCTCGCCCTCGGCAACGCGGTCGTCCTCAAGCCGGACCCGCGCACCGCCGTCTGCGGCGGACTGTCCCTGGCCGCCGTCCTCGCCGCGGCCGGTCTGCCCGACGGCCTTCTGCACGTGCTGCCGGGCGGCGCGGACACCGGCTCCGCCCTGGTCGAGGACCCGCGGGTGCCGGTCATCTCCTTCACCGGCTCCACGGCGGCGGGCCGCGCCGTCGGCGAGGCGGCCGGCCGCCACCTCAAGCGCGCCCACCTCGAACTGGGCGGCAACTCCGCGCTGGTCGTACTGGAGGACGCCGACCTGGACGCGGTGATCTCCACCGCCGCCTGGGGCTCGTTCTTCCACCAGGGCCAGATCTGCATGACGACCGGCCGCCACCTGGTGCACGCCTCCCTGTACGAGGAGTACGTCGAACGGCTCGCCGCCAAGGCCGACTCGCTCGCCGTCGGCGACCCGCACCGCGACCAGGTCCACCTGGGCCCCGTCATCGACGCCGGCCAACTCGCCAAGATCCACGGCCTGGTGGAGACGAGCGCCGCCCACGGCGCGAAACTCGCCGCGGGCGGCACCTACGAGAACCTCTTCTACCGGCCGACCGTGCTCGCCGGCGTGGACGACCACACCCCCGCCTACGCCGACGAGGTCTTCGGCCCGGTCGCGCCCGTCCGCTCCTTCACCACCGCCGACGAGGCGGCCGCGCTCGCGGCGGACAGCGCCTACGGGCTCTCCCTGGGCATCGTCACCCGGGACGCGGCGCGCGGCCTGGACCTCGCCGAGCGGATCCCCACCGGCATCGTCCACATCAACGACCAGACCGTGAACGACGAGGCCGTGGCGCCCTTCGGCGGGGTCGCCGCGTCCGGCACCGGCGCCCGCTTCGGCGGCGACGCCAACCTGGAGGCCTTCACCGACGTGCGCTGGACGACGGTACGCGCGGACGTGGCGCCGTACCCCTTCTGAGCCCTCCGCCGGCGGGCGTCACTCCGCCTGGGCGCCGTCCTGCTGTGCGGCGATGTTCCGGCGGACCTCGTCCATGTCCAGCTTCCGGGCCTGCCCGATGACGTCCGTGAGGGCGGACTCGGGCAGCGCGCCCGGCTGGGCGAACACGGCGACCTGGTCGCGGACGATCATCAGCGTCGGGATGGACTGGATCCCGAAGGCCTGCGCCAGCTCCGGCTGGGCCTCGGTGTCCACCTTGCCGAAGACCAGATCGGGGTTGGCCTCGGCGGCCTTCTCGTACACCGGCGCGAACTGGGTGCACGGCCCGCACCAGGACGCCCAGAAATCGATCAGGACGAAGGGATTCTCCGTGACCGTCCGGTCGAAGTTCTCCTTGGTCAGCTCCACGGTGCTGCTCATCGCGTGATTCCCTCTTCCTGATGTGGGGGGCTTCCCGGTGTGGTGGGCGAAGCCGTCGGCACAACAAGGCCCCTCGGATGCGTATTCCGGCCGCCTACCCATGTGGCCGCGGCGCACACGACCCACCAGACTGGCCCCATGACGGAAACGGAAACCAACACGTACGACGTCGTGGTGCTCGGGGCCGGGCCCGTGGGGGAGAACGTCGCCGACCGCACCCGCGCGGCCGGCCTGTCCACCGCGGTCGTGGAGAGCGAACTGGTCGGCGGCGAGTGCTCGTACTGGGCCTGCATGCCCAGCAAGGCCCTGCTGCGACCGGTCATCGCCCGCGCCGACGCCCGCCGCCTGCCCGGTCTGCGCCAGGCGGTCCAGGGCCCCCTGGACACCCCCGCGGTCCTGGCCCGCCGGGACGAGTACACCTCGCACTGGAAGGACGACGGCCAGGTCGGCTGGCTGGACGGCATCGGCGCCGACCTCTACCGCGGCCACGGCCGCCTCGCCGGGGAGCGCACGGTCACCGTGACCGGCCCCGACGGCGAGGTCACGACCCTCACCGCCCGGCATGCCGTCGCCGTCGCCACCGGGACCCGCGCCCAGCTGCCCGACCTGCCCGGCCTCGCCGAGGTCCGGCCCTGGACCAGCCGCGAGGCCACCAGCGCCAAGGCGGCGCCCGGCCGGCTCCTCGTCGTCGGCGGCGGTGTCGTCGCCACCGAGATGGCCACCGCCTGGCAGGCCCTCGGCTCCCAGGTCACCCTGCTGGTCCGGGGCAAGGGCCTGCTGCCCCGCATGGAGCCGTTCGCCGGTGAACTGGTCGCCGAGGCGCTCGCCGAAGCGGGCACCGACGTCCGCACCGGCACCTCCGTCGAGTCGGTGACCCGCGAGAACGGCGCTGTGGTGGCCGTCACCGGCACCGGCGACCGCTTCGAGGCCGACGAGATCCTCTTCGCCACCGGCCGTGCCCCGCAGACCGACGACCTCGGCCTCGACACCGTCGGCCTGGAACCGGGCTCCTGGCTGTCCGTGGACGACAGCCTCCGCGTCACCGGCACCGACTGGCTTTACGCGGTCGGCGACGTCAACCACCGCGCCCTCCTCACCCACCAGGGCAAGTACCAGGCCCGGATCGCGGGCGCCGCCATCGCCGCCCGCGCCGCCGGCGGCCCCCTCCAGGACGACTCCTGGGGCGCCCACGCCGCCACCGCCGACCACGACGCCGTACCCCAGGTCGTGTTCACCGATCCGGAGGCCGCCGCCGTCGGCCTCTCCCTCGCCGAGGCCGAACAGGCCGGCCACCGCGTCCGTGCCGTCGACGTCGAGTTCTCCTCGGTCGCCGGGGCGGGCCTGTACGCCGAGGGCTACCGGGGCCGCGCCCGCATGGTCGTCGACCTGGAGGAGGAGATCCTGCGGGGTGTCACCTTCGTCGGCCCCGGCGTCGGCGAACTGATCCACTCGGCGACGGTCGCGGTCACCGGCCGCGTCCCGGTCGCCCGCCTGTGGCACGCGGTCCCCTCCTACCCGACCCTGAGCGAGGTGTGGCTGCGGCTGCTGGAGGCGTACCGGGACAACTGATCCCGTCCGGCGGGCCGTTACGGCAGCTCGAACCCCAGCTGCTCGGCGGCCCGCTCCGGTGTCGGCTGGGCCCAGCGCCCGGCCGCCGTCTCGTTGGAGGACAGGGAGCGCAGTTCGGCGCGGTCCAGATAGAGCAGACCGTCGAGGTGGTCCGTCTCGTGCTGGACGATGCGGGCGGGCCAGCCGGCGAACACCTCGTCCAGCGGCCGGCCGTGCTCGTCCTCGGCACGCAGGCGGACCTCGGCGGGCCGGGCGACGACCGCCTGCCAGCCCGGGACGCTCAGACAGCCCTCGAAGAACGCCGCGCGGGCGGTGCCGACCGGCTCGTAGGAGGGGTTGACCAGCACCCGGAACGGCTGGGGCGTCCGCCCCCGGGCCAGCGCCACCTCCGGGGGCACCGGCGCCGGGTCCTCGATCACCGCGATCCGCAGCGGAACGCCGACCTGCGGAGCGGCGAGGCCGACGCCGGGGGCCGCGTGCATGGTGACCCGCAGGGCCTCCACGAAGCGGGCCAGCAGGGCGGGCGCCAGCTGACCGTCGTACCGCTCGGTGCCGCGCCTGAGGACCGGGTCGCCGGCCGCGACGATGGGCAACGGGCCGCCTGCGGCGAGGAGTTCCTCGACCCGCTCGGCGAGGGCGAGGGGCGCGCGATCGCTGGGAGGTGCCATCGCGCCAGCATGCCACGGCGGCCCGGCCACCCCGGCACCTGTGACACGGGTCACTTTCGGGCTCGTCAACCAGATCGCCCTCGCCCTGCTCGCGCTCGCCCTGATCCTGCTGATCGTGTGGGGCTACCGCATGTGGTGGCAGCGCGGCCGGGGCACCGCCTTCGGCCGGCCGGTCCCGCGCGGCGCCTGGGCGCAGGTGCCGCCGTACCTCCTGGTCCCGGCGCTGGCGGCGATCGCGGTACTCGGCTGGTTCGTGCCGCTGCCCGGCATCCCGCTCGCCGCCTTCCTCGCCGTCGACGTCGTCCTCGGTGAGATCGCCCACCGACGCGGCCGGCGCCGCTACGGAAGCGGCACCGGCCGGGCGTGACTCATTCCTCGGTGAAGTCGCCCGCGAGGGCCGAGGCGATGCGCAGGTGCGGCCGGGCCTCCTCGTGCCGCGCCTGCCGCTGGAGGGTGCGGCCCAGCATCAGCCGGGCGTAGTGTTCCACCGGGTCACGCTCGACGATGAGCCGCAACTCCGCTTCCGCGCGCCGCAGTTGGGCCGAGTGGTAGTAGGCCCGCGCCAGCAGCAGCCGTGGCCCGGTCTGCTCCGGCACCTCCGCGACCAGCCCGGTCAGCACCCGTGCCGCGCCCGCGTAGTCCTCGGCGTCGAAGAACATCCGCGCGCGCTCCCAGCGCTCGGCCGCGCTTCCCTGGTCGTAGTACGTCGTGTCCCCTCGGGTCTCCACTGGTGACCTCCTTCGAGGCCGACAACCCGACCAGGTGGTTCAATATTCCACTACTTCTCGGAGTGCTCGCTGTGCGGAGCCGGGGCTGTGCGAGGCTGGTGCTGTGCGACGCGACCCGAGCCTGGACGAACTGGGAGCCTTCCTCAGGGCGCGCCGCGCACAGCTGAGCCCCGGCGAGGCCGGGCTGCCCGACACCGGTGCCCCCCGGCGTGTCCCCGGGCTGCGCCGTGCGGAAGTCGCCCGGCTGGTCGCCATCAGCACCGATTACTACACCCGGCTCGAACAGGGCCGTGTCCAGGCGTCGGCGGCCGTCCTCGACGCCCTCGCCGAGGCGCTCCGCCTCGACGGTGATCAGCGCGAGTACGTCCTGACCCTGGCGGGGAAGGCCGCCTCGCCCGCTGCCGGCGCAACCACTCGGCAGGACGTGCAGCCGACCATGCGGCACCTCCTCGACGACCTCACCCTGACGGCGGGGTTCGTCATCGGACGCAACACCGACCTGCTGGCGTGGAACGCCATGGCCGCCGCTCTGGTCATGGACTTCGAGCGCGTCCCCGAGAAGGAGCGCAACTACCTACGCCTGCTGTTCACCGAGCCCGCCATCCGCGAGCTGTACCGGGACTGGGCGGACATGGCCCGACTGGCCGTGTCCCACCTGCGCATGGACAGCAGGCGGCACCCGCACGACCCTCGGCTGACGGCGCTGGTCGAAGAGCTGTCCGCGCTGGATCCGCAGTTCCGGCTGTGGTGGACCTCGCACGACGTCGCCGTGCGGGCCGGCGGTGCCCGGCTGCTCCGGCATCCGGTGGTGGGCGACCTGACGTTCGAGCGATCGACGTTCGTCTGCGCCGAGGATCCCGGGCAGCAACTCGTCGTGTGGACCGCCGAACCCGGCAGCCCGACCTACGAGGCCCTGCGTTCGCTGGCCGCCGCGGCCGGCCCGGCGGGCGAAGGCCTGGACGGGGCCGCCTGACCGGCCGTGTGCCCTGCGGCGGCGAGGTGCCGAGGGCGGTCGGCGCGCTTACGCTGGAACGGTCTGACCATGCCCGAATGGGAGGTATGCGATGTTTCTCCGATTGCTGCGGCGGCCGCGGAAACCGCATGGGCTTGTCCTTCTCGGCAACAGCCGCCTGATCCGGGGCTTCAGCGGCGGCCTCTACGACGGTCACGGGCAACAGTCCTGACACTCTTCCCCCGGATTCTTGGAGGAATGCGCGGTGGCAGCGGACGAAGCCCTGGAAGCCGTGGCGGAGATCCTGTCACCGCATTGCCGTGTCACCCGGATGTCCGACGGAGCGCTGATCGCCGATTGGCGGCGGACGCGTTTTCTCGGAATGACGACGGCGGATGTCCGCAAGTTCACCGACGGAAGCCCCGAGGAACGCGCCGAAGTCGTCACCGGTCTCATGCGTGCGGGGTGTGCGAGGACCCGCCGAAGGCACCGTACGGACACCGAGGTGGGACTCTGGCTGCGTGGGGTGCACCTGCTGATCCGGACCATGGGGTTCGGACGGGCCCTTCGGCTCCTGACCCTGGCCGTCCCCGACTACGCCCGGGCTGATCCGCCCGGCCCCGAGGACGTCGCACGGCTGAAACGGGCCGTGCAGTCCCACAGCCGCGGAAGCTGGCTGCTCGACGACGACTGCAAGTCCGCGGCCGTGACCGCGTTCCTCCTGCTTCGGCGGAGCGGTCTGGACGCCGTGCTGCACGTCGGTGTCCGCGAGCATCCGTTCGCCCTGCACGCCTGGACGTCCAGCGGCGGCCTGTGCATCCCCGACGCCGATCCGCGCGGGCACGCCTTCACGCCTGTTCTCTCGATAAGCCGCGCGGGGCGGTGACATGGAGGCGCTCCGGGTCGAGTGGGCGCGGGGCGCGCCGACGCTCCGGACGAACGGGGCCATGGCCCGCCGGGGACTCGTCACCACGGTCTCCTCACGGGCCGGCACCGCCGCGGTCGTCGGCTGGGCCGGCTCCTTCCGCGACCGGGTGGAGGGCGCCCGCGCCCTCCTCGACGACTTCGCCGGGCCGGGACCGGTACCGCCCCCGCCGGCCGGCGACTACGCGGCGGTGCTGGTGTGCCGAGACCGCGTCCTCGTGATGCGGGACGAGCAGGCCCGCATCCCCCTGTTCCTCAGGGAGTCCGGCGGCCGGGCGATCGCGGTGAGTACGTCCGCCCGCGCCCTGGCCGACGGCGCGGAACCGGAACCCCGCTACTTCTGCCGGTATCTCACCGGCAACCTGGCGCAACCGCACTCGGAACTCACCCCGTTCACCGGGGTGCACCGGATCCTCGGCGGCGAGGTGGTGGAACTGTCGCCCACCGGGCGGATACGCCGACGGGTGCCGCCGCGCGACCCTCGGGCCGACGCCCCGCAGGCCCCGCCCCCGGACGGAATCCGCCTCGACCGGGCGGCCGGGGACCTGCGCCTCGCCCTGGAGAACGCCGTCGGGCGCCGCGTGGGCAGAAGGACGGCATGCCATGTCTCCGGCGGCACCGACTCCACCAGCGTCGCGTTGCTCGCGGCCCACCTGCTCGCCATGGGACGGTGCCCGCCCGGGGAACTCGTCCTGCTCGCCGGGCGCTTCTGCGACGGAGAACTGGCCGCGGAACGGCCGTACCTCGACGAGGCGATGGACGAGATCCGCCGACAGGCGCCCGCGGCCCGCACGGTGATCGTCGATGCCGACGACGTGGCCGACTTCGACGACTTCCAGCACCATGCGGGGGACTCGGACGAGCCCCATGCGCACGCCTTCCGCGCCCCGTTCTGGAGCAGGCTGCACACCGCCGCGGCGGATCTGGACTGCGACACCCTGCTGACGGGCTGCGGAGCCGATCCGATCGTCGACGGCAACCCGCTCCACCTGCACAGACTGGCCCGCACGGGACAACTCAGGGAGATGACGAGGCAGGCACGTGCCTGGGCCGCGGGCGGCGAACGGGGAGTGCGGGACGTCGTCCACGCCTACGTCGTGCGGCCGGCGCTTCCGCTCGCGGCCGAACGGGTCACGGCACGCCTGCGCCCCGGGACGGTCCTCGGGGGCCTCGGGAACTTCACCCGTCCCCCGTGGCTGCGGCCCGGATTCGCGCGGGCCCACGGCTACCGCGAGAGCAGCGTCGCGGAGAGCCGCTTCGCGTTCGGCCGCAGACCGGAACAGGCGCTCTACGACGCCGCCAACTACGTAGCCGCTCCCGACCCGCTGTCCTGGCACCGCGCGCCACAGGACGGCTTCTTCCTGTCACACCCCTTCCTCGACCCGCAGGTCGTCGCCACCATGCGCTCCCTGCCCGCGGAAGCCGTCGGCCGGCCGGGCCGTCCGAAGGCGGTTCTGCGCGAGGCCATGGCGGATCTGCTCCCGCCCCGGATCCGCGGCCGGACGGTCAAGGTCCCCTTCGACCAGCTCTACGTCCGCGGCCTGCGGGCCCACGGCGACGAACTCGTCGACCTGTGCCGCTCCGCTCGCCATCCGCTCGTAGCGCAGATGTTCGACATCGACGTCCTGTGCCGGGCGATCGGCGAGGCTCGCCTCGGTACCGGGGACGCGTACGCCTGTGACCGTCTGAACAGCTCGCTCGCGCTGGTGGCGTGGCTGGAACGACTGGACGTCACCGCTGGCTCTTGATGTCCCAGAGCGTCCGTTCGACCGGGCCCATCTTGACATCGCGAACACCGTACCGGTCTTCCGCCTCCTCCAGGGAGGCGTCCTTGCCGTGGGGCGTGCTGATGGCTTCCTCTATGCCCGCGCCATGCGTGCCGAAGCGCCAATACACGAACATGTAACGACGGTTCCTGGTGTGCTGATCGATCGCGTTGTTCTCGTCGATCTCGCCCTGGAAAACGAGGGAGTCCCAGTCCTTCTGCTGCTCGACCCATCGGGGCAGCTGCCTGTCATTCCAGGAGTACGTCTTGAAATGCAGGTTCCTCAGGGTGATCCGGTCCTTGCGCGCCAGACTCGCGCTCGCGTAGAAGGCCACCTGGTCGTACGGCGCGTCCATGGGCAGTTGCACGACCACCCGGGAGGAGAAGGTGTCGCTGGCGTCGATCCACCGTCCGTACGGCATCCAGGGCTGCGCGTCCACCAACTCGCCGGGCTGGTGGATCTCCCTGCGCGAGACCGGATTGTACTCCTCGAATTTCGACCACTGCTCGGAATCGACTCGCCACTGCTGACGAAGCCGGTCCTTGGCGCTCAGCGGCACCCGTTCCCCCATGGCGTGGAATTCCGTGCCGAGCACGTAGAAGCCCACATCGCTGTGGTTCTCGACCGTGATGTCGACCGGTAGGGAGAACGCCTTGCCGTCCTTGCTCGTCACAGGACTTCCCATCGCGAGCCTGATGACCGGCCTGACCTCGCGCTGGGACGGTTGGTAGAGGTTCTGGTACCCGAAGTTGGCTATCGCGAGGACGGAGGAGACCAGCAGGGCCATCGTCACCCGCTTCGGGGCGGGGATCACGACCGAGGTCCGCCACACCGCGACGACAGCCCACAGCGAGCCCGCCGCGAGGGCACAGAACAGCGCGCGATAGGCCGCGGAATCGCCGCCCTTCACGATCTCGGCCAGGAGCAGGAAGTTCGTCAGCACGGCCGCGAACGCGCCGACCAGCGCCACCAGCCCGGAGTAGGGGAAGCTGTTCCAGAACCAGTGGTCCAGGGCCCCGGCGGCGCCCAGCAGCGTGGCCACCGAGACGCAGATGAGGACGGCACCGGTGATACGGCCGGGGAAGGTCAGCGCATGGCCGAAGTCCTCGATCCCGAAACAGCCCAGCGTCACGGTCGTCAGGAGGAGGACCAGCAGGAGCGAGACCAGGGATGTCCGCGTCCGTTTTCTTTTCACCAGGGCGCGTTGCGCCCTGACGCGCGAGGTTGCCGGTGACGTGGGCCGGATCCCCATGTGCTCACCTCCTGGAGTCGCGGACTCGAGCACCATCGTCCGTGGTGATCCACTGCGTCGCCATCCGGATGCCTCCGCAAGTGCACCCCCCTGCTCATCTGTGGGGCACGCGCCTCACGTGCGCGGGGTGGGGTTCCGGATCCGTGTCCGGGGAACTCGGCAGCCAGCATCAGCGCCGCATCCGCCGAGTGCCCGAGGAGTCGCCGTGAGCATGTGCATCGGAGTGGAGGAGGAGTTCCACGTCATCGAGGTGGAGAGCGGGCTGCTCGTGCCGCGCGGCGAGGCGATCCTGCGACGGCTGCCGAGGCGGACGTTCACCACCGAGCTGCACCGGTGCACCGTGGAGTCGAACAGCGCGGTGCACACGTCGCTGCACGACCTGTACACCGACCTCACCCGGACCAGACGGCAGCTGGACACGGTCGCCTCCTCGCTGGGGCTGGCCGTGCTCGCCGCGGGTACGGCGCCCCTGGCCCCCGCCGCCGCCTCGAACCCGACCGCCGCCGCCCGCTACCTCCACATGGCCGAGGAGTACGGCAAGGTCGCCGACGAGCAGCTCATCTGCGGCGCCCAGGTCCATGTGGACGTGCCCGACCGCGACACGGCCGTACGGGCCATGTGCCTGGTCTCGCCCTGGCTGCCGGTACTTCTGGCGATCTCCGCCAGCTCACCGTTCTGGCAGGGGTCCGACACCGGGTACGCGAGCTGGCGCACCATGCTGTGGCAGCGCTGGCCCACCGCGGGGCCGGCCGGCTGCTTCCCGGGCGCGGCCGAGTACGACGCGGCGGTGCGCGACTTCGTGGCGGCCGGGATCATCGACGACGCCGGGATGATCTACTACGACGTCCGTCCCTCCGCCCATCTGCCGACGCTGGAACTGCGCATCTGCGACGCCTGCCCGCGCGCGGAGACCGTCGTACTCATCGCCGGACTCTTCCGCGCCCTGGTGACCCAGGCCCGCGAGCGGCTTCGCGCGCGGGGCACGACCGGGTGCGCGGGCCGGCACGAGTGGCTGCGGGGCGCCTCCTGGCGCGCCGCCCGGTCGGGCCTCGAAGGCTCGCTGGTGGACCCCGAGACGCACCGGGAGGCGTCCGCGCGCCAGGTAGTGCGGAAGCTGCTCGTACGGCTGCGCCCCGCGCTGGAGGCCCACGGAGACTGGCCCACCGTCCGGGCGCTGACGGAGTCGGCGCTCGCCGACGGAAGCGCCGCCCGGCGCATGCGCCGGGCCGCGCGGGAGGAGGACCTGCTGTCCTGCGTCGACATGCTGATCGCCGAGACCCGCGGCGAGCGCGGACAGCGCAGGCCGGCCCCACTCGTCCGCGGGTTCGCCCGGCCCCTCGTCACGGGCGGCCCGGACTCCTCCGCCGGCCCGGGGGCGCCGGAGGCCGTCGGCCGCTGACCGGCCGGTGAACGCCATGAGGCGGCCCACCTGAGCGGACGTGGAAGGGAGAGGTATGTCATGTGCGGTCTGAGCGGGGAGATCCGCTTCGACGGCCGGCGCCCCCAGCTGGGGGCGGTCAGGCGAATGAGCGACCGGCTGGCCGACCGGGGACCGGACGGGCAGGGCACCTGGACACGCGGCGCGGTCGCGCTGGGCCACCGGCGGCTGAAGATCATCGATCTGTCCGACCTGGGAGCACAGCCGATGACCGACGCCCGGGGCGAGGTGACGGGCGTCTTCAACGGCTGCGTGTACAACTACCAGGAGCTGCGCGAGGAACTGCGCGCCCTGGGCCACCGGTTCGCGTCCACGTCCGACACGGAGGTGGTGCTCAACGCCTACCAGGAGTGGGGGACCGCCTGCGTCGAGCACTTCCGCGGCATGTTCGCCCTGGCGCTCGTCGAGCACCGGACCGGACGGCTCGTCCTGGCCCGCGACCGGCTCGGGATCAAGCCCCTGTACCTCGCCCGGACCCCCGGCCGGCTGCGGTTCGCCTCGTCGCTGCCCGCCCTCCTCGCCGCCGGCGACGTGGACACCTCACTCGATCCGGTGGCCCTTCACCAGTACCTGAGCTGGCACGCCACGGTCGCGGCGCCGCGCACCGTCCTCAACGGGGTGCGCAAGCTCCCGCCGGCCACCGTACGGGTCGTCGAACCGGACGGCACAGAGCGCGACCACTGCTACTGGCGGCCTTCGTACACCCGTCGGGCCGAGCACGCCGACATGGGCGCGGACGAATGGCGCGACCTGGTGCTGGACGGGCTGCGCACGGCCGTACGCCGTCGGATGGTCGCCGACGTCCCGGTGGGCGTCCTGCTCTCCGGCGGCCTGGACTCCAGTCTGATCGTCGCCCTGCTCGCGGACGAGGGGCAGCGCGATCTGATGACGTTCAGCGTGGGCTTCGAGTCGGAGGGCGGCGAGGAGGGCGACGAGTTCCGGTACTCGGACCTGGTGGCCAGGGAGTTCGACACCCGCCACCGCCGGCTGATGGTCCCCTCCGACCGGGTGTCCGCGGCCCTGGACGGGGCCGTCGAGGCCATGAGCGAGCCGATGATCAGCCATGACGTGGTCGCCTTCCACCTGCTGTCCGAGCAGGTGTCCAAGGAGGTGAAGGTCGTACAGAGCGGGCAGGGCGCCGACGAGGTCTTCGCCGGCTACCACTGGTACCCGCGACTGGCGGAGGTGGCCCGCGAGGACGAACCGGAGCGGTACGTCCAGACGTACTCCGACCGGTCGCATGCCGACCTGGCCCGGATCCTGCGGCCCGACCTGCTGCCGCACGACGACGTCTCGGGCCGCTTCGTGCGTGAGCACATGGCCACGCCGGGGGCACAGACCGCGCTGGACGCGGCCCTGCGGCTGGACACGCACGTCATGCTCGTCGACGACCCGGTCAAGCGGGTCGACAACATGACCATGGCCTGGGGCCTGGAGGCCCGGGTGCCGTTCCTCGACCACGAACTGGTGGAACTGGCCGCGGCCTGCCCACCGGAACTCAAACTGGCCGACGGCGGCAAGGGCGTACTCAAGGAGGCCGGCCGCAAGCTCCTGCCGCGCGAGATCGTCGACCGCCCCAAGGGCTACTTCCCGGTCCCGGCCATCCGGCACATGGCGGGCCCCGTCCTGCGCCGCGTGCGCGAGGCGCTCCAGGCACCCGAGGCGAAGCGACGCGGACTGTTCCAGGAGTCGTACGTCGCCGAACTCCTCGCGGCGCCCGACGAGCACCGGACCAGGCGCGGCGCGAACGCCCTGTGGCAGGTGGCACTGCTGGAGATATGGCTGCAGACCCACGGAATCCCGTGACCGTCGCCACGACCCCCGCGCACCCCCCGGAGCCTCCGGACGACCGGACGGCGGACGTGCCCGCGACCGCCCGCACAGCCGCCCCGGCACCCGTGGCCCTGCCCGAGGCAGGCGGCCCGCGAGACGCCGTGACCCGGCTGCGCGCGCACGGCTGCTGGTATCCCTCCGCCAATCCCGACGGCACCGAGGTGGCCTTCATCTGCGACCGGGGCGGCCTTCCCCAACTGTGGGCCGGGCCGGTCGGCAGCGACCAGGTGCGGCTGCTCGACTCTTCACCCGATCCCGTCAAAGAGGTGTCCTGGGCGCCGGACGGCCGCTGGATCGCGTACACCACCGCGCCGGGCGGCGGCGAGCACACCCGGGTGCTGTGCGTGCGGCCCGACGGCACCGGCCGCCGCCTCCTCGCCGGGGCCGACCCGGCCAGTTCCGCCTACCTGGGCTGCTGGGCGCACGACGGCACGGCCGTCGCCGTCACCGTCGCGGCACCGGCCGCCCCCGCCCACCCGGACCTCACCGCGCACGCCCTGACCGACCCCGACCTCGCCGACGGTCACCCCGCCCTCCGCCCGGCGGCCGACTGGGCGGACCGGGACGGCCACGCCACACTGCTCGGCCCGGCACCCTACGACGCGGCACCCGGGACGAGCGCGACGCAGGCCGACGCCGCGGCGGCACCGGCCGTCCGGCCCGACGGCGGGCTGTCGGCCTACCTGATCGATCCCGACGCCCTGGCGTCGCCGGTGCTGCTCACCACCGAGACGCACGCCGCCACCCTGCGCGTGTGCGACCTCAGCCACGACGGCCGGCTCGCGCTGCTGCGGCGGGGGCCGCGCGGACGGCGGGAGGCGGTCGTCCGGCGCACCGCCGACTCGGCGACGACCTTCGACATGCCGGTCGCCGACGGCGACCCGTGGATCGGGCGGTTCTCGCCCGACGGGCGGACCCTGTGGCTGCGCAGCAACGCCGACCGGGAGTACGCGGCACTCTTCGCGGTCGCGCTGTTCGACGACGGAGGACCACGCGGGGTGTCCGTCGCGGCGGACCGCGAGGGCAGCGACCTGGAACTCCTGGCGCTCGCACACGACGGCCGCACCGCCGCGCTGGCGTGGAACGTGCAGGGCGCCTGCGAACTGGAAGTGGTCGAGACCTTCCCCACCGGACAGGCCCCGGACCGCACCGGTCCGGCCAGGCCCCTGCCGCTGCCCCACGAGGTCGTCACCCGCATCACGCCGGCCGGCGAGGGGCGACTGCTGCTCGCGCTGTCCGGATCGCAGCGCCGTCCGGGCATCTGGTGGGCCCACGAAGGCGTGTCCGTGCTCCGCACCCCGTGGTCCTCGAAGGACGAGGACGCCGTCCCGCCCGGCCGCCCGCCCGTCCGTCCCGTTCCCGTGCGTCTCACGGCACGCGACGGGCTGCCGCTGAGCGGCTGGTACTACAGGGCGCCGGGGCGTCCCCCGGGCGAACCGGCCCCCTGTGTGATTCACCTGCACGGCGGCCCCGAGGAACAGGAACGCCCGGTCCTCAACCCGCTCTACCACGAACTGGTCGGGCGTGGCCTGGACGTCTTCGCCCCCGATGTCCGCGGCTCCCTCGGGCACGGCCGGTCGTTCGTCGACGCCGACCTGGGCGCGGGCCGCTTCGCCGCGCTGGACGACGTCGCGGACTGCGCGGCCCACGCGGTGACGGCAGGTCCCGCCGACCCGACGCGGCTGGCGGTCATGGGGCGCTCGTACGGCGGCTATCTGACGTTCGCCTCGCTCGTGTGGCACCCGGATCTGTTCCGCACCGGAGTCGCCGTCTGCGGCATGTCCGACTTCCTGACCTTCTTCGCCGGTACGGAACCCTGGATCGCGGAATCGGCGGCACACAAGTACGGCCACCCCGAGCGGGACCGCGACCTGCTGCGGGCCCTGTCGCCGATGAGCCGCGTCGACGCCCTGCGGGTCCCGGTGCTCGCGGTGCACGGCGAGCACGACACCAACGTGCCGCCGGGGGAGTCCCAGCAGTTCCTGCGGGCCGCCCGCGAACGAGGCGTCCCGGCCGAACTCCTCACCCTGCGCGACGAAGGCCACGACTTCCTGCGGGCGGACAACCGGCGACTGTTCCGCAGGGCCGCGGCGGACTGGATGGAACGCCACCTCCGGGCGTGAAGGAACGCCACCGCCACGCCTGAAGCCGAAACGGCGGTCGCCGGCCGGACCGGACCGGCGGCCGGCGCCGTCAGTCACTTCCCGGGCCGAGTGCCACCGTCGTCGTGACCCGGACGAGCGCGGGTCTCCCCGGCACTGAACCGAAGCCGAAGCGCACCGGCGGTCGCACGGCGGCCGGACCACCGAGGTCGGTGCCGTCGAAGGAGCCGGACACCGCGCGGATGGGCCACAGGTCCCGTGCGCCGTACCACTCGCGGCGGCCCGCACGGGCACTGCCGCGGGTCCGCACGCCGGGCAGCAGTATCCGCGCGGGCCGGTCGGTCAGCGCGATCCACGCCGGACGGCGGGCCAGCGCGCCGGGCACGGCACGCAGCAGGTACCCCAGGGGCCCCCGCCGCCCGGTGCCGAAGCACAGGCGCAGCGACCCGGCGGTGACGGTCCAGGTGACGTCCCGGCCGCCCGGCCGCGCGACGCCGACCCGCACCGGGACGACGCGCACGGTGTCGAAGACGTAGGTGCCGGCGACGAAGTCCGCCGTCTCCTCGGTGGGAGCCAGCAACAGCCGTTCCCCGTCGGCGCGTTCGAGCATCACGTCGCTGAACGCGCCGAACGGCGACCGGGGCCAGTGCCCCAGCACCACACGCGTCCCCGAGGAGGTGCCCAGGCCCGCGATCCAGCCGTCGAAGCACAGCACCGGGCGCCGCGCGGGCCACCGGTGAGCCGGACCGGGCAGCCTTGCGGCGCCGCGCCCGGACCCCGTCTCAGACGGGAGCGGCCCTCGGCGCGAAGGGCCGTGAGGCACCCAGCCGTACATGCCTGACTCCTCGCGAGAAGTGCACCACCGGCTCGCCCGGCGGAGCGGGGAGACCCGCCGCGGCGGTGAGTGTCTCCTCCAGCACCTCGACGGTGGCGGCGGCCAGCGGCCACGGTTCGTGCTCCACGGGCGTCTCCCAGAGCATGCCGAGCCGACGTGTGGACGCCCGCCAGCGCGAGGTCGGCCACACGTCCCGGCGCGTCGGCCGTCCGATCGGGGCGCCGGGGCGGACGACGAGACGGTAGGAGGCCCCGCCCGTCCGTCTCCGGCCGGCGTAGGAGACGGTGTCCCCGCCCCCGGAGACACC
Organism: Streptomyces sp. NPDC006739; assembly: GCF_042869815.1. Lineage (NCBI taxonomy): Bacteria > Bacillati > Actinomycetota > Actinomycetes > Kitasatosporales > Streptomycetaceae > Streptomyces > Streptomyces sp. NPDC006739. Next base: position 116,972 of record NZ_JBIAGM010000010.1, read on the forward strand.
GAGGGTGCCGGAGTGGTACGGCGCGCCGATCGCACGCGCCGCCGGCATCAGCGGGAAGGCGACCTCCAGGGACAGGAACCACAGCCCCTCCCGCCCGTCCGGCCGGCGGACACAGGTACGCAGGTTGGTCTCGGCGAACGTGGGGACACCCGGCAGCGAGGCGGGCAGGGGAGCGGGACGTACGTCCGCCATGACGAAGGGCGTGAACCCCACCCAGGCGGTGCCCCGGAACTCGTCCACCACCAGCGGCTCGGGCAGCAGCGCCTGCACCGTCCGTGCCGGGTAGGACCAGTGGACGAACGTCTGGGTCAGCCGGCCCGCTCGCAACGCCGGCAGCCGTACACGCTGCTCCGCCTCGTGCGCCACCACGCGCGGCGAGTCCCCGCCGCCGGGCCGGCGGAAACGTACCCGGGTGAGCGATCGGTCGTCCCCGGCGCCTTCCGCAGGGCCGCGGCCGACCGTTTGCTCCACTCGTGTGGGACAACCACCCGATCGGCCGTGTGGCGGCACGCTCGGCGCTTCACCCCTCGGCCGGAGCCGTGAGGATGGCGGTCACTGACGCCATGGCGCGGGTAAGACGCGCCTCGGGAGAAACGCGACCTGTGACTATTACCAATCGTCCCGAGCCGGCGGCCGAGGACTCGTACGAGAACGAGTTGCCGGTCCGGCGCAAGCGGCCCGGCAATGTCGTGGTGAAGTGGCTGACGACCACGGACCACAAGACGATCGGCACGCTGTATCTGTGCACGTCGTTCGGGTTCTTCCTGCTGGGTGGCGTGATGGCGCTGCTGATGCGTGCCGAGCTGGCCCGGCCGGGCCTGCAGATCATGTCGAAGGAGCAGTACAACCAGGCGTTCACGATGCACGGCACGATCATGCTGCTGATGTTCGCGACGCCGTTGTTCGCGGGCTTCACGAACTGGATCATGCCGCTGCAGATCGGCGCGCCGGACGTCGCCTTCCCGCGGCTGAACATGTTCGCCTACTGGCTGTACCTGTTCGGCTCGTCGATCGCCGTCGGCGGCTTCCTCACCCCGCAGGGCGCGGCGGACTTCGGCTGGTTCGCCTACACACCGCTCTCGGACGCGGTCCGCTCGCCGGGCATCGGCGCCGACATGTGGATCATGGGTCTGGCCTTCTCCGGCTTCGGCACCATCCTCGGTGCCGTCAACTTCATCACCACGATCATCTGCATGCGCGCCCCGGGCATGACCATGTTCCGCATGCCGATCTTCACCTGGAACGTGCTGCTGACCGGCGTCCTCGTCCTGCTCGCCTTCCCGGTCCTGGCCGCCGCGCTGTTCGCCCTGGAGGCGGACCGAAAATTCGGCGCCCACGTGTACGACGCGGCAAACGGCGGAGCACTGCTGTGGCAGCACCTCTTCTGGTTCTTCGGCCATCCGGAGGTGTACATCATCGCCCTGCCGTTCTTCGGCATCATCACCGAGGTCATCCCGGTGTTCTCCCGCAAACCGATCTTCGGCTACATGGGCCTGGTCGCCGCGACCATCTCGATCGCCGGCCTGTCCGCCACGGTGTGGGCGCACCACATGTTCGTCACCGGCGGCGTCCTGCTGCCGTTCTTCTCCTTCATGACGTTCCTGATCGCCGTGCCGACCGGTGTGAAGTTCTTCAACTGGATCGGCACGATGTGGAAGGGCTCGCTGTCCTTCGAGACACCGATGCTGTGGGCGGCGGGCTTTCTCGTCACGTTCCTCTTCGGCGGGCTGACCGGCATCATCCTCGCCTCACCGCCCATGGACTTCCACGTCTCGGACTCGTACTTCGTGGTGGCGCACTTCCACTACGTGGTGTTCGGTACGGTCGTCTTCGCGATGTTCGCCGGATTCCACTTCTGGTGGCCGAAGATGACCGGCAAGATGCTCGACGAGCGCCTCGGCAAGATCACCTTCTGGACGCTGTTCGTCGGCTTCCACGGCACCTTCCTGGTCCAGCACTGGCTCGGTGCCGAGGGCATGCCGCGCCGATACGCCGACTACCTCGCGGCCGACGGCTTCACCGCCCTGAACACGATCTCGACGATCAGCTCGTTCCTGCTCGGCCTGTCGATGCTGCCGTTCCTCTACAACGTGTGGAAGACCGCCAGGTACGGCAAGCCGGTCGGCGTCGACGACCCGTGGGGCTACGGCCGTTCCCTGGAGTGGGCGACCTCCTGCCCGCCGCCGCGGCACAACTTCCTCACCCTGCCGCGGATCCGCAGCGAATCCCCGGCGTTCGACCTGCACCACCCCGAGGTCGCGATGGCCGAGCACGAGGCCCACGCGGTCCGGCGGTGACCGACGGGAGACACCGATGAGCGATCTGCCGAGGGAGGAAGTCGAGGCAGCCGCGCTCGTCAACGAGGTGGAGGGGTACCTCCTGTGGCAGGCCACGATCACGGTGGCGGAACAGCGTGCCCGCGAGTTCGTGCAGCCCATGGAGTGGCTGACCACGGCACAACGCGACGAGATCGAGCAGCGCTACGTCACCGACAGCCTCCACCGCGCGCGGCAGGACCTGGAACGCATCGCGGCCCGCTGCCGGTCGCTGCGCGCCGAGTACGAGCAGCGGTACCGCACACTGCGCCTGCGCTGGGTGACGTACACGCTGGCCGTCGGCGCCTGCCTCACCTCGGTGACCACCGCCGCACTGTCCCTGACGCGCTGACGAGCAGGCTCCAGAAGGCGACGCGCGCCTGACGGGGCCCGACGGCCGAACTCGGCTCCGGGCCGAGGCCCTGGTGGACGGCATCGGTTCCGCGCCGTCAGGCTCGGCGGGCGCAGGTGGTCAGGCGATCGGCGAGCGCGGTGACGAGGTCGCGCAGTTCGTCGGGGCGCTCGATGACGAACGGCCGGTCCAGGGAGGCGAGTACGGGGGGCAGCCAGTCGAGCCGCTCCGCTCGCAGTTCGACGCGCAGCCAGCGCTCGGCCGCCCGGTCCTCGCCTGCCACGGGCGCGTCCTCCTCCAGACTCGCGACACTCGCGGGAAGGCGGGCGCGGATCTGCTCGACGGTCCCGTGGATCCGCAAGGTCACCTCATACCGGTACCCGGCCGTGGCGAACGCCGACAGCAGGCGCTGTGCCGGATCGGGACCCACGGGCGTTTCGAAGGAGCCGGGCAGGGGCCGGGCGTCCGCGATGCGATCGAGCCGGAAGGTTCGGTCCTCGCTGATCCGGGCGTCCTCGCCCGTGACGTACCACCGGCCCGCATGGGCGACGATCGCGTACGCGTGCAGCGTGCGTTCGCTGCGCCGTCCGTCGCGGTCGGTGTAGCGGATCGAGAGCGGTCGGCGGTGGCGCACCGCATCGGCGATGGTGAGCAGGACCTCGCCGTCCGGGGTGTCGAACTCGCCGGGCTGGTCCGTGAAGGCGAGAGCTTCCAGGAGTGTGTCGAGCCGGCGGGCGACGTGCTTGGGCAGCACCCGCCGAATCTTCGCCGACGCCGTCTCGCTTGCCGTGCGGTCCGTCGTCGTCAACCCCGCTCGGCGGCCGGCGACCAGGCCGAGCAGCACGGCCAGTGCCTCGTCGTCGCTGAGCATGAGCGGAGGCAAGCGGTAACCGGGGGCGAGCCGGTACCCGCCGTAGCGGCCGCGCACCGATTCCACGGGCACGTCCAGGTCGATCAGCTGGTTCACGTACCGCCGTACGGTGCGGCCTTCGACGCCGAGCCGGTCGGCGAGTTCGGCCACCGTCCGGGTTCCGCCCGACTGCAGCAGTTCGAGGAGGGTCAGGACGCGGCCGGTGGGTCGAGGCATGTCCGCAGCCTAAGGCCAATACAGGACCGATTCTGTCCTCTATTTCTCCTAACCTGCGACGTGCACGCCGACAGCACAGCCAAGGAGATTCCCATGGACTTCGTCTCGATCCGCATCATCACCGGAGACGTGGCGCGCCTCGTCGCGTTCTACGAGCGAGCCACGGGGGCGCGGGCGGCGTGGGCCACCGAAGACTTCGCCGAAATCACCACCGCGGGTGCCACTCTCGCGATCGCCGGCACCCGCACCGTCCCGCTGTTCGCCCCGGGTTCCGCCCGCCCGGCGGACAACCACAGTGTGATCACCGAGTTCCTCGTCGACGACGTGGACCACGTGCACCAGAACCTGACCGGTTTCGTCACCGACTTCGTCAGCGGGCCGGTCACGATGCCCTGGGGCAACCGATCGCTGCTGCTGCGCGACCCCGACGGCAACCTCGTCAACTTCTTCACCCCCGTCACCCCGGCGGCCGTCGAGAAGTTCGCGCACCGACGCCCCGCGCAGCCGCTCACGCGGGAGCCCTGAGGCGAAGCGGGGAGACCTCAAGGTGCCCCGAGCAGCGTCGCGACGGCCGCGCGAGCATGGCGGGCCGGGGCCGGATCGCCACTGATGCCGGCCGTCACGATGGCTCCTTCGGCGAGGAGGAAGACCGGTTCGGCCACCGGCACCCCGGTGGCGTGGACCCACATCGCGATCTGGTCGTGGAACGCCCGCTTGTGGGACCGGACTTCGGCCAGCACCGCTTCGGACGACGGGCCGAGTTCGCCGTGGGCGTTGACCCAGGCGCAGCCGCGGAAGCCGGGCTGTGCGAACCACTCGGCAAGCCAGTCGAACACCGCGAGTACGCGCTCGCGGGGATCCGGCACCTGTTCCACGCGGGCGGCCAGGTCCCCCCTCCACCGTCGGTCGCGGCGCCGGAGCACCGCCACGACGAGATCCTCCTTCGCCGGGAAGAACCGGTAGATCCGCTTCAGCGGGAGAGCCGATGCCGCGCGCACCTCATCCATTCCGACCGCTTGGATGCCTCGCTCGTAGAAGCGTCGCTCCGCCGCGTCGAGCAGCGCTTCACGGTCCAGGCGGTTCTGTTCCTCGGTGATCGCGGCCGGCATCGGGGCTCCTTGACGTTGAGAACGACCGTTCCCTATCTTAGGGCTCCCCGATGGGGAACGCACGTTCTCAACGTCAGGAGACCGCAGTGCCGGAAGATCGCCCGCCTTGCCCGCCGTTCACCCAGGAGACCGCCCTGCGGAAGGTCCAGGCCGCCGAGGACGCGTGGAACTCCCGCGATCCCCGGCGGGTCGCACTGGCCTACACGGTGGACTCGATGTGGCGGAACCGGGACACGTTCGTCAGCGGCCGCGAGGAGATCGTCGCCTTCCTGACGCGGAAGTGGGAGCGGGAACTGGACTACGCGCTGCGCAAAAGCCTCTGGGCGTTCCACGAGGACCGGATCGCCGTCCGCTTCCAGTACGAGTGGCACGACAGGGACGGCCAGTGGTGGCGCAGCTACGGCAACGAACTGTGGGAGTTCGACGAGCGCGGCCTCATGCGGCGCCGCGAGGCGAGCATCGACGACATCGCCATCACCGAAGCCGACAGACGCATTCACGGTCCCCGGCCCAGGGACGAGTACGGAACCGGCATCCCGCTCCGGTAGCGCCCCCACGGACGCAGGTCTGAGGGCCGTTTTCGACCATACCGATGAAGACGTCCGCGCCGCCGACGCCCAGGGGGCCGTGAGCGCCGTGCCCGGATCAGTCGGACGCGTTGTCGAGGTGCTCCTGGTTGTTGCAGGCTTCGGTCATCGCGTCGCCGGTCCACGGCAGGGCGAAGGGCACGACAGCGAGTGCCTCCTTGCAGACATTGTCGGAGAGCGAGTTCCGGTGGCTGGTGGTGCCGGTGCGTGTGCCGGTGCCGCCGAGGCCGCCGTTGTCCTCGGCGTGAGCCGGGGTGCCGAGCGCGAGAGCGGCCAGGGTGAGCGCGGCGAGTGCGGTGATCTTCTTCATAGCCGGGTCAACGACGAGGCATCCACCCAGGTCACGCCGCCGCCACAGGGCAGCCCCCGATGCCCCGCACCCGGTCAGCGCACTCGACCTCGAGGTTTCAGCGGCACCGCCGGCAGTTCCGGCGCGGGCAACGGATCCCCGTCGTATCCCTTCACTTCCCCGAACCGCGACCCGCTCATCCAGTCCTGCCGCGCCTGGACGATGTCCTCCTGGGACCGCCCGACGAAGTTCCACCACATGACCAGCTCCTCCTCGAACGGTTCTCCGCCGAGCAGCATCAGCGCCGCGTCCGACTCCGCGCGCAGGGGCAGTTCGGTGCGGCCGCAGCCGAGGTAGAGCATCGAGCCGGGCAGTACGGGCACCCCGTCCACCTGGACCTCGCCGGACATGGCCAGCACGCCGTACTCGAAGTCCGGTTCGAGCGGCAGGCGGAGGTCGGCGCCCCGGGTGAGCGCGAGGTCGGCGCCGATGATGGGGGTGAAGGTGGTGCCGGGCGAGGCGGCGCCGTCCAGGGCGCCGAGGACGACGGTCGCCGTGAGGCCCGGCGCGGTGACCACGGGCAGGTCGGGGTGGTGCTCGAACCTCGGGTCGGTGTGCCGGTGCGCGTCCGGCAGCGCGACCCACAGCTGGGCGCCGTGCAGGAAGCGGGCGTGCGCCTTCGGACTCTCCTCGGAGTGGCTGATCGCCCGGCCCGAGGTCATCAGACCCAGCTCCCTCGGCCTGATCGTCTGCAGGCTGCCGGTGGAGTCGCGGTGCAGCACCTCGCCCTCGTGCAGCCAGCTGACCGTCTGCAGCCCGATGTGCGGATGCGGCGGGACCTGCATGCCCGGCTCGTCGGCGATGTCGTCGGGGCCGTAGTGGTCGACGAAGGCCCAGGCGCCGATCATGCGCCGGCCGAGGTTCGGCAGCAGGCGGCGCACCTCGGTCGACTCGCCGAGTTTCACGGTGCGGGGGCTCAGCAGCTCGCGGACGGGCTCGGCGACGACGAATCCGCGGCCGCCGCACACACTGGGCACGGGCGCGCGGTCAAGGTTGCTCATGCCGCCCAACCTAGCCCTCGGCCCTCCCGCTTGCCGAGTGCTCAGCCGGCTGTGGCGAAACCGTCCCTGATGTCGTCGAAGACCGCGCGGTACTGGTCCCAGCGGGCGCTCGGGGCGGAGAGGTAGATGTCGTACTCCCGGCCGCCCTCCCGGCCGTGGCCGAGGTCGATGGCGCGGAACTCGCGGGCGCGCCCCTTGAAGGTGAACTCCCAGACGGCGGCCGGCTGCCCGCGGAAGGTGGTCCGCTGCATGCGCAGCCTGCGGTACGTCGGGTAGTTGGCCTTGGTGTTCGCCTCGATGTCCGCGAAGTGACCGGTCGGGTCGGGCCCGGCGGGCTCGACCATGCCGATGGTGATCTCGGCCAGGCCGGTCGGGTCGGTGTAGGTCACCTGGTCACCCGTCCCCTTGCCGGCCTTCCAGCCGTCGGGGACGGGGAAGGAGACGCCGAGGGCGCGGTCGCCGACCCGGTGGTAGCCGTCGGGCACGGGAGCGAGGGACGGGGTGGTGGAGGAGGCGGGGGAGGTTCGGGCGGCCGGGGTGTGCCTGCCCGGGCGGTCCGTCACGTACAGCGCGGTGGCCGTGGCGCCGGCGGCCAGCGCGAGTACGGCGCAGACGAGGGCGAGGCGTTTACGGCGGCCCGGGCGCCGGCGCCTGCCGGGGGCCGGCGGGGACACGGCCTCCGTCGCCGGGCCGGAGCCGCTGGGCCGGGTCCCCGTGACGTTCCCGTTCCCGTTCCCGTTCGCGTCCGCTCCGTCCGTGTGCGCGGCCCGCAGTTCCTGTTCGGTCCGCTCGGCCGAGGGGCGCTGTTCCGGGTCCTTCGACAGCAGGGCCTCGACGAGCGCGGCCAGGGGGCCCGCCTGCCGCATCGGCGCCGGCGCGTCGGTGACGACGGAGTACGCGGTCTCCATGGCGGTGTCCCGACGGAACGGCGGCCGGCCCTCCAGCGCCTCGTACAGCGTCGCGCCCAGGGACCACAGGTCGGAGGCCGGGCCGGGGGCCTGCCCGCGCATGCGCTCGGGTGCCATGTAGTCGATGGAGCCGACCATCTCGCCGGTCCGGGTCAGCGTCGAGGTGCCGGCCGTCAGGGCGATGCCGAAGTCGGTGAGGACCACCCGGCCGTCCGCGCCGAGCAGTACGTTGCCCGGCTTCACATCCCGGTGCAGGACACCGGCGGCGTGCGCCGCGCGCAGCGCGGCCACCATGCCGAGACCGATCCGGGCGGCCTCCCGCGGCGGCACCGAACCGCCGCCCTTGACCAGGTCGGCGAGGGTGCCGGCCGGGACGTACTCCATGACGATGCAGGGCCGGCCCGCGTCCTCCACCACGTCGTGCACGACGATCACGTTCGGGTGGACGACACGGGCCGCGCTGCGGGCCTCACGGCGGGTGCGCTCGTAGCGGGTGGCGAGTTCCTCGTCGGACAGGTGGGGTTGGGCGTGCAGCTGCTTGAGGGCGACCACTCGGGCGAGCACCTCGTCCTCGGCCCGCCACACCGTGCCCATGCCGCCCCGGCCGATCCGCTCGGTGAGCCGGTAGCGCCCGGCGACGAGCCGCCCCTCGTCCGACACCGCCCTGCCCTCCGCTGATCGTTTGCCACCTCCTGTCACCTTAGAGGACGGTAGGTGGAGGGCGAGCGGGGTGTGTGCCGGTTCACGCCGCCCGCCCCGCGCGGGTCAGCCCGCCGACAGCTTCCACAGATGGTCGGCGGTGCCGTTGTCGTCCCACTGGAGCACCTGCGCCCCGGACGCCGTGCTCATGGAGTCCACGCCGAGCAGCAGCCCGCTGTTGTAGTTGGCGATCTTGTAGTAGCCGTCGCCGGACGGGATCAGCTGCCAGAGGTGGTCGGCGGTGCCGTTGTCGCCCCAGACCAGGGCCTTGCCGCCGTCCGAGGTGCTCATGGTGTCGATGCCCAGCAGCAGCCCGCTCGCCTTGTTGGTGATCTTGTAGAGGCCGGAACCGGCGGAGGTCAGCGTCCAGCTCTGGGTGGCGCCGGTGCCGGAGGCGGCCTGGACGGCCGGGGTGCCCTGGGCCGTACCCGCCCCCTGGGTGTCCAGGGCGAGGCCGCTGTTGCGGTTGGTGATCCGGTAGGTGCCGGCCAGCGAGGGGGAGGTACCGCTGGGGGTGACGGTCAGGTGGTAGCCGTCGGTCGCGTTCGTCGTCACGGGCACGGTGATCTGGCCGTTGCTCACCGTGTAGTCGGCGTCCGAGACGGTGACCGGGCCGGACACCGCGGTCGTACGGCCCTTGGAGGGGGTGTACTCCAGCTTCACGTGCACCTTGCCGCTGAGTGCCGACACCGAGCCCAGGCCCTTGACGGTGACCGCGCTGGAGCCCGCGCCACCGCCGAAGATGACGCTGATCTGCCTGCCGTCGCCCGACAGTGAGGCGGCGCCGTCGATGCCCGTCTGCGCCGGGGGAGTGGTGACCAGCATGGTGCCGGACATGTCCCCGTACCACTTGTAGAGCCAGTACGAGCCGTTCGGTGAGCCGCCGGTGTCGGTGAGGGTGTCGCCGAGGGTGCCGTAGTGGTTCCAGAAGGCCAACTCGGCGTCGTGCACGCCCGCCCGCTCGAACTTGGCGACGTAGCCGACCAGCGGCCCGGGGACGCCTATCTGGCTCGGGGTGCCGTACTCCTCGATGGCGATCGGGCGGTGGGCGAGGCCGAGGCTCGTCTCCAGCGCCCGGTAGTCGGCCACGTGTGCGGCGATGTCGGCGCTGCTCTGGAGCTCGTGCCAGGCGACGATGTCGGGCACGGCGTTGTTGGCGATGGCGTCCTGGAGGAACGACTTCATCTTGGCGTCGGTGTACGTCGCGAAGCTGGGCCCCTGGATGGGGGTTGTGCCGTCCTTGGACCGGACCTCGTGGTACGTCCTCGACCAGCCGGCGTCGAAGGCGCCTGCCGCCGAGGTGTTCCAGGTGCCCTCGGGCTCGTTCCACAGCTCGTAGGCGGCGATGTTCGTGGCGCCGGAGGACCGCACGGAGGCGACCTGCTTGTCGACGGCCGACAGCCAGTCGCTCCAGCTCACCCACTTGTAGGGGAAGTTCGGATACCAGTCCGGCATCCGTACGACCACCTTGGCGCCGGCCCGGGCCGCCTTCGCGGCGACGACCAGCGCGTCACCGGCAGGCTTGGGCTCACCGTTGGGCAGCTGGGAGCCGCCCGGTGCCATCTGGACGAAGGTGTTCGGCTTGAGCGGGGCGACCAGGCTGTCGGCGGGCGTGTTCGCGTCGGCCAGGCCGTAGAGGCTGCCGGTCGCGACATGGGTGACCGGGCGCAGGCTCTGGTCGGCGTTGACGACGAGGGTGGTGGAGACGGTGGGGGCCGCCTGGGCGGGGGACACCGCCAGGGCGGTGACCAGCGCCGTCGTCGCGAGGGCGGCGACCAGGCCGGCGCTTGTATGTCTGCGGCTCATGGGAGAATGACTCCTCGAAAAGGGGCGGGGGCGGGGGATCAGTCCTTCACGGCGCCCGCGGTGACACCCGCGGCCACGTAGCGCTGGGCGAGAACCAGCAGGACCGCTGCGGGGATCGACGCGACGACGGCGGTGGCCATGATCGCGTTCCATTCCTGGTTGTTGTTGCCGATGTACTTGTAGATGCCGAGGGTGATCGGCCTCAGGTCGCCGCCGCCGTCGAGGGTGTTGGCGAAGACGAAGTCGGACCAGGCCCACAGGAAACTGAAGAGCGAGACGGTGACGACGGCGTTGCGGCTCAGCGGCAGGACGACCGACCAGAAGGTGCGGAAGGTCCCCGCGCCGTCGATACGGGCGGCGGCGGTCAGCTCGCCGGGGATGCCCGACATGAACGCGGTGAAGATCATGACCCCGAACGGCACGGCGATGGTGGAGTCGGCGACGATCAGTCCCCACCAGGAGTTGAGCAGGCCGAGGTCGAGGAAGATGCCGTAGAAGCCCATCGCCATGACGATCCCGGGGACCATCTGGGCGATCAGCAGCGCCAGGCCCAGCGCGCCGCCGCCGCGCGGGCGGAGCCTGGCCAGGGAATAGCCGGCCGGGGCGGCGATCAGGAGGGTGAGGGCGACCGTGCCCAGGCCGATGAGCAGGCTGGTGCCGAGGTAGGGCAACTGGTCGTCGAGGACGGCCCGGTAGCCCTCGAAGGTGGGGTGCAGCGGGAACAGGTCGGGCGGGTCCTTGCGCATGTCCTGCTGCGGAGTGAGGGACACGTTCAGCATCCAGTACACCGGGAACAGCATCAGGGCCGTGAGCAGGAGACCGATGACGGTGTGACGGCGGCCGGTGGCGGGGGACTTCACGCTTCCTGCCTCCTCTGGACGCGGACGTACAGCAGGCCGAAGACGAGGGCGATGAGGATCAGCAGGTTGCCGACCGCGGCGCCCGGGCCGAACTTCGGCAGCAGCGTCCCGAAGCCGAGCTGGTACGACCAGGTCGCCAGGGTGGAGGAGGCGTCGCCCGGACCGCCCTTGGTCATGATCCAGATCAGGTCGAACACCTTCAGCGTGTAGACGAGCCCCAGCAGCAGGGTGATCGCGGACACCGGGCGCAGCAGGGGGAACGTGATCCGGCGGAACTGCTGCCAGGAACTCGCCCCGTCCAGCGCCGCCGCCTCGTACAGCTCGCCCGGGATGTTCTGCAGCCCGCTGTAGAGGATCACCAGGTTGAACGGGATGCCGATCCAGATGTTCGCGACGATCACCGAGGTGAGCGCCCAGTCGGGCGAGGTCAGCCAGCCGACCGGGTCGACGCCGAGGAAGTGCAGGAAGTAGTTGACCACCCCCGACTCGCTGTTGAACATCCACGACCACGTCGACGCCGACACGATCAGCGGCAGCAGCCAGGGGATCAGGAACAGCGCGCGCAGCACGGTCGACAGCCGGAAGTGCCGGTTGAAGAAGACCGCGAGGGCGAGCCCGAAGACGTACTGGAAGGCGATCGACACGAGGGTGAAGACCATCGTGTGCCGCATCGCCGGGCCGAACGTCGGGTCGTCCAGCACCTTCCGGAAGTTGTCCCAGCCGGAGAACGGCGCGTTGCCGGACACGAAGGACCGGACGGTGTAGTCGCGCAGGCTCAGATCGAGGTTGCGGTAGAGCGGATAGACGTAGAAGGCGGCGAGGTAGGCGAGCAGGGGCGTCACGAAGGCGAGTGCGGTCAGCCGGCCGCGGCGCCGGTACCGGTGCCCGCGGTGCGGGGCCGGGGCGTCGGTGCCGTTCGCCGCCGGCACCGCCGGCGTTCGCCGGGGACGGTCGACCCGGGCGGTGGTCATGCCGGTCCTAGCCCTTCCGCGCGCTCGACTGGGCCGCGTCCAGGGCGGCCTGCGGGCTCTTGCCGCCGGACAGGGCCGCCTGCACGGCCGTCCACATGGGCTGCGAGATCGTCGGGTACTTGGTGCCCAGGCCACCGCTGGTACGGCCGCGCGCCGCGGCCACGGCGTCCACCCACGGCTTGAGCTTCGGGTTCTGCCGCACCTGCTGGGCCTGGACGGCGGCCGTCGGCGCGACGTACATCAGGGTCGTGTCGGTGGGCAGGAGGTTCGCGTCGCTGGTCAGACAGGTGACGATCTTCTTGCTGACGTCGTAGCGACCGGTGTCCTTCTGGACCGGCACGGTCACGAACTCGCCGCCCGTCGGCACCGGCGCCGCACCGCCGTTCTGCCCAGGGATGCCGATGATCCCGTAGCCGAAGCCGGCCTTGTCCGCGTTGCCCAGCTGCCAGGTGCCGTTCTCGCTGAACGCGTAGTCCCCGGTGGCGAACTCCTGCCAGCTGGTCGTCTGCGTGTTCTGCAGCACGTCCTTGGGGGCGTACCCGGCGTCGACCCACTGCTTCCACAGCGAGAGGGCCGCGACTGCCTGCGCCGAGTCGAGCTTGGTCAGATCGCCGCCCGCGCCCCAGAACCAGGGCAGGAACTGGAAGCTGCCCTCCTCCGTGTTGATCGCCGAGAAGGTGATGCCCTTCTTCCCGGCCGCCTTGACCTTCGTGAGCGCGGCCGTGAGGGAGTTCCAGTCCTTGACGGAGGCCGGGTCGACGCCGGCGGCGGACAGGATCTTCTTGTTGTAGTAGAGGGCGAGGGTGTTGGCGCCGATCGGCACCCCGTAGGACGCGTTGTCGATCGTGCCCGCGCCGATGATGTTCTTCTGCACCGCCTTGGTGTCGATGCCGAGGTCGCCGGTCTTGTTGAGGATCCCCGCCTCCACCAGCGTGGAGACGACCGGGTTGTCCACCAGCATCACATCGGGCGCGTTGCCCTGCTGGGCGGCCAGCAGGGCCTTGTTGCCGAGGTCGGTGGTGTCGTAGGAGGTCCGCTTGAGCTTCACCCCGGCCTTCGTGCCGCACGAGGTCACGAGCTTGCCCCAGGCGGAGGAGGCGTCGAACTGGGGGTAGGGGTCCCAGAAGGTGTACGTCCCGCCGGCCGAGGACGACGACCCCGAGGAGCCGGAGCCACCACCGCAGGCGGTGAGCGAGGCGAGTGTGCCGACCGCGGCGAGCGCGGCGATGAGAGTACGGCGGGTGGGTATCACGGGGTGACCTCGTTGTCGTAGCGGAGGGGCGGAGCGAGGAGTGGGCGGGGGGGCGGGGTGGGGCCGGGCATCGGGGGGCGGACCGTGCCGAGGGGTCGGGACGCGGGGAGGCCGGGTGGGTCGGGACGCGGGAGGCCGGACGGGTCAGGACGTGGGGAGCCAGACGCGCATCGAGCCGTCCTCGCGGTTGGCCCAGGCGTAGTAGGGGACGGCGGTCAGTTCGACGGGTTCGCCGTCGTCCGGCGCGGTGTCGCCGGCGGGTCCGTACGGCCACCAGCCCGCGTCGGGGATCCGGCGCCGCCGGCCGCCGGCGACCACCGTGGTCACCCCGCCGAGCAGGTCCGGGCGGTGCTTGACGGCGAGCGGGCGGGTGGCGTCGAGGACGATGTCGTCCAGGCCGCCGCCGAGGTGGTCGACCTGCTCCAGGCAGTACACGAGCGGTCCGCGTTCGATGGCCGCACAGCCGCGTACGGCGTCCACGCGCGGGTCGGCCGCCGTCAGCCGCGGCTCCAGGCCCAGCTCCAGGACGACCCGGTCACCGGGCGCCCAGTCCCGCTCCAGGCGCAGCCAGCCGCCCTCGACCGGGGCGTCCGTCTGGTCGTAGGTCCCGCTCCCGCACCGCACCCGGAACTCGCGGCACCAGTGCGGGATGCGCACGGACAGCGTCCACGGCCGGTCCCGCGGGCTCTCCTCGACGGTGAAGGCGACGGTGCCCTCCCACGGGTAGTCGGTCTCGGCGCGCACGGCGTAGGGGCCGGCCGAGTAGCGGCCGGTGACGAACTGGTGGATCTGCAGGCCCTGTTCGTCACCGGAGGCCAGGTAGTGCTCCAGGGAGGCCAGCAGCCGCATCGCGTTCGGCGGGCAGCAGGCGCAGCGGAACCAGCGGGTGCGGCGCGCCGACTGGTCGCCTCCGGGGTCGGTGTGGCCGTCGCGGACCTGGAGCGGGTTGACGTACAGCCAGCGCTCGCCGTCCAGCGACACACCGGCCAGGAAGCCGTTGTACAGGGTGCGCTCGATCAGGTCGGAGTAGCGGGCCTCGCCCGTCAGCAGGGCCAGCCGCCAGCTCCACTGGACGGAGGCGATGGCGGCGCAGGTCTCGCAGTACGCGCGCTCGTTGGGCAGTTCGTAGGGGTCGCCGAAGTCCTCCCGGTCGTGGTGGGCGCCCAGGCCGCCGGTCAGGTGCGTCTTGGTGGCGGTCATGGCCTGCCACAACCGCTCGTTCACGGTGCGCAGCTCGGCGTCGCCGGTCTCGGCGGCCAGATCGGCGGCGGCGGCCAGCAGGTACAACTGGCGTACGGCGTGGCCCTCGACGTTCGCCGCCTCGCGCAGCGGGACCCGGTCCTGGCAGTAGGCCTCACCGCCGACCAGGCCGTGTCCGTGCCGGTCGACGAAGTAGCCGGCCAGGTCCAGGTAGCGGCGCTCGCCGGTCTCCCGGTACAGCTCGACCAGCGCCGTCTCCACCTCGGGGTGGCCGTCGACGCCGTCGACGGGCCTGCCGCTGCCGGGCGGCCCGAACACCGAGTCGACGTGGTCGGCGAACCTGACCGCCACGTCGAGGAGTTCGCTGCGTCCGGTGGCCCGGTGGTGGGCCACGGCGGCCTGGATCAGGTGGCCCGCGCAGTACAGCTCATGGCCCCAGCGCAGGTCCTGGTAGCGCTCGCCGCCCTTGACCAGCTGGAACCAGGTGTTGAGATAGCCGTCGGGCTGCTGCGCGGCGGCGACCAGGGAGACGATCCGGTCGACGTGGGCCGTCAGCTCCTCGGAGCCGTCCTGGGCGAGCTGCCAGGCGGCCGCCTCCAGCCACTTGTAGACGTCCGTGTCCACGAACGGGTAGGCGCCCCGGAACTCACCCTCGGCGGTGCCCGCCGCCAGCCGCAGGTTGTGCAGGTTCCCGGCGGACTCCAGCAGGCCGGGTCCCTGGGGCAGGGAGACCCGGGCGTTGGTCTCGCGGCGGTCGTGCCAGAAACCGGCGTCCACGGCGACGGCCGCCGGGCGCAGTGCCGTTCGGGAGTCCGGGCCGAGGCGGACCGGGCCGGCGGGGGAGGGCGGGGCGGAGCGGGTGCGGGGCATGGCTCTCCGGGGTGGGTGACGGGAGGGTACTTGCGGCGGCCGTGGGACCAAGGTCTGAGCAACCGTTTTCTCGACGAGAAGTAGAGGGCAGTGGAGAAGTCCGGTCAAGAGGTGCGGCAAGGATTTCTCGACCGCCGGTGGCTTGGCAGTTCACCGGAGAGGCTGCCACCATGTGCGGTGTCGTCGTCACTCAGGAAAAGGTTTGCCCGTGACCTCTGCTCCAGGCTTTCCGTCCACCGGCCGGGCTCGCCTCGCCGACGTCGCCGCTCTCGCCGGCGTCAGCGTGGGCACGGCGTCGAAGGCGCTCAGCGGCGCCGGCCGGATGCGTCCCGAGACCCGGCAGCGGGTGCTGGACGCGGTGGAGGCGCTCGGGTTCCGGCCCAACCAGCACGCCCAGAGCCTGCACAGCGGCCGCAGCTGGACGGTGGGCCTGGTGACCACCGACGGCATCGGCCGCTTCAGCACCCCCGTGCTGCTCGGCGCCGAGGACGCGCTCGGCGCCGGGAAGATCTCCGTCCTGCTCTGCGACACCCGGGGCGACGCCATCCGGGAGCAGCACCATCTGCGCAACCTCACCGACCGCCGGGTCGACGGCATCATCGTCACCGGCCGTCGCACCGACCCCCGCCCGCCGCTGACCGGCCTGGACGGATCGATCCCGGTGGTCTACGCGCTCTCCCCGTCCACCGACCCGGCCGACACCTCCGTGATCGCCGACGACCGCGGCGGCGCCCACCTGGCGGTCGAGCACCTGCTGGCCACCGGCCGTACCCGGGTCGCCCATGTCACCGGTCCGGAGCACCACCAGGCCGCCCGCGACCGGGCCCGGCACGCCGTCGAGCACCTCGCGGGCGCCTCGCTGCGACTGTCCACCGGCCGCGTCCACTTCGGGGAGTGGAGCGAGGCCTGGGGGCGGCGCGCGGCCGACGCGGTGCTGCGCACGGCACCCGACACGGACGCCTTCTTCTGCGGCAACGACCAGATCGCCCGGGGGGTGGCCGACACGCTGCGCGAGCGGGGCAGGGACGTACCCGGGGACATCGCGGTCGTGGGCTACGACAACTGGGACACCATGGCGCTGGCCTGCCGCCCGCCGCTCACCACGATCGACATGAACCTCGCCGAGATCGGCCGGATCGCGGCGCTGCGGCTGCTCCAGGCCATCGACGCCGAAGCGGAGCCCGGGGTGCACACGGTGCCGTGCCGACTGGTGGTGCGCGAGTCCAGCTGAGACGCCGGGGCGCGGGAATCTTCACCTGAGGGGCACACCGTCGTCCATTGCTTAAGTCAATCAATTGACTTACATTCGGGTGAGCCGTGCAGTCCCGCGTGCCCTCAACGGAGGCCCGACCCATGTCCCATGCGCAACCCCGGACCGTCACGACAGGGGCGGAGCCCGCCGCGCCGCGGGCGAACGTCGTCGTCGCGGTGCTGGCCTTCGGCGGGATCGTCGTCTCGCTGATGCAGACCCTGGTCATCCCGATCGTGCCCGAGCTGCCGAAACTGCTGCACGCGCCCGCGTCGGACGCGGCCTGGGCGGTCACCGCGACCCTTCTCGCCGCCGCCGTCGCCACGCCCGTGATGGGGCGGCTCGGGGACATGTACGGCAAGCGCCTGATGCTGCTGACGAGTCTCGTCATGCTGGTGGCCGGCTCGGTCACCGCGGCGCTCAGCGACGGCCTCGGTCCGATGATCGTCGGACGCGCGCTGCAGGGCCTGGCCTCCGGCGTCATCCCGCTCGGCATCAGCATCATGCGCGACGAACTGCCCGCCGAACGGCTCGGCTCCGCCACCGCGCTGATGAGCGCCTCCCTCGGTGTCGGCGGCGCCCTCGGCCTGCCCGCCGCCGCGCTCATCGCCGACCACTTCGACTGGCACGTGCTGTTCTGGACCTCGGCCGCGCTCGGCGCCGTGGCCGCGCTGTTCGTCCTCCTGCTGGTCCCCGAGTCCAGGGTGCGCACCGGCGGCCGCTTCGACCTGCCCGGCGCCGTCGGCATGGCGGCCGGACTGGTCAGCCTGCTGCTGGCCGTCTCCAAGGGCGCCGACTGGGGCTGGGGCAGCGGCACCACCCTCGGCCTGTTCGGCGCCGCCGTCGTGGTGCTGCTCGCCTGGGGTTTCTACGAACTGCGCACCGCGCAGCCGCTGGTGGACCTGCGCACCACCGCCCGCCGCCAGGTGCTGGTCACCAACCTCGCCTCGGTCGCCTTCGGGTTCTCCATGTTCGCGATGTCCCTGGTGCTTCCGCAGCTCCTGCAGCTGCCCGAGGCGACCGGCTATGGGCTCGGCAAGTCGCTGCTGGACGCGGGCCTGGTCATGGCGCCGACCGGCCTGGTGATGATGGCCATGGCGCCGGTGTCCGCCCTCATCTCCAGGAAGTGGGGGCCGAAGGTGACGCTGATGTGCGGCGCCGTGATCGTGGCCGCCGGATACGGGCTCAACATCGTGCTGATGGACGCCGTCTGGCAGCTCGTCCTGGTCTCCTGTGTCGTCGGCGCCGGCATCGGTTTCGCCTACGGGGCCATGCCCGCACTGATCATGGGTGCGGTGGACCCCGCCGAGACGGCCGCCGCGAACAGCCTCAACACGCTGATGCGGTCCATCGGCACCTCCACCGCCAGCGCGGTCGCCGGCGTGATCCTGGCCCAGATGACGACCAGCTTCGGCGGGACCGCGCTGCCGTCCGAGAACGGCTTCAAGGTGGTCATGGCCGTGGGCTCCGGGGCTGCGGTCCTCGCGCTGCTCGTCGCGGCGTTCATCCCGCGCCGGACGGTTCCGGCCGGGCCCTCCGCGCCGGCCGCTGCTCCGGCCGCTCCCGCCGCTCCCGCGGTCCCCCCGGCGACGGCCGTGGAAGCGGTGCCCGCCGAGCCGGCCGTGGCCGCGTCGCTGCCCGGCCCGTCGGCCGTCAGCGGTGACGGCATACCGGTGCGCGGCCAGGTGCGCGGCGCGGAGGGGATCGCCGTCGGCCGGGCCGCGGTGACCCTCATCTCGCTCGGCGGACGGCAGCTGGGCCGGTCGGTCGCCCAGGCCGACGGCTCCTACGCCGTCGAGGCGCCGGGGGAGGGGACGTACGTGCTCATCGCCTCCGCCGACGGCTACCAGCCGCAGGCCGCCACCCTCCTCGTCGGCGCCGACCCGCTGTCGTACGACGTCCTGCTCAGCGGCACCAGCGGGCTGGCCGGGCTGGTGCGCGCGGCGGACAGCGGGACACCGGTCGCCGGGGCCGTGGTGATCGTGACCGATGTGCGCGGGGACGTGCTGGCCACCGGACAGACGGACGGACTGGGCGAGTTCGCGGTCGGTGACCTGGTACCCGGCACCGTGACCCTCGCCGTCAGCTCGCCCAAACACCGGCCGCTCGCCCTGCCCGTGGAGATGGCCCCGACCGGTATCACCCGCATCGAGGTCGAGCTGCGGCCCGGCGCCCAGGTGCGCGGCACGGTGCGGGGGGCGGGCGGCCCGCTGGGCGACGCCCGGGTGACGCTGGTGGACGCGGCGGGCAACGTCGTCGCCACGGCCACCACCGGCGGCGACGGGGCGTACGCCTTCTCCGACCTGGACAGCGGCCAGTACACGGTGATCGCGACCGGCTACCCGCCGCTCGCCTCCGGGGTCACAGTCTCGGGCGGAGACGTCGAGGAACACGACATCGAACTGGCCCACCCGGGCGCGTAGCCCGGGCACGGCCGCGCCGCGCCGCGTACTCCGGCACTCCCGCACTCCGGCACTCCCGCACTCCTGCACTTCGGTCGTTCAGTCGTCGTAGTGGAGCGTGCCGTCCTCGTCCATCGACGGGTGCATCTTCATCGGGCCGTACTCGTCGAGGTCCGAGGGGCGCGGCGGCTCGGGGCCGTCCGGTCCGGTGCGGACCATGCGCAGGATGCGGCAGATGCGGAAGAGCCGGTCGTCCACCACGGCCTCGTCGGCGCGGCCGGCCGCCCGGAACGCCTCGGCGGCCCGGGCGTACCGCTCCCGCCGGGCCTCGTCGAAGCGGTAGAGCAGCGGCCAGACCTCGGTCATCGCGTCGTACAGGCCGCGCCGGGCGTCGTGCGGGGTGGCCATCAGCGCGCCGCACGGCAGCCAGCCGGTCTCGTCGCGCTCGGCCACACCGAAACCGACCGGCAGCAGGACGACCCCCGGATGGGTGGTCACCGCCCGCTCGGAGTCCTTGCGCACCTGGTGCGGAAAGCGGTCGCCGGTGTAGGCGAAACCGCGCAGGGACAGCTTCATGGCGCCCGCGAACAGGCCGTTCTCCCGGTCGGGGTCGAGGACGAAGCCGGCATCGGGGGTGCCGTGGTCGCGCCCGCGTTCCCAGGAGGTGTCGGGCGGTTCCACGTCCGTGGGGCGCGGCGGCTCCAGGCCCTCCTCGCCGCAGCGCGCGAACTCGTCGCCGCGCACCACCCGGTAGCGGACCCCGAGCGCCTCCACCTCGTCGGCGGGCTCGCACTCCAGTACGGCGACCGCGGCCAGCAGGGCGCGTCGCTCGGCCGGGTCCTCGGTGTCGTCCTTGGCCTTGAACCACAGGTAGGAGTTCAACGCGTCCCGGGCCTGCTGGGGCATGCCGTCCACCACCGGCTTCAGCAGCCGCCAGCAGGGTCCGGCCGCGGGGTCCCGCACCGCCACGCCGAAGACCGGCCCGCGCAGCGCGATGTGGGGATAGCGGATCGAGGCGTCCACCGCGTCCGCCTCGGCGACCCAGGCGGCGGGGTCGTCGCGCTGGACCAAGTCCGCGTGCAGAGCGTCAAGTTGTCGCTTCCAGTCATCGGTCACGCACACATTGTGGCCGTCACCCGGCCGGGTGACGGCGGCTATGTCACAAGTGGTCGCAATCAGTTCCGGACGGGCAGGGCCCATCCGCGCAACGGCATGCCGGCGCTCGTGCCAGGGTATGCACCGACGCGGGCCCGACCGCGGCGGCTGACGGAGGGTGGCCATGGAGGCAGTGCACACGTCGTTCCTGCTCGGCACGGGACTGTTCTGGACGGCCGCCTATGTGCTGCTGATCCGGGTGGGGTTGCGGCAGCGGACCTTCGGGATGCCGGTCGTGTCGTGCGCCACGAACCTGAGCTGGGAGTTCATGTTCGCCTTCGTGCGGCCCCCGGGCGGGGTCCAGCACGTGATCAACATCGTGTGGTTCGGCTTCGACCTCGCCATCGCCTGCACCGTCGTACGTTTCGGGCGGTCCGAGTTCCCGTACCTGCCCCGCCGGCTAGTGCTGCCCGCCCTAGCCGCCGTGCTCGCCCTCGCCTACCCGGGCATGAACTACGCCTCCGAGCAGTTCGACGCCGGCACCGGCGCCATCACCGCGTTCGGCAGCAACCTCGCCATGTCGGCCCTGTTCCTCGCGATGCTCTCCGCCCGCCGGAGCACGCGCGGCCAGTCGCTGGGCATCGCGGTGACCAAGCTGGCGGGCACCGCCTGCGCCTCCCTGTCGATGCTCACCAACCCCGACGGCGACCCGCGCTACGACAGCGCCCTCATGTACTACCTCTACATCGGCTGCTTCGTCCTCGACCTCGCCTATGTGTGCGCGCTGTTCGCGGTCGGCCGCGCGGAGCGTTCCGCACCCGTCGCCGCGCCGGCCGCCGAGGGCGCCCTCCGGCCCTGAGGGAGCGCGCGATGACCTCCTCGGGCGGAGAGGTACTCTGACGACGTGCTCTGACAACGTTGTCCAGCCCCTGGGGCGGCGGCCACGAATGGCGGCCCCGAGGTGCCGGACCGACGATGGTGTGGTGGGGTACGGCCACCGCCGCAGCGCCGGTGCCGCCCGAGGCCGCCGGGGGACGGAGGCCGGCCCCGGCCGTGGTGAGCGGCCGGAAGGGAGGACACCGTCATGCTGGAAGTGAAGACGGTCGACAAGCCGGACGAGCGGCGCGACTTCCCCCGCGGCCACCTCGAAGCCGTCCACATGACCGGGCTCGACTTCGCCGTGGCCACCTTCGAGCCGGGCTGGCGCTGGACGGAGTCCGTGGCCCCCATCGCCGGCACCGAGACCTGCATGGTCCACCACAACGGCTATGTGGTGCAGGGGCGGATGCACCTGCGGATGGACGACGGCGGCGAGGGCGAGATCGGCCCCGGCGACGTCTTCGTGTGCCCGCCCGGTCACGACGCCTGGGTGGTGGGGGACGAGCAGGTGGTGCTGTACGACTTCGCCGGAGCCATGGCGAAGGAGTACGCCAAGGGGTCGTAACGGTCGTTGCGGTGGCCGGCCGGGGAGGGGGCCTTCGACGGCCGACGGCACCGGTCGGTCACACCGGCAGCAGCCGTGCGATCAGCTCGCCGAGCTGCCCGGCCGTGCGGCACTCGCGCATCTCCACCAGCTCTGCGTAGGCGGGCGCGGCGGAGTCCCCGGTGCCCCACTGGGAGCGCTGCTCGGGGTTCAGCCAGTAGACGCGGCGGGCCCGGCCGGCCAGTCGCCGCACGGCGGCCAGGTTCGGGTCGCTCATGTTGGTGCGGGCGTCGCCGAGGACGAACACCGTGGTCCGCGGGCCGACCGCGCCGTCGTACCGCTCGGTGAACTCGCCCAGCGCGACGCCGTAGTCGCTGCTGCCGTGCCAGCCGGTGAGGGTGGCCTCGGCGCGGATGCGGGCGCTCAGCCCCTCGGGGTCGGCCCGGCCGTGGTCGAGGAGGCCGGTCACCTCGTCGATCCGGTTGACGAAGGCGAACACCCGGACCTTGCTGAACTGGTCGTGCAGCGCCTGCACCAGCAGCATCGTGAAGTCCGAGAAGCCGGACACCGAACCCGAGACGTCGCACAGCAGCACCAGTTCCGGCCGGACCGGACGGCGTCGGCGCAGCACCGGCCGGATCGGCACGCCGCCCGTGGACAGTGAGCCGCGCAGGGTGCGGCGCAGGTCGACGGTGCCGCGCGCGGCCCGGCGGCGACGGGCCGCCAGCCGGGTGGCCAGCTTGCGGGCGAGGGGCTGAACGGTCCTGCGCAGTTCGGCCAGTTGGTCCCGGCCGGCGAACAGGAAGTCCACCCGGTCGGCGGTGGGCGCGACGGCCCGCCGGGCGATCTCGTCCCGCCCGCGCCGCTCGGCCACCCGCCGGCGTGCCTCCGCCGCGACCATCCGGCGGAACGCCTCGATGCGGCGCCGGATCTCGTCGTCCAGCAGCCGGTCGGCGAATCCGGTGCCCGCGTCCTGGCCCCGGACGTCCGCGCGCACCCGGGCGAGCAGGGTCTGCGGACGCAGCCGGTCAAGGGTCTGGTACGCCGACCAGCCGTCCGACCCCGGCGAACTCCCGTACCCGCCCAGCCCGTCCACCGCCTGAACCGCCAACTGCCGCATCAGGGACCGGTCGTCGGCGGCCAGCGCCGCCGCGAGCCGGTCGCGCAGCTCCTCCCGCCCGGCGGAATCCGTCCCCGGGCCACCGACACCGCGCGGGAAGTACAGATCGAAGACCGGGTCGAACACCGGCCGCTGGCCCGTGCCGTGCAGCAGGGTCGCGGCCAGTCCCTCGCGCAGCAGTTCCCGGTCGGCGAGCCCGAGCGCCTCCACCGCGCGCGCCGCGTCCACGCTCTCACCGGTGCCGATCCGCACCCCGTGCGCGCGCAGCGCCCCGACCAGCCCCGTCAGCCGCTCGGCGACATCGGCGGCGGCCGAGCTCACAGGGCGTCCAGATCGAGCTTGGCCGAAGCCTTGAGGATGTCGTCCTGGTGCTTGAGGATCACGCCGAGGCTGTCGCGTACAACCGTCTCGTCCAGGGTGTCGGCACCGAGCGCCAGCAGGGTGCGCGCCCAGTCGACGGTCTCGGCGACCGAGGGCGCCTTGCGCAGGTCCATGGCGCGCAGCGCGCCGATCACCCGCACGACCGACTCGGTCAGCGCGTCCCCGAGCCCCGGCACCTTCAGCCGGACGATCCGCCGCTCCAGTTCCTCGTCGGGGAACCCTATGTGCAGGAACAGGCAGCGGCGGCGCAGGGCCTCGGAGAGTTCCCGGCCGGCGTTGGAGGTGAGCACGACGAAGGGGCGGCGGGTCGCGGTGACCGTGCCCAGCTCCGGGACGGTGACCTGGAAGTCGCTGAGCACCTCCAGCAGCAGCCCCTCCACCTCGACGTCGGCCTTGTCCGTCTCGTCGATGAGCAGCACCTTGGGGTCCTCGCCCCGGATGGCGGTGAGCAGCGGCCGGGGAAGCAGGAACTCCTCGCTGAAGATGTCGGTGCGGGCCTCGTCCCAGCTCTCGTCGCGGCCGGCGCTGATGCGCAGCAGCTGTTTGGCGTGGTTCCACTCGTACAGCGCACGGGACTCGTCGACGCCCTCGTAGCACTGCAGTCGTACCAGCCGGGCCTCCGTGACCTGGGCGACGGCCTTGGCCAGCTCGGTCTTGCCGACCCCGGCCGGGCCCTCCACCAGCAGCGGCTTGCCCAGCCGGTCGGCCAGGAAGACGGTCGTGGCGACGGCGGGCGAGGCGAGGTATCCGCTCTCGGCGAGGCGCGCGCTGACGTCGTCGACGGAAGTGAACAACGGGGCCTCCGGCGGTAGGGGATCGGCGTCCGATCCCCTATCTAAGCGCTTGTTCACCGCCCGTGTCACGTGGTCCCGCCGCCGGACCCGCCGGTCACTCCCCGCCCAGCAGCACCACTTCCAGGGTGCGCGGCCCGTGCACCCCCTCCACCCGGTCGAGTTCGATGTCGCTGGTCGCGGACGGACCCGAGATCCAGGTCAGCGGGCGCAGCGGGTCGAGACGGGCGAGGGCCCGGGGGACGGAGGAGACGACCTGGCCGGGGACCCGCACGACGCAGATGTGGTGGTCGGGCACGAGGGTGATGCGGCGCCGGCCCTGATCCGGGGAGGCGTCCAGGACGATGGTGCCGGTCTCGGCCACGGCCACCGCGCAGCCGGTGACCACGCTCGCCACCTCGTCCAGCTCGTGCGGCGTGCTCACCGCGCGGTCGGGGACCCGGGTGGCGTCGGCGGCCGACAGCCACGCGGGCGGCAGACCGGGCGGCACCAGGACGGACCGCGAGCCGCGCTCGGCGAGCAGCCGCGCGATCAGGTCCGGCAGCTCCCCGGGACCGGCCCGGTGCACGATCGCCCGGTAGTCCGCGAGGTTCTCGGCGAGCAGGTCCACCGTCCGCTCGGCACTCAGGTCCCCGTGCTCGCGCAGATAGTCCCGGACGATCGCCTGCTCGTACGGCGTGTCGTCCTCGGGCACGGCCGCCAGGGCGCGCCGCACCCGGCCCAGAATCAGCTCCCTGCTGCTCACTTCGTCTCTCCCTCGCCGCCGTGCGTACGCTGCCACCAGTCGCGGAACGGCTCCGCCGGGACGGCGGGCAGGTCCCGGGTGCCGCTCCAGGCCCTGCCGGGGCCCGGCAGCGTACGGGGATGCAGCCGGCGGGTGCGGGAGGCGAGCCGCTGGCCGGCGCGCAGGGCGCCCGGGCGCGCGAACGCCCAGCGCGCCGCGCGCATGGCGGCCCGCTCGGCCGCGTGGCCCCTGGCCGGCCGCAGCACCACCTTGTTGCCCTCCCGGACCACCAAACCGCCCTCGACGACCCGCTCCCGCAGATGCACCAGCACCTCGGGGATGTCGATGGCGACCGGGCACACCTCGTAGCAGGCCCCGCACAGGGAGGAGGCGTACGGCAGGGAGGCGTCGATGTCGTCGGCGGTGCCCCGCAGCTGGGGGCTGAGGATGGCGCCGATCGGGCCCGGGTAGACCGAGCCGTAGGCGTGCCCGCCCGCCCGCTCGTACACCGGACACACGTTCAGACAGGCCGAACAGCGGATGCAGCGCAGCGCCTGTCGGCCGACCTCGTCGGCGAGGGTGTCGGTGCGGCCGTTGTCGAGCAGGACCAGGTGGAAGGTCCGGGGGCCGTCGGCGGTTTCGGAGTCCGTCGTCCCGGTCCACGTCGACGTGTACGGGTTCATGCGCTCGGCGGTGGAGGAGCGCGGGAGCGTCTGCAGGAAGACCTCCAGGTCACGCCAGGTCGGCACGATCTTCTCGATGCCGACGACCGAGATCAGGGTCTCCGGCAGGGTCAGGCACATCCGGCCGTTGCCCTCGGACTCCACGACCACCAGCGTGCCGGTCTCGGCGACCATGAAGTTGGCCCCGGAGATCCCTACCTTGGCCCGCAGGAACTTCTCCCGCAGATGCAGCCGGGCCGCCTCGGCCAGTTCCGCCGGCGTGTCGGTCAGGCCGTCCGGCGCCGGGCGGCCCCACTCGCCCATCTCGGAGCGGAAGATGTCCCTGATCTCGCCCCGGTTGCGGTGGATGGCCGGCACCAGGATGTGCGAGGGCCGGTCCTTGCCCAACTGCACGATCAGCTCGGCGAGATCGGTCTCGTAGGCACGGATGCCCTCCGCCTCGAGCGCCTCGTTGAGGCCGATCTCCTGCGTGGCCATCGACTTGACCTTCACGACCTCCGACTCGCCGGTCTCCTTGACCAGCCGGGCGACGATCCGGTTGGCCTCGTCGGCGTCGGCCGCCCAGTGCACGATGCCGCCCGCCGCCGTGACCGACTCCTCCAACTGGACCAGATAGCGGTCGAGATGGCGGAGGGTGTGGTCCTTGATCCGCTTGCCGGCCTCCCGCAGCTCCGCCCAGTCGGAGACCTCCGCCACGGCCTTCGCCCGCTTGGCACGGATGGTGTGCGTGGCATGACGCAGGTTGCCGCGCAGTGTCGGGTTGCCGACCGCCTCGCGCGCGGCCTGGGGAAACGCCGGCATGCCGACGAACGTCCCGCTCATAGCGCCGGTTCCTCCTCCGTGCTCGCCAGGATCTCCGCGATGTGCACCGGCCGCATGCCGGTGCCCAGCCGGGTCATGGTGCCGCCGATGTGCATCAGACACGAGTTGTCGGCCGCGCACAGCACCTGCGCGCCCGTCGACTCGGCGCTGCGCACCTTGTCCGCGCCCATCGCCGCCGAGACGTCGGGGTTCTTCACCGCGAAGGTCCCGCCGAAACCGCAGCACTCCTCGGCGCCCGGCAGCTCCACCAGCTCCAGCCCCTTCACCGCCTCCAGCAGCCGGCGCGGCCGGTCGCCCAGCCCCAGGCTCCGCAGCCCGTGGCAGGTCGGGTGGTAGGTGACCCTGTGCGGGTAGTACGCCCCGACGTCGGTCACCCCCACCACGTCCACCAGGAACTCGGTCAGCTCGTACGTCTTCGGGACCACCGGTGCCAGCGCCCTCGCCAGCGAGTCGCCCCGGCCCTCGGCCCGCGCCCGCTCGCCGAGACGCGGATACAGCTCCCGCACCATCGCCCCGCACGAACCGGACGGCGTCACGATCGCCTCGTACTCCCCGAAGACATCGGAGAACTGCCGGGCCAGGGGCTCGGCCTCGTGTCGGTAGCCGGTGTTGTAGTGCGCCTGCCCGCAGCACGTCTGGCCCATCGGGAAGTCGACCTCGACACCCAGCCTGGTCAGCAACTTCACCACCGCGCGACCGGTGTCCGGATAGAGCGTGTCGTTGACACAGGTCAGGAACAGAGCGACACGCATCGCGGCTCCTAGTCGTCGATCATCGGATGAGTGCAGAGTAATGCGTGCCCCGGGCCCAGGGCGAGCCCCCGGTTCAGCGCGCGTCGAGGCGGTCCTGGGCGGCACGCCAGCGGGCGGCGGGGCCGCGCGGCTCGTACCGGGTCAGCGGCTGGGTGCGGGTGAGCAGCCGCCGCATCTCGGCGAGATCCCCGACGAGCCCGTGCGCCCGCGCCTGGACCAGCACGTTGCCCAGCGCCGCCGCCTCCGTCGCCCCGGCCACCACCGGCAGCCCGCAGGCGTCGGCGGTGAGCTGGCACAGCAGGGCGTTGCGGGTGCCGCCGCCGACGACGTACACCACCTCGACCGGATGGTCGGCCAGCCGCTCGGCGTCCGCCACGGCCCCCCGGTGCGCCAGCGCAAGGGAGTCGAGGATGCAGCGGGTGATCTCGGCGCGGCTCGCCGGCACCGGCTGCCCGGACGCGCGGCAGGCCTCGGCGATCCGCTCCGGCATCCGGCCCGGCGCCAGGAACGCGGCGTCCCCGGCGTCCACCACGCTGCGCAGCGCCGGCACCCCGGCCGCCTCGCGCAGCAGCACCCCCAGATCGGGGCCGCCCCACGCCCGTACGCACTCCTGGAGCAGCCACAGCCCCATGATGTTGCGCAGATAGCGGACCGTGCCGTCCAGCCCCAGCTCGTTGGTGAAGTTGGCGGCCCGGCTCTCCTCGGTCAGCACCGGCGCGGCCAGTTCCAGACCGGCCAGCGACCAGGTGCCGGTGCAGATGTAGGCGAAGCGCCCGCCCACGGCCGGGACCGCGGCCACCGCCGACGCGGTGTCGTGCGAGCCGACCGCCGTCACCGGCACCGGCCCGCTCAGCCCGGTCTCCTCCAGCACCTCGGGCCGCAGCAGACCGGCCGGATCGCCGGGCTGCCTGAGCGGTGCGAACAGAGAGAGGTCGATGCCCAGCCGGTCGGCGAGGCCGTACGACCAGCCGCGCGTGGCGGGATCGACCAACTGGGTGGTGGAGGCGTTGGTCAGCTCGGTTCCCTGCTCGCCGGTCAGCCAGTACGACAGCAGGTCCGGGATCAGCAACAGGCGCCGGGCCCGGGCGAACTGGGCCGTCGAGCGGGCGGCCGTGAGCTGGTACAGGGTGTTGAAGGGCGCGTACTGCAGCCCGGTCGCCGCGTACAGCTCGGCGGCCGGCACGCTCGCCCACACCTTCTCCGCGACGCCGTCCGTACGGGCGTCGCGGTAGTGCACCGGGTTGCCCAGCAGCGCCCCGTCGTCGTCCAGCAGGCCGTAGTCCACGGCCCAGCTGTCGAGGCCGACGGAGTCCAGCCGGCCCCCCGTCGAGGCGCCGGCGGCCCGCAGCCCGTCCAGCACCCCGGCGTACAGCGCCAGTACGTCCCAGCGCAGCCCCTCCGGAACCCGTACCGGCCGGTTGGCGAACCGGTGGGCCTCGCTCAGCTCCAGCGAGTCGGGGCCCACGCGGCCGACCATGACCCGCCCGCTGGAGGCGCCCAGGTCGACCGCGGCGTACGTCCTCACGGCGCCGTTCTCAGCGAAGGTGCCTGCCTCGGACCCGCTCATCGCAGGAAGGCGGCCGCCACACCCGCGTCGACCGGGACGTGCAGCCCGGTGGTGTGGGTCAGGTCCCCGCCGGTCAGCGCGAACACCGCGTTCGCCACGTGCTCGGGCAGCACCTCCCGCTTGAGGATGGTCCGCTGCGCGTAGAACTCGCCCAGCTTGTCCTCCTCGACCCCGTACACGGCCGCCCGCTGCGCCCCCCAGCCGCCGGCGAAGATCCCGGAGCCGCGCACCACGCCGTCCGGGTTGACGCCGTTGACCCGGATGCCGTGCTCGCCCAGCTCGGCCGCCAGCAGCCGGACCTGGTGGGCCTGGTCGGCCTTGGTGGCGGAGTAGGCGATGTTGTTGGGGCCGGCGAACACGGCGTTCTTGGACGCGATGTAGACGATGTCGCCGCCCAGCCCCTGCGCGATCATCGTCCGCGCCGCCTCCCGGGACACCAGGAAGGACCCGCGGGCCATGATGTCGTGCTGCAGGTCCCAGTCCCGCGCGGTCGTCTCCAGCAGCGGCTTGGAGATGGAGATGCCCGCGTTGTTGACGACGAGGTCGACCCCGCCGAAGGCCAGCCCGGCCGCCGCGAAGGCGCCGGCGATCTGCGACTCGTCCGTCACGTCCACGGTCACGGCGACGGCCTTGTCCGGCCCGCCGAGTTCCTCCGCGACCTTGGCGGCGTTGCCGGCGTCGAGGTCGGCGACGACGACGCAGGCCCCCTCGGCGACCAGCCGGTGCGCGACGGCCCGCCCGATGCCGCTGCCCGCGCCGGTGACCAGGGCGACCCGTGCGGCCAGCGGCCTGGGCTTCGGCATCCGCTGGAGCTTGGCCTCCTCCAGCGCCCAGTACTCGATGCGGAACTTCTCCGACTCCTCGATCGGCGCGTACGCCGACACCGCCTCGGCGCCCCGCATCACGTTGACCGCGTTCACATAGAACTCGCCGGCCACCCTCGCCGTCTGCTTGTCCTTGCCGAAGCTGAACATGCCCACGCCCGGCACGAGCACGATCGCGGGATCGGCACCCCGCATGGCGGGGGAGTCCGGCTCGGCGTGCCGGCGGTAGTAGGCGGCGTACTCCTCGCGGTACTCGGCGTGCAGTTCCTTCAGCCGGGCCACCGCCTCCTCCAGCGGGGCGCCCGGCGCCACGTCCAGCACCAGCGGACGTACCTTGGTCCGCAGGAAGTGATCCGGGCACGAGGTGCCGAGCGCGGCGAGCCGGGGGTGCTCGGCCCGCGCCAGGAAGTCGAGGACGGCCTCGGAGTCGTCGAAGTGCCCGACCTGGGCCCGGTCCCGCGAGGCGACGGCCCGCACATACGGCGCCAGCGCCGCGGCCCGCTGCCGTCGTTCGTCCTCGGCGAGCGCCTCGTACCCCTCGATGACCGGACCGAACGGCTCCGCCTTGCCCCTCTCGGCGAGGAAGGCCTCGGCGGTGCGGATGATGTGCAGCGAGTTGCGCTCGCACTCCTCGGAGGTGGCCCCCCAGGCGGTGATGCCGTGGCCGCCCAGCACACAACCGACGGCCTGCGGGTTGGCCTCCTTGACGGCGGCGATGTCCAGCCCCAGCTGGAAGCCCGGCCGCCGCCACGGCACCCACACCACGGTGTCCCCGAAGCACTCGGCGGTCAGCTTCTCCCCGTCCGCCGCGCAGGCGAGCGCGATACCGGAGTCGGGATGCAGATGATCCACGTGCGGGGCGTCCACCAGCCCGTGCATCGCGGTGTCGATGGAGGGAGCGGCGCCGCCCTTCCCGTGCAGGCAGTAGTCGAACGCGGCGACCATCTCGTCCTCGCGCCCGACGCCCGGGTAGACCTCGGTGAGCGCCCGCAGCCGGTCGAGCCGCAGCACGGCGAGCCCGGCCTCGGTCAGGGTGCCCAGGTCCCCACCGGACCCCTTCACCCACATCAGCTCGACGTCACCACCGGTGACGGGATCCACGTCGGTGCCCTTGGCGGAGGCGTTGCCGCCGGCGTAGTTGGTGTTGCGGGGGTCGGCGCCAAGCCGATGGGACCGGGCGAGAAGGGCGTCGGCTTCGGGGTGCGGTGCCATGAACGTTCAGTCCTTACGTGGGTGAGTGGAGGCTTTCAGGGGCGCGGAGCGGTGGCTTTCAGGGGCGCGGAGCGGTGTCGTGTGCGGGCTCCGCCGCGGGGCGCGGTCGACCACGTGGAGGCCCGGACCCCGGAGACAACAGGACCGGCGGACGCTCACGCCCCCCAACCGGCCTGCTGCCCGCCGACCCGCTCGGCGACGATCCGCTCGGCCCACCCGGAGCGGGCGTACGCGGCGACGGGATCGGCGTCCAGTCCCATCTCCTCGCGCACCTCGGCCAGCAACGGCCGCACATCCGTGTTGTACGCGTCCATCAGCACCGCGTTCGCCGCGAGCACGTCCCCCGACCGCTGCGCGACGGCCAGCGCCGACCGGTCCACCAGCAGGGCCTTCGCGGTGGCCTCCTGCACGTTCATCACCGACCGGATGATCGCCGGGATCTTCGCCTCGATGTTGTGGCACTGGTCCAGCATGAACGCCACCTCGGGGGAGAATCCGCCCCCGCGCACCACCTCGTACATGATCCGGAACAGCTGGAACGGGTCCGCCGCCCCCACCATCAGGTCGTCGTCGGCGTAGAACCGCGAGTTGAAGTCGAACCCGCCGAGCTTCCCCTCCCGCAGCAGCGTGGCGACGATGAACTCGATGTTGGTGCCGGGCGCGTGGTGCCCGGTGTCGACCACGACCTGCGCCTTCGGCCCGAGCTTCAGGCAGTGCGCGTACGCCGTCCCCCAGTCCGGCACGTCCGTCGCGTAGAACGCCGGCTCGAAGAACTTGTACTCCAGCAGCATCCGCTGCCCGTCCCCGAGCCGCGCGTACACCTCACCGAGGCCCTCGGCCAGCCGGTCCTGCCGTGCCCGGATGTCGTCCTGGCCGGGATAGTTCGTCCCGTCCGCGAACCACAGCTTCAGGTCGGCGGAGCCCGTCGCGTCCATGATGTCGACGCACTCCAGCAGATGATCGAGGGCCTTGCGCCGCACCGCCGCGTCCGGATGACAGATGCTGCCGAGCTTGTAGTCGTCGTCCTGGAAGGTGTTCGAGTTGATCGCGCCCAGCTTCAGCCCGCGCTCCTCGGCGTGCTTGGCCAGGGCGGCGTAGTCCTCCACCCTGTCCCAGGGGATGTGCAGGGCGACGGTCGGCGCGACCCCGGTGAACGCGTGCACCTGCGCCGCGTCGTCCAGCTTCTCCCACGGCGAGCGCGGTACGCCCGCCTGCGCGAACACCTTGAAACGGGTCCCCGAGTTTCCGTACGCCCATGACGGCGTCTCGACGGCCTGGGTCTTGAGCGCGGCCTTCACCGCGGCGAGGTCGGTCACTTGAGCGCTCCTGTGGTGCCGGTCCCGAGGCAGCTGGGACGACTCAATGGGTGAAACGATTCAGAAGGGCAAGCTATGAGTGCCTCGGGGAGGTGTCAAGCGCTCCGACCGACCGGGTTTTCCGTGACTCTGCCGTGACCTTCGGGTATCGAAATTTTTTCGATACGGACCCATTGACGTGACATGGCCGCCATGCCTAACGTCCCGGCCATCCAGTTGAAACCTTTCACAACGCCGTGGGGCCGTCCCGCGGGCGTCGTCGAGGAGCCCCCATGACCCACCCGTCCGACACGGGACCGGCCCCGGTGCTGGCACTGAAGGACGTCGCCAAGTCCTTCGGCGCCGTACGCGCCCTGCGGGACGTCTCCCTTGAGCTGTTCCCCGGCGAGGTGCACGCCCTCGCCGGGGAGAACGGCGCGGGCAAGTCGACCCTGATCAAGACCCTCGCGGGGGTGCACCGGCCGGACGCCGGCCAGGTGCTGCTCGACGGCGAGCCCGTCGTCTTCCACGGTCCCGGCGACGCCCGCGACGCCGGCATCGCGGTGATCTACCAGGAGCCCACGCTCTTCCCGGACCTGTCGATCGCCGAGAACATCTTCATGGGCCGCCAGCCCCGCCGAGCCCTCGGCCGCATCGACCACAAGGCCACGCACGCGGCCACCGCCGCCCTGATGAAGCGCCTCGGTGTCGCACTCGACCCCGACCGGCCGGCGCGCGGCCTGTCCATCGCCGACCAGCAGATCGTCGAGATCGCCAAGGCGCTCTCCTTCGACGCCCGGGTCCTGATCATGGACGAGCCGACCGCCGCCCTGACCGGCAGCGAGGTCGCCCGCCTCTTCGGCGTCGTACGCACCCTGCGCGACCAGGGCGCCGCCGTGCTGTTCATCTCGCACCGGCTGGAGGAGATCTTCCAGATCTGCGCACGGGTCACCACCCTGCGGGACGGGGCCTGGATCGCGAGCGAGGACCTGGCCGGCATGACCGAGGACGACCTGGTCCGCCGCATGGTGGGCCGCGACCTCGACGAGCTGTACCCCAAGCAGGACGTGACGCCCGGCGAAGTGGCGCTCACGGTACGGCGGCTGACCCGCGAGGGCGTCTTCACCGACGTCTCCTTCGAGGTGCGCCAGGGCGAGATCGTCGGCCTCGCCGGACTGGTGGGCGCCGGCCGCACCGAGGTCGCCCGCGCCGTGTTCGGGGTCGACCGGTGGGACGCGGGGGAGGTCGAGGTCGGCGGCCGCAGGCTCACCAACGGAGCGCCCTCCACGGCCATGGCCGCCGGACTCGCCCTGGTCCCCGAGGACCGGCGGGCCCAGGGCCTGGTGATGGACATGTCCATCGAGCGGAACATCGGCCTGACCGGACTGCGTACGACCGTCCGGGCCGGACTGGTGGACCGGGGCGCCGAACGCAGCCGGTCCCTGGACTGGGCGGTGAAGCTCCAGGTGAAGTACGCCCGGATCGCCGACGCCGTCTCCACCCTCTCCGGCGGCAACCAGCAGAAGGTCGTCCTCGCCAAGTGGCTGGCCACCGGCCCGAAGGTGCTGATCGTCGACGAGCCCACCCGGGGCATCGACGTCGGCACCAAGGCCGAGGTGCACCGGCTGCTGAGCGAGTTGGCCGCCGACGGGGTCGCCGTCCTGATGATCTCCTCCGACCTGCCCGAGATCCTCGGCATGGCCGACCGCGTGCTGGTGATGCACGAGGGCCGGCTCACCGCCGAGATCCCACGCTCCGAAGCCACCGAGGAAACCGTGATGGCCGCAGCCACCGGGAGGGCCGCCGCATGACGGTGACCGCACCCGACCACGCCCCGCCCGCCGAGGTGCCCAAGTCCGGCGGCACCCGACTGGCCGACCGCGTCTTCAAGATGCGCGAACTCGCCATCCTGGTCGTCTTCCTGGTGATGATCGCCGTCACCCAGGCGGGCAACAGCCAGTTCCTGTCCCAGCAGGGCATCAAGGACCTGCTCCTGAACGCCACCATCCTGGTCCTGGTCGCCACCGGCCAGTCCCTGGTGGTGATCACCCGCAACGTCGACCTGTCGGTCGGCTCGACCCTCGGCATCAGCGCCTTCGCCGCCGGCACCTATCTGCACGGCGGCGGGAACGCGGTCGTGGCGATCGCCCTCGCGATCCTCCTCGGCGTCGGCTGCGGGCTCCTCAACGGCCTGCTCGTCAGCCTCGGCCAGGTACCCGCCCTGGTCGTCACCCTGGGCACGCTCTACATCATCCGGGGAGTCGACTCCATCTGGGTCGGCTCCCGCCAGATCACCGCGGCCGACCTGCCGGGCGGCTTCGTGGACTTCGGGTCCGGCGGCCTCTCGGCGGTGCCCTGGCTGGCGCTGATCGCGCTGGCGGTGCTGGTGGCGACGGCGTACTACCTCAAGCAGTTCGGCAGCGGGCGGGAGCTGTACGCGCTCGGCTCCAACCCGGAGGCCGCCCGGCTCGCCGGCATCCCCGTCCGCAGGCGGATCCTGACCGCATACACCTTCTGCGGCGGCCTGGCCGGCCTGGCGGGCGCGATGTACCTGGCCCGCTTCGGGAACGTCGACTCCGGGACCGGGAACGGCTACGAACTCACCGTCGTCAGCGCGGTCGTGGTCGGCGGTGTCGTCTTCACCGGCGGCTCCGGCAGCGTCTACGGCGCCGCTCTCGGCGCCCTGCTGCTGACCTCCGTCAACAGCGTGCTGCCCGCCCTCGGCGTCAGCTCCGTGTGGGTGCTCGCCATCAACGGTGTCCTGCTCATCCTCGCCATCGCGGTCGACCGGGTGGTCGCGCTGCGCGTGGCCTCCGCCCTGAAGAAGAGGAACGCCCGCCATGCCTGAGTCCCTGACGCGCGCGGTCCGCCGGTCCGCCTCGGGGAGGTGGGACACAGCCGTCGGCGCGCTGCTGGTCGTCCTGCTGCTGGTGTCGTTCGGCACGGTCGACGGCTTCGGCAACTCCCTCAACCTGTCCTTCCTCATCGGCAACACGCTCCCGATCGCCCTGATCGCCCTGCCGATGACCCTGCTCGTGGTCGCCGGGGAGATCGATCTGTCGGTGGCCTCCACCGCGGGGCTGTCCGGCGCGGTGATGGGCAGGCTGTGGAACGACGGCATGGCCATCGAGACGATCATCCCGGTCTGTCTGCTGCTCGGCGTGGTCTGCGGCCTGGTCAACGGCCTGCTGGTGACCCGGCTCGGGCTGCCCTCGCTGGCCGTCACCATCGGTACGCTCGCCGCCTACCGGGGCATCGCGCAGATCGTCCTCGGCTCGGACGCGGTGACCGACTTCCCCGGCCAGTACCTGGACTTCGCGTCCGGCCGGCTCGGGAACACCTTCCTGCCGCAGGCGTTCCTGCCCTTCCTGGTGCTGCTGGCCATCGCCGTGGTCGTCCTGCACGCCACCCCGTTCGGCCGGTCGCTGTTCGCGGTCGGCGCCAGCGAGGAGGCGGCCCGGTTCGCCGGGATCCGGGTCAAGCGGCACAAGCTGATCCTGTTCACGGTGACCGGCCTGATGGCCTCGCTCACCGGCGTCTTCTGGGCCCTGCACTACGCCAGTGCGCGCTACGACAACGCCACGGGCCTCGAACTCTCGGTGGTCGCCTCCGTGCTGCTCGGCGGGATCGACTTCGACGGGGGCAAGGGCACGCTCGGCGGCGCCATCGCGGGAGTGTTCCTGCTCGGCGCGCTGCAGAACGTGATGAGCCTGCTCAACGTCTCCGCCCAGTCGCAGATCGTCGTCACCGGTGTGCTGCTCGTCGTGTCCGTGCTCGGCCCCCGCCTCGCGCGCCAGATCTCCGTAGCGAGGGCGGGCCGCAGAGCCGCCTCGACTCCGGCCTCGTAACCCCGCTCACCCCTGTAAAGGACCTCCGTCATGCGCAAGTCGTCCCTCCGCCGTAGCTGCGCGGCCCTCGCCGCCGTCACCTCCCTCGCCCTCGGTGTCACCGCCTGCGGCGGCACCACCAAGAAGGACGTCGGCAACGACACCGCCTCCGCGGCGGCGACCGGCAAGGCCGACCCGAACGCGGCCACCAAGAAGGGCCTGACCGTCGGCTTCCTGCCCAAGCAGGTCAACAACCCGTACTTCACCTCCGCCGACCAGGGCGGCCAGAAGGCGCTCACCGAACTGGGCTCCACCTACAAGGAGGTCGGCCCCTCCAGCGCCACCGACACCGCCGGCCAGGTCAGCTACGTCAACACGCTCACCCAGCAGCAGGTCAACGCGATGGCCGTGTCCGCGCAGGACCCGGGCGCCCTGTGCACCGCGCTCAAGCAGGCCATGAAGAACGGCATCAAGGTCGTCACCTACGACTCGGACACCGACGCCGGCTGCCGCAACGCCTTCGTCTCCCAGGCGAGCGCCGAGGACCTGGGCCGTACCGAGGTGCAGCTGCTCGCCCAGCAGATCGGCTACAAGGGCGAGATCGCGGTGCTGTCGGCCGCCCAGACCGCCACCAACCAGAACACCTGGATCGGCTTCATGAAGGAGGAGCTGAAGGACCCCAAGTACAAGGACGTCAAGCTGGTCAAGATCGCGTACGGCAACGACGACGCCCAGCAGTCCTTCCAGCAGACCCAGGGCCTGCTCCAGGAGCACCCGGACCTGAAGGGGATCATCTCCCCGACCACCGTCGGCATCAAGGCCGCCGCCCAGTACCTGTCCGGCTCCAAGTACAAGGGCAAGGTCAAGCTGACCGGCCTCGGCACCCCGAACGACATGCGCAAGTACGTCAAGAACGGCACCGTCGACGCCTTCGAGCTGTGGGACCCGGCCAGGCTGGGCGACCTCGCCGCCCGCACCGCCGTCGCCCTGGCCTCCGGGCAGATCACCGGCAAGGAGGGCGAGACCTTCAAAGCCGGGGACACCACCTGCACCATCGGCAAGGACGGCGTGATCAACCTGGGCAAGCCGACCGTGTTCGACGCGAAGAACATCGACCAGTTCAACTTCTGACGCCCAGGGGGCCGTTGATGCAGCGTGTGTGCTTCCTGCTCAAGGTCCGCGAGGACCGCATCGCCGAGTACCGCGAACGCCATGCCACCGTGTGGCCGGAGATGCTCCGGGCGCTGTCGGCCACCGGCTGGCGCAACTACTCGCTCTTCCTGCGCGACGACGGTCTCCTCGTCGGCTACCTGGAGACCGACGACTTCCAGGCCGCGCTGGACGGCATGGAGGCCACCGACGTCAACGCCCGCTGGCAGGCCGAGATGGCGCCGTTCTTCGAGTCCCTGGACGGCGCCCGGCCCGACGAGGCCATGAAACCGCTCACCGAAGTGTTCCACCTCGCCTGACCCCCACGTCACCCCCACGTCCCCGCCGGGAGCCCCCATGAGAAGACGTACCGTGCTCGCCTCGGCCATGCTGGCCGCCATGGCGACACCAGGCATCGCACGAGCCGCGTCCCCCGGACCGTCCGTCAGCAGGAAGGGCACCACCCTGCTCGACGCCCAAGCCGTCTACTTCGTGTCCTACGACGGCCTGGTCAACAACAACTCCTTCCAGAAGAACGGCCTGCTGACCTACAAGGGCTACCAGTACGCGGCCTGGTACACCGCCTCCCGCAACGCGGTCGTCGCCCGCCGGCCGCTCGGCGCGAGCACCTGGTCCACGGTGACGCTCTCCCACCGGCTCAAGACCGACGACTCGCACAACGTCATCTCCATGGGCGTGTCCAGGACCGACGGCCGTCTGCACCTGAACATGGACTCCCACAGCGACGGCTTCTTCTACGTCAAGTCGGCCGCCGGACTCCTCGACACCCCCGCCTCCACCCCGTGGGCCCCGGCCGTCTTCGGCGCCGTACAGACCTCCCTCGACGGACTCGCGCTCACCTCCCAGTTCACCTATCCGCAGTTCGTCGCCACCCCGGACGGCAAGCTCCAGCTCAGCTACCGCGTCGGCATATCCGGCAACGGGCGCAACGCGCTGGCCGAGTACGACGGTTCGTCCTGGACGGCCCTCGGGGAGTGGACCAGCTCGACGGGCACCTACACCAGCTCGCACGGCTCCAGCACGGCCCGCAACATGTACCTGCACGGCATCGACTACGACGTCAGCGGCCGGCTGCACGCGTTCTTCACCTGGCGCGAGCAGAACGGCGCCGTGATGTGCGCCGCCGGCGGCATCACCAACCACGACACGGGTTACGTCCACTCGACCGACCGCGGCCGCACCTGGCGCAACGACGCGGGCAGTCTGGTCGCCACCACCGGCAGCTCCGACACCGTCGCCGTCACCGACCCCGGACTGGTCGTCGACGCGCTCGACGCCGACCACTCCCTGATGAACCAGGAGAGCCAGGCCACCGACTCGGCCGGCCTGCCGCACGCGATCATCAGCTACGTCCCCGGCCGCTTCGGCCAGTGCACCACCGACTACGTCGCCGACCGCACCGCGCACGGCCGCGCCTTCCACCTGCGCAAGAACTCCTCGGGCGGCTGGCAGAAGACCGAGATCCCCGTCCCGCTCGACTCCAGCCAGCGCACCAAGCTGGTCCTGGACAAGTACGACAACGCCTACGCGGTCTTCCCCTACGGCCGGATCGCCGCCGCCTCCAAGTCCTCCGGGCACACCGACTGGACCCTGCTGTACGACGGCGCCGGCCTCGACGCCTTCGGCGAGGTGGTCATCGACGAGACACGGGTGAGGACGGACAACGTGCTGTCGTTCATGTACCAGGAGAAGTCCAGCGGTACGACCCCATCTGCGCTCCACGTCGTCGACTTCGCCCTGCCCGCCTGACGGTAGTGTGAAGGCTTCCCGCCGCCCCTCGTTCCCCTGGAGGTCTCCGCCCGATGGCCCAGTCGGTGGGTATCAAGGACGTCGCCCGTGCCGCCGGAGTGTCGGTGGGCACCGTGTCGAACGTCATCAACCGTCCGGACACGGTGGCCTCCGAGACGCGTGCCCGCGTGCTGTCCGCCATAGACCGGCTGGGATACGTCCGCAGCGAGTCGGCGCGCCAGCTGCGCGCGGGCCGCAGCCGGATCATGGGGTTGCTCGTGCTGGACATGGGCAACCCGTTCTT
The DNA here is from genome assembly GCF_042869815.1 of Streptomyces sp. NPDC006739. NCBI lineage: Bacteria > Bacillati > Actinomycetota > Actinomycetes > Kitasatosporales > Streptomycetaceae > Streptomyces > Streptomyces sp. NPDC006739. The sequence goes on from NZ_JBIAGM010000010.1 coordinate 155,707, forward strand.
CGTCGACGTGGCGCGCGGCGCCGAGCGGGCGGCGCGGGACGCCGGACTCGGTGTGATGGTCTGCAACAGCGCGCAGAACGCGGGCGAGGAGGCCGAGTACCTCTCCCTCTTCGCGGAACAGCGGGTGCGCGGGGTCTTGCTCACCCCGGCCGACGCGACCGGCCGGAACATCGAGTCCTTCCGCCGGCACGGCATCCCGTTCGTGCTGGTGGACCGGGTCGCCGAGGGCACCACCGAGTGCTCCGTCTCCGTCGACGACGTGGCGGGCGGCGCTCTCGCCGTCCGGCACCTGGTCGACGCCGGGCACCGCTCCATCGCGTACGTCAGCGGGCCGCCCGGGCTCAACCAGGTGCGCGACCGCCGCACCGGCGCCCTCACCGCCCTCGCCGAGGCCGGACTCGGCCCGCAGGCGCTGCGCGAACTGCCCACCGAACGGCTCGACGTGGCCGCCGGACGGGACGCGGGCGCCCGCCTCCTCGGCCTCGCCGACCGTCCCACCGCCGTCTTCTGCGCCAACGACCTGCTCGCCCTCGGCGTCCTCCAGGCTATGTACGCGGCCGGTGTGGTCGTCCCCGACGACCTGGCGATCGTCGGCTACGACGACATCGAGTTCGCGGCCGCCGCCGCCGTACCGCTCACCTCCGTCCGGCAGCCCGCCGTCACCATGGGCGCGCTCGCCGCCGAGCTGCTCCTGGAGGAGACCGAGGAACCGGGCGGACCGGGCGGACCGGGCGGGCACGAGCACCGGCGGGTGGTGCTCCAGCCGGAGCTGGTGGTGCGCCGCTCGAGCCTCGCCGGACGCTGAACCGTCATTCAGCAGGAATCCGTGATCCCGGGGGTCGGACCCGGGCCCGGCATGTGCTGAACTGGGACGCGCGATCATCCGTCCGTCCCGGGAGACCTGTTGAGCCTCAGCTACCGCCAGCCCGGCGTCGTCCTCACCGACCACCGCTTCACCGTGCCCCTGGACCACGCCGACCCCGGTGGCGAGACCATCGAGCTGTACGCACGTGAGGTCGTCGCGAGCGACAGAGCCGGTCAGGACCAGCCGTGGCTGGTGTATCTGCAGGGCGGCCCGGGCTTCGGGGCGAACCGTTTCATCGGACGGCAGGCCTGGCTCGACCGGGCCCTGAAGGACCACCGCGTCCTGCTCCTCGACCAGCGCGGCACCGGCCGCTCCACCCCCGCCAACCGGCAGACGCTCCCGCTGCGCGGCGGTCCCGGGGAACAGGCCGCCTACCTCACCCACTTCCGGGCCGACTCCATCGTCCGCGACTGCGAGTCCATCCGCCCGCGGCTCACCGGCGGCGCCCCCTGGACCGTGCTGGGCCAGAGCTTCGGCGGCTTCTGCGCGGTGACCTACCTGTCCCTCGCCCCGCAGGGCCTGAGCGCCGCACTCGTCACCGGCGGGCTGCCCTCCCTGGACGCCCACGCCGACGACGTCTACCGGGCCGCCTACCCGCGGATCGAACGCAAGGTCGCCGCGCACTACGCCCGCTATCCGCAGGACGTCGAGCGGGCCCGCCGTATCGCCGACCACCTGCTCGGCCACGACGTGGTCCTGCCGAACGGCCACCGCCTCACCGTCGAGGCCTTCCAGTCACTGGGCATCCTGCTCGGCGCGAGCGACGGCAGTCACCGGCTGCACTACCTCCTGGAGGACGCGTTCGTCCGCACCCCGGGCGGCACCGCCCTGTCCGACGCCTTCCAGGAGGAGGTCCAGGGCCTGCTGTCGTACGCGGGTCACCCGCTCTACGCCCTCGTCCACGAGGCGGTCTACGCCCAGGACGACCGCCCCACCGACTGGGCCGCCGAGCGCGTCCGCGCCGAGTTCCCGCAGTTCGACGCGGCCAAGGCGGTCGTCGGCGACGCGCCGGTGCTGTTCACCGGCGAGACCGTCCACCCCTGGATGTTCGACACCGACCCGGCCCTGCGCCCGCTGCGCGAGACGGCCCACCTGCTCGCCGCCCGCACCGACTGGCCGCCCCTGTACGACCCCGCCCGGCTCGCCGCCAACGAGGTCCCGGTCGCCGCCGCCGTCTACCACGACGACATGTACGTCGACACCGGCCACTCGCTGCGCACCGCCCGCGCCATCCGCGGCCTGCGCACCTGGGTCACCGACGAGTTCGAGCACGACGGCCTCAGGACCGGTGCGCCCCGGGTCCTGGACCGGCTGCTGGCCCTGACCCGGGACGAGGTCTGAGCCGGTGGACGGCACGACGGTTCTGGCCCACTGCTTCGAGGAGCACCGCGGGCAGCTGCGGGCGGTGGCCTACCGGATGCTCGGCTCGCTCGCCGAGGCCGAGGACGCGGTGCAGGAGGCCTGGCTGCGGCTCGCCCGCAGCGACGCGCAGGAGATCACGAACCTCGGCGGCTGGCTGACCACCGTCGTCGGACGGATCTGCCTGGACCAGCTCCGCTCCCGCTCCGCGCGCCGCGAGGAGCCCATCGACGACACGTCCCTGCCCGACCCGGTGATCCGGCCGCTGTCCGGCCCGGACCCGGAACAGGAGATCCTGCACGCCGACTCGGTGGGCCTCGCCCTCCTGGTCGTCCTGCAGCGCCTGGAGCCCGCCGAACGGCTGGCGTTCGTCCTGCACGACATGTTCGCCGTGCCGTTCGACGACATCGCCCCCGTCGTCGAGCGCACCCCGGCCGCCACGCGTCAGCTCGCCAGCCGCGCCCGCCGCCGGGTCCAGGGCGCCAGCCCGGCGGCCGACCCCGACCTCGGCCGGCAGCGCCAGGTGCTCGACGCCTTCCTCGCTGCCTCCCGCGAGGGGGACTTCGACAGGCTTCTCGCCCTGCTGCACCCGGATGTCGTCCTGCGCGCCGACGCGGGCACCCTGGTGCGCGGGGCCGCCGCCTCCAAGGTGGTGCACGGCGCCCGGGCGGTGGCCGAACAGGCCCTCACCTTCCGCCGGTTCGCGGGATCCGCCCGTCTGGTCCTGGTCAACGGCGCGCTCGGGGTGCTGACCGTGCCCGACGGGCGGGCCATGGCCGTCATGGGCGTCACGGTCGCCGACGGCAGGATCACCGCCCTGTACATCCTGGCCGACCCGGACCGCCTGGCCGGCCTCGCACCGGCCGCGCCCCGGGACTGAGGGCGCGTTCGGCGGCGGGCGCGTCGAGGGCCGGGCGGCCCGGGTCCCAGCAGGTCAGTAGGCTGGTCGCATGCCTGATCAGATAGCCGGCCGACCGGAGCTGCGCGGCGACTGCGCCCGCTGCTTCGGGCTGTGCTGTGTCGCCCTGCCCTTCGCCGCCTCCGCCGACTTCGCGCTCGACAAGCCCGCCGGGAAGCCCTGCCCGAACCTCGGGGGCGACCACCGCTGCGGCATCCACACGGACCTCAGGCGACGGGGCTTCACCGGCTGCACGGTCTACGACTGCTTCGGCGCCGGGCAGAAGGTCTCGCAGCTCACCTTCGGCGGCCAGGACTGGCGCACCGGCTCCGGGGAGCGGGCCCGCCGCATGTTCGACGTGTTCCCGGTCGTCCGCCAGCTCCACGAACTGCTCTGGTACCTGACCGAGGCACTGGAGCTGCCCGCCGCCCGCCCGGTCCACGCCGACCTGCGCGCGGCCCTGGACGAGACCGAGCGGCTCACCCTTGGGACGCCGGACGAGCTGGCCGCGCTGGACGTGCCCGCCCACCGGCAGCGGGTCAACGTGCTCCTGCTGCGCACCAGCGAGCTGGCCCGGGCCGGTCTCGGAGGGACGAACGGCAGGAGGAAGGACCGCCGGGGCGCCGATCTGGCCGGTGCCCGGCTCAAGGGCGCCGACCTGCGCGGGGCGAGTCTGCGCGGCGCCTGTCTCATCGCCGCCGACCTCACCGGGGCCGATCTGCGCGGCGCGGACCTGATCGGGGCCGACCTGCGCGACACCGACCTCACCGACGCCGACCTGACCGGCGCCTTCTTCCTCACCCAGCCGCAGGTCGACGCGGCCCGCGGGAGTGCCGGGACCAGACTGCCGGCGTCACTCACCCGTCCCGTGCACTGGGCAGCCCGGCACTGACCCCGGCTCGCCGTCGCCGCCGTCGCCGCCGTCGCCGCCGTGGCCGCCGGGGCCGGCGTCGGCGGCCGGCCCCTGGGTCGCCGGCCGCCGGGCGAGCCGCAGCCGCAGTCCCTCCGGTATCACCGTCAGCCGTTCGGTCACCCGCAGCCGGTAGTCCGGGTCGTCCCGGAGGTCGTAGCGGCGCAGCAGCAGGCCGAGGACCAGGGTGGCCTCGTGCAGCGCGAACTGGCGGCCGATGCAGGCCCGGGCGCCGGTCCCGAACGGCTTGAAGGTGTGCGGGGGACGGGACCGTGCGGCCTTGGCGTCGAAGCGGTCGGGGTCGAACCGTTCGGCGTCCTCGCCCCACACCTCGGGGTCGCGGTGCAGCAGCGGCAGCAGCACCAGCGCCCACGCGCCCCGGCGCATCGGATGCTCGCCGGCCAGCACCGTGTCCGCGAGGGCCTCGCGGGCGTAGGCGGGCGCGGTCGGCCACAGCCGCAGCGACTCGTCCAGCACCCGGCGCACATAGCGCAGCTTGGCCACCTGGTCGTAGCCCGGCGCGGCCGTGTCGCCCCAGACGCGGTCGACCTCGGCGCGGGCGCGGGCGGCGACCTCCGGGTGCCGGGCGAGGTAGTGCAGGGCGAAGGAGAGCGCGCCCGAGGTGGTCTCGTGGCCCGCCACCAGGAAGGTGATCATCTGGTGCCGGACGTTGCGCGCCGACAGCCGTTCCCCGGTCGCCGGGTGGGTCGTCTCCAGCATCCGGTCGAGCAGGTCGCCGGTGCCGCCGCCGGACCGGCGCCGGGCCGCGACCAGTTCGTCGACCGTGCGGTTGAGATGGGCGATGTCGGCCGCGTTGCGCCGCGCGGCGGTGCGCAGCAGCAGCGGGGCCAGCGGCGAGGGCACGCTGTTGAGCCGCTGCGCGTAGGTGAGCGTGCCCACCATCGCCGTCACGAAGGGGTGCGGCCGGTCGCGCTCGAAGGAGCCGAAGTCGTGCCCGAAACCGGTGCGGGCGATCGTCTCCAGGGTCAGCTTGGTCATGTCGCCGGGCACGTCCACCGTGCGCCCGGCCGCCGCCTCCCGGTCCCAGTGGCCGGTCAGCCGCCCGGCCACCGCCAGCATCATCGCGTGGTAGCCCTCCATCGCCTCGCGGCTGAAGCCGGGCGCGAGGACGTCGTGCGCCAGCTGCCAGTTCGGCTCGTGGTTGTACGCCGTGAACAGCCCGTCACCGGCGACCGGACGCAGGTTGGCCACCCCGAGGCCCACGTGCTTGGCGAACCGCGACTCGTCCGCGAGATCGGCGGCGTACCGGGCGCCCCACACGAACACGAACTCGTTCCCGAACGCCCGGCGCCGGAAGACGGGCCCCAGCTCGCGCCCGAGGCGCATCGAGTCCTGCACCGGTCGGCGCCGGTCCACGCCCCGCACATCGCCCAGCAGGGGCACCCGGCGCGGGGGGTGCGGTATGCGGTGCAGCTCGGGCCAGCCCTGCTCGGCGCCCCGGAAGCCCTTCGGCGGCGCGCCCGGCCCCGCCGTGTCCGCCGCCGTGCCGGTCGCCGACTGCGTGACCGTCTCCGCCATGACGCGATCTCCCTTGATCCCGCGGACCGTTCCATCGATGACACGCGTGTTGTACGTGGGTTCAATAACGGAGTCAGTGTGATCCCGCTGTTGAACCGGCGTCAAGTAAAGTGACGCCATGGCCGCCAAGCAGGGGGAGCGGGGGGAGCGCCCCCGCCGCCGACTGAGCACCGGGGAGCGTCGCGAGCAGCTGCTGGAGGTCGGGGCGGGACTCTTCTCGGAGAGCCCGTACGACGAAGTGCGGATCGAGCAGGTGGCCGAGATCGCCGGGGTCTCCCGGGGGCTGCTGTACCACTACTTCCCGACGAAGCGGGACTTCTTCGCGGCGGTCGTGGAGCGCGAGAGCGAACGGATGCTGCGCATGACGGCGGCGGTGCCGGGAGTGCCGGTGCGCGAGCAGCTGACCGCCGGGCTCGACATCTACCTCGACTACGTCCGGGCCCACGCTCATGGCTTTCGCGCCTTCCATCGTGCCGACGCCGCCGGCGACCAGGCCGTGCGCCGCGTCTACCAGCGTGCCCTGGCCGCCCAGGAGCGGCAGATCCTGGCCGCCCTCGCGGCGGACCCCGAGTTCGGGCCGGTCTTCGAGCGGCGCCCGCACGTGCGTCTGGCCGTCCGGGGCTGGCTCGCCTTCACCACGGCCGTGTGCCTGGAGTGGCTGCGCGATTCCCGGCCGGACCAGGAGCAGGTGCGGGACCTGTGCGCGCGGGCGCTGCTGGGTGCCATCGCGTAGGAGCGGGTGCCGCCGCCCGGGGGTGTGGTTGGCCCGCATCCAGACCTTCGGTAGGTTAGGCAAGGCTTACCTGAGGAGGTCTGGGATGGGTGACGAACGGACGTGGGCGGCCGGCCCCTGCGCGGCCGAGCGGGCCCGGTCGGTGCTGGCCGCCGCGTGGTCGTGCACGGTGACCGTGGACGGCTGCCGCGAGGAGGTGGCCGGTGGCCACGCCGTCGCCGACGACGGCCGGGTGCTGCTGCGGCTGCCCGACGACAGCGCCCTGCTCGCGGCGGCGCTCCGCGCTCCGCGGGGGGAGCCGTCGGCGGTGCTGGAGTTCGCGGACGTGGCCCCGGTCCCGGTGCGCGACCGGATCCGCTCCCGGCTCTGGATCGCCGGCCGGTTCACCCCGGCGGACGGCCGGCCGGCGCTCCGCCCCACCCGGGTGGTGCTCGGGCGGCCCTCCGGTGCGGTGGTCGTCGGCCCGGACGAGTTCGCCGCGGCCCGTCCCGACCCGCTGGTCCATGCCGAGGCCAGGCTGCTCACCCACCTCGCCGACGCCCACCCGGACGCGGTGGAGCGGCTCACCCGGCTGGTCCCGCCGGACCACCTGCACGCCGCGCTGCGCGTCCAGCCCCTCGCGGTGGACCGGCACGGCCTGACCCTGCGCATCGAACGCACCCGCGCCCACGGCGACGTACGCCTGCCGTTCCACACCCCCGCCGACGACGTCCCGCAGCTCACCGAACGCGTGCACGCCCTGCTGAACCGGGCGGCCGAGAGGCGGTGCCCCCGGGTGGGCGGCCCGCGGCGGCAGGGCGCGGACGGCGACCGGTGAGGGACGCCTACAGCGGCAGTGCGCAGACCGCGACCGGCGACGGGAACGGCTTGCCCGCCAGGTGCAGTTCGCCGCTGCCGGGGTCGACGTGGAAGACGCTCACCGTGCTGGACCTCTGGTTCGCCGCGAACAGCAGGCGGCCGTCCGGGGAGAACGCGATCTGCCGGGGGAAGTCCCCGGCCACCGGCACCGTGCCGAGGAGCCGCAGGCGCGCGCCGTCCGACTCGACGGCGTACCGTGCCAGGCTGTTGTCGCCGCGGTTGGCCAGGTAGGCGTACGCGCCGTCCGCCGTGACCAGGAACTGGGCCGGGTAGTTGGTGGTGCCCCCGCCGCTGCCCGTGGACTGCGGGTCGCCGATCGTGAGGCGGCCGGTGGACGGGTCGTAGGCGCAGACCGCGACCGTGTCGTCGACCTCGTCGGCCAGGTACGCGTACCGTCCGCCCGGATGGAAGGTGAGATGGCGCGGGCCGGCGCCCGGCCGGGTGTGTGCCCGGGCCACCTCCGTCAGCGTGCCCCGCGCCGGATCCAGGCGGTAGGTGTAGACGGTGTCGGTGCCCAGGTCCACCGCGAGGACGTGGCCGCCGTCCGGGCCGGTGACGAACTGGTGCGCGTGCGGGCCTTGTTGGCCCGGGCCCGGTGGCGGGCTGGTGTGCGTGACCAGGTCGGTGCGCTCACCCAGGGCGCCCGAGGCGTCGACGGGGTGCACGGCCACACTGCCCGACCCGTAGTTCGCGCTCAGCAGCCAGCGCCCGTCCGGATGCACCGAGAGGTGACAGGGCCCGGCACCGCCCGTGCCGCGGGTGCCCAGGACCCGCCGGTCCGCCGCGCGTACCGCGGTCACCCCGCCGTCCTGGCGCTCGTCCACCGCGTACAGCGTGCGGCCGTCGGGGTGTGCGGCGAGGTAGGACGGATCGGCGACGCCGGTGAGCGCGCCGGACGCGGTGATCCGGCCGGACACCGGGTCGTAGGCGGCCACACCGATGCCGGTGCCGCCGCCTTCGGTGGAGGTGTAGGTGCCGAGGTAGAGGGGGCGCAGGGCGGTCGGCGGCGCCGACGGCCCGGGGCCCGTGCGCTCGTCCGCCGCCGGCGCGTCCGGAGCCGGCGTCTTCACCGGGGGCGCCGGTGCCGGGACCGCCACCACCGCGGCCGTGCCCGCCACCGCCCCGACGAACCGCCGCCTGCTCCAGCCGCCGTGCTCCGGCTCCGCGCCCCTGCCCATGCCCGCACCTCAGGTCGTCGTGTGCCCCCGGTAGTGACAGCAACCCTGGCGCGGACCGGCCACGGATGGCAAGAAGGGCAACGGCCGTCGCGTCGCGCGGGACGAGCGGCCCGCCGCCGGGCGTTCTGGGCCGTCAGGGGCGTACCCGCTTGCGCCGCAGCCGTTCCGGCACGCCCACCCGCTCGCGCAGCCAGGCCAGCCACGGCAGCTTCTCGCGCTGCTCCCGGGAGACGCGGTCCAGCTCCTCCAGCAGACGACGGGTGCGGTGCTCGGTGTCCAGCTCGTCGATCATCCGGTTGACCTCGGTCAGTACGGCGCCCAGCAGCTGCCAGTGCCGGCTGTCGCGCCGGACCTCGTCCGCCAGCAGCTCGGCGAGCTTGTCGCGGGTACCGGCCGCCGCGTTCAGCTCGGCGCTGAGCCGGGCCTCCGCCGACTCCGCGCTGGCGCTGAGGTCGGTGGTGACCAGCACGGAGAAGCTGACCACCGCGTCGGCGATCTCGGACAGCAGCCGCTCCACGGCCGCCCCGACGTCCGCCGGGAAGAGCGGGTCGGGGCCGCGGGCCTTGGCCAGGTCGGTGAAGGTGCGGGCCAGCACCCTGAGCACGACCGTGCAGATCTCCAGCGTGTCCAGGCCGGTGCGCAGCACCACCCGGTGCAGCAGCCCCTCCTTGACGCGCGGGTTGAGCCGCAGGCTGTCCTCGGCCTGCCGCAGGTCGGCGTCCACCTCGATGATGTCGTGGTCGAGCCGCCGGGCCTCGTGCAGCCGCTCGGCCCTGCGCTCCCAGGAGACCCGGCCGGCGGCCTCCTCACCCATCCGCAGCATCAGCTGCCGCACCCGCCGGGCCAGCCCCTCGATCGACTCGCCGGCCTCGTCCACCCACACCGGCGGCGGCAGCAGCAGGTTGCAGGCCATGCCGACGACCGCGCCGATCAGCGTCTCCACCACGCGGGCCCAGGCGGTGTACCCGACGGTGGTGACGCCGAGCACCAGCATGGCGCTGATCGCCACCTCGGCCACGTACTCCTCGACCCGCACCAGCCGCCCCACCCCCAGGGCGGCCACGATCAGCAGGGCGAGGCTCCACCAGGTCAGCCCCACCAGCAGGCTGAACGCGATGGCCACCAGGACGCCGGCCACCACGGAGGTCACCCGGCGGATGCCGTTGGTGAGGGTGGCGTAGAGGGTGACCTGGACGACCAGGAGGGCGGTCAGGGGCGAGGTCAGCGGCGCGGGTTCGGGGCTGAGACGCAGCGCGACCACATAGGCGATCGTCGCCGCGACGGCCGAGCGCAGCGTCTGGACGACCACCGGGTCCCGGTGCCGTCTCAGCAGCCGATGCAGTCCCGTGGTCCACTTTCGTACGTCGTGCATCCGTTGGCCTGTTCCCTTTCGGTGGACGCGTCGAACGTACCTGTTGAGGACCGCATCTGTCCGCAAGGGGCCGTGCCGGTTCGTGGCTCAGTCGTACAGCTTGTCCAGGAAGGCGGTCAGATTGCCGGCGGCGCGGGCGATCTGCTCCTCGACGGTGAGGCTCTCCTCGATGCGCATCCCGGACTCGGGCACCTTCCGGCCGCGCACGTACAGCGAGCAGGCCAGGTCCGTGCACATGTAGACGCCGACCGAGTTGCCCTCGCGGCCCGCCGCGCCCGCCTTGCGGGCCGTCATCAGGGAGACGCCCCCGCCGGGATGGGTGGTCAGGCACACCGAGCACATGCTGCGGTGCAGGAAGCCGTGCCGGGACGGCGGGAAGCGGAGGGTGATGCCGACGGGCCGGCCCTGCCGCTCGGTGACCAGATAGCTGCGGTCGGGTGCCCCCGGGTCGCGCCAGCCGAGGAAGTCCAGGTCGTCCCAGGGGCGTTCGTCGAGGTCACGGGGTATGGCGACCCGCTTGGCCTCCCCCTTGGAACAGTTGACGAAGGAGGCGCGGATCTCCTGCTCGGTGAGCGGCTTCATGGGGGTTCTGTCCTTCCGGGGGCGGGGCGGGGGCGCGGTGGGGGCCGGGGCCGGGTCCCGAGCGGGTCGGGGTCACGACATCCCGTGAACCTAATGGCTTTAGGTTCACACCTAGCCTAGCTAGCCGGAGGGTGGGGGAGTCAATGGATTTTCCGGGTTCGCCGCCGCCGGCTCCGGTGGCCACACGCCCGGCACCAGCACCCCCAGGGCGTAGGCGCGGGCGACCAGTTCCGTGCGGTTGGCCGCGCCCCACCGCGCCGACAGCCGCCGCAGGTGATACGTGACGCCGTCCGTGCTGAGCCCCAGCTCCCGCGCGGCCCGGGCCGTCGTGGCGCCGCCCGCCAGCAGCGCCAGCACCCGGCCCTCCACCGGTGTGACCGGCGCCGGCCGCGGCGCGCGCCGTTCGCTCTCGCCCAGCACCCGCAGCATCACCAGCAGGGCGGGCGTCTCCTCCACGGTGTCGCTCACCGGATCCGCCGTCAGCTCCCCGTACCGTTCGGTACCGCCGGGCCCCCGCCAGCGCACCGACACCTGGTACCGGGACCGGTGCCGCAGCCGCAGCGCCTCGGCGATCCGCTCCACCTGCGTGGCCTCCTGCGGCGTGAACAGCTCCAGCACCTCCCGGCCGCGCAGCCGGCCCGGTGTCGTACCGCACTCCGCGGCCATCGCCGGGTTCGCCAGCACCACCACGCCGTACACGTCACAGACCGCGACCGGCACCGCGATCCGGTCGAACAAGGTCAGCGCGCGGTTGCGCCACACCACGGCCTCGATCCGGCCCGCATCCATCCGCACCCCGCACCTCGTGACCGTTGGTCCCCGCCATGAAAGAGGAACATCCAGGTCAGCGGCAACTTCGAGGGAGGCGCGGGACGGCGGCGGGGCGGGCCGGGCAGAATGCCCGGTCGTGGAGATCAGCGCGCGCGAACTCAACCGGGCGACCCTGGCCCGTCAGCTGCTCCTGCGCCGGGAGCCGATCACCGTCGGTGACGCGGTCCGCCGGGTGGTCGCCCTGCAGGCGCAGCATCCCGCCTCGCCGTACGTCGCCCTGTGGAACCGGATCGCCGGGTTCGACCCGGCCGAGCTGGACGCCGCCTTCGCCGACGGCACGGTGGTGAAGGCGACGCTGATGCGGATCACCCTGCACGCCGTCCACGGCGCCGACCACAAGGGCTTCCGCGAGGCCATGCAGGAGACGCTGTACGCCTCCCGGCTGGGCCACCGCTTCGCCGCCGCGGGCCTCACGCCCGAGGACGCCCACCGGCTGCTTCCGGAACTGCTCCGGTTCACCGGCCGGCCGCGCACGGCCGCCGAACTGCAGGGCTGGCTCGAGGAGCGGCTCGGCGCCGAGAAGAAGGCGGGCGCCTGGTGGGGGCTGAAGGCGTACGCCCCGCTGCTGCACGTCCCCACCGGCGGCCCGTGGTCGTTCGGTGCCCGCGCCTCGTTCGTCACCGCGCCCACCCCGCCGGCGCTGCCCGCCGGCCGCACGGGGGTCCCCGAGGCGCTCCAGGACCTGGTCCTGCGCCATCTGGCCGCCTTCGGGCCGGCGTCGGTGGCGGACGTGGCCCGGTTCGCCACCGTACGGCGCGCCTCCGTCCGCCGGGCGCTGGACGCGCTCGACGGGGCGGTGGAGGAGCTGACCGGTCCGGACGGCACCGCCCTGTTCGACCTGCCCGGCGCTCCCCGTCCCGCCGCGGACACCCCGGCCCCGCCCCGGCTGCTCGGCATGTGGGACAGCGTCCTGCTGGCCCACGCGGACCGCGGCCGGGTGCTGCCGCCCGCGCTGCGTCCGCTGGTGATCCGCGTCAACGGGGACGTCCTGCCGACACTGCTGGTCGACGGCCGGGTCGTGGGTGTGTGGCGGCCGGCCGAGGCGGGCGTCGAGGCGACCGCCTTCGAGGATCTGCCGGGCGAGGCGTGGACCGCCCTGGCCGCCGAGGCCCGCTCCCTGTCGGCGCTGCTGACCGCCCGCGAGCCCCGCGCCTACGCCTACTACGGCCACTGGTGGGCCAAGCTGCCCGCCGGCGACGTACGCCTGCTGCCCGCCTGAGGAGATCCCGCGCCGCCGCGCAACCCCCCGCGCCCACTTTCCACTGCACGATCGTGTAGTGCTCGCGCGCGGGCGGGGGTGCCGGGTCGACCACGCTGGACCGGAGGACTCCCGTACCGCGAAAGGCAGTTGTCGCGCCATGCCCCCCACCGCGCCGCACCCCGAGGCCATCGACACGCTCCCCGGCGTCCCGGTCGTCGACATCACCGCGACCGGACCCGGCCGTACCCCCATCCAGCAGGTCATGAGCCTGATGCGGGACCACGGGCCGGTGCTCGTGCGCCGGCTGCACGGGCGCGACACGCTGTTCGTCGCCGACGCGGACCTGGTGGCCGAGCTCGCCGACGAGGAGCGGTTCGGCAAGCACGTCGGGCCCGCCCTGGAGAACGTGCGGGCCTTCACCGCCGACGGGCTGTTCACGGCGTACGACGAGGAGCCGAACTGGGCCAAGGCGCACGACATCCTGATGCCCGCCTTCGCGCTCGGCTCGATGCGCACCTACCACCCCGTGATGCTCACGGTGGCCCGGCGGCTCGTCGAGTCCTGGGACCGGGCGACCCGCCAGGGACGGCCGGTCGACGTCCCGGACGACATGACCCGGATGACCCTCGACACCATCGGCCTCGCCGGTTTCGGCTACGACTTCGGATCGTTCGAGCGGGCCGAGCCGCACCCGTTCGTCGAGTCGATGGTGCGCTGCCTGGAGTGGAGCATGACCCGCCTCGCCCGCGTGCCGGGCGAGGACCACTCGGCGGCCGACGCCGCCTTCCGCGACGACGCCGACCACCTCGCCCAGGTCGTCGACGAGGTCATCGCCTCCCGCGCGGGCACCGACCAGAGCGCCGCCGACGACCTCCTCGGTCTCATGCTCACCGCCCGGCACCCGGCCGACGGCACCACCCTGGACGCCGCCAACATCCGCAACCAGGTCATCACCTTCCTGATCGCGGGCCACGAGACCACCTCCGGCGCCATGTCCTTCGCGCTGTACTACCTGGCCAAGCACCCGACGGCGCTGCGGCTGGTGCAGCGCGAGGTGGACGCCCTGTGGGGCGACGACCCCGACCCGGAACCGACGTACGACGAGGTCGGCAGGCTCACCTACACCCGCCAGGTCCTCAACGAGGCGCTGCGGCTGTGGCCGACGGCCGCCGCCTTCAGCAGGCAGGCCCGCGAGGACACCCTGCTCGGCGGCCGGATCCCGCTCCGGGCGGGACAGGCGGTCGTCGTGCTCGCCCCGATGCTGCACCGGCAGCCCGTGTGGGGCGACAACCCCGAGCTGTTCGACCCCGCCCGGTTCACCGCCGAGGCGGAGGCCGCCCGCCCGGTGCACGCCTTCAAGCCCTTCGGGACCGGTGAACGGGCCTGCATCGGACGGCAGTTCGCGCTCCACGAGGCGACCATGCTGCTCGCCATGCTGGTCCACCGCTACCGGCTGCACGACCACGCCGGCTACGCGCTCACCGTCAAGGAGACCCTCACCCTCAAGCCCGAGGGCTTCACCCTCGCCCTCACCCCGCGCACCCCCGCCGACCGCGCGCACGGCCCGCTGCCGGGAGCGGGCCCGGACCGGCCCGCCGAGACCACCGACACCGCCGCCCTCCCGGCCCGCGTCCGCCCGGGCACCGGCGCCCTCATCCTGCACGGCAGCAACTACGGCACCTGCCGTGACTTCGCCGCCCAACTCGCCGACGAGGCCGCCGCCCTGGGTTGCGACACCCAGGTCGCCTCCCTCGACGACTACGCCGACGGCCTGCCCGCCGACCGCCCCGTGGTCATCACCGCCGCCTCCTACAACGGCCGGCCCACCGACGACGCCACCGCGTTCGCCGCCTGGCTGGACGGCGTCCCCGACCTGACCGGAGTGACGTACGCCGTCCTCGGCGTCGGCGACCGCAACTGGGCCGCCACCTACCAGCAGGTCCCCACCCGCATCGACGCCCGCCTCGCCGAACTCGGCGCCACCCGCCTCACCGACCGCGCCGCCGCCGACGCCTCCGGCGACCTGACCGGCACCGTCCGCGACTTCACCGCCCGGCTGCGCACCGCCCTGCTCCGGCAGTACGGCGACCCCGACGCCGTCGGCGCCCCGACGGCCGGCCCCGCCACCGCCTACGAGGTCCGTACCCTGACCGGCGGCCCCCTGGACGCCCTCGCCGAACGCCATGGGCTCGTCCCGATGACGGTCACCGAGGCCCACGACCTCACCGCCGCCGGGTACCCGCGCACCAAGCGGTTCCTGCGCGTGGCCCTTCCCGAGGGCGTCAGCTACCGCACCGCCGACCACCTGACCGTGCTGCCCGCCAACGCCCCCGGCCTGGTCACCCGAGCCGCCGGCGCCCTCGGCGTCGACCTCGACACCGTCCTGGACATCCGGGCCACCCGCCCGCGCCGCGACGGCCTCGCCGTCGACCGTCCACTGACGGTACGGCAACTGCTCACGTACCACGTCGAGTTGCAGGAGCGGCCGACCGCGCACCAGCTGTCCGCGCTGGCCGACGCCAACCCCTGCCCGCCGGAGAAGGCCGCCCTGGCCGCCCTGCACGACGACCCGCGCACCCTCGTCGAGGTCCTCGAGGACCACCCCGCCCTGCGCGGGGCCCTCGACTGGCCGAGCCTGCTGGACCTGCTGACCCCGCTGCGCCCGCGCCACTACTCCATCTCCTCCTCACCCGCCGTCGACCCCGGCCACGCGGACCTGATGGTCTCCCTGCTCCAGGCACCCGCCCGCTCCGGCAACGGCGTCTACCGGGGCACCGGCTCCGGCCACCTGACCACCCTCCGCCCCGGCGACACCGTGTACGCCCGGGTCCAGCCCTGCCGCGAGGCCTTCCGCGTCGACGACCGCGCACCGGTCGTGATGGTCGCCGCCGGCACCGGCCTCGCCCCGTTCCGGGGGGCCGTCGCCGACCGTACGGCGGCCCGCGCCGCCGGCGCCGGGCTCCCCCCGGCCCTCCTCTACTTCGGCTGCGACGCCCCCGACGCCGACTTCCTGCACGCCGGGGAACTCCACGCGGCCGAGGCGGCCGGCGCCGTCTCGGTGCGCCCCGCCTTCAGCGCGGCCCCCGAGGGCGGCGTGCTGTTCGTCCAGCACCGCATCGCCGCCGAGGCCGACGAGGTCTGGCGGCTGCTGACCGCCGGAGCCCGGGTGTACGTCTGCGGCGACGGCTCCCGGATGGCCCCCGGCGTCCGCGAGGCGTTCCGTACCCTGTACCGGGAACGCACGCCCGGCGCGGACCGGACGGCGGCCGAGCGGTGGCTCGACGCGCTGGTGGCGGACGGGCGTTACGTCGAGGACGTGTACGCGGCGGGCTGACCGAGGGCCCGGAGGGGACGGGGTGGGGCGCGGTGGCGGACTCCTGGGAGCGGGCGCGGCAGGTCCTGGAGAAGGCGGGCATCCCGCCCGCCCGGCTGGCCGGCGTCCGCCCGCTGGGCGGAGGCACCTACAACACCGTCGAGGAACTGCGGTTCACCGACGGCCGCCGGTACGTGCTCAAGGTGGCGCCGACCGCCCCCGGGATGCGCTACGAGGCCCGGCTGCTGGCCGGCGAGGCCGAGTTCTCCCGCGTGGCCGCCGAGGCCGGCGTCCCCGCCCCGCGCTCGGTGGCCCTCGACGACAGCGCGGAGGTACGGCACCTGCTGCAGACTGCCTGCCCCGGCGAACCCTGGGACGACTCCCTGACGGACACCGAACGCGCCTCGCTGCGTGCCGAGTTGGGCCGCCATGTGGCCCGGCTGCACCGGATGTCCGGCCCCGGCTACGGCTACCCGTCCGGGGCGCTGGGCCCGCTCGCGCCTGACTGGCGGACCGCGTTCGCGGCGATGACCGAGGCGGTCCTCGACGACGCCCGCCGCTTCGGGGCCCGGCTTCCCCGTCCCGTCGACGCGGTGGCCCGTACCGTCCGGGCCGCCTACGGCGTCCTCGACGAGGTCACCGTCCCGCGCCCCGTCCACTTCGACCTCTGGCCGGGCAACATCCTGGTCGAGCGGGCACCCGGCGGCCTCCGGATCGGCGGGCTGATCGACGGCGAGCGCATGTTCTGGGGCGACCCGCTCGCCGACCTCGTCTCCCTGGCCCTGCTCGACGACATCGAGAAGGACGGGGACTTCCTCACGGGCTACCGCGAGGCAGGCGGCCACGTCGGCTTCACGCCCTCGGAACGGCTCCGGCTCGCCCTCTACCGCTGCTACCTCTATCTGATCATGGTGATCGAGACCGTCCCGAGGGCGGTGGGGGAGGACCACGTCCGCTGGGTGGAGGACGTGGTCGCCCCGGAACTCACCGCGGCACTGGACGAGATCGAGCACCGCACCCGGTCACGGCACTAGCCGCCGCGACCTGGGCCCCGGGTTCAGCCGGTCGGCTCGTCCGGGGTCGGGTGGTCGGAGTGGACCGTCGCCTGCCGCGGTGCGCCACGGGGGCCGGTGCCCGCCTCGTCCGTGTCGGGTACGTCCGGGTCCGGCTCCCGTTCGCCGTGCCGCGGGCGCGCCGACGAGGCGGCCTCCCACGGGTCCTCACCGGGACGGGCCTGCTGGTCGGGCAGGTCACGGGGGACCGGTGCCCCCTGGTGACCGTGCTTGTGCTGCGACTGTGCGGCCATGGTGTTCGCCCTCTGTTCCTCGTTCGTCGTTCGTCGTACCTGGTTCGCCGGTCGCGGCGCACGGCCGCTCAGCCGACCTTGCGCCCCCGCATCGGCTCCGTCGCCATGCCTCCGCCCTTCTGCAGCCCGTCCAGGAACTCGCGCAGCACCTCGTCCGCCGTGTGCCTCGGCTGCCAGCCCAGTTCCACCCGGGCGCGGGTGCAGTCCATCAGCGGCAGCCGCAGCACCGCGTCGAAGAGGTGCGGGGAGGCCGGGAGCAGGTGCAGCCCCCAGGCGGCGGCGATCGCCGACCTGGCCGCCGTACGCGGCAGCCGCACCGGACGGCTGCCCAGCATCCCGCCCAGCACCTCCGCGTCGAGCGGCGGATCCGCGGCGAGGTTGAAGGCGCCCCGCACATCCGTGCGCACCGCCAGCCGGTAGGCCTCGGCGGCGTCGTCCGTGTGCAGCGCCTGGACCCGCAGCCCCGCGATGTCGGGCAGGACGGGCAGCAGCTCGGGGCGGGCCAGCGGGCCCGGCAGGAACCGGCCGCCGAAGATCCGGCGCTGCTCGCTCGCCGACTGCCGCTTGAAGAGGAACGCCGGGCGCATCCGGACCACCCGCACCTCGGGGTGGTCGCGTTCGAAGATGTCCAGGGCCCGTTCCAGATAGGCCTTCTCCCGGCAGTACGCGGCGTCCGGCCAGCCGTGCGTCGGCCAGGACTCGTCGACCGCGTGGTCCTTGGGACCCGGCGAGTAGGCGCCCACCGAGGACGCGTGCACCAGCACCGGCACCCGCGCCGCGGCCACCGCCTCGAACACCCGGATGCCACCGAGCACATTGGTCCGCCAGGTCCTCGCCGGATCGTGCGTCGGCTGGAACGCCCAGGCCAGATGGACGACGGCGTCGGCGCCCTCGAACCGTTCGGCGAGGTTCGCCTGGTCGGAGCCCAGGTCGACCGAGGACCACTCCGTCTTCGGGACCATCCACTCGGGCGTCCGGCGGGCCAGACCCCGCACCGACTTGATCCCGGGGTCCTCGGAGAGCAGGCGCACCACACTCGTACCGACGTTCCCGGTGGCGCCCGTCACCACGACCCTGCTGCCCACTGCGCTGCTCACCTTCGGCTCCTCTCGACGGAGGGCTGGGGCGGCGGTCGGGTACCCGGCGTCGGCCCGGCGCACACCACCCGGCGCGGGGCGCGGGCGGCGGGCAGCGAAGAGCCCCGACCGCGACGGGGGAATCGCGGCCGGGGCGGCAGGAGTGTGGGTGCGGATGGCGGTCGCCTCTCGGCGAAAGGCTCCACAGGGCTTCAGCCGAACGATCGTCCCTGTGGGCGAAAGGTGAGGCCCGGGGACACTGTCCCATCCACACCCACGGTTGGTTCAACGGGCAACCACCCTCCGGTGTTCCGGCTCCGCGCCCCTTCCCCGGTGACCTGTGTCACGTCTGCCGCGTCACGCCAGCGGGCTGTCGGCCAGGGACGCCAACAGGTGCGCGGGATCGTCGTACACCGCCTCCGCGCCCGCCTCCCGCAGGTCGGCGGGCGGAATCCCGCCGCACCGGACGCCCACACAGCGCACTCCCGCTCCGCTGCCCGCCCGCATGTCCCAGACCGTGTCCCCGACGAACACGGCCCGGGACGCGGGCACTCCGGCCAGCTCCAGGGCGTGTTCGACCGGCTCGGGGGCGGGTTTGCCCTCCGTCACGTCGTCGGCGCTCGCGGTCGCGGCGATGGCCTCGTCCGCGTCGATCGCCCGGCGCAGCGCACCCAGTTCCGCCCCGCTCGCCGAGGTGGCCAGGACGACCGTCCAGCCGTCCCGGTGCAGGCGTCGCAGCAGTTCCCCGGCTTCCGGCAGGGCGGGCAGCCGGTCGAAGTACTGGCCGTAGAGAGCCTTGTGGGCGTCGCTCAGCTCCGTGTCCCGGTCCTGGTCGCGGTCGTCGCCGAGCAGGTGGGCGATCAGATCGGTGGAGCCCAGGCCGACGGCGCGGTGCACGGCGTGCATGGGCACCCGGTGTCCCGCCTGTCGGAAGGCCTCCCACCAGGTGACGACGTGGAGGTGATTGGTGTCGACGAGCGTTCCGTCGACGTCGAACAGCGCGGCACGGTCCATCCGGCGGCGTCCTTTCTCTCGGGCGGCCCGAGTACCACGTCAGGAGGCCGCCACGCGCGCCGGCGTACGGCCCTCGCGGGTCCAGTCCAGCAGTTCCCCGGCCGACCAGGTGGTCACCACGCGCTCGGCGGGCACCGCGCACTCCTCCGCCCGGGCGCAGCCGAGGATCTGCCAGTCGAGCTGGCCGGGCGCGTGCGCGTCGGTGTCGACCGAGAACAGCGCCCCGGCCGCCACGGCACGGCGCAGCAGCCGCCGGGGCGGGTCCAGCCGCTCCGGACGGCTGTTGATCTCCACGGCGGTGCCGGACTCGGCGCAGGCGGCGAACACCTCCTCCGCGGCGAACTCCGACTCCGGCCGGCCCCGCCCGGTGACCAGCCGCCCGGTGCAGTGCCCCAGGATGTCGGCGTGCGGACTGCGTACGGCGGCCACCATCCGACGGGTCATCGACCGGGCGTCCATCCGCAGCTTGGAGTGCACGGACACCACGACCACGTCGAGGCGCTCCAGCAGCTCGGGCTCCTGGTCCAGCGAGCCGTCCTCCAGGATGTCGCACTCGATGCCGGTCAGCAGCCGGAACGGCGCCCAGGTGGCGTTCAGCCCGGCCACCACCGCGAGCTGCTCGCGCAGCCGCTCCGGCGACAGCCCACGGGCCACCGTCAGCCGGGGGGAGTGGTCGGTCAGCACCGCCCACTCGTGCCCGAGCCCGGCCGCCGCGAGCCCCATCTCCTCGATCGGACTGCCGCCGTCGGACCAGTCCGAGTGCAGATGGCAGTCGCCGCGCAGCAGTGCCCGCAGCGCCGTGCCGGGGCCGGTGGGCGGGGCGCCGGCCTCCGCCTCCAGTCCACGCAGATAGCCGGGCAGCTCGCCGGACAGCGCCTCGCGCACCACCTGAGCGGTCTTGGGGCCGACGCCCCTGAGGGAC
This sequence comes from Streptomyces sp. NPDC006739, assembly GCF_042869815.1. Classification (NCBI taxonomy): domain Bacteria; kingdom Bacillati; phylum Actinomycetota; class Actinomycetes; order Kitasatosporales; family Streptomycetaceae; genus Streptomyces; species Streptomyces sp. NPDC006739. The sequence goes on from NZ_JBIAGM010000010.1 coordinate 175,664, forward strand.
TCCAGCGTCCCGGCGGACGCCCGCTCGGCCACCTCCCCGGCGGGCAGCGCGGACAGCGTCCGGGCGGCCGTACGGAAGGCCTTCACCCGGTACGTCGGCGCCAGTGACCGTTCCAGCAGGAAGGCGATCCGCTCCAAGGCCTCGACGGGATCCATCGCCACCTCCGCTCCGGGACGCCGGACGGCCCTCATGGACGACTCGTTGGGGTGCGTCCCGATTTACGCTCTATTACATGACCGAACGAGCAGCCCCATACATCTCACACCCGCGGATCATGGTGCACGGCGTCATGCAGGGCAGGCCGGGCACTCCGCCCTTCCGCATCGTGGAGATCGACGGTCGGGTGGTCGGCCAGGCACGGACCGTCACCGACGTCCTGGAGGCAGCCGCCGCCTTCGGCATCACGGTCCACGACCTGGACGACCCGGACGTGGTCCGCTGGGTGGGCGGTGACAAGTTCACCTGGATGCCGCACGGGCCCAGGTGAGCGGCCCGTGTGATCACTCCGCCGGCGCCCCGCGCACCCGCCGGTGCACCGCGCGTCCGAGCCGCCGCCCCAGCAGCAGCCAACCGAGCAGCGCTCCCGTGGTGTTGAGGATGACGTCGTCCACGTCGAAGGCCCGCCCGGTGACCATCGCGCCCTGCGCCAGTTCCACCAGAAGCATCACGACCGCCGTGAGCAGCAGCACCTGCAGGACGCCCCGGGCGCGCGGCGCGAGCACCGGCACCAGGACGCCGAACGGGACACCGAGGAGGATGTTCCCGCCGATCTGCTTGACCGCGTCACGCAGCTGCGGCTGGTCCAGATAGGCCTTGATGGACCGGCCGGGGTGCAGGTTGCTGTGCACCAGCGACACCGACGCCGGGGACGGTTCCAGGGTGAGCCGGGCCAGCACGACGGCGAAGGCCACCATGAAGGCGAAGGCGCACACCATCGCCAGCAGCCGGAAGGGGAGGGGAAGCGCGTGCCGGGGGGCGGACGCCGGCCGCGCGGTACGGCCGCCCTTCTTCCCGCTCGCCCTTCGGCCGGCCGCCCTGTACCAGCTGGTGGCCTTCTCGCGGGCCGTGGGCTTTCCGCGGCCCGCCGCCCTTCCGTCGGTTGCGGCCTTCTCGTCACCGACGGCCTTCTTGCCACGCTCTCTGCTGGTGGTGCGCAGCCGAAAGCCGGTCGCGGCCATATCGTCCTCCAGTCTTCAACTTCCCTGAGTAGTGAGCCGGTTACCCCGCGATCGGGTCCGCAATGCCGCCGCCCGGCGGGCGGCCAGGCGCGGCCGCGCGGTTTCCGCCGCCGCTGCCGGGGCACTACGGGACCGGACCCGCGCGCCGCCGCCCGGCCCGGCCCGGGCGGTGCTTGGATGCCGTAAGTACAAAACGGACAACATGCCGAGGAGGTGGCGCATGACCCGGCGTACGGACCCCCGCAGGGACCCCCGCGCGGCCCTCCTCGCCATCGGCGAACTCCTCGCCTGGTGGGCCGGGCTCGCCCTGCTGTGGCTGGTGTTCATCAGCACGGTCGACACCCTGGAGCGCGTGGTCGGCGCGAGCGCGGCGGCCGTCGCGGCACTCCTCGCGCGGGCCGGCCGGCGGGCGGGGAACCGGCGGTGAACGGCTGGATCCTGGCGGCGACCGTCCTGCTCGGCGGTGGAGGGGCGGCGGCCCTGTGGGGCGTGGCCACCGGCCCGCTCAGCCGGCGCGTCGTCGCCCAGAACCTCACCACCTCCGCCATCTGCCCGAGCCTCCTGCTGCTCTCCCAGGGCTACGGCCGCCCCTCCTACGTCGACCTCGCCCTGCTCCTCGCCCTGCTCGGCCCGGTCGGCACCCTGGTCTTCGCCCGGCTGCTCGCCGAGGACCTCGAAGCCGAGCAGCCGAGCGCCTGGGGACTGACCTGGACGGCCGCGGCCGTCGGCGCCGTCGTCGTCCTGGTGCTGTGCGTGGCCGGCGGGCCCGGCCGGGCGATGGTGAAACTGCTGGTCGTCGGAGCCCTGCTGATCTGCGGGAACGTCATCGCCTCGCGGGCGCTGTCCGGCGGCATGAAGGGGGTGCGCGATGGCTGACGCCGTGATCGTCGTCGCCCTGCTGCTGGTGGCCGCCACCGCCACGGCGGCCGTGGCCACCCGCGACCCGGCCCGTCAGGCCCTGGTCCTCTCCGTCCTCGGCGTCCTGCTGGCGACCCTGTTCACCGTCCTGCAGGCCCCCGACGTCGGCCTGTCCCAGCTGGCGGTCGGCTCCGCCGTCACCCCGCTGCTGATCATGCTGTCGGTGCGCAAGGTCAGACGGCGCGCCCGGCCCGAGGATGACGCGCGGTGAACCGGCGCCTGCGGCTCGGGCTGCTGGCCGTCGGCGGTGCGGGCCTCGCGGCCCTGCTGGTCGCCGCCTGCCTCGACCTGCCGTCCTTCGGCGGACGGCGGCACCCCTACGGCGAGCGCGTCGTGCACGCCTCCCTCGCCCGGCACACCGCCAACACCGTCGCCTCCGTCAACTTCGACCTGCGCGGCTACGACACCCTCGGCGAGATGAGCATCCTGTTCGCCTCCGTCCTCGGCTGCGTGGTCCTGCTGCGCCAGGCCCGCGACGAACGCCGGGCACGGCCCGAACCCGCGGACGTGGCCCGCCCGGTGCGCCGCTACGCCCTGATCGTGCTGCCCGTCGCCCTGCTCACCGGCCTCTACGTCATCGCCCACGGCCAGCTCAGCCCCGGAGGCGGCTTCCAGGGCGGGGTCGTCGCCGCGACCTCCCTGCACCTGCTGTACCTGGGCGCCGACTACACCGCGCTGGAACGGGTCCGCCCGATCGGCGTCTTCGAGGCCGCCGACGCGCTCGCCGCCTCCGCCTACCTGGTCCTGGGCCTCGCCGGCCTCCTGGCCGGCACCGCGTTCCTCGCCAACACGCTGCTGCCCTACGGCACCTTCAACACGCTGTCCTCGGGCGGCACCGTCCCGCTGCTGAACGCGGCCATCGGCATGGAGGTGGCGAGCGCGGTCGTCGTCCTGCTGGCCCGCTTCCTGGACCAGGCCGTCGAGATCGAGGAGGAGCACGGGAGTTGAGCAGCCAGTGATGCACGTCTTTCCGTACCTGATCGCCGTCTGGGTCTTCCTGGCCGGCTGCTACGGCCTCGCCACCAGCCGCAACCTGATCCACGCCGTCGGCTGCCTGGCCGTGTGCCAGGCGTCCACCTACGTCCTGCTGCTGGCCGTCGGCTACCGCGACGGAGCCACCGCGCCGGTCTTCTCCGACATCAAGCCCGGCACCCGCCCCGTGGTCGATCCCGTCGTCCAGGCCCTCACGCTCACCGACATCGTCGTCGGCGCCACCGTCACCGCGCTGCTGCTCGCGCTCGTCCTGCAGATCGCCAAGCGGCACGGCACGGTGGACCCCGACGAGCTGACGGAGCTGCGCGGCTGATGCACCACCTGCTCCCGCTGCTCGTCGCGCTCCCCCTGCTCGGGGCCGCCCTGCTGGTGGCCGCGGGCCGTCGGCTGCCCCGGGCCGTCGCCGAGGCCACCGGCTGCGCGGTCAGCGCCGTCACCGCCGCCCTCGCCCTCGTCCTGCTGGTCAACTCCTCGCCGCCACTGGTGGAATGGGCCGGCGGCTGGAAACCCGTCGAGGGCGAGAGCGTCGGCATCGTGCTGGTTGGGGACGGACCGGCGCTCGGCATGGCCGCGCTCGCCTCGGTGCTGACGCTCGCGGCCATGGCGTACTCCTGGCGCTACTTCGACGAGCCGCCCCGCCGGCACGCCGGTTCGTTCCCCGCGCTGATGCTGGCCTTCCAGGCCGGCATGTGCGGGTTCGCGATCGCCGGCGACCTGTTCAACGCCTTCGTGTTCTTCGAGCTGATGAGCGTCGTCGCCTACGCCCTGACCGGCTACCGGATCGACGACGCGAAGTCCGTGCAGGGCGCCCTGACCTTCGGAGTGATCAACTCGCTGGGCGCGTACGCCCTGCTGACGGGCATCGGACTGCTGTACGCGCGCACCGGCGAACTGGCCATGTCGAAGATCGGGCGCGGTCTCGACAGCACGGCCACGCACGGCGGCCCCGACGCGCTGGTCCTCGCGGGCTTCGTGCTGGTGATGACGGGACTGCTGGTGAAGGCGGCCGCCGTGCCCTTCCAGTTCTGGCTCCCGGACGCCCACGCCGTCGCCCCGACCCCGGTGTGCATGCTGCTGTCCGGCGTCATGGTCGAACTCGGCAGCTACGGCGTCTGGCGGGTCTACAGCACCGTCTTCGCCGGACCCGGCGGCATCCCCTCCGCCGACCTGGAGCGGGCCCTGGTGACACTCGGCGCGCTGACGGCCGTGACCGGCGCGGTCATGTGCTGGTACCAGCGGCACATCAAACGGCTGCTGGCCTACTCCACGATCGCCCACACCGGCCTGTTCCTCGTCGGGATCGGCGTGCTCACCCCGGAGGCCGACGACGGGACCGCGCTGTACATCCTGGGGCACGCCGGGGTGAAGGCCGCGCTGTTCGCCTGCGCGGGCGTCCTGCTGGACCGGTACGGCTCCGTCGACGAGCACACCCTGCACGGCCGGGCCCGCGACCTGCGCGCCCTGGGGGCGATGTTCGCCGTCGGCGCGCTCGGGCTCGCCGGACTGCCGCCGTTCGGCACGGCGCTCGGCAAGTCGGTGGCCGAGGAGGCCGTGGGCGGCCCGCTCACCGTGGTGTACGTCCTCGCGTCGGCGGTGACCGGCGGTGCCGTGCTCCGGGTCGCCGCCCGGGTCTTCCTGGGACTGGGCCCGCGCCCCGCCGACGCCGGCGACTACGAGACCACCGGCTCCGCCGAGGAGCCGGAGACCGACGGCAGGCTCGGCCGGATCCCGGACACCATGACGACGGTGCCGGCGCTGCTGCTGGCCGCCGCCCTGGCCGTCGGCGTGGTCCCCGGCTTCGGCGAGCTGGTGGCCCGGTCCGTCAATGAGGCCGGGTCGGGCGGCGCCACGGTCTCGGTGCACTGGACGCTGCCCGGGATCCTGCTGGGCCTGCTGTCCACCGCGCTGGCCGCGGCCCTCGCCGCCCTCGCCGTCACCCGTCCGCGCTGGGTGGCCGCGCCCGGCTGGGCACAGCCGCTCAGGCGCCTGCAGTCCGGGCACGTCGGCGACTACGTGGCCTGGCTGCTGGTCGGCGCGACCGCGCTCGGCGCGCTGGCCCTGCCGGGCGTCCTGGGCGGCTGATCAGCCGCCGTAGGAGACGTGCACCTCCTTGAAGCCGAGGGAGCGCAGCAGACCGTCCAGCATGGCCGTGGTGTTGGTCTCGGCCCGCGTGGTCAGCCCGCTGTCCTTGGCCGCGTCGCCGATGTGCCGTACCGCCAGCTTCTGCACCGCCTGTTCACTGTCGGGGTTGTCCGAGAAGAGGTCACCGAGCCGGTCGAGCAGACCCCGCTGCTTGGAGACGGCGTAGGAGTGGTCGGGGTCGAGGGCCGGTTTGCCGAGCTGCGCGTGCGGCAGCCGGAGGGTGGCGGACGTACGGTCGCCGTTGACCGAGACGTCCCCGCGGCCGACCCGGCCGAGGTCGACGTAGGCGTCCACGGTGCCGGCCCCGACGTACAGGGTGCGGGTGCCGCGGATCGCGTCGGGCAGGTACTTGGAGTCCTTCTCCAGGTCCACGACGACCTGGAAGTTGCCGGAGGCGGCGTCGTAGCGGCTCATGTCCTGGATGGACTTGAGCAGCGCGGGACCGGACCGGTCGTGCGTCTCGGTGCCGAACAGGTCCTTGATGCCGGGCAGTACGGCCAGCCGGATGCCGGCGAACAGCACCACGAGCACCAGGACGAGGGCGGTCACCACCTTCGCCCAGCCGGGCATGCGCCGGGGCAGGCGCGTGACGGAAGTCGTCATGGCGACGGTCCTCCTTCCTCTACACACCAGATGCCCGCCAAATCCCCCACCAGACCGCCGGGTTGGAGATTCGGCGCCGGACGGCCGGGGCGCCTGGCACCGGGTGTCAGTAGCATGAGCCGCCCAGCCCGTGGTGATCACGCGAGGAGCGGATCGTGCGAGACATCCCCGTATTCAGCGGAAGCGCCCACCCCGAACTGGCCGAGGAGGTCTGCGCGCACCTCGGGGTGCCGCTCAGCCCGACCCGGGTCAGCCGGTTCGCCAACGACTGCCTGGAGGTGCAGCTCCAGGCCAACTGCCGGGAACGGGACGTCTTCCTGATCCAGCCGCTGGTCAAGCCGGTGCAGGAGCACCTGGTCGAGCTGCTGCTGATGTGCGACGCGGCGCGGGGCGCCTCGGCCGCCCGGATCACCGTGGTGATGCCGCACTACTCCTACGCCCGCTCCGACAAGAAGGACGCGCCGCGCATCTCGCTCGGCGGCCGGCTGGTCGCCGACCTGATGGTGGCGGCGGGCGCGAGCCGCGTCCTGGCCATGACCCTGCACGCCCCGCAGGTGCACGGCTTCTTCTCGGTCCCCGTGGACCATCTGCACGCGCTGCGGGAACTGGCCGCCCACTTCCGGCGGTACGACCTGACGCGCACCACGGTCGTCTCGCCCGACCTGGGCAACGCCAAGGAGGCCGCCGCCTTCGCCCGGCTGATCGGGGCGCAGGTGGCGGCCGGCGCCAAGCAGCGGTTCGCCGACGACCGGGTGAGCATCAACTCGGTGATCGGCGAGGTGGCCGGGCGGGACGTCATCGTGCTGGACGACGAGATCGCCAAGGGCAGCACGGTGATAGAACTCCTGGAGCGGCTGCGGGAGCTGGGGCCGCGGTCGATCCGGGTGGCGTGCACCCACGGGCTGTTCGCGGCCGGCGCGCTCAAGCGGCTGACCGAGCAGCCCGACGTACTGGAGATCGTGTGCACCAACACGGTGCCGGTGCCGGTCGAGGAGCACGAGGAGTTCAAGGCCAAGCTGCGCGTCCTGTCCATCGCGCCGGCGCTGGCCGAGGCCGTACGCCGGATTCACGACGGTGAGTCGGTCAGCGCCCTGTTCGACGCGCCCCGCGAGGCCTAGGCCCTGGCGTCATAACGAGCCGGAGGTGGCCTCGGGCTGTCCCAGGGCCTCGTCCAGCGTCGGCCGCGGCGGCAGCAGCCGGGCCAGGCCGGTGACCCGCAGCACGCGCAGGGTCAGCGGATGGGCGCAGACCAGGTGCAGCTGTCCGTCGCCGTCGAGCACCCGGGCGCGCGCCCGGTAGAGCAGGCGCAGCCCCGAGCAGTCGAAGAACTCGACGGGCCTCAGGTCGATCACGATCCGGGCACCGGGCTCCGACGTCAGCCGGTCCAGGTGGGGGGTGATCCCGGTCGCCGCCGCGATGTCGATCTCGCCACGGAACTCCAGCACCGTGTGCCCGCGCTCCTGGCGGACGCGCAGATGCGGGGTGAGCGGTGCGGGATCCTGCCGGGGGTCCTGCTGCACGACGGCATCGCCTCCCACCCGTACCGGGAAAACCCTTCCCCGCCCGTCAAGTTACCCTCGATAGAGGGAATTTGAGCATGTTCGATTGACATATGTCTTCGACTTTCGCACGTGTCCTTCTGTGGTGTGCGCGACAACGGGCCGAGCAGACCCCCTCCGGGGGGTCACGACAGGGCGTGCCAGGCCTTGGCGAGCGCCTGGCGGAACTGTTCCTCCTGAGGGCCGGTGAGACCGGAGACCATCCGCTCCTCCAGCTCCCGCACGGGCCCGGCGAACCGCGCGAGCAGCTCCCGTCCGGTGTCGGTGAGCAGGATCAGCAGCACGCGTCGGTTGCGCGGATTGCGCTCGCGCCGGACGAGTCCGCGGGTCTCCAGGGACCGTACGAGATCGGCCATGGACTGCGCGGTGACGAAGGAGTCGCGGGCCAGCTGCGCAGCGGACAGTCCGTCGTGGCGTTCGAGCACGGTGAGGGCCGTGTACTGCAGGGCGGTGATCCCCGCGGGCCTGACCAGCTCGTCCAGATGGGAACGCACCACCAGCTCCACCTGTTTCACCATGTAGAGCAGTGAGGGGAGCGTCCGTGTACCGACCATGCGGGCACCCTAGCCCATTGACAGGAAACCTGTCTCTCACGAGACTGCGGACCAACAGGAATCCTGTTTGTTGAAACCTTAGCGATCTATGAGGCTTGGCGATCTACGCTGGGAGTGGGCAATGACGACCACCATCGACACCGGACCGGGCCGGCTGTTCATCGGCGGACAGTGGCGCGAGGCCGCCGACGGCGCCCGGACGGAGGTGACGGACCCCTCCACCGGGCGGGTGGTCTCCACCGTCGCGGAGGCCTCCGCCGCCGACGTCGACGCCGCCGTGCGCGCGGCGCGCGAGGCGTTCGACGCGGGCGAGTGGTCCGGGCTGAGCGGCCGTGAGCGCGGCCGGGTGCTGCACCGGGTGGCCGCGCTGATCCGGGAGAACGCCGAGGAACTGGCCGCCCTGGAGAGCCTCGACGTGGGCAAGCCGATCACCCTGGCCGGTGCCGTCGACGTGGCGAACGCGGCCAACGACTACGAGTACTTCGCCTCCCTCGCCTGCACGCTCGACGGCGCCACCCGCGACACACCCCTCAACGCCCTCGCCTACACCCGGCGCGAACCCCTCGGCGTGGTCGCCGCCATCACCCCCTTCAACTTCCCGCTGATCCTGGCCGGTTCCAAGATCGGCCCGGCTCTCGCGGCCGGCAACACCGTCGTGCACAAGCCCGCCGACGAGACTCCGCTCAGTGCCCTCTACATGGCCCGGCTGCTGGCCCGGGCGGGCGTCCCGGACGGTGTCGTCAACGTCGTCACCGGCACCGGCCCGGTGGCCGGCGAGGCGCTGCTCGGCCACCCGGGCGTCGACAAGGTCGCCTTCACCGGCTCCACCGCCGTCGGCCGGCACGTGGCGGCCACGGCCGGGGAGGCCCTCAAGCCCGTCACCATGGAACTCGGCGGCAACGCGGCCCACCTCGTCTTCGAGGACGCCGACCTGGAGAAGGCGGTCGGCGCGATCATCAAGGGCTTCGTCTTCAACACCGGCCAGTTCTGCATGGGCGGCCCCCGGCTGCTGGCGGCGCGCCCGGTCTACGACACCCTGCTGGGCATCCTCGCCGAGGCCGTGCCGGGGGTGCCGGTCGGCGACCCGGGCGACCCGGCCACCGTCGTCGGTCCGATGGCGGGGGAGAAGCACCTGAGGAAGGTCGAGGAATACGTGGATCTCGCCCGCAAGGAGGGCGGCCGCGTCGTCTGCGGCGGCGAGCGGCTCGATCTGAACGGTGGCTACTACTACCGGCCCACCGTCATCGCCGACCTGCCCAACGACTCCCGGGTCGTCCAGGAGGAGATCTTCGGCCCGGTCCTGACCGTGCAGCCCTTCGACTCCGAGGACGAGGCCGTCGCCCTCGCCAACTCCACGCCGTACGGGCTGGCCTCGGGCGTGCAGACCGGCAACCTGGCCCGCGCCCACCGCGTCGCCGCGCGGCTGCAGGCGGGCATCGTCTGGATCAACGACTGGGCCATGCTCGACCCCGCGGTGCCCTTCGGCGGGGTCAAGGACTCCGGCTTCGGCCGGGAGTACGGCCCCGAGGCGCTCGCCGCCTACACCAAGGTCAAGTCCGTCGTCGTCTCGCTCGACTGAGCCCCACCGACCAGGAGTGCCGCGATGCCCATTTCCACCCGAGCCGCCGTGGTCGAGTCCGGCGGGGCGCCCTTCACCCTCGGCGACGTCGACCTGCACGAGCCCGGCCCGCGCGAGGCGCTGGTCCGCATGGTGGCCACCGGCCTGTGCCACACGGACCTCAGCGTCGCGAGCGGCGCGCTGCCCTTCCCGCTGCCGGGAGTCCTCGGCCACGAGGGCGCCGGCGTCGTCGAGGCAGTGGGTTCCCAGGTCACCGGCGTGGCCCCCGGCGACCACGTCGTGCTGTCCTTCACCTCCTGCGGCGAGTGCCGCAACTGCCACGGCGGGCACCCCGCCTACTGTGCCGCCTGGCTGCCGCTGAACCTGCTCAGCGGGCGCCGCATGGACGGCAGCGTCGCGATCAGCCGGGGCGGGGAGCCGCTCGGCGGCCACTTCTTCGGCCAGTCCTCGTTCGCCGAGCGGGCGCTGGTGGACGAGCGCAGCCTGGTCAAGGTCGACCCCGAGGTGCCCCTGGAGTCGATCGCCCCGCTGGGCTGCGGGGTGCAGACCGGGGTGGGCGCCGTCTGGAACGAGCTTCGGCCGGTGATCGGTGCCTCGGTCGTGGTGCTCGGCGCCGGAGCCGTCGGCCTGTCCGCCGTGATGGCGGCCGCCCTCACCCCGGCCACCACCGTCGTCGCCGTCGACAGGGTCGCCGAACGGCTCGAACTGGCCAGGGAGCTGGGGGCCACCCACACGGTCGACGCCGGGTCGGAGAGCCTGCCGGAGGCCCTCGCCGCGATCACCGGCGGCCAGGGGGCGGACGGTGTCGTGGAGACCACGGGCAGCGTCGCCGTCCTGCGCCAGGGCGTCGACGCCCTCGCCGCCCGGGGCACCCTGGTCGTCGTGGGCGCCCCGCCCTTCGGCACCGAGGTGCCGCTGGACGTCAACGGGATGCTCGCCGGCAAGCGGGTCGTCGGCCTCACCCTCGGCGACAGCGAGACCCGGTCCGTCATCCCCGCCCTCGTCCGGCTGGTGCGCCAGGGGCGGCTCCCGCTGCACCGGCTGATCAGCACCTATCCGTTCGCGGACATCGAGCGGGCGGTGCGGGACATGAGCACGGGCAAGGCGGTCAAGCCCGTGCTCACCTTCTGACGCCGCACTTCCCCCGCCCGGGGATCAGTCCACCAGCAGCACCAGCTTGCCCGTGGTCCGGCCGGTGTCGCCCAGCTCATGCGCCTTGGCGGCATCGGCCAGCGGGAAGGTCCCCGCGATCGTGGCCCGCAGCTTCCCCGACTCCACCAGCTCCGTGACCGCCCGCATCCCGGCCCGGTCGGCGTCCACCAGCAGCCGCACGGCCCGTACGCCCAGCCGGTCGGCCTCCTCGTGGAACTCCTGCGAGCCGACCGGCAGGATCGACACCACGACGCCGCCCGGGCGCAGCACCCGCAGCGAGCGCACCGAGGTGTCCCCGCCGATGGTGTCCAGCACGACGTCCACGTCCCGCACCGCCTCGGTGACGTCGGCCGACCGGTAGTCGACCGCCTCGTCCACGCCGATCTCCCGCAGGAAGTCGTGCTTGGCCGCGCTCGCCGTGCCGATCACGTACGCGCCACGCGCCTTGGCGATCTGGACGGCCACGTGGCCCACCCCGCCGGCCGCCGCGTGGATCAGCACCCGCTGCCCGGACCGCAGCCCGGCGGTCTCCACCAGGGCCTGCCAGGCGGTCAGGGACACCAGCGGCAGCGCGGCGGCCTGGGTGTGGTCGATGCCGGCCGGCTTGTGCACGAGGGCACGGGCGGGGACGGTGACGTACTCGGCGTGCGAACCGTGGCCGAAGGGGTAGGGCAGCATGCCGAAGACCTCGTCGCCGGGCCGGAAGGCGGCCACGCCGATCCCGGTCGCCGCGACCTCTCCGGACACGTCCCAGCCCAGTACGAAGGGCGGCTCGCCCAGGAAGCCGCCGGTGGCCCGGTGCTTCCAGTCGGTCGGGTTCACTCCGGCGGCCCGCACCCGGACCAGCACCTCGTTGGGGCGCGGCGCGGGCCGCTCCAGCTCCACTTCCTCGAGAACCTCGGGGCCGCCGAGGACGTTCTGGCTGATGGCTCGCATCGTCTTCACAGTGCTCATGGGTCATCAGCCTGCCGGGCCCCGCCCATCCGGAAAATGGCAGGATTGCCAACCTCCGATAGAATCGTGCCATGCGTGGCACACGGAACCCGGAACGGGTCGTCGTCCTGGCCCTGGACGGTGTCTACCCCTTCGAGCTGGGCATCCCCAGCCGTATCCTCGGCGCGGCCGGCGGCCGGTACGAGGTCCTGACCTGCACGGTCGACGGGCGCCCGGTGCGCACCAGCGCCGATTTCACGATCGGCGTCGAACACGGCCCGGAGGTCCTGGAGACGGCCGACACCGTAGTGGTCGCCTCCGTCACGCCCGCCCGCCTGCCCGACGAACTCCCCGAGGAGGTCGCGGCGGCCCTCGCCCGCATCCGACCGGACGCGCGCATCGTGTCCATCTGCACCGCCGCCTTCGTGCTGGCCGCCGCCGGGCTCCTCGACGGGCGGAAGGCCACCACCCACTGGCACATGACCGACCTGTTCCGCCGCAGGTATCCGCAGGTCGACCTGGACCCGGACGTCCTCTTCGTCGACGACGGCCGCATCCTCACGTCGGCCGGCGCGGCCGCCGGCGTCGACGTCTGCCTGCACATCGTCCGCAGCGACCACGGCAGCGAACTGGCCAACTTCGTGGCCCGGTGCTGTGTCGTGCCGCCCTTCCGGGACGGCGGTCAGGCCCAGTACATCGAGCGGCCGGTGCCGGTCAGCGGCGCCGCCGGCACGGCCGCCACCCGGACCTGGGCCCTGGAGCGCCTCGACGAGCCGCTCACCCTCACCGACCTCGCCGCGCACGCCCGGATGAGCCTGCGCACCTTCGCCCGCCGCTTCCACGACGAGGTGGGCCTCAGCCCGGGCCGCTGGCTGATCCAGCAGCGCGTCGCCCGCGCCCGGCACCTGCTGGAGTCCAGCGACCTGCCGGTGGACCGGATCGCCGCCCAGGTCGGCTTCGCGACCGGAGCCTCCCTGCGCCAACACCTGCACGCGGCGATCGGAGTCTCCCCCCAGACCTACCGCCGGACGTTCCAGACGACCCGCTGACCCCCGGCCGGCGCAAACCCGACTGTTCGTCAGCGGCTGCGGTGCAGGGCCACCAGGAGTTGCCAGACCTGGTGGGCCACTTCCTCCGAGGTGGCGTCCAGCAGGGCGTGCAGCCAGTCGGCGAGGACGCCGGCGAACGTGGCCGCCACGGCCGAGGCGACCAGCGGCGCGTCCGCCGCGCCCGCCAGTTCGCGCTCGGCCAGGCTGCGGGCCCGTAGATCCCGGTGCAGGACCCGGCCGAGCGGACCGCCACCGCCCGGCGCCAGCAGCGTCCGGTACAGGGCCGCGTGCGGGGGCAGCGACGCGAAGAACTCCAGCAGCGCCGGCGGCGCGTGCACCGGATCCGGCCGACCGCGCCAGGCGTGCAGCGCCTCCACCGCCTCCCGTACGACATCCGCGCAGGCGTCGACCGCCAGCGCCTCCAGGCCGTCGTAGTGCACGTAGAACGTGGCCCGGCCGACCCCGGCCCGGCGGGCCAGCGCGGCCACGCCCACCTCCTCCAGCGGACGCTCGGCGCACTCCTCCAGCAGGGCCGCGCGCAGCCGGGCCCGGGTGCGCGCGGCTCGCGGGTCCTCGGGCGCGGGGCGGTTCACCGCGCGGCGAGAACGGCGGCCAGGGCGACCGCGCCGGGCAGCGCCTGCGCGAACAGGATCCGGCGATTGGCCGTCGCCGCGCCGTACACGCCCGCCACCACGACACAGCCGAGGAAGAACACCTGGGCCCGGAAACCGGTCGGATCCGCGGCGATCAGCCCCCACACCAGACCGGCCGCGAGAAAACCGTTGTAAAGCCCCTGGTTGGCGGCCATCGGCGCGGTCGCCCGCGCCATCTCCCGGTCGAAGCCGTGCAGAGCCCTCCCCGGCTTCTTCTGCCACAGGAACATCTCCATCACCAGGATGTACGCGTGCAGCACCGCCACCAGGCCGACCAGCACGTTCGCCACGATCTCCATCGTTCCCGACCCCTCATCATTCTGGACAGGTGTCCATCATATCGGGACACCTGTCCGGGTTCCTCGCGGGATCCTTCCTTCCGTTCCTCTGGCGGAGCGTGACCGAGTCCTCACGGCGAACAGGCATGCGCGGTTGATCCTTTGGTGTGTAAACCCGATAAGCTCCAGACCGTCACCGCGAGTTGACGTTCCCCGAGGGGTTCGTGGGCGCGGTGCGTACTCATGAGTGCGGCCCTCGCACACTGCCCTGTTCGATCGTGTTGCTTCGAAGGATGCAGATGGAACTCGCCACTCCGCCACCGGCGGCGCGGGCCCCTGTCGCCTGGTACAGCTGGTGGCTGATGCCCCTGGCCTTAGGGGGCGGGACGGTCGCCGCGACGTTCATGAGCTCCGAGCGCCTGGCCACGGCCGTCGCCGGCGCCGCCGCTACCGCCGCCGGCGCGGTGTGCGTGCGGCTGCTCATCCGTACGCAGCGCCAACTGCGCAGCTCGGACGCGGCGTTCCGCGCCTCGCAGGCCGAGCACTCGCAGCAGTGGCAGCAGCATGTCTCGGGACTGGAGCGGAAGTTCGCCGTCGAGCGCGCCTCGCTGGAGGCGCAGCTGACCGAGCAGTCGGCCGCCTACGAGTCCCGGCTCGGCGAGCGGACCGCCGCCTACGACGCCCAACTGGCCGAGCAGGCAAGGGCGTACGAGGAGCGGCTGACCGACCAGGCCCGGTCCTACGAGACTCAGCTGGCCGACCGCGCCGAGGTGTGGAAGGAGCAGCTCACGCACCAGCAGGCGGCCGTCGCCCGGCTCGCGGACGAGCAGCTGCCCGAGGCGCTGCGGGGGCTGCGGGCCGGTGAGGCCGTCGACGACCTGCTGCCCGCCACCGCGCAGTGCGCCAAGGTGAGCTCCGAGCTGCAGGCCGACCTGCGCCGCATCCTGCGCACCTCGCTGATCGGTGTCGAGGAGGAGTTCAACCGCTCCACCTCCGCCGAGCAGGCCGTGATCAGCATCGGCAACCGTATCCACGTCCTGACCAGCAAGCTGCGCGGCCGGCTGCACGAGATGCAGGGTGAGCACGGGCGGCTGCCCGCCGTCGCCCGCGGCCTGATGGAGCTGGACCAGGAACTGGGTCCCGCCGACTCGCTGGCGGCGAGCATCGGGGTACTGGGCGGCTCGGACCGGCCCGGACGGCAGTGGCAGGAGCCCCAGCGGCTGCTCAGCGTGGTGCGCGGCGGCATCGGCCGGATCAAGGACTTCCACCGGGTGGAGGTACGGCACCTGCCCGAACTCGGCGTCGACGGCGGTCTGGTGGACCACCTCACGCTGATCTTCTCCCACCTCCTGGACAACGCCGCCCGCTACTCGCCGCCCACCGAGCCGGTCATCGTCTCCGGCAAGGAGGTGCCGAACGGCGTCGGCATCGAGATCCAGGACTCCGGCAAGGGCCTGAGCGAGGAGAAGAAGCGCGAGGCCGAGCAGTCCCTCGCGGGCACCGAGGCCGGACCGGGCCTGGGCGGCATCTCGGAGGACGCCAACATCGGCCTCCGTGTCGTCGGCATCCTCGCCCGCCGCTACGGCATCCGCGTCACCTTCGCGGACTCGCCCTGGCTCGGCACCTCGGTGGTCGTCGTGGTCCCGCACAAGTACTTCAGCCCGCTCGCCGCGCCCGCTCCGGCCACGGTCTCCGCCCCCGCCCCCGCCCCCGCCGCCGCTCCGGCGCCGGCGGCCGTCCCGGCGCTTGCCGCCGTGGCGGGCGCCGCAGCGCCGGCCGCGACCGCCGACGAGATGGACACCACCCCCGGCGGCCTGCCCCGCCGACGCAGCAGGCGCCGCGAGACGGAGGAGGACCGCCCGCCGGAGCATTCCACCCGCCCGGAACCGGCTTCCGTGACGGCCGTACCCCCCGACGAGTCCTTCGCGGGCCTGGCCGCCTTCGCCACGGCGGGCCGCGACGACGGACCGGCCGGGGCCGAGCACGCGCGGCCGTCCGAACCGGTGGTCACCGACGGGCTGCGGGCCGGCGGACCGTCGGCCGACGAGGACGAACGGGCCCGGTACGGGCCGGCGTCCACGGAGGCCGGGGCGGTGTCCGACGCCTCCTCGTTCACCGAGGCGGTCCCGAGGGCCGGCGGCGACGACTCCGAGCCCGTGCGGACGACCCCGGAGGGATCCGGTACCGCCGGACGCGAGTCCACCGAGCAGCGCGACGAAGAGAGCGACTAGTCCACATGACGCAACAGGGAACCGACGTGAGCTGGGCGCTCCGCGATCTCGTGGAGTCCATCCCGG
The DNA here is from genome assembly GCF_042869815.1 of Streptomyces sp. NPDC006739. NCBI lineage: Bacteria > Bacillati > Actinomycetota > Actinomycetes > Kitasatosporales > Streptomycetaceae > Streptomyces > Streptomyces sp. NPDC006739. The sequence goes on from NZ_JBIAGM010000010.1 coordinate 191,552, forward strand.
AGATCCGCTTCGCCCTGGTGGCCTCCAGTGACGGCAAGGCCATCACCTCCTTCGGCGCCGAGGACCCCGACGACGTGGACCGCTTCGCGGCCGTGGTGGCGGGCCTGCAGGCCCTCGCCCAGCCGGTCGCCGAGCAGTTCCCGAAGTACGCCGGGCAGCTGCGGCTCGCGATGATCGAGGTCGACGGGGGACATCTGTTCGTCGTACGCGCGGGGGTCGAGACGTACCTCGGCGTCCTCGCCCGCGAAGGACTTGACCAGGGCCTGCTCGGCCACCAGATGAGGGACCTGTCCCGGCGGATGGGCGAGTTGCTCGGCACCTCTCCGCGCCTGGAGGAGCACTCTGGATGAGTGCTCCCCGACGGCCCGCGGACCCGTCCGGTCTGGAGCGCTACTACGTCCTCACGGGAGGGCGCAGCCGACCGGGCGGGTCGGCGTCGAGCCTCGACGTGGCGACCCTCGTCGTCTCCCTCGCCGCCCCCTTACCGGGCATGCAGTACGAGCACGAGGAGATCCTCCGGCGTTGCCGCGATCCGCTGTCGGTGGCCGAACTCGGCGCCCACCTCGGACTGCCCTTCAACATTCTCGCGGTGCTGTTGGCGGATCTGCTGGACGCAGGCCGTATTGAAGCCCGTGATCCCATTCCGGCGCACGACGCCGGACGCGGGCCCGACCTCGCGCTCCTCCAGGAGGTACTCAGTGGACTTGAAAGGCTTTGACCATTCCGGCGACCCCGGTGCCGGGGGGACCCGCTCGGTCAAGGTGATGATCGCCGGGGGGTTCGGCACCGGGAAGACCACCATGGTCCGCTCCGTCAGCGACATCAAGCCGCTCACCACCGAGGAGACCCTCACCCAGGCCACCGCCGGCGTCGACAACCTGATCGGTGTCGCCGACAAGGCCGAGACCACCGTCAGTCTGGACTTCGGCAAGATCAGCCTCAACGAGAGCCTGATGCTGTACCTGTTCGGCACCCCGGGCCAGGAGCGGTTCTGGTTCCTGTGGAACGGTCTGTTCAAGGGGGCGCTCGGCGCGGTGGTCCTGGTGGACACCCGGCGGCTGGCCTCCAGCTTCCGGGCGATCGAGGAGATGGAGCGGCAGAACGTGCCCTTCGTCATCGCCCTGAACGTCTTCCCGGACTGCAAGGAACACCCCATCGAGGAGATCCGGGACGCCCTCGACATCTCCCCGCACACCCCGGTCGTGGCCTGTGACGCCCGTGACCGGGCCTCCAGCCGTGACGTACTGATCGCCCTGATACGCCATCTGCAGGCACGCTCCGCCGTCGCACTGGAGCCCCGATGAACGACCAGAGCCTCGACAGTCCCGACGCCCCCCGCGGCTGCCCGGTCGCGCACGGGTCGGCCGAGCCGGCCCGGCTGTACGGGCCCGACGCGGCGACCGACCCGTTCGGGATCTACGAGCGGCTGCGCAAGGAGCACGGTTCCGTGGCGCCGGTGCTGCTGGAGGGCGACATCAACGCCTGGCTGGTGCTGGGCTACCGGGACAGCCGGCGGGTGCTCGACAATCCCAGCCAGTTCCCCAGGGACGCGCGGACCTGGCGGGACTACCGGGAAGGCCGGATCGCGGAGACCTCCGCGCTGATTCCGATGCTCGGCTGGCGTCCCGACTGTGTCTCCCAGGACGGCGAGCCGCACCGCAGGCTGCGCGGCGCCGTCAGCGACGCGCTGCAGGCCGCCGCCGGCCGCGGTATCCGGCGCCACGCCACGCACTTCGCCAACAAGTTGATCGACGGGTTCGCGGCCGACGGCCGCGCCGATCTGGTGGCGGACTACGCCGACTATCTGCCGATGCTCGTGATGTCCCGGATCCTCGGGCTCGCCGAGGCGGAGGGTCGCCGGCTGGTCGAGTCCTGCGCGCAGGTGCTCAAGGGCGGCGAGGACGCCGTGAGGCACGACGGCGTGATCATGGAGATCTTCGGCGAACTCGTGGAGCGCAGGCGGTCCGAACCCGGCTCCGACCTCGCCACCGACCTGCTGGAGCATCACGCGGCTCTCGAGCACGACGAGGTCGTCCACCACCTGCGCGTGGTGCTGATCGCCGCGGCGGTCACGACCAACCTGCTGGCCCGGGTGCTGCGGCTGGTCCTGACCGACGCCTCCCGGCTCTCCGGGCTGATCGGCGGTCAGCTGAACATCTCGGCGGTGATGGAGGAGGCCATGTGGAACTCTCCGCCGCTGACCGTCCTGCCGGGGCGCTTCGCCGCCAGCGACGTCGAACTGGGCGGCCACCTCGTCGAGGCCGGCGACCTGCTCGTCCTCGGTCTCGCACCGGGCAACCTCGACCCCGAGGTCCGGCCCGACCCGGGCGTCTCGGTGGAGGGCAACCAGGCGCATCTGGCGTTCGGCGCGGGCCCCCACGAGTGCCCCGGGCAGAGCATCGGGCAGTCCATGATCGAGATCGCGGTGGACGTCCTGCTGCACCGGTTGCCGGGCCTGCGGCTGGCCGTGCCGGCGGACGAACTCACCTCGACCGCCTCCACCTGGGAGTCCCGGCTGGACAGCCTGCCGGTCGAGTTCCCGGTCTGAGCACGCTGCCGCCCGGCCGGAGACCCGGCCGGGCGGCAGCGCCGTCCCACGGTGGATCGAGGCGTCAGCCGTCGAGCCAGTCGCCCGCGAGGGCGGAGGGACGGTACCCCGTGGCGTTCCACAGGAAGTGCGGGTGCGCGCAGCCGAACATGTAGGCGAGCAGCGCGGTGTCCTCCCTCCCGGTCCCGGGGTCGTACAGGGTGTAGAACTGCTCGCTTCCCACTGCGCCGGCGTCCTGCTGGACATGACGTGCGCGTTCCGTGGACGGTGCGGCCATGGATGCCTCCACGGCGGCGACGTAGGTGCGGCGCAGGATCTCCCACGCGCTGTCGATGTTGCCGTGCCAGGGGCCGTGCAGGGCTTCGAAAGCATGGAGCTCGGCGTCGAGGAGGGGCCATGTCCGGGGGTACTGGGCCCGGCAGCGTGCGGACAGCTCGGCGGTCCGCACGCTCAGTGCCGGTGCGGTGGGCCGCGCGCTGATCGTGAGGGTGGTGCCGTCGGTGAGGATGCCCGTGCACGCGTGGGGCTGCAGGTCGCACAGCGGGCACGCCTCGGCCGGGAGGAGGTCCTGGGTGATGCCGTCGAACCACAGGGCGTGCCGGCCCGTGAGCCCCATCCAGACGATGGTGCTGGTCATCAGCCAGGTGTTCCACATCGAGGAATGCGCCTCGGGCATGCAGCCGTACTTGATGAGGGCGATGGCGCAGGCGGCGTAGAGGGCCTTGGTGTGGGTGGGCATGTCGGCGAGCCAGAAGTTGCTGATCTCACCGGTGAGGGCGTCGACCCGTACGTCGGCCATGTCGTCGACGACGCGGCACAGCAGCAGGGACGCGAGGTGTTCTTCCTGCCAGAGCTCCGTGTCGGGGGAGACATGCCAGAACAGGCAGTCCAGCATCTGGAGGAGTGGGTAGGTGCTCTGGCCGAGCGGGTTGGTCTGGGGGAGCACGACGCCGCCCGCGTGGTGCTGTTGGAGCCAGTACTCGTCGGCGGACCGCTTGTGGGCCGCATAGAGTCCGCAGACCAGTGCCCGTGCGCTGTTGGTGCTGAAACTCTCGGCCAAGCGGCCTTCGACGAGTTGGGTGAGGGACGTGGTGTCGATGGTGTCGATCACGCGTTTGTACTCGTGGAAGACGAGGATGTCGTCTTCGAAGCGGTGGCGCAGGCCGAGGTCCTGGTGAAGGTCGTTCATCTGCCGGACCCAGATCCATCCGGCGGTCAGGACGCTGTCGAGTTCCTCGCGGTACGGCCAGGCCTTGACGCTGAGGGGGCGGCCGGCGCTCTGCCGCCAGCTGTAGTCGTCCAGCGTGCGCGCGGGGGGTGTGGGCAGCCGGCGGCACAGCGGGCAGGCGCAGGCGGTCGTCCGCTCCTCCTCGCGCGGCGGGGCGAGCGCCCGGCTCCGCCAGGCCCCCTCCAGCATCGCGCACGTCAGTCGGCAGATCTCGATATCGGTGCCGACCTGGGGAAAGGCCGCTTCTATCGGGCGCAGGCTACTGTCGAGGCGCCTCAACCTGGCGTAGCCCTCCTCGTCGGGCGGCAGGAACGCGCGCTGCGCGAGATGGAGGGCCCCGGCCACATGCAACGTGGTGCCGGAGCGGGACGAGCCGAGTGCGTCCAGCCGCTGCCGAGCGGCGTCCTGGGACGTCCGGTGCTGCTCCGTGGTCCCCTTGACGTGTTCCCTCAGGAGGCCGGCCAGGGTGCTCCCCGGCTCCCCGGGCTGGGGCCGGGAGCCTGGCCGGGCCGGGAGCAGGCTGTCGGCGGACGCCCTCTGAACAGCACCTACGCCCTGAGATTTCACACCGGTCTCCTTCGAACTGTGGTCCTGGCAACGGAATCGACCGGCCGTGGGTGCTGGCCGGTCGTGGATGAGACTGTTCTGTTCCTGCCGCGACGGCCTCGCCGGACAGCCGGACGCACCCGACCGGTACCGGCTCCTGCCGCGAACGACCGTGAGGGGACGACTGCCGCGTCGGCGGCCGGGGGGGGCTCGTCGAAGCGCCCTCGCTACGGGGCGGGCCCCCGCGTCGCCGCCTCAGCTGTGCTGATCGGAAAGCACACGCGGCCCGGCAGGCGTGGCGCGGCCACCGGATCCGGGGTGTGTGGCCGACCGCGGGAGGAAGCGCGGACGGCGGGCGCGCGCGAACTCCGCAAGACCACTGCCGGGGGGTTCGGAGGGCAGGTCGAACGTGACGGCCTGAGGCATGTGTTTCCTTTCGGGCGACAGTGCGCAGAGCCCCCCGCCCCTGCGAACGGGTGGCCTGTCGGCCACCCGTGCACTCGAACTGGTCTTCGTGGCTCGAAAGTTGAGCCATGAAGCGCTACGAGACTGCCCAGAGCGTAAATGATCGACGCGTGACCTGGCCGTGATGTGTGTTACTGCTCATGCCTCCTGAGCCGCGTACACTCGCGCGCCCCCGACGTATGTGTGCGCGACGCGCGTGTCCGCGATGCGCTCCGGGGGAGCGTCGAACGGATCGCGGTCCAGGACCACCAGATCCGCGAGCGCGCCCACCGCCACCCGTCCGGTGTCGTCGAGGTGGTTCACATGGGCCGAACCGGCCGTGTACGCCCTGATCGCGTCGCCGAGACCCAGCCGCTCCCCGGGCAGGAACACCGGCGCGTCGCCGCCCGGTTCGACCCGGTTCACCGCGACATGGATGCCCTGGAGGGGGTCGGGGCTGCTCACCGGCCAGTCGCTGCCGCCCGCGAGCCGCGCCCCGGCGCGCAGCAGCGACCCGAACGGGTACTGCCACCCGGCCCGTTCCGGGCCCAGGAAGGGGATCGTCAGCTCGTCCATCTGCGGCTCGTGCGCGGCCCACAGCGGCTGGATGTTGGCGGTGGCGCCGAGCCGGGCGAAACGCGGTATGTCGGCGGGGTGCACGACCTGGAGATGTGCCAGGTGGGGCCGCGTGTCGCTGGGTCCGTTGGCGGCCCGGGCCGCCTCGACGGCGTCCAGCGCGTCCCGCACCGCCCGGTCGCCCAGCGCGTGGAAGTGGCACTGGAAGCCGAGCGCGTCCAACTCGGTGACGTACGCCGGGAGTCGCGCCGGATCGATGAAGCTCTTGCCGCGATTGCGGGTCGCGCAGCCGCAGTTGTCCAGGTAGGGGTCGAGCAGCGCCGCCGTGCCGTTCTCGGCGACCCCGTCCAGCATCATCTTCACCGCGCCGGCCCGGAACCGGCCGTGGCTCGACGCGGCGCGCCTGTCCACCAGTTCCGGGATCTGCTCGGCCCCCCGCTCCCGGTCCCACCACAGCGCGCCGACCACCCGGGCGGTCAGCGAGCCGTCCCGCGCGGCGGTGAGATACGCGTCGGACGGGTCGTCCATGCCGAGGAACTCCCCGACAAGCGCGTCCTGCCAGGCGGTGATGCCGAGCGCGTGCAGATGCCGCTGGGCGTGCAGCAGTGCCGCCAGCCGGTCCGCCGGGCCGGCCGGCGGGGCGAGCCGGCCGACCAGCTGCATCGCGCCCTCCTGCAGCGTGCCGCTCGGCGCACCGGAGGCGTCCCGTTCGATCCGTCCGTCGGCCGGGTCGGGCGTGTCGCGGTCGATGCCCGCCAGCTCCAGCGCCCGGCTGTTGACCCAGGCCCCGTGGTGGTCGCGGTTGGGCAGGTACACCGGCCGGTCCGGCACCACCTCGTCCAGCAGCCGCTTCGTCGGCGTACCGCCTTCGAACGCCTCCATCGACCAGCCGCCGCCCAGGATCCACTCCCGCTCCGGATGCGCCGCCGCGTACGCGCGCACCGCGGCCACCGTCTCCTCGGCGCTCCGCTTCCCGGTCAGATCGCACTGGCTCAGCTCCAGACCCGCCGGCACCGGATGGACGTGCGCGTCCTGGAAACCGGGCAGCAGCAGCCGTCCGGCGAGGTCCACCACCTCGGTGCGGGGCCCGGCCAGTTCGCGTACGTCCTCGCCCCCGACGGCGGTGATCCGGTCGCCGGTGACGGCCACCGCGGTCGCCGTACGGCCCTCGGGGGTGAGGACGGGGCCGCCGGTGAAGAGCAGATCTGCGTGCATGGTTCCTTTTCCTCGCGGTCAGCCGACGGTGACGAGCAGCTCGGGCGCGTCGGCGTCGGTGCCCTCGCCGGTGCGGAAGTACGGCGATCTGCGCACCCATCGGGCCCAGGCGGCGGCCACGAAGCCCGAAGCGATCATGACCAGGGGGGTGAGCAGCAGGAACCAGCCGTTGTCCGCGCGCAGTGCGAGGTGGTGGGTGGAGTGGTAGAACGACCAGCCCAGACAGCCGCCGAGGCCGAGCAGCACGAGGGCGCTCAGCGCGGGCAGCAGCACCGCGCGCACGCCCTGGCGCCAGTCCTCGCGCAGCAGGGAGCGGAAGCGCACGGCGGCGGCGAGCGCGGTGAGCGCGTAGGAGAACGAGACGACGATGCCGACGGCGTTCACCGTCGCCAGGACCATGTCGGCGAGCCTCGGGATCACCAGGGAGAGCGCCGCCACCCCCGCGGCCAGCGCCCCGACCAGCACGGTACCGGCCGCCGGTGTCCCGTAGCGGGCACTGACCCTGGACCACACCGGTCCGAGGGTACGGTCCCGGCCCATCGCGAACATCGACCGGGCCGTCGGGATGACCCCCGCCTGCAGGGAGGCCACCGCCGAGAACATCAGCGCCACCAGCGGCAGCGCGGCCAGGGGCTGTGCCGCCAGCTTGTCGCCGAAGTAGGCCAGCCCCTGCGGGCCGTGCCCGACCAGCTCCGGACCCGACAGCACCCGCTGGAAGGCGACCGAGCCGAGCAGGAACAGTCCGAGCATCGTCACCAGCGTGATCAGGCCGGCCCGGGAGGCGTCCCGCGGGTCGCGCACCTCCTCGTTGACGCTGAACGCGGCCTCGAAGCCCCAGTAGCAGAACACCGACAGCAGCAGTCCCTGCGCCAGGGCCGTCGCCGAGGGGATCGCGAACGGGTCGAACCAGGACAGCCGGAACGCGTGCGGTCCGGTGACGATGCCGTATCCGCAGAACCCCAGCAGCACCACGTACTCGAAGACCAGCAGGCCGGTCTGGAGCCGGGCCGCGGTGCGGACGCCGGTCACGGCGGTCAGGGTGACCGCCACCAGCACGACGATGCCCACGGTCGTCGTCTGCGCCGTCGAGCCCGGATCCAGCGCCAGCCCGCCCAGCCGGCGCAGCCCGGCCTCCCCGGCCAGTTGGAGAACGGCCGAGCCGGTGACCGCGGTGGTGTAGGCGAGGAACGCCACCGTGGCGACGATGTTGACCCAGCCCACCGTGAAACCCAGCCACGGGCTGAGGGAACGGCCCACCCAGACATAGCCGTTGCCCGCGTTCGGCTCGACCTTGTTCAGCCGGGAGTAGGCGCCCGCGATGCCGAGGACGGGCAGGAACGCCAGCAGCATGATGGCCGGCAGGTGCAGTCCCACCACCCCGGCCGTCACGCCGAGGCCGATGCCGATGCTGGTGGTCGCGGCCGTACTGGAGGCGGCGACGGCGATCCCGTCCAGGACGCCCAGGGACTTGCGCAGCTCCTGCCGCGCGGGGGGACGTGTGCCGTGGGGTTTGTCGTTCATGGCCGGCTCTCCGCTCGCGCCGTGGGGCCCGGTGGGCCCTGATGACGGCACATGAAACTGCCCGCGCCCTTCACAGGTCAACGGTGTTGTCATAAGGTCCCCGTCACACCCAGGGAGGTCCTGTGAGCGACCGTGTCGTCCCGTCCGCCGACCGCCGGCGCCGGCGCCCCACCAAGCAGGGCGTCGTCCTGTCCGCCGAACTCATCGTGGACACCGCGCTCCGGCTGATCGAGGAGCACGGCGCCGACGCCCTCTCCGTCCGCCGCCTCGGCCGCGCGCTCGGCGCCGACCCCAGCTCCCTTTACCGGTACTTCCGGCACACCGACGACCTGATGCTGGCCATCGCCGACGAGCTGATCGGCCGGACCCTGCGGGTCTGGCGCCCCACCGGAGACTGGCGCGCCGACCTGCGCGACCTGGGCCTGCGCATGCACGCCGGTGCCCTCGCCCACCCTCGCGCGGCGATGCTCAGCGCCCACCGGGTGACCGGCCGGACCCATGAGATCCAGGCCGTGGAGAGCATGCTCGGAGTGCTGCGCGGGGCCGGGTTCCCCGACGCCGAGGCGGTGCGGATCTATCACGCGTTCGTCGACCAGGCCCTGGCCTTCGGCGCCCTGGACTCAGCGGGCACCGCGCTGCCCCGGTCCGCCCGGGAGGCGGAGGCGCTGGTGTGGCGGACCACGTACGCCCGGCTGCCCGCCGACACCCACCCGCACATCGCGGCCACCGCCCGCCACCTCGTCGCCTCGATGCCGGGCAGCTCCTACCCGGCCGCCCTGGACCTGCTGCTGGCGGCCGCGGCCGCCCTGCTGGCGGAGGCGAGAGCCGACTGAATCGCGGGCACGGGGATATCCGCAGGGGGAGGGACCCCCGAAGACGGATCCGCCGACATCCCCGGAGGAAGCATGCCCCTGGTGAAAGCGGGCGTCGTCGTTCTCGACTGCGCCGAACCCGAGAAACTCGCCGAGTTCTACCGGCAGTTCCTGGACGGTGAGGAGACGGACGCGTCCGCCAACCTCATCGAGATCCGCGGCGCCGACGGCGTCCGGATCGCCTGCCGCCGCGATGTGAACGCCACCCCGCCGAGCTGGCCCCGCCCGGAGAACTCCCTGCAGGCCCATCTGGACTTCCTGGTCGAGGACCTGGACGAGGCGGAGCGCAGGGTGATCGGGCTCGGCGGGCGCCCGATCGACACCAAGGACGCGGCCGGGCCGTACGAGGAACGCGGTTACTCCGACCCGGCCGGCCACTCCTTCACCCTGCGCCTCGTACCGCCCACCGCCCCCAAGCAGGGCTGAGCGCGAGGACCGCTCAGTCCCGGCCGCCCTTGTCGGACGCCGGCCACACCCCCGTCGAACGCTCGATGGCCTTGGCGCCGGTGCGGTCCACGGCACTGCGCACCACCGCGAAGATGGCGCCCTGGACCGCCGCCGCCAGCAGGATCTCGCCCCAGCCGCGGTCCGGGTCCAGGGCGTCCGGGGCGTCCTCCTCGTGCCGGATCGTCTTCCACGCCTTGCGGAAGGCCAGGCCGGCCAGCGCGCCGCCGGCCCAGCTCAGCACGAAGCCGACGGGCTGGTAGACGAGGGGGAGTTTCTTCTTCTTGTTCTTCGCCACGTGGATCTCCTTCGTCGGGATGTCCGGGTCGTCGGGATGTCCGGGTCGTCGTGATGTCGGGGTGTCGTGGTCAGGGCCTGCCCGGGGCCGGGACCTCCTCGTCCGGGGGCACCGGGCCCGGCGCGGTGCCGTCGCCGAACGGCCTGCCGCCCAGTTCCTCCCGGTGGTGCCGGGTCAGCCAGCCGGAGAGATCCGGGCCCAGGGGAACGATCCGGGTCGGGTTGATACCGGTGTGGACCCGGTAGTAGTGCCGCTTGATGTGGTCGAAGTCCACGGTGTCGCCGAAGCCGGGCGTCTGGAAGAGATCCCGGGCGTACGCCCACAGCACCGGGTTCTCCGTCAGCTTCCAGCGATTGCACTTGAAATGACCGTGGTAGACGGCGTCGAACCGGACCAGGGTGGTGAACAGCCGGATGTCCGCCTCCGTGAGGGTGTCGCCGACCAGGTAGCGCTGCCCGGCGAGTCGCTCGGTCAGTCGCTCCAGCCGCCGGAAGAGCGCCGTACAGGCCTCCTCGTACTCCGTCTGGCGGCTGGCGAAACCGGCCCGGTACACGCCGTTGTTGACGTCCTCGTAGACCTCCGCCATCACCGCGTCGATCTCGTCACGCCGTTCGCTCGGGTAAAGATCCGGCGCCCCCTCGCGGTGCAGGGCCGTCCACTCGGTCGCGAGGTCGAGGGTGAGCCGCTGGTAGTCGTTGGTGACCAGCCGCCCGCTGGGCACGTCCACGACCGCGGGGACGCTGACCCCGCCGGGATGGCCCGGTTCCCGCTTCTCGTAGGCCTCGCCGAGGAAGCGGATACCGAGGACGGGGTCGCGTCCGCCCGGATCGAGGGTGAACCGCCAGCTGCGGTCGTCCTGGATCGGGTCGGCGACGGCCATCGGCAGCGCGGCCTCCAGCCCGAGCAGCCGGCGGGAGATCACCGCGCGGCTCGCCCACGGACAGGCCCGGCTGACCACCAGCCGGTAGCGTCCGGCCGCCACCGGCCAGCCGTCCCGGCCGTCCGTCGTGATCCGGTCCGTGAAGTGGCTCTTGGACCGCGTGAACGACTCGTGTCCGTACGCGCTGTTGCGGTCCGCGTTCATGTCTCCTCCTCGCCACGGCTGCTCTCCTGGGAACCGCGTTCCCCGATTTCCCCGGCCCGCACGGTGTGACCTGCCCGGGCGCGGGCAGTCGGCGAAGGGTGAACCGGACAGACTCCAGCAAGAGCGGGAAAGCGCGGAACGCCGACCACAGGACCCGGGTCACCGTCGTGGTCGCGCTCGCGGCGAACCTGGTGATCGCCGTGGCCAAGGCCGCCGGGGGCGCCGTGGCCGGCTCGCCCGCGCTGCTCTCCGAGGCCGCGCACTCCGTGGCCGACAGCCTGAACGAGGTCTTCCTGCTGGCCGCGTTGCGGCGCAGCCGCCGGCCCGCCGACGCACGGCACCCGTTCGGCTACGGCAAGGAGCGGTTCTTCTGGTCGCTTCTCGCGGCCGTCGGGATCTTCGTCATGGGCGGCTGCTTCTCCGTCTTCCAGGGCGTCGAGGCACTGCGCGACGGTGCCGACGAAACGTTCACCGGCTATGTGGCGGGGTTCGTCGTGCTCGGCGTGGCCCTGCTCGCCGAGAGCGTCTCGCTGCTGCGGGCCCTGCATCAGGTGCGCGGGCAGGGCGGCGGGCTGAGCGACCCGGCCCTGCGCACCGTCGTCGCCGAGGACGGCACCGCGGTGCTGGGCGTGACCCTCGCACTGGCCGGCATGGCCCTGCACATGGCGACCGGACAGGTGGTCTGGGAGGCGTCCGCCTCGCTGGCCATCGGCGTCCTGCTGGTCTACGTCGCCTACCGGCTCGGCCGCGAGGCCCGCGACCAGCTCATCGGGGAGGCCGCCACCCCGGAGCTGAGCGGCAGGATCCGCTCGCTGCTGCGGGCCCAGCCGGAGATCGACAGCGTGGAGGCGCTGTTCACCATGAAGATGGGCCTGGACTCGATGCTGGTCGCCGCCCGGATCGACCTCGTGCCGGGCCTGGACAGCGAGCGGGTCGAGGAGATCGCCGTACGCATCAAGCGCTCCCTGGCCCACACCGTGCCCGAGGCCGACCAGATCTTCCTCGACGTGACGGACCGCCCGGCCGGCGAGGCACGAGAAAGCCCCGCCGCGACGGGGGAACGCGGCGGGGCCTGACGCACGGGTGCCCGGCCCGAAACGGGTTCATGCCTGCCGAGCGCAGATTTTTCTAAAAACCGGTCCCCGCACGGCCTGAATCAGTTCCCGTCGGCCGGCTCCAGCACGAACACCGGGATCTCCCGCGAGGTCTTCTCCTGGTACTCGGCGTAGGGCGGATAGGCGGCCACCGCCCGCTCCCACCACTGCGCCTTCTCCGCACCGGTGACCTCACGGGCCGTCATGTCCTGCTTGACCGGCCCGTCCTGCAGCTCGACATGCGGATCGGACTTGACGTTGTGGTACCAGACCGGATGCGCGGGCGCCCCGCCCTTCGAGGCGACCACGGCGTACTTCCCCTCGTGCTCCACCCGCATCAGCGGCGACTTGCGGATCTTGCCGCTCCTGGCCCCCTTGGTGGTCAGCACGATGACGGGCATGCCCGTGTCCATCAGCGTCGTCCCCTCGGTCCCGCCCGAGCTCTCGTACAACTCCACCTGCTCCCGCACCCACTGCTCCGGGCTGGGCTCGTACTCGCCCTCAAGAGGCATGGCGTCGCTCTCCTCGCTTCGACTTCTGTCTGGCGCCCGCGTCAACACCGGTGGGCGCCCGGATCATCCGTACCGGTGCCCCCTTCGGAGGCCGTCCATTACCCCGGAGGTAATCGCGTCCCCCGTGCGGCCCCGGCACAGTGTGCCGAGCGCACCCCACTCCCGTGGCATCCGGCCGAACGCAGAAGGGGCAGGACAGCCGTGTCTCCCAGCCGCACCACCCTCCCGACCCGAACCGTCGTGGACGAGCTGCTGCGCCGCCTCGGCGCCGGCGACCCCGAGCGGATCGCCGAGCTGTACGCCGACGACGTCGACTGGAAGCTGGACTGGCCCGAGCCCGAACACGGCCGCAGCGCGACCCCCTGGATCCGGCACCGCTCCACCCGCGCGGACGTCGCCGCCCACTTCCGGGAACTGGCCGCCCATCACGTCCCCGGACAGGGTGACACCCGGATCGAGCGTCTCCTGACCGACGGCGACGAGGCGGTCGTACTCGGCGAGATCCGGCAGACGGCCAGGGCGACCGGACGCCCCTATCGAGCCAGGTTCGCCCTGCACCTGACCGTCCGGGACGGCCTGGTCGTCCGCCACCACGTCTACGAGGACAGCCTCGCCGTCGCCCGCGCGTTCGCGGTGGAGGGACCCCGCTCCCGCCTCCTGTGAGCCCCCGGCGCCCCTGGGGCCTGGCGGGCGCCTTCACGGCAACGCCGTGCGCACCGCCAGAGCGAGGATCACAGCGCTCGACAGCAGCGCCGTGAGCAGTCGGCCACGGCGGCCGGTCAGGGCGTGGCCGAGCAGCGCGCCGCCCCCGGCGAGCAGCAGCTGCCAACCGGCCGAGGCGGCGAACGCGGCCAGCACGAAGGCGCCCTGCTCCAGGGGGTGAACGGTGTCGGCGGTGCGGGTGCCGAGGACCAGGGCGGCGAAGTAGACCACGGTGGCCGGATTGAGCAGGGTGATGCCGAGGAAAGCGAGATACGCCCGGCCAGGTCCGGCCACCGGGCGCTCCGGCCGTGTACCGGCCCGGAGCGCCCGGTACCGCCGTACGGCGGTCACCGCGCCGCGCACCGCCAGCGCCGTCAGCACCAGCGCCGACGCCCAGCGCAGCGGGGTCAGCACGGGCCGCAGCACCGCGGCCAGGGCGGAGCCGCCGACCGTGGCGAGGAGCGCGTAGAGGCCGTCGGCGCTGGCCACACCGAGGGCGGCCGAGGCGCCGATGCGCAGGGAGGTGCGGGCGGTGAGGCAGACCAGGTAGGCCCCGACGGCGCCGACCGGGACGGCGATGCCGAACCCGGCGAGCAGACCCGCCACGAGCGCGGCCGTCACGGGCGGACGGGCCAGGGTCTCCGGGGACGGCCGGGCTGCTGCCGGCCCGGCACCGGACGGTGGGCGGCGGTGGCGGTCGGCGGCAGGAAGGCGTCAGCGAGGGACATGCGCAGATGCTGCGGCCCGCGCCCCGGTGGCGACAACCGGATTTCGGCGGATAATCGAGTTTCCGGAGAGCGGTCTTCGGCCACATCGCGCGCGTCACCGATCTGGCCGAACTTGCCGTCGCCCTATAGATGCCCGGGGCATCTAATGAAGATCGGCACGACGCACCAACTTCGTCTGCGAGGTCTTCCATGACGGATCTGACGGACCTGACGGAAGCCACCGGTCCGGCGCACCAGGCCGAACCCGTCGCCTTCCCCCAGGACCGCACCTGCCCCTACCACCCGCCCACCGGCTACGACTCCCTGCGCGACGGGCGAGCCCTGTCCCGCATCGCCCTCTACGACGGCCGCCAGGCCTGGCTGGTCACCGGCCACGCCGCCGCCCGGACGCTGCTGTCCGACCCCCGGCTGTCCAGTGACCGCCGCCGCCCCGGCTTCCCCGCGCCCACCGCCCGCTTCGCGGCCGTCCGGGACCGCCGGGTCGCCCTGCTCGGCCTCGACGACCCCGAGCACCACACCCAGCGGCGGATGATGATCCCGGCCTTCACCCTCAAGCGCGCGGCCGGACTGCGGCCCGTCATCCAGAAGACCGTCGACGACCTGCTGGACGCGATGATCGAGAAGGGCCCGCCGGCCGACCTGGTCCCGGCCTTCGCGCTGCCGGTGCCCTCCATGGTCATCTGCGGGCTGCTCGGCGTGCCCTACGCCGACCACGAGTTCTTCGAGGCGCAGTCCCGCCGGCTGCTGCGCGGCCCGTCCGCCGACGACACCCAGGACGCGCGCCGGCAGCTGGAGGACTACCTCGGCGACCTGATCGACCGGAAGGCGGCACAGCCCGGCCCCGGTGACGGTGTTCTCGACGACCTCGTCCACCACCAGCTGCGCGAGGGCACGGTGGACCGCGCCGAACTGGTCTCGCTGGCCGTCATCCTGCTGGTCGCCGGGCACGAGACCACCGCCAACATGATCTCGCTCGGTACCTTCGCGCTGCTCCAGCACCCCGAGCGGCTGGCCGAGTTGCGGGCCGACCCGGCGCTGCTGCCCGACGCGGTCGAGGAGCTGATGCGGATGCTGTCGATCGCCGACGGGCTGGCGCGGGTCGCCCTGGAGGACATCGAGGTGGACGGCACCACGATCCGGGCCGGCGACGGGGTCCTCTTCTCGACCTCGGTGATCAACCGGGACCCGTCCGTCTACTCCGACGCCGACACCCTGGACTGGCACCGGCCCACCCGTCATCACGTCGCCTTCGGTTTCGGGATCCACCAGTGCCTGGGCCAGAACCTGGCCCGCGCCGAGATGGAGATCGCCCTGGGCACCCTGCTGCGACGGCTGCCCGGCCTGCGCCTCGCCGCCCCGGCCCAGGAGATCCCCTTCAAACCCGGCGACACGATCCAGGGGATGCTGGAACTCCCCGTGACCTGGTAAGAGGCTCCTGCCATGCACACCGAGCACATCGAGCACATCGACATCGACAAGGACGTCTGCATCGGGGCGGGCCAGTGCGCCCTGGCCGCGCCGGGCGTCTTCGCCCAGGACGACGACGGCTTCAGCACGCTGGTTCCGGGCCGTGAGGACGGCGGCGGCGACCCGATGGTGCGGGAGGCCGCCCGCGCCTGCCCGGTCGGCGCCATCACGGTGACGGAGTCCGGCGGCTGATTTCCGGCTTCCGGCTTCCACCGGTGCGGGCGGCCCCACGCAGGCGGGGCCGCCCGCACCGCCTGAGTGAGTAGGGTTCCCGGATGACCGAACCCGCCGAGAAGCCCTTCCTCTACGTCGTCGTCTGCGCGGCCGGGATCGCCGCCGGCGTCGGCACGCTGATCACCGCCGCCCAGGAGCGGGACTGGGAGGTCGGCGTCATAGCCACGCCGGTCGCCATGGGCAGCTTCTTCGACGCCGCCGATGTCGAGGCGCGGACCGGCCGCCCGATCCGCTCCGCCTGGCGCAGCCCCGGCGACCCGCGTCCCTTCCCGCCGCCGGACGCGGTGCTGGTGGCGCCCGCCACCTTCAACACCGTCAACAAGTGGGCGGCCGGGATCGCCGACACCCTCGCCCTCGGCACGCTGTGCGAGGCCGCGGGCCTGGGCATCCCGATCGGTGTCCTGCCGTGCGTGGCCGACGCGCTGGCATCCCACCCCGCGTACCGGGCGAGCGTGGAACGGCTGCGCGCGATGGGCGTCCGCTTCGGGGAGCCGTACGACGCGCCGCCCGAAGGCACCGGCGGGCGGGGGGAGTTCGACTGGGCGCGGGCGCTGGACCTGCTCGAACAGCCTTAGCGGCAGGTCACCGTGGGACCGGCCAGCATGCCCCCGGTGTAGAGGGCCTGTCCCTTGGGCATCCAGTAGCCCAGCTTGGACACGACCGTGGAGCAGTTCGGGCCGACGGTCACCCGGACCCTCACGGTGTCGGGGTGGCCCGGCTGGAGGTCGGTCAGCGCGCAGTCCAGGGAGTACCGCAGCCGGGTCGTGGACGGGTAGCGGCCGACGAGCGGGCTGACACAGCGGGGGTCGTCCGTGGCGATGCGTACGCCGCTGCCCTCCTCGCCGATGAGCCCGAAGCGGGCGCTGCCGTCCCCGTCGTCGCTGTCCCGGCGGACGGTGTAGGTGAGGGTGGTCGTGGCGGCGCGGCGCAGCTCCGGCCGGTCGACCGTGATGGCGTGGGTGGCCTTCGCCTTGGGCGCGGTGAGCGTCAGGGTGGCGTGGACGGTGCCCTTCAGGTCGACGCCGGCGGGCGTGGACCGCACCCGTACGGCGGCCGTGAGGTCGTACGTCCCCGGGCCGGGGTAGTCGGCCGAGCCGGGCAGCGTCCCCGTGGCCACGGTCGTGCCGCCGCGCCGGGCCGTCCAGGTGCCGTCGGTCAGGCAGACGTACCGCGTCCCGGTGCCGGTGCGCGCGCAGTTCGCGGGGGCGGAGACACCGAGCTGCGGGGTGCCGCTGCCCGCGCAGAGGCTGACGCCGGCCGACTGCCCGTCGGCGCCGCGCAGGGTTCCGGCCGCCGCGCACAGGGTGGACGGCCCCTCGGCCGCACGGGGCTGCGGGGGAGCGGGCCGTCCCCAGGCGGGGGTGACGAGGGCGAGGGTCAGCAGGCCGACCCCGGCCAGGGTTCGCAGGGTGGTCGCGGGTGTCGGCACCGGGTCTCCTCCGAGCGGCACTGACCGGCCGGACGCCGGTCACCTGCGCCGAGGATGCGCCCACCACGGCGCCTCCCGGCGGCTCCCACGCCGAGCGGTCACCTGCGGGCACCACACCGGCCCGAGGCCTCGGGCCGTGCCGACGTACTCTCCGAGTGGTAACCGACCCGAAGGCAGGAGCAGCAACGATGCAGTACGTGAAGCTCGGTTCGACGGGCCTGGACGTGTCGCGGATCTGTCTGGGCTGTATGACCTACGGTCTGCCGGACCGCGGCGTCCACGAGTGGACCCTCGACGAGGAGGCCTCGCGCCCGCTGATCCGGCAGGCGCTGGAAGCGGGCGTCAACTTCTTCGACACCGCCAACGTCTACTCCGACGGCACCAGCGAGGAGATCGTCGGCAAGGCGCTGCGCGACTTCGCCGACCGCGACGAGATCGTCCTCGCCACCAAGGTGCACGGACGGATGCGGCCCGGGCCGAACGGCGGCGGGCTGTCCCGCAAGGCGATCATGACGGAGATCGACCACAGCCTGCGCCGCCTCGGCACCGACTACGTCGACCTCTACCAGATCCACCGCTACGACCACCACACGCCCGTCGAGGAGACGATGGAGGCGCTGCACGACCTGGTCAAGGCGGGCAAGGTCCGCTACATCGGGGCGAGTTCGATGTACGCCTGGGAGTTCTCCAAGGCCCAGTACACGGCCGAACGGCACGGCTGGACCAGGTTCGTGTCCATGCAGAACCACTACAACCTGCTCTACCGCGAGGAGGAGCGGGAGATGCTGCCGCTCTGCGCGGACCAGGGCGTCGGCGTGCTGCCGTGGAGTCCCCTGGCACGCGGCCGTCTCACCCGCGAGTGGGGCGCCACCACCGAGCGCAGCGCCGGCGACGCCTTCGGCGGCAAGCTGTACCTGGACAGCGACCGCTCCATCGTCGAGGCGGTCACCCGGATCGCCGACGACCGGGGCGTGCCGCGCGCCCAGGTGGCCCTCGCCTGGCTGCTGCACCAGGACACGGTGGCCGCTCCCGTCGTCGGCGCGGGCAGGCCGCGGCACATCGAGGACGCGGTGGCCGCCGTGGAACTGCGGCTGAGCGTCAAGGAGATCGAGGAACTGGAGCGGCCCTACACCGCGCGCGCCATCAGCGGCCACTGACGACCGCTCGGCGCGGCCGGCCCGGTCAGTGCGGGCCTTTCAGTGCGGGCCTTTCAGTGCGGCCCGGTCAGTGCGGCCCGTGCGGTGCGAACTCCGTGCCGCACGGGCCGGCCCCCTCGCTCTCGGCCAGCGGCACACGCTCGCCGGACATGGACAGCGTCCGGTAGTAGCCGCCGATGCGCCGGGTGGAGCGGCCCACGTAATGCCCGATGAAGGAGCGCCGGAAGCGGTCGGCGCTGCGGTTGGGCTGCGAGCCGTGCACCAGGCTCCCGTTGAAGAACAGGACGTCACCCGGCTCCATGTCCACGGGCACCGGGGCCAGACCGGGCGGCGGCGGGACGTACTCCCGGGCGAACGACAGCCCGGCGTCCGCCTCCTCGGGGCAGAACAGGTCCATCCGGTGGGTGCCCGGGACGACTTCCAGGCCGCCGTTGTCCCGGTCGATGGCCTCGCAGGCGACCCAGGCGGCCACACAGGTGCCCGGTTCGACCCGCAGATAGAAGTTGTCCTGGTGCAGCGCCTGGCCCCGGGCGCCGGGCGGCTTGAAGTAGAACATGCTCTGCGCGGCCAGCACCTCCTCCCCGAGCAGCGTCTCCAGGACCGCCCGCAGCCGGGAGTCCAGCAGGAAGTCCCGTGCGACGGTGCTGATCTCGTGCGGCTGCATCACGCGCGGATGGGTGTGCAGCGGATCGGCCGGGCGCCCGTCGTCCCCGCCCGCCCGGGGCTCGAAGTGCCCCGGCACCGGGCCGGCCGCGTGCAGCGCCGCGAACTCGGCGCACAGCCGTTCGATCTCGGTGTGCCCGAACATCCCGTGTACGACGGTGAAGCCGTCCTCGTCGAACCGCATACATGCCCTCCTCGCCTCCGGTGACCCCGGCCCGAAACGTACGCCGGTAATGCGAGACCCGATACCGGCCCCACCTCGTTGACGTTTCGTCAATTCCCGGTGACCGGCCGCCTTCGCGTAAAACGCCGGAATCTCTTGTTCTACCTCGGTGGCCTGTGCAAAGGTGTGCGCTGACGGCGTGCAGACAACTAATTTTCCGCTGCATGCGCGAAGGCCGCTCCCGTGCGCCCCCCCACGCTTCAAAAGAGCTGCCCAAGGCGGACGTCGAGATGCCGAATCCCCGCATACCCGTTGGTATGGACTAATTCCCGCGGTGTGTCTGGAAGGAATGCAGCCGTGAATACGGACGAGCAGCTGAGCGCCGAACTGAAGAAGTGGACGGGGACGACGCCGGCGCTCCATCCCGTCGGAGAACTCCTGGACCGCCACTGGGAAGCGGCCTTCGCCTACGCCCGGCTGTGCACCGACGGACCGCGCGCCGCGGGCATGCTCACCACCGCGGCCTTCACCCGGCTGTTCGGCGAGTCGCTGCGCCAGGCGGGGCCCTCCGCCGCCTGGCGGCCCCATCTGCTGGTCACCGTGCGCCGGATCGCGGCCGAGTGGGACAGCGACGGCCGGCAGGAACTCCTCCATCCCGACCTGCGCTCGGGGAGCGACGCGGGCGACCGCGCGGCCGCCCGGCTGCTCCCGGCACCCGGCCGCCGGCTGCTCTCCCGTGCCTTCCAGCGGCTGCCCCAGTCGTCCCGGGCGGTGCTGTGGCACGTCGAGGTCGAGGCCGAACCGCTGTCGGTGCCCGCCGGGCTGCTGGGCCTGGACGTGGAGGACGCCCGCGTCGAACTGCGCCGGGCCCGCGAGCGGCTGCGCGAGGAGTGCCTCCAGGCCCACCGTGAACTCGCCTCCGACCAGGAGTGCCTGCGCTACTTCCGGATGCTCGACGTGACCTTCCGGCGCGGCGGCGTCGACATCGACCCCGATCTCCAGCAGCACCTGGCCGGCTGCCGGCACTGCCGGCACACCGCCGACCAGCTCGCCCAGTTCAACGCCGGGCTCGGCCTCGCCCTCGCCGAGGCGGTGCTCGGCTGGGGCGCCGGCGCCTACCTGGAGTCCCGGGCGGCCCCGCCCGAGGAGGAGGCCACCGAGCCGGAAACCCCCTCCGCCGAGGGTCCCCGGCACGGCGAGGCCTTCCCACCGGCACCCACCGCGTCCACCCCGTCCACCCTGTCCGAGGCGCCCGCCGCGGAGCCGTCCGCGTCCCCGGCCCCGTCCCGCCGGTCCGCTCACCGGGCGGCCCGGCGCGCCCGCCGCCGCAACCTCGCCCTGGCCGTGGCCACCGTGAGCGGACTGGTCGTCCTGCCGCTGATCCTGTGGTCGGTGCTCGGCTCGGGCGACGACGCACCCCCCGCCGCCGGCGGCAAGCCCGCCCCGGCGCCCGGCACCGGAGCCGCCAGTCCGGGCCCCTCCTACGCCGGGAACGGCAGGAACACCCAGGGCACCCTGCGCGGCAGGCTGCACAACGTCGCCTCGGGGCTGTGCGTGGGCGTCGTCGGCAAGAAGGCCGTCAAGGGGGCGGAGACCGAACTCGCCACCTGCTCCTCGACGGCGAGCCAGCAGTGGACGTACGAGACGGACGGACTGCTGCGCAACGGCGCCGCCCCCGGCCTGTGCCTGGACTCCCACCTCGGCTACTCGGTCCAGCTCTCGCCCTGCCCCGACGAGACGGCCACCGGTGCCGCGGCCAAGAGCGTCCGCTACGACTTCACCCTCCAGGGTGTGCTGGTGCCCCGCTGGAACCAGGACCTGGCGCTCACCCCGGCGGCCACCGACGGCGGGGGCGCCCTGGTCGTCAAGACCCGCACCGACACCGCGGTCCAGCGCTGGACCGTCGACACGTCCAAGCCCGACCTGCAGATGCAGATCGTCAACTGGGACGCGGACGTCACGCCGACGCCCACGCCCTCGGCGACGCCCGCCCCCGAACCCAGGAAGGCACCCGCGGCGACGCCGGCCCCGACACCGTCGAAGCCGGCCGCCGAGCCGACTCCGACCGGCTCCGCGCCCTCCGACGTCTGCGCCTCCTACCCGCACTACTGCTACGGAGGCGGCTACGGCGGGTACGGCGGGTACGGCGGCTGGGGTTACGGCTACGGAGGGCGTCACCGCTGAGGATCCGCGCCCGCTCAGTGGTGGGGGCGCGGTGGCGGTGGCGGCGGGAGCGTGGTCAGGTCCGGGGCCGGTTCCGGCCAGACCAGCAGGACCGGGCAGGGCGCGTGGTCGACGACGAACCGGGACGGCGGCCCCAGGCTGTGCGGGCCGAGCCGGGAGCGGTCGCCGTCCCGGGCCAGCACCAGGAGGCCGGCCCCCTCGGCGGCGGCCACCACCTCCCGTTCCACCCGTCCGGTGCGCTCCAGCCGGGAGCACGGGCGGCCCAGCCGCTCGGCCGCCGCCCGCAGCAGCTCGGCCGCCGAGGTGACACCGAGGTCCTCCAGCCGGTCGCCGGGATCCCTTCCCCAGCCCTCGGCCGGGCGGTGCCCCCGGGGGCGGCCCCGGCCCAGCAGACCGGCGAACGCCCCGTGTGCCAGACCGGGCACGCCGGGCTCGCTCACGTGCAGCAGCACGACCTCGGACGCGTCGGGCGCGTGCGCGCGCACCGCGTCCACACAGGCGGGCCAGGTGCCCTCGACCAGCCACACGATCACCCGCATCGCCACACCGCCTCCCTCACCCGCACCGCCTCCCTCACCCGCTCTGCCCGTACGGTCCCGCTCACATCACCTGGAGCGACCCCCACAGTGCCACCACGGCCGCGACCAGCGCCGACGGCACGGCGAGCAGACCCAGCCGGGTGAACTCGCCGAGGTCCACCTCGTGCTCGTGCTGGTGCACGATCCGCCGCCACAGCAGCGTCGCCAGCGAACCCGCGTACGTCAGGTTCGGCCCGATGTTCACCCCGAGCAACACCGCGAGCACCGCCCCCGGGCCGGCCGGCGCGGCCAGCGGCAGCAGGACCAGTACCGCGGGCAGGTTGTTGATCAGGTTGGCCAGCACGGCGGCCAGCGCGGCGACACCCAGCAGCGCCGGCAGCCCCGTACCACCGGGCAGCACATGCCCGAGCGCACCCGCGAGGCCGTTGTCCACCACCGCCCGCACCACGACGCCCAACGCCAGCACGAACGCCAGGAAGCCCGGCGAGGCCGCCCGCACCACCGTCATCGGCGTCGCCCCCCGGCGCAGCAGCACCCGCGCGGCGAGCACCAGCGCCCCCGCCGTCGCCGCCCACGCCGGATCGATGCCGAGCGCCGAGGCCACCACGAAGCCGGCCAGGGTGCAGGCCACGGTCACCACCGCGAACAGCGGCAGCCCGGGCGTCTCGCCGCCGGTCCCCGGGCCGGGGGCCGCCGCCGACAGGTCCCGTACGAAGAACCGCCTGAAGACCAGGTACTCCGCGCCGATCGCCACCAGCCACGGCAGCGCCATCAGTGCGGCGAACCGCGTGAAGCCCAGCCCGCTGGCCGCGAACGCCAGCAGGTTCGTCAGATTGGACACCGGCAGCAGCAGGGACGCGGTGTTGGACAGATGGGTGCAGGCGTACACATGCGGCTTGGGCCGCGCCCCGGTCCGCGCGGCCGTCGCGAACACCACCGGCGTGAGCAGCACCACCGTCGCGTCCAGGCTGAGTACGGCCGTGATCACCGACGCCAGCCCGAACACGGCCGTCAGCAGCCGCACCGGCCGCCCCGCCGCCCACCGCGCCATCCACGCCCCGCACGCCTGGAACAGCCCCTCCAGATCGCAGAAGTGGGCGAGCACCAGCACCGCCGCCAGGAACCCGACCACCGGACCCAGCCGCTCCGCCTCGGCACGAGCGTGGTCCAGGGAGATCGCGCCGGTGGCGACGGCGATCCCGGCGGCGGGCACGGCCATGACCGCCTCGGGCAGGCCGAACGGACGGATGACGGCCCAGACGAGCACGGCGACGAGCAGGACGGCTGACAGGGCCTCGGCGAGCGGGGTGTTCAGGGCTCGGTCCTTCCCCGGGTTGATCCACTGGTGCCCGCTCATGAAAGCAGACGCCGGTGAACGGGCTACGACGCCCCGGCGCTCGCGGCACCCCCGGCACCCAGGAACTCCCCCCAGCCGCCGGTGGGCGACTGCCCGGGCGACAGCGTGCGCAGCCTGCGCAGCACGGCCGGGTCCTGCGCCTCCAGCCACGCCACCAACTGCTTGAAGGACACGAACCGCACGTCGTCGTGCTCGGCCATGCGGCCGATCGCCTCCTCCACCGCGTCCATGTAGATGCCGCCGTTCCAGCGTTCGAAGTGGTTGCCGATGAAGAACGGCGCCCGGTTCGTCTCGTACGCCCGCCGGAAGCCGGCCAGATAGGTGTCCCGGGCCTGCGCCCGCCAGGCGTCGTACCGCGCCCGGTCGCCCAGCGGGTTGCCGGCCGACTGGTTGAACATCATGTTGTAGTCCATCGACAGCACCTGGAAGGAGTGCCCGGAGAACGGTATCGACTGCAGCGGGAAGTCCCAGATCCGGCCGCCCTGCACCTTGCCCGGCAACATCTGCAGCCCGCCCGGGGAACTGGCGTCGTACTTCCAGCCGAGCGCGGCCGCCGTGGGCAGCAGGTTGGTCTGGCCCTCCAGGCACGGGGTCCGGCCGCCGATCAGCTCCTTGCGGTAGTCGAAGGGCAGCGGCTCCAGGTCGGTGAAGCCGGTGTTCGTCTTCCACTTGGTCACGAAGTCGACCGCCTGGTCGATCTCGCTGCGCCACTCGGCCGAGGACCAGTTGCGCACCCCGGTCGCCCCGCAGAAGTGCCCGTTGAAGTGGGTGCCTATCTCGTGGCCCTCCAGCCAGGCCGCCCGCACCTGCTGGAGCGTGGCGTGGATGTGCCGGTCGGCGAGGTAGCCGATCGCGGAGGCGCCGACCGCGTGCTGCGGCGGACGGTAGAGGTGCTTCTTCGACTCCGGCAGCGCGTAGATGCCGCTGAGGAAGAACGTCATCTTCGCGCCGTGGTCGGCGGCCACCTTGCGGAACCGGGAGAACAGCTGGTTGCTCACCTCGCCCGCGCCGTCCCAGGAGAACACCACGAACTGCGGCGGCCTGGCACCGGACTTCAGCCGGGCCGGCGCCGGCTGGTGCGGCTGGGCACCGGTGTAGGCGGTGGAGCCGTCGCCGATGAGCTTCACGGGCGTCGCCTTGTGCGTGCTGCCGCCGTCGCCGCCCCCGCCCACCGACAGACCGCCCGCCGAGCAGGCGCTCAGCGCACCCAGGGCGCCCGCCGTCGCTCCCGCCGTCAGCAGCCGCCTGCGTGAGATCCCGCTCATGTCCCGTCCCCGGTTTCCTCGTCACGGCCCCCTGCGGGGCCTCTCGCTGTGCGTTCGACGGGTCCGATGGCGGATCACGCCGGAAAGGTCGCGGCGGCCGGGCCCTGTTGCAGGCCCGTGACAGTTGTGATCCGAACATGACGGACCCCGCTGCCGGGGGGAGGGCAGCGGGGTCCGGGCGGGGGTCGGTCAGGCGCCGGTACCGGGGGCGAAGACCGTGAGGAAGACGGAGGAGGCGTTGCCGGACACGGGGACGGGGCCGGCCGTCCAGGCGACCTTCAGCGGGTCCCGCTCGTTCGGCGGGGTGATCACCAGCGCGCTCGGCGTCGCGGTACTCGCCCCGCTGACCTGGGGGTTGGAGAAGGTCATCCCGGCCCAGGCGCTCTGCCCGGGCTTGAGGACGACCGAGACGGCGCTGCCCGGGGTACGCCGGGGGTCGGGCCCGAGCTGGGTGCCGGAGGCGTTCACGAAGGCGGCGCCGGGATAGCCGCGCACGGCGCAGGTCCGGCCCGACCTGTTGGTCAGCACGATGGGGAAGTTCTCCTGGCCGGCGCCCGGATTGTCGCGCCCCACCGAGGCGCGCAGCTCCGAGGTGTGGCAGCGGGCGCCGGCGCCGGCCCCGGTCGTCGTGCCGCCGCCCGCGGAGGCGGTCGCCCCCCGGGAGGCGGACGCGGCGGTCTTGTCGTCGGCCGGGGCGGAACCCGTGCCCTTCGGGGGCGCGGTGGACGTCGCCGTACCGTCGGCCGCCGGTGCGGCCGTGCCCGGCGAGGTGTGCGGGGGACTGCTGTGGTGGACGCCGCCGCTGCCGCCGCAGGCGGTCAGCAGGCCCAGTACGGCGGCCGTGCTCGCGAGCAGGGCCCCGCGCTGCAGGGACCGGGACATGTACGCCATGGCTTTCAGCACTCCTGGATTCACGGCACGCGTCGCCTTGTGCCTGCGGCGCCCCGTGCGCCGTCACCGACTGCGATGCGCGGGGCCGCCGAAAAGTTCGCGGTTTCGCCGGAATTCTTCCCCGGTCCGGACCTTTTCTCGCCGCCCGGTCAAGTGACCCGCAGCGAGCCGAGCACGCGGTCGGTGGCGTCGCCGCCGCCGTGCTGCCGGATCTGCACGTACAGCTGCGGCCGGCCGGAGCCGTCCGCCGGAGCCAGGGCGCTCTCCGTGATCGAGCCGCCGTCGGCGCAGCCGCTCCAGGTCCGCACCCGGCCCTGCCAGGCCGTGGTGGTGAAGGCGCGGCTGCCGTCGTAGTGACAGCCGTCGTGGGTGAGGGCGTCCACCCGGCCGCCGACGTCGCCCCGCTCGCTCAGCCCGACGAACGCGCCGTCGACCGGTGTCGACAGGTCCGGCCACTTCGCCAGGTCCTCGGCGACCTCGAAGCCCGGCTCGTGCCCGGGTGCCAGACCGAGCGCCTTCGGGTCCCAGCCGGAGTCGCGCAGCTGGCGCCCCCAGCCGGCGGGCACCTCGGCGGCGACGCGCCCGGTGGTGTCCGCGATCCGCACCTCCTCGGGCGGCGCGCTCCGGTGGTTCAGGAGGGTCACCGCGACGGCCGCGCCGCCCGCGGCGAGGACCGCGGCGACGCCCAGGGTGACCGCGTTGAGCCTGCGGCGCACGGCGTCGAGCCGCTTCGGCCGCCGCAGCGCGGAGGCGGGAGCGGCCAGCCGGTCCAGCTCGTCGGCGAAGGCCTGCGCACCGGGCCAGCGGCGCTCCCGGTCCGGCTCCAGGGCCCGCATCAACGCCCGCTGCGCGTCCTCCCCGAGGTCCGGGCGCAGCCGCTCGGGCCGCACCACCTTCCCGGGCGCGCCCGGCACGGTGCCGGTGACCAGCTCGTAGCCGACCGCGCCCAGGCTGTAGACGTCGGCGCGCGCGTCGATGCCCTCGCCCGGCTGCGCCTGCTCCGGCGGCTGGTAGCCCGCCGAGCCCGCCGCCAGGGTGAGTCCGGAAGCCTGGGCGAGGCTCTTGGCCAGGCCCAGGTCGGCCAGCAGCAGCCGCCGGGTGCCGTCCGGCGCGGTGCGCAGCAGGACGTTGCTGGGCTTGATGTCCCGGTGCACGATCCCCGCCTCGTGCAGGGCCGCCGCGCTCCGGGCGGCCTCCGCGGTCAGCCGCAGCGCCTCCGGCACCGGCAGCGGACCCGGCGCCAGCAGGTCGGCGAGGGTGCCGGCGTCGGCGTACTCCATCACGAAGTACGGCCGCCCGTCCGGGAGTTCACCGATGTCGAAGACCTGCACCACCCGGTTGGAGCCGGCCCTGCGCAGCAGCCGGGCCTCGGACAGGAACCGCTCCCGGATGTCGAGCCGGTGCGACCAGTTGTCGGCGAGCACCTTCACCGCCACGGGCGCGTCGAGCTGGTCGTCGTGGGCGAGCCACACCGTGCCGAAGGCGCCGGTGCCCAGCGGACGTTCCAGGCGATAGCGGCCGATCCGCTCCGGGGAATGCATACGACTATCATGCCTGGCCTGAGATCGACTTCGAGGGGGACCTCCCGTGCATGACGCAGGCCTGACCGAGGACCTCGCGCGGCGGGCCGCCGCCGGTGACGCGGCGGCCCTGGACCAGCTGCTGACGGAGGTGTGGCCCGACGTGGTGCGGCGCTGCGGGCGCTTTCTGCCGTGCCGGGAGGACGCCGAGGAGGCCGCCCAGGACGTGCTGCTCCAGCTGTCCCGGAAGATCTCCACCTTCGAGGGCCGCAGCCGCTTCAGCACCTGGCTGTACACCGTGATCGCCAACTGCGCCCGGCAGAAGTACCGGGAACTCAAGCGCCGGGCCGCCGAACAGCCCGCCTCCATCGAACCGTCCGCGTTTCCCGGGTATGTCGACCCGCGCACCACGAGCGTCATCGCCGGCTCCCGCGTCGACCTGCTGGAGGCCCTGGACCGGCTGGAGCGGGAGCATCCGCACCTGGTCGCCCCGCTGGTCTACCGGGACATCTGCCAGCTGGACTACGCCGAGGTCGCCGAGCGGGTCGGCATCCCGCTCGGCACGCTCAAGTCCCGGCTGCACGAGGCCCGCAGGCAGGTGCGGCCCTGGCTGACCGCCTCCTGACCCGGCCGCCGCCCGGCCCGACGGCCCCGCCGGCCCGCCCGCTCACTCACCCGCCTCACTCGTCCTCCTCGAACAGCGCCAGTTCCGCCCAGATCGTCTTGCCCTCCGTGGTGTGCCTGCTGCCCCAGCGCTGGGTGAGCTGGGCGACCAGCAGCAGCCCCCGGCCGCCCTCGTCCCAGGTCTTGGCCCGGCGCAGATGCGGGGCGGTGTGGCTGGTGTCGGAGACCTCGCAGATCAGCGTGGTCACGTCGTGGATCAGGCGCAGCCGGATGGGGTGGGCGCCGTACCGGATGGCGTTGGTGACCAGCTCGCTGACCACCAGCTCGGTCGTGAACGCCGCCTGCGCCAGCGACCAGGTGTCCAGCTGCTCCACGACCTGCTTGCGGATCGGCGCCACCAGGGACGGGTCGGCGGGGATGGTCCAGGTCGCCACCCGGGAGGCGGGCAGGCCCTGGGTGCGGGCGAGCAGCAGCGCCACGTCGTCGGCGGCGCCGTCCGAGGGGAGCAGGGCCCGCAGGACGTGGTCGCAGGTCTCGTCGAGGGAGTCGGCGTACGCCCCGAGCGCCTCGCACAGCAGCTCCCGGCCGTGGTCGGAGTCCCGCTCCCGGGACTTCACCAGGCCGTCCGTGTACAGGGCGAGCACCGTGCCCTCGGGGAGTTCGACCTCGGTGGACTCGAACGGCAGCCCGCCCAGGCCCAGCGGGGGACCGGCGGGCAGGTCGAGCTGGCGGGGGGTGGAGCCGGGCCGCAGCAGCACGGGCGGGGGGTGCCCGGCCCGGGCCAGCGTGCAGCACCGTGACACCGGGTCGTAGACGGCGTACAGGCAGGTCGCGCCGACCTCGCCGGGACCGCCGTCGCCGCCGGACTCCTCCGACAGCCGCACCACCAGGTCGTCCAGGTGGGTGAGCAGCTCGTCCGGGGCCAGATCGATGTCGGCGAGCGTGCGTACGGCGGTGCGCAGCCGGCCCATGGTGGCCGAGGCCTGGATGCCGTGCCCGACGACGTCCCCGACGACCATGGCCACCCGCATCCCGGACAGCGGGATCACGTCGAACCAGTCGCCGCCCACCCCGGCGCGCGCCGCCGGCAGATAGCGGGAGGCGGCCTGCACGGCGGCGGTGTGCGGCAGGGAGCGGGGCAGCAGGCTGCGCTGGAGAGCGAGGGCGGTCTCCCGCTCCCGGCAGTAGCGGCGGGCGTTGTCGATGCAGACGGCGGCGCGGGCGGTGATCTCCTCGGCCAGCAGCACGTCGTCCGCGCTGAAGGGGTCGGGCCGCCGGTGCCGGGTGAGGACGGCGACCCCGAGGGTGAGGCCGCGCGCCTGGATCGGCACCGACATCGAGGAGTGGATGCCGTACTCGCGCACCCGCTCCCCGCGCGCGGGGTTCCAGGCCAGCCACTGCTCCAGGTCGCCGGAGGGCACCGAGGCGACGATGGTGCGGCCGGCGAGCAGCGAGTCCGCCTGCGGGGAGGCGACCGGATAGGTCTCGATGTGCCCCAGCTCGGTCACCACCTCCGGGGCGCCCGGCAGGATCGACTGGTAGGCGGCCCGGCGGAGCGGGACCGGGGCGCTGATCCGCGCCGGGGGCTCGGCGCCGTGCTCCTGCGGGTCCAGCAGGTCGATGCTGACGAAGTCGGCGAGGGCGGGCACGCACACGTCCGCCAGTTCCTGTGCCGTGCGGGTGACGTCGAGGGTGCTGCCGATGCGCACGCTCGCCTCGTTGACCAGTTGCAGCCGCTCCCTGGCCAGGTAGTTGTCGGTGAAGTCGTGCGCGGCCAGGCAGACGCCCCGCACCCGCTCCAGCGCGTCGGTGACCGGCGCCAATCGGGCGAGCCACGCGTGGGCGCGCGTCTCGCCGCCGGCACGCGCGTACGTCTGCACGTCCAGCGGCCGGCCGGTGGTCAAAACCTGGCGCATGTGCCGTTCCAGGTCGTCGCTCTGCGGCTGGCCGCCGATCTCCGCGGGTGTGAGGCCGCGCACCCGCTCCTCGGGCAGCCCGATCACCTCGCCCATCGCGTCGTTCATCCGGCGCAGCCGCAGCCGCTCGTCGTACACGGCGACCGCGCACGGCGACTGGGTGAGCACCGCCGAGTCCAGTGGATCGTCGGGGGCGGCCGGTCCGCGGTCCGCCAGCGGGGTGACCACGAGCCAGTCGCCGTCCCGGCCGTCGCGCGGGGGGCGGCGGTGGACGAGCAGCCACACCGACACCGTACGGCCGTCACGATGACGCAAACCGACCGTTCCGTCCCAGCGCGCGCCCAGGGGAACGGCGAGGTGCCCGCCGTCCGCCAGCAGCAGGGCCGCGGGGCGGCCCACCACCTCGTCGGGCGGGTGGCCGAGCAGGCGCCGCGCGCCCTCGTTCCACTCGACCAGCGTGCCGTCGTCGTCGATGACAGCCCGGGCCGTCGCCGCGTCGTCGAACGGATGGACCCGGCTCATCTCGCCACTCCCCAGCGCACACGCACAGTCAACAGGTGCACCACTTCCGCCCCAGCCTA
Organism: Streptomyces sp. NPDC006739; assembly: GCF_042869815.1. Taxonomy (NCBI): domain Bacteria; kingdom Bacillati; phylum Actinomycetota; class Actinomycetes; order Kitasatosporales; family Streptomycetaceae; genus Streptomyces; species Streptomyces sp. NPDC006739. The sequence goes on from NZ_JBIAGM010000010.1 coordinate 221,354, forward strand.
GTGCGTGCGCCTCCCCGGCGGACGCCGTTGCCGGGCCGCCGGGCGGGGCGGCCCGGGGCCGGTCAAGGGGGAAATCCGGCCGATGTGACGTCAGGGGCAGGAGTACACGCCCGCACCCTTGACGGCCGCGTGTGCCAGCACGTCAGAATCTGTTTGTTCACGATCAGTTGTGAGTACTTCTGGGCCCTGATGAGGGAGAGCCGCCATGACGGTCACTCGCAGATCGGTTTTGGTCGCCGCCACGGCGGCCCCGACGGCCGGAGCGCTGCTGGGCGCACCGGCCGCCCGGGCCGCCGAGGCGTCCGGTGCCATGGGGGGACGCCACACCGTCCCGCTGCGCGACGGCTGGCGCTTCGCGCTGGTCAACCCGGGTGGGATCACCGATCCGACCGGCGCTTACGCGACCGCCGCCGATCCCCGGTACGACGACTCGGGCTGGCGCGAGGTCGCCGTGCCCCATGACTGGAGCATCGAACAGACCCCCACCACCGAGCACGGCACCACCAGCGGCACCGGTTTCTTCCCCGGCGGCCTCGGCTGGTACCGCCTCGCCTTCACCCTGCCGCCCGGCTACGCCGGCAAGCGGATCTCGGTGGAGTTCGACGGCGTCTACATGGACTCCCACCTCTACTGCAACGGCACCGAGGTCGGCCACCACCCCTACGGCTACACCGGCTTCGCGTTCGACCTGACCGACCTGGTGCACACCGACGGGCGCACCGAGAACGTGATCGCGGTCAAGGTCCAGAACCAGTTGCCGAGCAGCCGCTGGTACTCGGGCAGCGGCATCTACCGCGAGGCCCGCCTGGTGGTGACCGACCCGGTGCACGTGGCCCGCTGGGGCACCTACGTCACCACCCCCCAAGTGAGCGCCGACCGGGCCACCGTGCGGGTGCGGACCGACGTGGTCGACGAGACCGGCGGCGGCACGAAGGTGCAGGTCCTTACACGGGTCCTCGACCCGGACGGCCGCACGGTCGCCCGTACGTCCAGCACGGTGGCCGTCGCCCAGGCGGTGAGCGAGACCCACGAACTGACGGTCGCGAAGCCGCGCCTGTGGGACTTCGACGCCCCGCACCGCTACACGCTGGTGACCGAACTGCGGGTCGGCGGCCGGACCACCGACACCTACCGCACCGCCTTCGGCATCCGCAGCTACCGCTTCGACCCCGACGGGGGCTTCTTCCTCAACGGCACCCACACCAAGATCAAGGGCGTCGACCTCCACCACGACCAGGGCGCCCTCGGCTCGGCGATCAGCGCGGACGCCGTACGCCGGCAGATGACGATCATGAAGTCGATGGGCGTCAACGCCTTCCGCACCTCGCACAACCCGCCCTCGCCGCAGATGATCGAGGTCTGCGAGGAACTGGGCATCGTGATGATGGTGGAGGCCTTCGACTGCTGGAAGACCGGCAAGACCACGTACGACTACGGCCGGTTCTTCGACCAGTGGTGCGAGAAGGACGCCACCGAGATGGTCCTCGCGGCCCGCAACTCGCCCGCCGTGGTCCTGTGGTCCATCGGCAACGAGATCCCCGACTCCACCTCCACGGCCGGTCTCGCCATGGCGGACCGCATCATCGCCGCGATCAAGGCGGCGGACGACACCCGCCCGGTCGTCATCGGCTCGAACAAGTACCACGGCGTCCCGGCCAAGGGCTCGGCGGCCGACCTCATGCTGGCCAAGCTGGACGGACTCGGCCTGAACTACAACACCGCCAAGTCCGTGGACGCCCTGCACGCCACCTATCCGCACCTGTTCCTCTTCGAGTCGGAGTCCTCCTCGGAGACCTCGACACGCGGCAGCTACCAGGAACCCGAGCACCTCAACACCGGCGAGAACCAGACCCCCGGCCGGCGCGAGACCTCCTCCTACGACAACAACCTCGCCTCCTGGACGATGAGCGGCGAGTACGGCCACAAGAAGGACCGGGACCGCAAGTGGTTCGCGGGGCAGTTCCTGTGGTCGGGCATCGACTACATCGGGGAACCCACCCCCTACGACGTCTTCCCGGTGAAGGCGTCCTTCTTCGGCGCCGTCGACACGGCCGGTTTCCCCAAGGACATGTACCACCTGTTCCGCAGCCAGTGGGTGAGCGAGCCGATGGTGCACCTGCTCCCGATGACCTGGAACCACGAGCCCGGTGACACGGTCGAGGTGTGGGCGTACGCGAACGTCCCCTCCGTGGAGCTGTTCCTCGACGGGAAGTCCCTGGGGGTACGGGAGTTCGACACCAAGACGACCACGGACGGACGCACCTACCTGGAGACCACCGAGGCCACCGGCGACGACAAGACCTTCACCGGCGGCCCCTATCCGGGCAGTTACACCAGCCCCAACGGCAGCGCGGGCAAGCTGCACCTGACCTGGAAGGTGCCGTTCGCGCCCGGCGAGCTGAAGGCGGTGGCCCGCAGGGACGGCAAGGTGGTCGCCACCGACGTCCTGCGCACGGCCGGGGACCCGCACGCGGTGCGCCTGACCGCCGACCGTGAATCCGTCGCCGCCGACGGCCGTTCGCTGCTCTTCGTGACCGCCGAGATCGTCGACGCGCACGGCGTGGTCGTGCCCGACGCCGGGCACCTCATCACCTTCGACGTGGCCGGCGGCTCCCTGGCCGGCGTCGACAACGGCCGCGAGGAGAGCGCCGAGCGCTACCAGGCCAGCACCCGGACCGCATTCCACGGCAAGGCCCTCGCCATCGTGCGGGCGGGCACCCGGGCGGGCGCGGTGAAGGTCACGGCCGCCGCGGACGGACTGCGCCGGGGTACGGTGACCGTACGCGCCACGCCGGCCCGGCAGGTCGCGCGTACGGCCGCCCCCGCTTTCGCCCCCGATTACCCCGCGCCGCCGAACTACCCGTACGCGGACGCCAGTTACTCCGGCCGTCCGGACACCCTGCCCGCCGCGATGCTGGACGGCGACGCGACGACCGGCTGGTCCAACGCCTTCGTCAAGTCGGCCACCGGCCTGCTGCCCGCGTTCAGCGGGGCCCGCGCGAAGGACTGGGTGTCGGTCGACTTCGGGCGGTCCCGGAGCCTGGACCGGGTGGCGGTGTCGTTCACGGCCGACGCGACCCACACGCCGCCCTCGGCGGTGGAGGTGGCGGTGTGGGACGGGCGGGCGTACGTGCCCGTCACGGGAGCGGCGGTGGACTGGGGCACGGCCTCCGACACGCCGACGGTGATCACCTTCGACGCGGTGAGCGGGTCCCGGATCCGCCTCACGCTGACCGGCGCGCACCCCGGCGAGGCCAGGGGGGCGGTGCGGATCAGCCGCCTCGACGTGTAGCCGGCACCAGCGGTCCGGGCGGCGGCCGCCCGGACCGCGAGGCCGTCCGGGTACCGTTGGGCATGGCATCCGAGCTGGGGTTATTTACGGTCGAGTACCCTCGCGCTACCGTTGGGGCATGCCAGCTCTCAACGTGGAGTTCAGCGAGCGCGAACTAGAGGACCTGCGGCAGATCGCCAAGGAGCGCGGTACGTCCATGAAGGCCCTCGTGCGCGAGGCCGCCGCGGCCGACATCGCCCGGCACCGGGCCCTGCAGGAGGGCGCCGAGGAATTCCGGCGCTTCTTCGCCGACCACGCCGAGGAGTTCGCGGCCGCGTTCCCGGAGGACGAGCCCGCCGCCAAGGGCGAGGCCGCCTGACCGATGCCGCCCGTCATCCACATAGACGTACCCTGGCTGCTCCAGCGCCACGAGGAAGTACTGCCCGACCAGCCCACGGTCGACGACTTCTCCGCGCTGGTCGCCGCCGTCGCCCGGCACCGTGTCGACCCGCCCCGGCTCGGCGTGGACTCCGACGCCGCCTGGCGGGCGGCCGCGCTGCTGCACACCCTCGCCCTGCTCAAGCCGCTGCCGTCGGCCAACGCCCGGTTCGCCTGTGCCACGGCCGTGGCCTACATGTTCGTCAGCGGCGCCGGCATCGACCCGCCCTACGGCGCCCTCGTCGACCTCGCCCGCGACCTGATCTCCGGCAAGACCGATGTGTACGGCGCGGCCGACCGGCTGCGTTCCTGGCAGATCTGACCCCGCCCCCGGCCGGTGGGGGAAGGCGCCGGCCCGGGGCCGCCGGCCGAGGGCGGGAGGAACGGGGCCGGCGGCCGGTTTCGCACAGGAGAGCCGCCGTCCTGCGCGGGGCCTCCGAGAAGGGCCGCCACCAGTCCACTACGCGGCCGGGGCGCGGGGGAGCGTGCGCGGGCGGCCGCCATGGGCGCACGCTTCACACGGGGCGCTCGCGGGACATGTCCTGACTTTCGTTCAAAGCTGTCGGGGCAAAGCCGTCGATGCGGACGGGCGCCTTGTTGGCCGTGTGGACATTGTGCAAAGGTGAATCACCCGTGCGGGGGAATGGCCAGGGCTCATCCCGAAGTTGACGCAGCACCACCCGCACCGCACGCACCAAAGGAATCCGCTCAGTGCCCACCCCCCATCCGCCTCGTCCTGCCTACCCGCCGTCCGGCGGTGGCCCCGGGGAGTCCGACGAGTCCCTCGCCGCCCCGCTGCGGGCCGGCTCGGACGCGGAGGCCTCCCGGTCCGTCGCCCAGCTGATGGCCCGGCACTGGGAGCCCGTCCAGGACTACGCGGCCGTCTGCCTGGCCACCCGCGGGCCCCTCGCCCACATGGTCTGCGCCGCCGCCTTCCACCAGGTCCTCGACCGCGTCGTGCTGGGCGAGGCGGCCGAGGCGCTGCGGCCCCGTCTGCTGGTCGCCGTCCGCGACACCGTCGGCACCTGGTCCGCCGAGGACCGGATCACCGAGGTCCTCCCCGGCCTCGGGAAACCCGCCGGAGGCCGCGGCATGCGCGCCGCGGCCTCCCTGACGCCGGAGAACCGCACCCTCGCCGAGCGGTCCTTCCAGGGCCTCGCCCCGTTCGCCCAGTGCCTTCTGTGGCACACCGAGGTCGAGGCCGAGTCCGTCGTCGTCCCCGCCGGGCTGCTCGGCATGGACGCCGAGACCGCGGCGACCGCGCTCGAAGGGGCCCGGGAGAAGTTCCGCGAGGGCTGCGTCCGCGCCCACCGGGAACTCGCCCCGACCCAGGACTGCCGGTTCTACAACCGCCTGCTCGACGTGCCGATCCGGCGCGGCGGCGCCCTGCTGCCCGACGTCCAGCAGCACCTGGACGCATGCTCCTACTGCCGGTACGCCGCCGAGCAGCTCGGCCAGGTCGAGGCGGGCCTCGGCCTGCTGCTCGCCGAGGCGGTCCTCGGCTGGGGAGCCCGCCGCTACTTCGACTCCCGCCCCGGCCGCGACGGCCAGACACCGGTCCGCGCCCGCAGCGCCTCCCGCCGCTCCGGCGGGCGCCGGCGCGGCGGGGGAGGACCAGGGCTGCTGGCCCGCATCCCCATGCCGGCGCGCCGCGCACCCGGCGCCGTCCGGCCGTCGAAGACGCTGCTCACCGGCGTCGGCGTCGCCTCGGCCGGACTGCTCGCCACCGTCCTCGCGGTCAGCGTGTGGCCGGACGGCGGCGACGGCACCGATCCGGTCGCCTCGACGAGCGTCGGTCCCGGCACCGACGGCCAGTCCCCGGCCGCCTCCGCATCCGCCACCGACCCCGGCACGGCCGGGCTGCCCGCCGCCACCCGGGCGACGCGGCTGCGCAACGCCGCGTCCGGCCTGTGCCTGGACATCGACGGCACGCCCCGGGCCGGGGCCGGCGCGGTGCTCACCGCGTGCTCCTCGGCGGGGACCCAGCGGTGGGCGTACGAGACCGACGGCCGGCTGCGCAGCGCGGCCGACTCCGACCTGTGCCTGGACTCGCGCGCGGACGCCGGTGTGGTCATCCTCGGCGTCTGCTCCGACGCGCAGGGGCAGCGGGCCGACGACGTGCGCTACGACCTCACCGTGCAGGGCGAGCTGCTGCCCCGCTGGGACGAGACCCTGGCCCTCGCGGCCACCGGCACCGGCCCGGGCGCCGACATCGTCGTCAAGGTCCGGGACCGCTCCACCGACCAGCGCTGGCTGACCGACGCGCCCCCGTCGAGCCCCGGTTCCCTGTCGATCGCCGGCACCGAGGGTCCCTCGGCCCGCCCGGCGAAACTGGCCGGCCAGGACGTGGGATAGGGGCCGGTCCGGCGGGCCGGGTCCGAGCAGGGACCCGGAACCGGCGTCTCCGGCGTGATCAGCGGGTCAGTGCGCCCGGTCGTGCTCGCCGGGCGGCGTTCCGTCGAGGTCCGCCGCTCCGAGGGTGCTCGGGGTGGTGTGACCGGACAGGGCGAGGGTGAGGTCGAACTCGGCGAGCAGGCAGCGGATCACGTGCTCCACGCCCGGCTGCCCGTCCAGGCCGAGCCCGTAGACGTAGGGCCGCCCCAGCAGCACCGCCCGCGCGCCGAGGGCGAGAGCCTTGAAGACGTCGTCGCCGGTGCGCACCCCGCTGTCGAACAGCACCGTCAGCCGCTCGCCCACCGCCCGCGCCACCCGGGGCAGCGCGTCGGCCGCCGCGACCGCGCCGGCCACCTGCCGGCCGCCGTGGTTGGAGACCACCACCCCGTCCATCCCGGCCTCGGCGGCGAGCCGGGCGTCGTCCGGGTGCAGGACGCCCTTGAGGACGATCGGTCCGTCCCAGTGCTCCCGCAGGAACGCCAGGTCCGGCCAGGTGTGGCCGGCGTCCCCGAACAGGCCGAGGAAGTGCAGCACGGCCGCGCGGGGATCCTCCTCGACCGGCTTGGCAAGGCCCGAGCGGAAGGCCGGGTCGGTGAAGTAGTTGGCGGTGCCCACCCCGTGCAGGAACGGCAGGTACGCCTGGTCGAGGTCGCGTGGCCGCCACGACACCAGGGGGGTGTCCAGCGTGACCACCAGCACCGAGAACCCGGCGGCGCGGGCCCGGCGCAGGAAGCTGCGCGTCACCTCGCGGTCCCGGCCCCAGTACAGCTGGAACCAGCGCTCGGCGTCCCCCATCGCCTCCGCGACCTGTTCCATCGGCGTGCTGGACGCCGAGGACAGGACGAACGGCACGCCCTGCGCGGCGGCGGCCCGGGCGGCGGCGCCCTCCGCGTCGGGATGCATGATCGACAGCACCCCCACGGGTGCCAGGGCCAGCGGCGCCGGCAGCGAACGCCCCAGCACCCGCACCGACAGGTCCCGCTCCCGTACGTCCCGCAGCATGCGCGGCACGATCCGGCGCCGCTCCAGCGCCGCCCGGTTGGCCCGGGCCGTGCTGCCGTCCCCCGCGCTGCCCGCCACGTAGCCCACCGGGCCGGGAGCGAGCCGGTGCGCCGCCAGCTCCTCCAGCCGGGTCAGGTCGGTGGGCAGCCGGGGCACGGCGCCCGTCATCCCGTTCAGATAGATCTCGTACTGGAAGTCCGCCCAGTTCCGGGGCATCCGGCCCTCCCGCCGCTCGTCGTCCCTCACGCGGATGCCGACGATACTCGCGGGTAGCCGCCCGGCCCCGGGGGCCGCCACGCCCGGCTGAACCGGAATGTTTCAGGCCTATTAACGAGGCGCCGGAATTAAGCCATTTGGCCGCTTCTTGCGATCAAGAACCGCTCAGTTTCGGCATTGGAACGTTCGAATTCTGTGACTTCACGCCACTGATTCAATACGCAAGGTTACTGAAACCCGTGGGTCCGATGTGAGTTTCGGCGGCGGACTCGGCAGAGTGGCGCACGCCGCTCCGGCACCCGACCGGACCGGAGCCGGCACCCGTCTATTCGAGCGGAAGGATGCACACAATGCGGAACACCGCGCGCTGGGCAGCGACCCTCGGCCTCACGGCCGCCGCCGTCTGCGGACCCCTGACCGGGGCCGCCGTCGCCTCTCCCAGTGCCGCCCCGGCCTCGCTCTACGCGCCCTCGGCCCTGGTGCTCACCACCGGCCACGGCAGCGACGCCGTCACCGCGACCCCGGAACGCGCCGTCACCCTCACCTGCGCCCCGACGGCCTCCGGCACCCACCCGGCCGCGGCCCAGGCCTGCGCCGAACTGCGCGGGACCGGCGGTGACTTCGACTCCCTGGCCCCGGCACCCGACGTGTGGTGCACCAAGCTGTACAACCCCGTCGTCGTGACGGTCGAGGGCGTCTGGCAGGGCAAGCGCGTCTCCTACGCGCACACCTTCGGCAACGAGTGCATGAGGAACGCGTACGGCGCCGGCGTCTTCGCGTTCTAGAGACCGGGATCGCACGGTCCCCGTGCAGTGCACGCCGGAAAAGGCCCGTGACTGGGGAGTGCGGGCCCCTGGAGCGGGGAACCGGGCGGTCTCGAACCGGAGTCCGGCGGGCGGAGTGGGGCCGCCCGCCGGACTCCGGCTTTCATGGTGTGCGACGGCGTTCACGGGGTGCGACGCCGATGACTGGTGTCGCACCACGGATAGCGGCGGCTGCGCCGGCAGGTGCACAGGGCGACCCGGAAGCGGTCGGAGACGACGGTGGTGCCGTCCTCCAGTTCCACCTCCACGGGACCCTCAACCAGCAGCGGTCCGCGCCGCTGCACGGTGATCCGGCGGGGTCGGTCAGCAGGGACGTTCGGCACGGATGACCACCAGCTCTTCGCTCTCCTCGGCGGGCGCCAGCAGGCCCCGCTCGCGCAACCAGCCGGCCCGGGACCGCAGCACCGGCCCGAACCTGATCCAGCGGCGGTTCACCGCCGCGGCCTTGAGCCCCGCCGCCCGCAGCAGTTCCAGGGTCCGGTCCGGTCCGCTCAGCGCCGAGTGGACCAGCAGCAGCACACCCCCCGGCCGCAGCAGACCGGGGGCGTCCCGGCAGAGACGGTCCAGGACCAGACGCCCGTCGTGGCCCGCGTCCCAGGCGCGGGAGCGGCCGCGCGGCTCGGGCCCGGCGTCGGGCGCCGGCACGTACGGCGGATTGGCCACGATGACGTCGTACGCCCGCCCGCGCACCGGGCCGAAGAGGTTGCCGCGCCGGATCCGGACCGGCAGCCGGTTCAGCCAGGCGTTCAGCCGGGCCGTCCACACCGCCCGCCAGGACAGGTCGACCGCGGTCACCTCGGCGCCGAGCCGGGCGGCCTCCAGGGCCAGCGCCCCGCTTCCGGTGCCGACGTCGAGAACCCGCGCACCCGGTGGCATGGGCTCCGCCCGGAGGGCCTCGGCCAGCAGCGCGGTGTCGTCCTGAGGGGCGTAGACACCCGGGAGTACCAGTGCGTTCACGCGGCGCGAGTACCCCGGTATTCAGGTGATATGGGTTGTTTCCCGCTCAAGAGGCGCACGCAGTGACGACGTGCCGTCCCGCCACCGGCCGAGCAGCCGCCAAGACAGCCGGTCCTCCAGGTACTCGGTCGCGTCGATGCCGAAGGCGATGTCGGCGGCCAGCCGGGGCTCCTCGTCGAGCAGCCCGCCGATGACCTCGTGGCGGACGACCTGCTCGTGCACGGCGTCCGCCTCGACGTGCTCGTCGTAGAAGAACTCCGCGGCCCTCCCGGCGCCGGTGCGCCGCATCGCCTCGGCCAGCCGCCGCGATCCGGGGGACGAGGTGATCTCGACCGAGGCGAAGTGGCCCACCAGCGCGCCGCGCAGCGCGCGGTGCAGACCGAGCAGCGACATCAGGTTGACGGTGGCCAGCATCTCGGCGGGGGCCGCGTCCAGATAGCGGCCGTACGCCGTGTCCAGCCCGAGGTCCGTCATCAGGTCTGCGAACAGGCGGGCGTGCACCCGCTCGGCCCGGCCGCCGCCGAACTCGTCGAACTCCACCGCCGCCATCGCCGCCTTGGCCCGGCCCCACAGCCGGGGCAGCACCCAGGCGTGCGGGTCGGCCTCCTTCAGGTGGTACAGGGAGCGCTGGGCCGCGTACTCGCGCAGCTGCCACCGCTCGCCCTCCTCGCACAGGTAGTGGGTGACGCCGGTGCCCTGGACCGGTTCGACCAGCAGGGCCCCGAGGGCGTCGTCGAGGCTGTCGTGGCCGGGCGTGTCGGCCCGCAGCGCGGAGAGGAAGACCCCCTCCAGCGCGGCGCGGACGCGCAGCAGGCCGGGGTCCCACTCGTGGTCCGGCGAGACGTCCGCGAAGCCCCGGTAGTGCAGCTCGTAGCAGAGGTAGAGGGCGAGCTGGAGGTCGTCGCCGTACGGGTCAGCGGCAGCGCACTCCTCGACGCGGGGCAGCGGGCCGGTGCCGCGCAGCGCGGCGACGACGGCGGCGGACACCGGCCCCCGCGCGGGGGGCAGCTCGGGCTCGGGGCGGTGGTCGTTCATGGGGGCCGGGTACCCGGCGGCGCCTCGCGCATCCTCGGCGTTCCGCCGGACGGGCGCTGCCGCCGGGCACCTTCCCGCTGACGGGACACGGCCTACTCGCCGTGCGGCCCGCCCCGCGTCTCGTCCCGCGTCCGGCCCTGCGCCTCGCCCCGCGACTCCTCCTGGGCCCGGGCGTTCGGTGTGATCGCGTCCGCGGCCTCGCCCCCGGGCCGCGCGGGCTCCTCGTCACGCCGCATGGCATCCGTGATCTCCCGGAGCGCTTCCTCCAGTGCCGTCTCGGGCAGGTTCTCCCCGTGGTCCGCGCCGGACATGCCACTCTCCTTCCGTACCGGGTGGCGCCCGGGCGTCCAGCGCCCGCCGGCGGCCACCGTCTCCATCCGCTCGGGCGCGAGTACCCGCCGGTGCGGACTCAAGCGCCCCGCCGTCACGGTGACAGCCGGAGGGCCGCCGTCTCCCTGCGGACGGCGGCCCTCCGGCCGGAACCCCGGCGGCTCTCGGGGCTGTCACATGTGGACGACCGGTGCGGCGTCCGTGTCCTGCTGCGGCACTCCGCGCCGGTAGAGCAGCAGGGCGATCAGAGCGCCCGCGGTGAAGAAGCCCGCCGACCACCAGAAGGCGGTGGTGTAGCTCTCGATGGTCGCGTGGGCCTGGACCAGCTTGCTGGTGGCGTCGCGGCCCGAGAGGTAATGGGTCGCGGCGCTCGCCGCCAGCGTGTTCAGCAGCGCGGTGCCGATGGAACCGCCCACCTGCTGCATGGCGTTCACGGTCGCGGAGGCGACACCGGCGTCCTCGGCCGCCACTCCGCCGGTGGCCAGCTGCATGGCGGGCGGCATGACCAGGCCGAGGCCGAGGCCGATCACGACCAGCTGCGGCAGCACCGCGCCGGTGTAGGAGGAGCCGACGCCGATGCCGGTCAGCCAGGCCATGCCCACCGCGGCGACGGCGAAGCCCAGCGGGATGACCGCCTTCGGGCCGATCCGCGGCACCAGCAGGGTGGTGCCGAGCTGTGCCGCCACCATCAGCGCGCCGACCATCGGCAGGAACGCCACACCGGTCTTCGTCGGGCTGAACCCGAGGTTGAGCTGGAGGTAGTAGGTGAGGAAGAGGAACACGCCGAACATGCCCGCGCCGGAGATCAGCACGGCCAGGTAGGAGGCCGAGCGGTTGCGGTCGAGCAGGATCCGCAGCGGCAGCAGGGGGTGCGCGGCCCGGGTCTGCCACCAGGCGAAGGCCGCCAGCAGCAGGCCGCCCGCGATCAGGAAGCCCCAGGTCGGCGCGGAGCCCCAGTCGTGGGTCTCGGCGTTGGAGAAGCCGTAGACGAGGGAGAAGAGACCGGCGGCGACCAGGACGGTGCCCGGCACGTCCAGCCGGGAGCCCGCGGCGTCGCGGTGGTTGGTCAGCAGCACCCAGCCGCCCGCGAAGGCGACGACCGCGATGGCCACGTTGACGTACAGGGTCCAGCGCCAGTCGAACGCGTCGGTCAGGACCCCGCCGAGCAGCAGGCCGACCGCACCGCCGGCACCCGCGATGGCGCCGTACACGCTGAACGCCCGCGCCCGCTCCCGGGCGTCGGTGAAGGTGGTGTTGAGCAGGGAGAGGGCGGCCGGCGCGAGGAGCGCGCCGAAGGCGCCCTGCAGGGCGCGGGCGGTGACCAGCATGCCGAAGCCGTTCGCGGCACCGCCGAGCGCGGAGACGCCGGCGAAGCCGACGACGCCGACCAGGAAGGCCGTCTTACGGCCGAACAGGTCGGCTATGCGGCCGCCGAGCAGCAGCAGGGAGGCGAAGGCCAGCGCGTACGCGGTGACGATCCACTGCCGGTTGCCGTTGGAGAAGCCCAGGTCCGCCTGGGCGGAGGGCAGGGCGATGTTCACGATGGTGGCGTCGAGGACGACCATCAGCTGGGAACCACTCCAGGGGAAGTCGTTCGTCGTCGTTCGTCGACGGAAGAGTGCGTGAACGAAACGGTTTCGTACACGGCGAGATTAGACCACATCCAGAGAAACGGCAACGTTTCGTTTCTGGAGTGCTGGCGCCACCCCGCGCGACGCCGGCGGCCTCACGCCAGTTGGCGGCGCACCAGTTCGTGCAGCCGGCCGCCGGCGTCCGCGAGGAGTTCGGCCGGCGGCCCCTGCTGGGCGACCTTGCCGTCCTCCATCACGATGACCCGGTCGGCGTCCAGCACCGTGGACAGGCGGTGGGCGATGACGACACGGGTCGCGTTCAGCTTGCGGGTGCTGTCGATGACCGTGCGCTGGGTGTCGTTGTCCAGGGCGCTGGTCGCCTCGTCGAAGAACAGGATGCGCGGCCGGCGGATCAGCGCCTGGGCGATCATGAGGCGTTGGCGCTGGCCGCCGGAGACGGCACCGCTGCCGGAGACGATGGTGTGCAGGCCCATCGGCATCCGCTTGATGTCCTCGGCCAGCCCCGCCAACTCCGCCGCCGCCATCGCCTCCTCCGGCGTGAACGCCTCGGTGCCGCAGATGACGTCCAGGATCGACCCGGTGAACGGCTGCGCGTGCTGGAGCACCACCCCGCACTGGCGGCGCACCGCCGACTGGTCCAGGGCCGCCAGGTCCTGGCCGTCGTACAGGACGCTGCCGGAGACCGGCCGGTCGAAACCGATGAGCAGCCTGAGCAGGGTGGACTTGCCGCAGCCGCTCGGACCGACGATCGCCACGAACTCGCCCGGCCGCACCGCGAAGGACACGTCGTCCAGGACGAGGGGGCCGTCGTCGGCGTACCGGAAGGACAGCCGCCGCGCCTCGATCGCACCGGAGAGCGCGGCCGGCCGGGTGCTCGCCGCGCGCACCTCCGGCGCGGCCTCCAGGACCGGCTTGATCTCCTCGAACAGCGGCAGCGCCGCCACCGCCGAGACGAACGCCCCGGTGAGCTGGGTGACCGAGGTGAGCACCATCGTCACCGACGTGTTGAAGGTGAGGAAGGCCGCCGCCGACATCGCGCCCCGCGCCGGCCCTGCCAGCAGCATGAACATCAGCAGGGTGCAGACCGGCAGGTACACCGCGCCCAGCACGGTGGTGAGGTTCTTGATGCGGCCGACCTTCTGCTGGAGTTCCCGGCTGCGCGCGAACTCGCCCGCCCAGGCCGCGTACGCGTAGTTCTCCGCCGCCGCCACCCGCAGCTTCGGCAGACCCCGCAGGGTCTGGAAGGCCTGGTTGTTCAGCTTGTTGCCGAGCACCACCAGGCGCCGCTGCCAGCGCACCTGCCACAGGCCGAGCCCCAGGAACACCGCGGCGATCACCACCAGCATGCCGATCGCCGCGAGCGCCATCGGCACGCTGTAATAGAACAGCAGCCCAAGGTTCATGGCGCCGATGGTCACCGACTGGGCGACCACCGGGCCGACGCCCGCCAGCAGCCGGCGGATCGCGCTGATGCCCATGGCGGCGCTGGCCAGCTCACCGGTCGAGCGCTGGGTGAAGAACTTGGTCGGCAGGCGCAGCAGCCGGTCCCAGACGGCCGGTTGCAGCGCCGCCTCGATACGGCCCTCCAGGCGCAGGATGGTCAGGTTCTCCAGCAGCATGAACGCCGCGGCCACCACGCCGCTGACCATCACGGCCAGACAGACCTGGACGATCAGCCCCTCCTGGGCCCTCGGCACGTACTCGCCGAGCACCTTGCCGGTGGCGATGGGCACCAGCGAGCCGATCGCCACCGTCACCAGCCCGGCGAGCAGCAGGTTCACCAGGTCGCCGCGAGTGCCCCGCATGCTGAACCGCAGCAGTCCGAGCGGTCCGAGCGCGCGCTCGGGCAGCGGCCGGTAGAACATCACCGCGCGCGGCTCGAACTCCTCCGCGTTGGCCTTCTCGACCGGGGTCTCCCGTCCGGTCGCCGGGTGGACGGCCACATAGCCGCCGCGCCGCCACAGCAGCGCGACCGGCGCCCCGGACAGGGCCCGGTGCCCGATGAGCGGGCCGACGTCCTCCCGCCACCAGCGGCCGTCCAGGCGTACGGCCCTGGTGCGCACCCGGGAGGCGAGGGCCACCCGCTCGATCGGATCCAGGCGGTCGCTCTCGGTGCCGCTCTGCGCCGGTTCGGCGAGGGTGATCCCGGCGGCCCGGGCGACCAGCTTGCAGACCGCGTGGCTGGCGTCGGCGTCGACGGCCGTCGCGCGGCGGTCCGACGCCTTGCCGATGGAGGCCAGCAGGGTGCGGTCGGCCTGGGCGCGGACCGCCTCACCGGCCCTGATGCCGGCCGCCGTGCGCGTCTCGTGGGTGCGCTCCAGCTGCTCGATCCACCGGTCGAGGGTGGTCAGCAGCCGGTACTGCTGGTCGACCATGCTCTGCCACACGGCGGGGTCCATCAGCAGGTCGGCGGCGGCCTCGGCGCCGTACAGCGAGCCGTACTGCACGCTGCCCGGCGGCACCTGCATCCAGAACACGTCGTCGTCGCGCACCCCGGCGGCCGCCGCGTCGTTGGCCATCGGCGCCTGGAACAGGACGGTCAGGCCGCGGCCGACGCCGAGCGCGAGGGCGTACTCCAGCGGGCTCGTGGTCGGCGGCACGTACTGCGGGTTGCCGTACTCGTCGTACGACCAGGTCTGGGTGTTCGCGGGCTGGTACAGCTCGCGCAGCCCGACGCGGCGCACCACGCAGTCCCGCAGCGGCCGTGCCACCAGCGTGTGCTGGGGCCCGGCCACCGGGCCGAGCAGCAGCGAGCCCGCCGTCAGCCGGCCCAGGTGGTGCCAGTGGCCCTGCTGTCCGGCGTCCACCGCGAACAGGTCCAGCGCGCCCGCCGCGACCAGCCACAGCACCTGCGGACCTTCGAGGTCCAGGCGGCTCAGGCCGGCGCAGTCGATGGGCGTGCCCAGTGTGCCGAGCGCCCCGAGTACCAGGTCGCCTTCGTCGACGGTCGTCATGTCACCGCTCCCTGACCAGCGCGGCGTACGCACCGCCGCGCGCCACCAGCTCGTCGTGCCGCCCGCGCTCCACGATCGTGCCGTGCTGGAGCACCACGATCTCGTCGCTGTCGCGGACGGTGGACAGCCGGTGGGCGATCACCACACAGGCGCAGCCGCGCCGGCGCAGGTTGTCCATCACGACCAGTTCGGTCTCCGCGTCCAGCGCACTGGTCACCTCGTCCAGCACCAGGATGCTCGGCCGGCGCACCAACGCACGCGCGATCTCCAGGCGTTGGCGCTGACCGCCGGAGAAGTTGCGGCCGTCCTGCTCGACCGGGCTGTGGATGCCGCCGGGCCGGCGCGTCACCACGTCGTACAGGGCCGCGTCCTTCAGCGCCTCCACCACCGCGTCGTCCGGGATCGACGGGTCCCACAGCGCCACGTTGTCGCGGACCGAGCCCTCGAAGAGGAAGACGTCCTGGTCGACGAAGGAGACGGAGGCGGCGAGCGAGCCGCGCGGGATGTCCTCCAGGCGCTGTCCGTCGATGCGGATCACCCCCTCCCAGGGCGTGTAGAGACCCGAGATGAGCCGGGACACCGTCGACTTGCCGCTGCCCGAGCCGCCCACCAGGGCCACCTGCTGCCCGGGGCCGACGGTCAGGTCGAACCCGGTGAGCAGCGGCTGGTCGAGGGGGCTGTAGCCGAACGAGATGTTCTCCAGTTCCACATGTCCGTGCAGCCGGCGGGTGGAGTCTCCCGCGCCGGGGCGGGCGTAGAGCGGGTCGGCCTGGAAGCTCTCCACGTCCTTCAGCCGGGCCACGTCGGCCGCGAAGTCCTGGATGCGGCCCGCGACCCCGTTGAGCCGGGTCAGCGGCGCGGTGAAGCGGGTGACCAGCGCCTGGAAGGCGACCAGCAGGCCGATCGAGATATGGCCCTCGACCGCGCGCATGCCGCCGATCCACAGGATCAGCGCGCTGTTCAGCGTCGCCAGCGTCGGCGCGACCACCCCCAGCCAGGCGCTCGGCACCCCGAGCCGCTGCTGTTCCTCCAGCGTGGAGGCGTGCTGCCCGGCCCACTTGCGGAAGTAGCCGTCCTCGCCGCCGGTCGCCTTCATGGTCTCGATCAGCTGCAGGCCGGTGTAGGCGGTGTTGGTCAGCCGCGCCGTGTCGGCACGCAGCTTGGCGGTACGGGTCGCGCGCAACCGTACGACCAGCCGCATCGCGACGACGTTCAGCAGCGCCACGCCGATCCCGACGAAGGTCAGCTGCGGATCGTAGGTGTACAGCAGCACCGCGTACAGCACGACCACGATCGCGTCCACGCCGGCCGCCGCGAGGTCACGGGCGAGCGTCTCGGCGACCTGGTCGTTGGACTGCAGGCGCTGCACCAGGTCGGCCGGGCTGCGCTGGGCGAAGAAGGTCACCGGCAGCCGCAGCAGATGGCGCAGGAAGCGGGCGCTGGAAAGGGTGGAGGAGATGATCCTGCCGTGCAGCAGGTTGGTCTGCTGGAGCCAGGTCAGCACCAGCGTGAGCAGCACACAGGTGCCCATCGAGGCGAACAGCACGCCCAGCAGGGAGGTCTGCCCGCCGATGAGGAACATGTCGATATAGGTACGGCTGAGCGCGGGCACCGCCGCACCGACCGCCACCAGCAGCAGGCTGGCCAGCACGGCCGCGGGCAGGGTGCCGGCGGTGCCGCGCAGCCGGGCCGGCATGGCGCCGAGGACGCCCGGCCTGCGGCCGCCCTTCTCGAAGCCGTCACCCGGTTCCAGCACCAGGACGACGCCGGTGAAGCTGCCGTCGAACTCCTCCATGGGCACGAAACGGCGGCCCTTGGCGGGGTCGTTGATGTACACGCCGCGCCGGCCGAGGCGCCGGCCCATGCCGTCGTAGACGACGTAGTGGTTGAACTCCCAGAACAGGATGGCCGGTGCCCGCACCTCGGCGAGGGCGGCCAGGTCCATCTGCATGCCCTTGGCGGTCAGTCCGTAACTGCGGGCCGCCTTCAGGAGGTTGCTGGCGCGCGAGCCGTCCCGGGAGACGCCGCAGGCGATGCGCAGCTCCTCCAGCGGGACGTGCCGGCCGTAGTGGCCGAGGACCATGGCGAGGGAGGCGGCGCCGCACTCCACGGCCTCCATCTGCAGCACGGTCGGCGTGCGGACGCTACCTCCGCGGCCCTTGGGGACCGGGCGCCTGGACGGGGCGGCGCGTCTGCGGCCCCGGGTCTCCTCGGTGCTGGTGTGCACGGTCACGGGAGCAGCCAATCGACGGGATGCTGGTCGGCCAGCCGGATGGAACCCGTGGCCAGGGTCATGGAGTCGAGCTTGTACGGCGGACCGCCCGCGGACGACCAGCGGTAGCCGCTCGTGGTCGACGACGGGTCCAGCTCGACGAGTACGGCCACCGGGCGGCCCTTCCGGGTGAACTGCTCGCCCAGCTGGCTGTCCCCGAGGAACTCCGAGACGGACTGGGCGGACTGGGCAGCGCGGTCCACCGACTTCACCTGGCCGCGCAGCACCCCGTACCGCTGGGTCGGCACCGACGACACGGTGAGGTCGACGGGGGCGTGCGCGGGGATGGCGGCGGCGTTCTCGGCGGGGACGTACACCGTCGCGTACAGCGGGTCGGAGGCGTGGGCGACTTTCTCGACGGCGGCCACGTTCGCGCCGGTCTGGATGATCTGACCGATGGTGGCGGCGAGCGCGGTGACCCGGCCCGCGGCGACCGTGCGGACGACCGCGTCGCCCCGGTCGGTGCGGACCTTGAGGACCGGTGAGTTCGCGGGCAGGCGCTCGCCCTGCCGGGCGAGGACCGCGGTGACCTGGCCGGCGACGGGGCTCTGCAGGATGTAACTGCCCTGCGCGTGCGTGAGGATGGCCTGCGCGCTGACGGTGGAGGCGACCGAGCCGGTCACCGCCCAGACGGAGGCCGCCGCCATCACGGCGACGGTGACGGACAGCGCGAGCCAGCCCTGCGGACGGGCGAGCCGCACCGGGAGGTCGAGCTCTTCCGGTGACTGGAGCTTGGCGAGGGCCTGCTGGCGGAACTGCACGGGACTTCCCTCACCTGAGGAGAGACTGCGTTACGTCGTGTTGCGGGCACCCGAGAGCCCCGGGGCCGGGAAACGGCTCCGGGGGCTCAGGGCGACGAGGTGCGATCAGAGACCGGCGACCAGGTTGGTGACCGGGGCCACGTTCAGGCCGGTGACACCCTGGGCGGTGCCGACGACCGTGTCGACCAGGCCGGAAACCGGGGCAATGCCGTTCACGGCACCCGTGACGGTGTTGAGGGCGTTCACGGAAAGGCCGCCGGAGACGTTGTCGAGCTCGGCGTCGGAGATCTCGACGGTCTCGACCTGGGGGGTGGAGTTCATGGTGGAACTTCCCTTCGTGTGGATATTTCTCAAGGGGGGAGCGGCCCCCTCTGGGGACAGATGACGGCCGCGACCGCAGGCGCCGAGCGCCGGTTGCGGTGCGATGGATCAAAGCACGCACGCGCCTCGGGCTTCCAATCAACCACCTCTCCCACCTGCGCACTTGCGCCTCGGCGGGCATCAACCGTGCAGGTGTGCGCACGTCGTGTCGGCGACTCCTTCACATGTGACGCGGCATCGGCGCGCCCGGGCCCTTGCCCCCGCCGTCCGGATTCCGGCACTCCGCGCCAAAGGCGTGCCGCGGGGCGCGCGGATGTGCAGATCCACTGGAGCCGGTGACTTGGTTGCGTATTCGATGTGCAGATTCCCTGAAGCAGGGATTCCGGTCCGTGTCCACAACGGACCGTCACCGGTCGGTTGCTGACCGCGTCAACCCCGGGACGCTCGGCCAGGCCGTCACGAACCCGCCGATCCCGGCCGATTCCTGGTTGCGCAAAGGAAGTTGGCAAACGGAATTGAACGCACCGCGTGACCCGTCCGTACCTACAGCCATCCAGGCGCCCCGGATCCACTGCCCGACACGGCAGAGACGCCGTCCCAGGAGGTCGAGAAGTTTGAGTCACAAGCGAATTCCGAAGCGCAAGGCCGCGATCGCGGTCGGCGGTGTCGCGGCGCTCGGCGCGGCGGCCCTCCTGCTGCCCAACGCCAACGCGTCGCAGGACAACGCCTCGGGCGCCGCCGCCGTCGCCCCCAGGACCATGAAGGCCACGGACGCCTCGGATCTCGCCGCACAGCTGCAGAAGCTGCTGGGTGACGCGTTCGCCGGCTCCTACTACGACGGCACCAAGCAGCAGCTCGTCGTCAACGTGGTCAACGGCAACGACAACGTCATCGTCCAGGCGAAGAAGGCCGGCGCGGCCGTCCGCCAGGTCAAGAACAGCACGGCCGCCCTCAAGACCGCCGCGCGGACCCTGAAGAACAGGGCGACCATCCCGGGCACCTCCTGGGCCGTCGACCCGAAGACGAACAAGGTCCAGGTCACCGCGGACAGCACGGTCACCGGCGCCAAGTGGAACAGACTGCAGTCGACCGTCCAGGGCCTCGGCTCCGACATGGCGACCCTGAAGAAGACCTCCGGCCGCTTCAAGACCTTCGTGTCCGGCGGCGACGCCATCTTCTCCCAGGTGCAGAACGGCACCGTCCGCTGCTCCCTCGGCTTCAACGTCACCGCCTCCGACGGCAGTCCCGCCTTCCTGACGGCCGGTCACTGCGGTGTCGCGGCCAAGGACTGGTCCGACTCGCAGGGCGGCCAGCCCATAGCCACCGTGGACCAGGCCAAGTTCCCCGGCAACGACTTCTCGCTCGTCAAGTACAACGACACCACCACCCAGGCGCCCAGCGAGGTCAACGCCGGCAACGGCCAGACCGTCCAGATCACCCAGGCCAAGGACGCCACCGTCGGCGAGACCGTGTTCCGGATGGGGTCCACCACGGGCCTGCACAACGGGCAGGTCACCGGCCTGGACGCCACCGTGAACTTCGCGAGCGAGACGGTCCCGGGCGGCACCGACACCGTCAACGGCCTCATCCAGACCAACGTCTGCGCCGAGGCGGGCGACAGCGGCGGGTCCCTGTTCACCCAGGACGGCGGCGCGGTCGGCCTCACCTCCGGCGGCAGCGGTGACTGCACCAACGGTGGTGAGACCTTCTTCCAGCCGGTGACCGCCGCCCTCCAGGCCACCGGCGCCACCCTCGGCAACGCGGGCAACGGCGGCAACGCGGGCAACGGCGCGGCCGACCCGTCCGCCTCGGCCTCGGCCGGCGACCAGTCCGGTGCCGGCAACCAGGCCGGTGGCAACCAGATCGGCGGCAGCGCCGACCCGTCGGCCACCGCCTCGGCCGGCGACCAGAGCGGCGCGGGCAACCAGTCCGGTGCGGGTGCGGGTGCGGGTGCCGGCGACCAGTCGGGCGCGGGCACCGGAGCGCAGTCGGGCGCGGGTGACCAGTCCGGGGCGGGGGCCGGATCCGGCAACCAGTCCGGGGCCGGCAACCAGTCCGGTGCCGGTGCGGGAACCGGCAACCAGTCGGGGACGGGCGCGAACGCCGGATAGTCCCCTCCGTGGCCCACCGACCGGCCCACTCAGCGGTTCCGGCCGGCGGTGGACGGTCCGGCCCTCCGGCGGGAGGGCCGGACCGCGCGCGTCGTGGCACCACCGCGGACGTGCGGGCGCCGGCTCAGCCCTCGCCGCACGCCCGCAGCAACAGCACCGCCACGTCGTCCACCCGCTCCCGTGCCGCCGCACTGTGCTCCACGAGGGTGTCGGCCAGCTCCTCCAGCGGCAGACCGCCGCCCTCGGCGAGCACCTCGCCGAGACCGGCCAGCGCGTCCTCGATGTCCACGCCGGGGTATTCGATCAGACCGTCGGTGTAGAGGACCAGGACCGCGCCGGGAGCGAGGCAGACCTCGGTGGTCGGATACGTCGCCGCCGCGTCGATGCCCAGCAGCGGCCCCCCGGCCAGGTCGAGCACCCGTACCCGCCCGTCCGGCCGGCGCAGCAGCGGCGGCGGATGCCCCGCCCGGGCCATCACGGCCCGCCCGCGCGCCGGATCGACCCGCAGGTACAGACAGCTGACGAACAGTTCGGCGCCCAGGTCGATGAGCAGCCGGTTGGTGCTGCGCATCACCTCCTGCGGCTCCTGCCCGACGGTGGTGTACGCGCGGACGCCGGTGCGGATCTGCCCCATCAGCCCGGCCGCCGTCACGTTGTGCCCCTGTACGTCCCCGATCACCGCGGCCGCCAGCGGCCGGGTCGGCACCAGGTCGTAGAAGTCGCCGCCGATCTCCATCCCCTGGGTGGCCGGCAGATAGCGTGCCGCCGCCTCCAGGCCGGGCAGCGGCGCCAGCGAGTGCGGCAGCAGCGCCGCCTGCAGCCCGTGCGCCAGCTGGTTCTTGGTGTCGTACAGCTGGGCCCGCTCCAGGGCCTGTGCGATCAGGCCGCCCAGGCTCGTCAGGACCGCCCGTTCGTCGGCCGGGAAGACGTGCGGCTCCGCGTAGGCGAGCACACAGGTGCCCACCGGCCGCCCGGAGGCGATCAGCGGCAGATAGGCCCAGGCCGCGAACCCGTCCGGCGACCCCCGGTGACGGGGGTACAGCCGCTCCAACTGCTCCCGGGAGTCGATGAAGCCGGGCACCCCGCTGTCGAGGACCTGGGTGGCCGGGGTGCGCTCGCTCAGCGGCAGCCCGTCGAAGCGCTCGACGACGCGCGGGTCCGGATACCCCCGTTGTCCCAGCACGTGCAGCCGCCCGCCCCGCGACCCGAGGATCAGCAGCGCCTGGCTGCCGACGGCCGGCGCCACCTCGTCCGCGACCAGCTGCACCACGTCCGAGACGCCCACCGCCTCGGTCAGCGCGCCCGCCAGGCTCAGCACCTGCGAGATGGTGACCAGCCGGGACGGGGGCCGCCCGGAGCGCGGCAGGCTGCCCACCATCTCCGCCACCGCCCGGGCCCGGCTGATCCGCACGGTCAGCCCGCTGGTGCTCGGGTACAACCGGAACGACAGCCACTCGCCCGGCGGGCGCAGCGCCACGAACGACGTCACGGACTGGCTGATCAGGGCCGCCCGGTAGCGGTCCTCGTACATGGGGTCGTTCAGCCACGGCACCGACACCCATGGCTGGGTGCCGAGCAGGTCACCGGCCTGCGCGCCCAGCAGGTCGGCCGCCGCCGTGTTGGCGAACCCGATCCGGCCGTGCAGGTCCAGCGAGATCAGCCCGTACGGCAGCCGGGCCACCATCCGCGCCGCCTCGACCGTCCCGAGGGTGCCCGCCACGCCCGAGGTCGGCGCCGCCAGCAGGTCGGCCTCGTGGCCCAGCGGCCGGCCCTTGCCCGCCGCCCGCCGCAGCCGCAGCGCCAGCCGGTCGCAGGCCGCCGTCAGATGGTCCCGCTCCCGGTCGGACAGCTCGGCCGGGTGCGAGCCTGGCCAGGTCACGAACACCGCGCCGTACACCGTGGCCTCCGTCGCCACCGGCAGCGCGGCCAGTGCGAACGGGTAGGGCAGCACCACGGCGATGCGCGGATAGCGGCGGGCCATGTCCTCCTCGCCGCCCACCCACACCAGCCGCCGTTCGCGCGCCGCCTCGGCGACCGGGATCGGCGCGCTCAGCCCGACCCGCTCCCACGGCGCCGCGAACGCCCGGGGCAGTCCCGCCATCACGGCCATCTCCAGCACCGGCTCGTCGGGTCTGAGCACGTACACCGCGCCGGAGTGCGCGTGCACGTCCTCCAGCATGGTGGCCAGCGCCAGGGACAGCAGCGGCTCGCCGACCCGCGCCTCGGCGGCCGTCGGTGCCGGCCCGGACCGCTGCCCGTCGGACACGGCGACCACCTCCTCGTACGGCCGCGCGTCGCATGGTCAAGGCTCCCTCGTGGCGGCGTCCGTCGCACGGCGAGCGGGCCGACGCGCGGGTGCGCCCGCCGACCCGGAGTGGTGGGACGACGTCCCAAACGCCTTCGAGTACCCCACTCGCGCCTGCTTACGCCCCTCGAATCGAAGCGCGGGGGGCACATGCGGTCGGCGTATGTGCGCCCCCGTGCACCGCGAGAGCCGAATGGCCTCAGCTCATGGGCCGACCTCGGCCGTACCGCGGGTAACGGGTACCAGCACCATTGACCACCACGTGGTTACCGGTCGGTCACCAGTAGTCACTTCGCCGACCGCCCGGACCGTCGTGCCTGCTCAGGGGCGGCTGGTCGGGCAACGGGGCCGTATTCGCGGGGACTTCGGGTTTCGGGAGGAGGGTGTGGGGGCACACGCGGGGCGACGATCCGCAGGGGCCGCGATGCGTGGCCGGACCCCCGTTGACGTCGCTCTCCGTTCAACCTCAGGGGGTTGCTATCGGGTGTCTCGCCGTGAAGACTGTGGCCGGTTCGACCGAAACGAAGGTGTTCTGGAGTGCGCATCGTGCCAATCCTGGGACAGCACACGCCGGGCGTACGCGCCCTCTCACCTCGTTCCGAACCTTCGGGTCTGACGCTGGGGGGAATCGCTATGCGGGGTCGGTCCGCCGGACACGGTTCGGCACGGGGCCACGGCCGACCGCGCAGTCCCAGTGCGCCCGGGTGGGCGTGCTGAGGTGTTCCGGCCCGGCCCGCCGGCCGGCTGAAGGCACCTGACCGCCAGGCTTCGCACGACAGGCAGCACGGGCCGCGCCCTGTGTGCCGGAGCCAGGCGTGTGACCTCGCCCGGCGTGGCTCCGCGAGCGGCCGGCGGTCCGAGTGACCGGCGGCCCCGTGTGTCCGCCGCACCAGGCCCCGTCCAGCACCACCCGCACGTGTGGTTCCACCGTGCCCGCGTGTCGCTACCCAAGGAGAAGACGTGACCAGCAACCAACTGGCGGGGGAGTCCCTGCTGCTGGAGGAGTTACCGGCACGCTGGCGGCTCTTACGGGAGACCGGGCCGGTGCGCTACGACGAGGGCCAGGGCGTGTGGCAGGTCCTGGACCACGAGTCGGTCGCCGCCGTACTCGCCGACCCGGCGACCTACTCCTCGGACATGTCCCCCATCGCCCCGACCCAAGAGGACTTCGCGACCTTCACCCAGGGCAACTTCGTCGCCATGGATCCGCCGGAACACCGCAAGCTGCGCGCCCTGGTGAGCCAGGCGTTCACCCCCCGGGTGGTGCAGGGGCTGGAACCGCGCATCGAGGCCGTCTGCGCCCGGCTGCTCGACAGCGTCGCGGACCAGGACCGTTTCGACCTGGTCGACACGCTCGCCTATCCGCTCCCCATCATCGTCATCGCCGAACTGCTGGGCGTCCCGGCCGGCGAGCACAGACTCTTCCAGGAGTGGGCGAGCACCCTGTTCGGTGGTGACCAGCTCGGCGAGGCGCCGGACATGGCCGACCTGGAACGGGCCCTGGAGGCGATCGCGCCCACCGTGCGCGAGATGAACGACTATGTGCTGGAGCACATCCGGCACCGGCGCGCGCACCCGGGTGACGACCTCACCAGCCGACTGATCGAGGCCGAGGTGGACGGCGTCCGCCTGGCGGACCAGGAGATGGTCGGGTTCGTCGCGCTGCTCCTGGTGGCCGGGCACATCACCACGACCGCGCTGCTGGGCAACGCCGTCGTCACCTTCGACCGGCACCCCGGGACGAACGCCGCGCTGCGCGCCGACCCCGGCGGGATCCCGCGCGCCGTCGAGGAGGTGCTGCGCTGGCTGCCCCCCTTCCCCGAGCTGGGGCGACGCGTCACCAGGCCGGTGGTCCTCGGCGGCCACGAGCTGCCCGCCGACACCCTGCTGATGGCCCACCTCGGTGCCGCCAACCGGGACCCGGCCCGCTTCCACGAGCCCGACGTCCTGGACCTTTCGCGCCACCCCAACCCCCATCTGACCTTCGGCCACGGCATCCACTTCTGCTTCGGCGCGCCGCTGGCCCGGCTGGAAGCGCGCATCGCCCTGCGCATGCTGCAGATACGTTTCCGCACCCTGGCGGTCCCCTCCTACGAAGAGGTCACCTACCAGAACCCGGCCGTCATCGTCGGCGTACGCCATCTGCCGGTCGAGGTCACCAGGCCGTAACACGGGCGCGCTCACGCCCCCCGGCCCTCCCGCACCGCTCGCATCCGGGCCGGACCTTCACACCCGCACATGAGACCCAGTCAACGGGAGTCCCCTTCTCATGCCGTACACCCCTACCCCGCCGCTCGCCGAGCGGGCGCCGTCCGCCCTGCGCCACGAACTGCAGGACCGGCTCGACGCGCTCGCCCGCACCCACCGGGTCCCCGGCGCGCAACTGGCCGTGCACACCGGGACGGACGTGCTCACCCTGCACACCGGTACGGCCGACGACGCGACCGGCGTCGCCTTCACGACGGACACCGCCGTCCCCCTGGGGTCCCTCACCAAGCCCTATACGGCCGCCCTCGTGCTGCTCCTGGCCGACGACGGCGACCTGGACCTGGACGAACCCGCGGCCGAATACCTTCCCGAGCTGCGCGAGTTGGGCGAAGTGACGATTCGCCACCTGCTGAGCCACACCGGCGGACTGCCCACCGGCCCCGACTCCGACACCGCCGCCCGGACCACCGCCTCCCGCTACCTCTCGGCCGTGTGCACGGCCCGGGACGCGCTGTTCCCGCCCGGTACCGACTTCTCCTACTCCAACGCGGGCTACGTCGCCGCCGGGCGGCTGGTCGAGGAGGTGACCGGCATGCCGTGGCACGAGGCCGTCCGCGCGGTGCTCCTCGAACCGCTGGGCACCGTGCCCGCGTTCCTGGGCGACAGAGCGCCCGCGCGGCCGGTCGCGGCCGGCCACGCGCTCAACACCGCGACGGGCCGGACCCGCCCGGCCCGGCAGAACCTCGCACCGCTGGAGGCGCCGGCCGGCGCCCTGATGGCGAGCGCCGCCGACCTGTGCGCGTTCGGCGGCGCCCTGGTCGGCAGGTCCACCGTCCTGCCGCCCGCCGTCGCCAAGGAGATGCGCCGCCCGGAACCCGGTGCCCGGCCGGGCACCCTCGCGGACGGCTGGGGGCCGGGTCTCGCCCTGTACGGGCAGGACGACCACCTGTGGTGCGGCCACGACGGCAACGCCCAGGGCACCTCCTGCCATCTGCGGGCCGAACCGGACAGCGGTGTGGTGGTCGCCTTCACCGGCAACGCCGGCGGGGCCACCGCGCTCTGGCGGGACCTCACCGACGACCTGGCCCGCATCACCGGGGTGCGGGTGCCCACCGCCCCCGCCCCCGCCCTCGCGGACCCCCGCCGGCCCGCGGCCGCTCCGGGCGACTGCGCGGGCACGTACCTCAACGGCCGCACGGAGTACCGCGTCGCACCGGCGCCCGACGGCTCCCTCACGCTGTCCGTCGACGGCGACCTGCCGATACCCCTGGTCTGCCACCCCGACCTGACATGCGATCTGGCCGACCCGGCCACCGGCCGCCGCGAGCCCGGCGGGCGGTTCCACCGCGATCCCGCCACCGGCAGGATCGACCGGGTGCAGATATCCGGGCGCACGGCACGCCGTACCGACGACGGCTGAGCGGCACAGCGCCGCCGCGCGCCGCACCCGTAGCTCCGGAGTCCCACCGCACGCCGTAGGGGAGACGCCCCACGAGCCTCGGCACAGCCGTGCGCCGTACGGGCGGTGCCTCGCCCCGTGGCTCCGCCGCACGGACCGCGCCCGCACGCACGCCCGCTCGCACGCACCACCCGCCGTGCCGCCCCGGTGCGTCCGAAGGCTGCCCGCTCACCGCCCTCCGTCCGCTCGCGCCGCATCGTCCCCGAAGGACTTTTCCCATGACGCACCTGCACGACAAGCCCGTACCGGCGTCACCGCTGCCGCAGGCCGGCCACGCCGCCGGGCCGCCGGAGAGCGCCGCGGCGGTGCCGGACGCGTACCCGACGCTCGGCGAACTGTTCGCCGCGTGGGTGTCGGTCACCCCGGACGCGCCCGCGGTGACCGACGGGCGGCGGACCTGGAGCTACCGGGAGCTGGCGGCACGGGCCGACCGCCTGGCCGGCCACCTCGTCCAGGGCGGGGCCGGGCCGGACCGCACGGTGGCGCTGGTCCTGCCGCGCTCGATGGAGCTGATCGCGGCGGAGCTGGCGGTGGCCCGGGCGGGCGCCGCCTTCCTGCCCGTGGACCCCGCCTATCCCGCCGAGCGGCGGGCGTTGATGCTCGCCGACGCCGCACCCGCGGTCGTACTCGACGACCTGTCCCGGGTGCGCGAGGCGATGGATCCGGCCGCGCCGGCGGGCGTGGGGCGGGGCCGGCGCCCGGACGGCGAGGACGCGGGCGAGGCGGTGGCCCCCCGCGTGGCCGTCGACGCCGACCACGCCGCGTACGTGATCTACACCTCGGGTTCCACCGGGACGCCGAAGGGCGTGACCGTCACCCACCGCGGCATCGGCGGCTTCACCGCCGCCGCCGTGGAACGCTACGCCGTGCGCCCCGGTGACCGGGTGCTGCAGTTCTCCTCGCCCAGCTTCGACGCCTCCGTCCTGGAGCTGTTCATCTCCGTCCTGGCCGGCGCCACCCTCGTCGTACCACCGGACGGCCCCTGGCTCGGCGACGAACTCGCCTCCGTCCTCGACGAGCACCGCATCACCCACACCCTCATCCCGCCGGCGGCCCTGGCCACCCTCCCCGACCCGACCGCCGGCACCGCCCGCCGACTGCGCACGCTGATCGTGGGCGCCGAGGCCTGCCCGGCCGGGCTCGTGGACCGCTGGGCACCCGGCCGACGCATGATCAACTCCTACGGCCCCACCGAGGCCACCATCGTCGCCACCTGGACCGGGCCGCTGTCGGCAGGCGGCGGCACCCCGACGATCGGTGCCGCGCTGCCGCACACCCGGGTGTACGTGCTCGACGCCGCGATGACCCCCGTACCGCCCGGCGAGGAAGGGGAGCTGTACGTCGGCGGCGACGGCGTGGCCCGCGGCTACCTGGGCCGCCCGGGCCTGACCGCCGCCCGTTTCGTCGCCGACCCCTTCGGGCCGTCCGGTGCCCGGCTCTACCGCACCGGCGACCGGGCCCGCTGGACCGCCGACGGTGAACTGGAGTTCCTCGGCCGGGTCGACCGGCAGGTGAAGGTCCGCGGCTTCCGTGTCGAACCGGGGGAGATCGAGGCCGCCCTGCTGAAGCGCGCCGAGGTCGGCGAGGCCGTGGTCGTGGTGCGCGAGGACGAACCGGGCCGGCAGCGGCTCGTCGGCTACGTCACCCCCGCGGACCCCGGACGGGCCCCGGACCCGGCGGCGGTGCGCGCGGCCGTGGCCGCCGTCCTGCCCGCCCACATGGTCCCGTCCGCCGTAGTCGTCCTGGACCGGCTGCCCCTCACCCCGCAGCACAAGATCGACCGGCGGGCCCTGCCCGCCCCCGCCCGCACGTCCTCCACGGGCCATGTTCCGCCGCGCACGGAGCGGGAGTCCGCGCTGGCCGCCATCTGGGCCGACGTGCTGGGCGTCGACGCCGTCGGCATGAGCGACGACTTCTTCGACCTGGGCGGCGACTCGATCCTCGCCGCCCGGGCGCTGGCCCGCGTCAGGGACGAACTGGGCGCCCGGCTGACCGTGCGGGACGTCTTCACCGCGCGGACGCTCGCCGCCCTCGCCCCGCTGCTCGACGACGCGTCCGCCGCCGCCCCGGCCGAGCCGATCCCGCCCGCCCCGCGCGAGCGGCCCCTGCCGCTCTCCAGCGCCCAGCGACGGCTGTGGTTCCTCGACGACCTGACCGCCGGCGGCACGGAGTACAACACCGGCGTGGCCCTGCGGCTGCGCGGCGAACTGGACCCCGAGGCCCTGCGCCGGGCGCTCGACCGGCTGGCCGCCCGGCACGACTCCCTGCGCACCACGTTCCTCACGGTCGACGGACAGGGCGTGCAGCGGGTCGACCCCGAGGCCGCGGTGCCGCTGCGCACGGCGGACCTCGGCGACCTGCCGGCAGAGGACCGGGCGGAGGCCGCCGAACGGCTGCTGACCGACGAACTGCGCCGCCCCTACGACCTGACGACGGGCCCCCTCACCCGCGCCCTGCTCGTCCGCCTCGCCACCGACGAGCACCTGCTGCTCATCGGCCAGCACCACATCGTCACCGACGGCTGGTCGGTGGGCGTCCTCACCCGCGAACTGGCCGCCCTCTACCGGGCGGAGGTCTCCGGCGAGCCGCACGACCTGCCCGAACCGGCCGTCCAGTACCCGGACTTCGCGGTGTGGGAGCGGGACCGGCACTCCGCCGGGGACGCCGAGGACCTGACCTACTGGAAGCGGCACCTGGCGGGCCTGCAGCACCTGGAACTGCCCACCGACCGGGTCCGGCCCACGGTGCGCACCGCCTCCGGCGCGGCGCACCGGCACCACCTCCCGGCCGGCCTGGTGAGCCGGCTGCGGCACCTGGCCACCGGCCGGGGGACGACCGTGTTCACCCTGTTCGCCGGGGCGTCCGCGCTGCTGTTCTCCCGCTACTCCGGCCAACGGGACGTGGCCTTCGGCACCGTCACCAACGGGCGTGGCCGCCGGGACCTGGAGGAGGCGGTGGGCTTCTTCGCCAACACCGTGGTGCTGCGCGGCGAGGTGGACGAGGCGGTCACCGTCGACCGGTTCGTGGAGAGCATGCGGACGACCGTGCTGGACGCCTTCGCCCACGACGGGGTGCCGTTCGACCGGGTGGTCGAGGAACTGGCCCCGCCCCGCGACCCCAGCCGCACCCCGCTCGTGCAGGCGCTCGTCGTCCAGCAGACCGCCACGGCGCTGCCCGCGGCCGGCCGGCTGCGCTTCGAGGAGCACCCGCTGCCCCGCCCGGCCGCCCGCTTCGACCTGGTCCTGGAGTTCGCTCCGGACCAGGAGGGCGGCTGCGCGCTCACGGTGGAGTACAACACCGACCTGTTCGAGGCCCGGACCGTGGCCCGTATGGCCCGGCACCTGCACCACCTCCTGGAGGGGATGGCGGACGGCCCGAGCCGGACCCTGGCCGAACTCTCCATGCTCTCCGGGGACGAGCAGCGCACACTCGTCGACTCCTGGAACCCCGCCCCCGAGGACATGCCGGACACCTCGGACACCACGCTGGTCGGACTGTTCGAGGCGCAGGTGGCCCGCACCCCCGACCGGACCGCCGTCACCTGCGGGCCGGTGCGGCTGGACTACGCCGAGGTGAACCGGCGCGCCAACCGTCTGGCCCGGCTGCTCGTCTCCCGCGGCGCGGGCCCGGAGACCCTCGTCGGACTGTGCCTGCCGCGCTCCGCCGATCTGCCGTCGGTGCTGTGGGCGGTACTGAAGTCGGGTGCGGGGTACCTCCCGGTGGACCCCTCCTACCCGGCCGACCGCGTCCGCTTCATGCTCGCCGACGCCGCTCCCGCCCTGGTCGTCGCCACCCGCGAGACCGCGCGCGCCCTGCCCGAGGACTGCGACCCGCTGATCCTCGACGACTGCGCGGCCTTCGACGCCGAGGTCACGCGGGCCGGGGAGGCCGACCCGACCGACGCCGACCGGATCCGGCCCCTGCACCCGGACCACCCCGCGTACGTCATCTACACCTCGGGGTCGACCGGCCGCCCCAAGGGCGTGGTGGTCACCCGGCGCAGCGTGGCCGCGCTGGCCGCCTGGGCGCGCGAGCGGTTCGGTACCGGCCGGCTGGCGCACGTCATCGCCGCCACCTCGCTCAACTTCGACGTCTCGGTCTTCGAGCTGCTGTGCCCGCTGCTGGCCGGAGGGTGTGTCGAGGTCGTCGACGACCTGCCCGCCCTCGCCGACGCGCCGGGGACGCGGCGGGCCGGACTGCTCAGCGGGGTGCCGTCCGTGGTCTCCCGGCTGGTCGCCGGCGGCGCCACCCCGGTCGAGGCGGGCACGGTCGTGCTGGCCGGCGAGGCGCTGTCCGCGCAGACCGTGCGCGAGCTGCGTGACGTCATGCCCGCGTGCGAGATCGCCAACATCTACGGCCCCACCGAGGCCACCGTGTACGCCACCGCCTGGTTCGCCGGCGACCGGGTGCCGGAAGACGCCCCGCCGATCGGCCGGCCGGTGGCCCGCACCCGGGTCTACGTCCTCGACCGCTCGCTGCGCCCGCAACCCCCGGGAGTGACCGGCGAGCTGTACCTGGGGGGCGGCGGCCTGGCGCGCGGCTACCTGCGGCGCCCCGGCCTGACCGCCGCCCGGTTCCTCGCCGATCCCTACGGCGCGCCGGGGGAGCGCATGTACCGCACCGGAGACCTGGTGCGCTGGAGCGCCGACGGCGAGCTGGAGTACGTGGGCCGGACCGACCAGCAGGTCAAGGTCCGGGGATTCCGTATCGAACTGGGCGAGGTGGAGGAGGCGCTGCGGCGCTGCGAGGGCGTGGCCGAGGCGGCCGCCCTCGCCTCCGAGAGCGACGGCCGGCGGAGCCTGGTCGGCTACGTCGTCCCCGTCCCGGGAGGCGGCGTGGAACCGGAGGCCGTGCGCCGGACGCTCGGCCGCACGCTGCCCGCCTACATGGTGCCCTCGGCCGTCGTGGTGCTGGACGCCCTGCCGCTCAACCCCAACGGCAAGCTCGACCGCGGCCGGCTGCCCGACCCGGGGCCGGCCGTGCACGCCGTACGCCACGTCGCGCCCCGCACCCCCACCGAACACCTGCTGGCCGCCATCTGGGCGGAGGTCCTGCACCTGGAGCGCGTCGGCGCGGACGACAACTTCTTCGCGCTCGGCGGCGACTCCATCCTCAGCATCCAGGTGGTGGCCCGGGCCCGGCAGGCGGGGCTGCAGGTGACGTCCCGTGACGTCTACCGGCACCAGACGGTCGCCGCCCTGGCCCGGTGCGCGGACGCCGTCGGCCGGCCCCGCGCCGCCGCGCCCGCCGCGGTGGCCGCCACCGGACCGAGCCCCCTGACGCCGATACAGCACTGGCTGTTCGACAGCGCCGGCGACCGGGCCGGACACTTCGCGCAGACCCTCTCCCTCCGGATGCCCGAGGACCTGGACACGGCGGCGCTGGAGGACGCGCTGAACGCCGTGGTCGCCCACCACGACGCCCTGCGCTCCCGGTTCCCGGCCGGCGACGGCCCCGGGGACGAACGCTGGCACATCGACGAGACGGCACCCCGGATCACGCTGGCCCGGCACACCGGCCCCGACACCGACAGCCCCCACTTCGGCCCCTTCGACCTGGAGCACGGGCCGCTGCTGCGGGCCGTCCTGCACGACCGGGGCCCCGGCCGGCCCAGGGTCCTGCACCTGGCCGTGCACCACCTCGTGGTCGACGGGGTCTCCTGGCGGCTGCTGCTGGAGGACCTCGACCGCGCCTACCGCGCCTACCGCGACGGCGGCGACGCGACGGCCGCGCTGCCGGCGAAGTCCTCGCCGCTGCGGCACTGGGCCCACCGGCTGAACGCGCACGCCGCCGACGGCGGCTTCGACGACGAGAGGCAGTACTGGGCGCGGGCCGTCCCGGAGGCCGGCGCGGCCCTGCCCGGCGACCTGCCGGGCGACCCGACGGGCGCCAACACCTACGCCTCGGCCCGTGCGGTGACCGTGCGGCTGAGCCCCGAGGACACCGCCGTCCTGCTGCGCACCCTGCCCGAGACCTACCGCACCCGGGTCAACGACGTGCTGCTGAGCGCCCTCGGCCGGGTGCTGTGCGCGTGGAGCGGGCAGGACCGGGTGCTGGTGGACGTCGAGGGGCACGGCCGCGAGGAGCTGTTCACCGACCTCGACATCAGCCGCACCGTCGGCTGGTTCACCACCCGCCATCCGGTCGCCCTCGCCGTCCCCGAGCGGGCGGACTGGGACACCGTGCTCAAGCAGGTCAAGGAACAGCTGCGCGCCGTACCCCGGCACGGCCTGGGCCACGACGTGCTGCGTCACCTCGCCGGCACCGGCGACGGGACCGGCGACGGGACCGGTGACGGGGCCGGGCCCACGCGCCCCGGCCCGGCGGCGCGGGTCAGCTTCAACTACCTGGGGCGCATGACGTTCCCCGACCGGCCGGACGGCCTGTTCCGGGGGACGTTCCGGCCGCTCGAGCTGGACGCCGACCCGGCGTCCGAGCGCCCGCACGCCCTGGAGGTCGTAGGACAACTCGACGGCGAAGAGCTGGAGTTCACCTGGTTCTACTCCGACCGGCTGCACCGGACAGCGACCGTCGAGGCCCTGGCCGAACGGTTCGCCGGGGCACTGTCGCAGCTCGCCCGGTACGCGGCGCGGCCGGGCGCCGGCGGGCGCACGCCGTCCGACTTCCCGCTGGCCCTCCTCGACCAGGCGGCCGTGGACCGGATCGTGGGAGACGACCCGGGCGCGGTGGAGGACGTCCTGCCGCTCACGCCGACCCAGGCCGGCATGCTCTTCCACGGCCTGTCCCAGGACGACCGCAGCGCCTACTTCCAGCAGCTGACCTTCGTTCTGGACGGCGTACCCGACCCCGACGCGCTGGCCGCGGCCTGGCAGCGGGTGACCGACCGCACCGCGGTCCTGCGCGGTCGGATCGTCTGGCAGGACGTGCCCGAGCCGCTGCTGGTGGTCCAACGGAACGCGTCCGTACCCGTCACCCACCTGGACTGGCGCGAGCTGACCGAGGACGAACGCCGCGACCGGCTGGCCGGACTCGTGGACCGGGACCGGGCGGCCGGCCTCGACCTGGCGCGGGCGCCGCTGCAGCGACTGGCGGTGGCCCGCGTCTCCGACACCGCCGTGCGGGTGGTCTGGTCCTTCCACCACCTGCTCCTGGACGGCTGGAGCCTGTTCCAGGTGCTGTCGGACGTCTTCGCCGGCCATGCGGCGCTGACCGGACGGACCGGTGCGGCGGACACGACCCCCGACCGGCCGCCGTACCGGGACTACGTGGCCTGGCTGCGCGAACGCGACGGGACGGAGGCCGAACGGCACTGGCGCGACCGCCTGGCCGGCCTGGCCGAGCCCACGCCGCTGCCCTACGACCGCGACCCGCGCGAAGCCCATCGCGCCGAGTCCACCCAGGCGGTACGGGCCACTGTGCCCGCGGCCGCCACCCGGGCCCTGGAGGACCTCGCCAAGACCTCCGGCCTGACCCTGAACACCCTCGTCCAGGGCGCCTGGGCGCTGCTGCTGGCCCGCCAGGCCGGCCGGGACGACGTGGTGTTCGGCACCACCGTGTCGGGTCGGCCGCCCGAGCTGCCCGGGTCCGAGGCCATGACCGGCCTGTTCATCACGACCCTGCCCACCCGGATCACGGTCCCGGCCGACGGCGGCCTGCTCGACTGGCTGCGCCAGGTGCAGCGGGACCAGAGCGAGGACCGGCGCTTCGACCACCTGCCCCTGACCCGGATGCGGACGTTCACCGAACTGCCCGAGCGGGTCGCCCTGTTCGACAGCATCGTCGTCTTCGAGAACTATCCGGCCGACGACGGTCTCGCCGCCGCACACGGACTGCGCCTCAGCGACCTGGACGGCATCGAGACCACCAACTACCCGCTGAGCCTGGTGGCCTATCCGGGGCCGGAACTGGCCCTGCGCCTGGGGTACGACCCGGAGCTGTTCGACGAGGCCACCGTGCGCCTGATGGCCGAGTACCTCACGGTCCTGCTGGAGCACATGGTCACCGGTGCCGGGCGGCCGCCCGCACGGCTGCCGTTGCTCACCGCCGAGCGCCGCGAGCAGGTCCTCGGCGCCTGGCACGGCACGGTCACCGAACACCCCGTCACCACGGTCGCGGAACTCTTCGCCGGGCAGGTGCGACGCGTCCCCGACGCGGTCGCCCTGGAATGCGGCGACGAGCGCCTCACCTACCGCGAACTCGACACCCGGGCCGAGACCCTGGCCGGCCGTCTGGCGGCGCTCGGCGTCCGGCCGGAACGCCCGGTCGGCGTGCTGATGGACCGTTCGGTCGAACTGATCGTGGCGCAGCTGGCCCTGGTGCGCACCGGCGGGGTGTACGTCCCCCTGGACGGCAGGGCGCCGCGCGAGCGGCTGCGGCGGATGCTGACCGAGGCGGGCGCGGACCTGTTGCTCACCGACGCCGAGTGGCAGGACACGGCCCGCGAGGTGCTCCCCGGCGACGGCGTCCTGCGCCTCGACGGCACGGCCGCCGGCCGGCCGGCCGAGCCCGGCACCACCTGGGCCGTGCACCCCGACAACGTCCAGTACCTGATGTTCACCTCCGGCTCCACCGGCACCCCCAAGGGCGTCGCGGTGCGCCAGCGGGACGTGGCCGCGCTCGCCCTGGACGGCGCCTTCACCGGCCACGACCGGGTGCTCGTGCACTCACCCCACGCCTTCGACGCCGCCACCTACGAGGTGTGGGTGCCGCTGCTGCGCGGCGGCACGGCCGTGCTCGCCCCGCCCGCCGACCTGGACGCCGCCGTGGTCCGCCGCGCCATCGGCGAACAGGGCGTGCGCTGCCTGTGGCTGACCGCCGGCCTGTTCCGCCTGCTCGCCCAGGAGGACCCCGCCTGCCTGCGTGGCGCCCGGGAGGTGTGGACGGGCGGCGAGGCCGTACCGGGCGCGGTGGTGCGCCGGGTCCTCGACGCCTGCCCCGGCCTCACCGTCGTGGACGGCTACGGCCCGACCGAGACCACCACCTTCGCCACCCGGCGGGTCTTCCGCTGCGGTGACCCGCTGCCCGCCGTACTGCCCATCGGACGCCCGCTGGACAACACGCGCGCATACGTGCTCGACGGCGCCCTGCGGCCCCAGCCCCCCGGCATCCCCGGCGAGTTGTTCATCGCGGGGGCAGGGGTTGCCCGGGGGTACGCGGGACGCCCCGGGGCCACCGCGGCCCGCTACGTCGCCGACCCGTTCGGCCCGCCCGGTGACCGGATGTACCGCACCGGCGACATCGTGCGCTGGAGCGCCGACGGCGAGCTGTGCTTCGTGGGCCGGGCCGACGACCAGATCAAGATCCGCGGCTTCCGCATCGAGCCCGCCGAGATCGAGGCCCGGCTCACCGCCCACCCGGGAGTCGCCGAGGCGGTCGTCTCGCCGTACGAGAACGCCGGGCGCAAGCGCCTCGCCGCCCACCTGGTACCGGCCGACGGCGCCCCGCTGCCGTCCGCCGCCGAACTGCGCGAGCACCTCGCGGCCCGGCTGCCCGACTACATGCTGCCCGCCGCGTTCGTCACCGTGCCCGAACTGCCGCTGACGGCCAACGGAAAGGTGGACCGGCGACGGCTGCCGGCCCCCGACTGGTCGGGGGCCGCCACCGGCGCCCACCGCGCCCCGCGCACCGACACCGAACGCGTCCTCGCCGGCATCTGGGCGGATCTGCTCGGCGTGGAACGGGTCGGCGTCGACGACAACTTCTTCATGCTGGGCGGCGACTCGATCCTCAGCATCCAGGTGGTCTCCCGCGCCCGGACCGCCGGGCTCGCGCTGACCCCCCGCGACCTGTTCCGGCACCCCACGGTCGCCGCGCTGGCCGCGGCCACCGGCACCGCTGTCACCGTCGCCGGCACCGGGCCGGTCAGCGGGGACGTCGTCCTCGCCCCCATCCAGCACTGGTTCCTCGAACCCCGGCCGCCGCGCCCGGAGTTCTTCAACCAGTCCGTCGTCGTCCGGGCGCCGGGCGAGGTCGACCCGGACGCCCTGCGCCGCGCCCTGGCGGCGCTGTGGGCGCACCACGACGCCCTGCGGTCCCGGTTCACCGTCGGGGACGACGGCACCTGGCACCAGCACTGCGCCGCCGAAAGCGCCGCCGTACCCGACCTGCTGGAGGTCTGCGACCTCGGCGGCCTGGACGCGGCGGCCGCCGAGGAGGCCGAGGCCCGGCTCACCGAGGCGGCACACGCCGGGTTCCGGCTGGACACCGGGCCGCTGCTGACCGCCCGCCTGTTCACGGCCGGCCGCACCCGGCCCGACCGGCTCCTCCTGGCCGTCCACCACCTGGTGGTCGACGGTGTCTCCTGGCGCGTCCTGCTGGAGGACCTGGAGACCGCCTACCGGCAGGCGGCGGCCGGACAGCCGGTACGGCTGCCGGCCCGCACCACCTCCGTCCAGGAGTGGACCCGCCGGCTGCGCGACCACACCCTCAGCGGCGGCTTCGCGGAGCAGATCACCCACTGGGAGTCGGCCGCCCGGCACTGCGCCGAGCCGCTCCCGGTGGACGCCCACGGCGGCAACACCGCGGCCGACGCCCGTGTGGTGACCGTCCGGCTGGACCGGGAGCGCACCGACGCCCTGCTGCGCGAGGTGCCCGGCGTCTACCGCACCCGTATCGACGACGTGCTGCTCACCGCCCTCGGCCGGGTGCTCGCCGGGTGGACCGGACGGCGTACCGTCGCCGTCGGCCTGGAGGGGCACGGCCGCGAGGACCAGCTGTTCGAGGACGTCGACCTGTCCCGCACGGTCGGCTGGTTCACCTCCCTGTTCCCCCTCGCCCTTCGGGTTCCGGAGGGGGACTGGGGCACCGCGCTGAAGTCCGTGAAGGAGCAACTGCGCGCCGTACCGGACCGGGGCCTCGGCTACGGCGCCCTGCGCCACCTCGCACGGGACCCGCGGCTCGCCGACGCGCGGATGCCCGGCGTCAGCTTCAACTACCTGGGCAGGTTCGACTGGTCGGGCGACCCGGGCGACCCGGGCGACCCGGGCGACCCGGGCGCCCTGGTCGGCGCGGTGCCCGGCGGCCTCGACGGCGCGGAGGCGCCCGGCACCGAGCGCCCGCACCTGCTGGACGTGGTGGCCCGCGTGGAGGACGGCCGCCTGGAGATCAGCTGGCACTACAGCGGCGGACGGCACCGCGAACAGACCGTCGCCGGCCTCGCCGAGGGCATGCTCGGCGCGCTGCGGGACATCGTCGCCCACTGCGCCGAGCCGGACGCCGGCGGCCGCACCCCGTCGGACTTCCCGCTGGCCCGGCTGGACCAGCCCGCCGTGGACCGGGTCGTCGGGGACGGCCGCGCCGTCGAGGACGTCTGCCCGCTGACCCCGATGCAGGCGGGCATGCTCTTCCACAGTCTGCTGGACCCGGACGGCCGCACCTACGTCAACCAGGTGCAGCTGGTGCTGTCCGGCGTCACCGACCCGCAGGCCCTGGCCGAGGCATGGCAGCACACCGCCGACGCCAACCCCGTCCTGCGCACCCGGCTGGTGTGGCGGGAGACCGCCGAACCCCTCCAGGTCGTGCAGCGGCGAGCCGTCGTGCCCGTGGCCCGGCACGACTGGTCGGGGCGGCCCGCCGAGTGGTGCGCGCGCGAACTGGACCGGCTGCTCGCCGAGGACCGGGACGCCGGCGTCGACCTGGACGCGGCGCCGCTGATGCGGCTGATGCTGATCCGGCTGTCACCGACGCGGGTGCGGATGGTGTGGACCTTCCACCACGTCCTGCTCGACGGATGGAGCGCCGCCCAGGTCTTCGACGAGGTGTGCGAGCGCTACGCGGCCCTCGTCGCCGGGCGCCGCCCGGACGTGCCCGAACGCAGCCCCTTCGCCGACTACCTGCGCTGGCTGGCGGCACAGGACACCGGTTCCGCCGAGCGGTACTGGCGTGCGGCGCTGGCCGGGTTCCCGGCGCCCACCGAGCTGCCCCGCGACCGGCGGCCCGTCGAGGCCCACCGCGCCTCCTCGTCCGGGACGGTACGGGTCGACCTCGGCACCGGGCTCACCGCCGGGCTGCGGGAGACTGCCCAGCGGGCGGGCCTGACCCTCAACACCGTCCTGCAGGGCGCCTGGGCGCTGCTGCTGTCCCGCTACGGCGGCGGTGACGACGTGGTGTTCGGTACGACCGTCTCCGGGCGGCCCGCCGCACTGCCGGGCGTGACCTCGATGGTGGGGCTGTTCATCAACACCCTGCCCACCCGGGCGCGGATCGACGGACGGCGCCCCCTGCTGGAGTGGCTGCGTGAGCTGCAGGCCGCCCAGTCGGAGGCCCGCCGCCACGAATTCGTCTCGCTCGCCCAGCTGCAGTCCTGGAGCGAGGTGCCCGGCGGCACCGGCCTGTTCGACAGCATCCTCGTCTTCGAGAACTACCCCTTCGACGAGGGAGCGGTGGCCCGGCACGGCCTGGGCATCGAGCAGGAACGCGACCTGGAACCGACCAACTACCCCCTCAGCGTGGTGGTCGCCCCCGGGGACGCCCTGTCGGTCAACCTTGACTACGACCCGGCCGCCTTCGACGCCGCCACGGTCGAGGGGCTCGGGGAGAGCCTTCGCACGCTGCTGGCGCAGATGGCCACGGATCCGGGGCGCCGCCTGGCCGACCTGTCGCCGACGGACCCGGCCCGGGGCCGCGAACTGCTCGACCGGTTCGGCGGAACGGTGACCGAGGCGCCGTACGGCACCCTGGCCGAGGCGTTCCACCGGCAGGCGTCGGCCACCCCCGACGCCCCGGCGGTCCGGTCCGGAACCGAGCGCCTCACCTACCGGGAACTCGACGAGCGCGCCAACCGGCTGGCCCGGCTGCTCATCGCCGCCGGCGCCGGGCCCGAACGGTTCGTCGCCCTCGCGCTGCCCCGCACCGCCGGCCTGGTCGTGGCGCTCCTGGCGGTCCTCAAGAGCGGTGCGGCCTACCTGCCGGTGGACCCCGGACACCCGGCCGAGCGCATCGCGTTCCTCTTCGACGACGTACGTCCCGACGCCGTCGTCACCGCCACCGAGACCGCCGGCCGGCTCCCGGACGGCCCGTTCACCCGGATCGTGCTGGACGACCCGGGGTGCGCCGAGCGGCTGGCCGCCGTCTCCGGCGCCCCCGTCGGCGACGACGAGCGGCACCGCCCCCTGCTGCCGCAGCACCCCGCCTACGTCATCCACACCTCCGGCTCGACCGGCCGCCCGAAAGGCGTCGTGGTCGCCCACGCGTCGGTGCTGGCCCTGACCGACTGGGCCGCCGCCGAGTTCACCGGCCGGGGGCTGGCGCACGTCGTCGCCTCCACCTCGCTCAACTTCGACGTGTCGGTGTTCGAGATCTTCTCGCCGCTGCTGTCCGGCGGCTGTGTGGAGGTCGTCCGCGACCTGCTGGCCCTGGCCGAGCGCACCGGACCGTGGAGTGCCTCACTGCTCAGCGCGGTGCCCTCCGCCCTGGGCAGGTTGCTGGCGGAGGACGCCGTGCGCGTCGGCGCCGACACGGTCGTCCTGGCCGGCGAGGGCCTGCCGGCCCGGACCGTCCGCCAGGTGCGCACGGCGGTGCCCGGCTGCCGGGTGCTGAACATATACGGCCCCACCGAGGCCACCGTCTACGCCACCGCCTTCACCTGTGATCCCGCGGACCCGGACCGTGACCCGCCGATCGGCCGGCCGGTGGGCGGCGCCCGCGCCTATGTGCTGGACGACCGGATGCGCCCGGTGCCCGTCGGCGCGCCCGGGGAGCTGTTCCTCGCCGGAACCGGTGTGGCCCGCGGCTATCTGCGCCGGCCCGGCCTGACCGCCGCCCGCTTCCTGGCCGACCCCTACGGGCCGCCCGGCGGCCGCATGTACCGCACCGGCGACCTGGTGCGCTGGACGGCCGACGGCGATCTCGTCTACCTCGGCCGCACGGACGACCAGGTGAAGGTGCGCGGCTTCCGTATCGAACTCGGCGAGGTGGAGGCCGCGCTGGCCCGCCATCCGCAGGTGTCGGCGGCAGCGGCCCGGGTGGTGGAACACGACCACCACAAGCGGCTGGTGGGCTACGCGGTGCCCCGCGAGGGCGGGCTGCCCGAACCGGCCGAGCTGCGCGCCTTCCTCGCGCGCACGCTCCCCGACCACCTGGTCCCGGCCTTGGTGGTACCGCTGGAGCGGCTGCCGCTCGGCGCCACCGGCAAACTCGACCGGCGGGCGCTGCCGGAGCCGGTGTGGGCCGCCCCGGCCGCCGGCGGCGGCCACCGTCCGCCCGGCAGCGACGCCGAGAAGACCCTCGCGGCGATCTGGTCCGAGGTGCTCGGCGTGCCCTCGGTCGGCGCGGACGACAACTACTTCGCGCTCGGCGGCGACTCGATCCTGGGCATCCAGATCGTGTCGGCGGCCCGCCGGGCCGGTCTCGCCCTGACGCCCCGGCACCTGTTCACCCACCAGACGCTGTCCGAACTCGCCCTGGCCGCAGAGAAGTTGCCCTCCTCGACGGTCATCGCCGAGCAGGGGCCGGTCATCGGGGACGTACCGCTCACCCCCGTGCAGCACTGGCTTCTCGACACCCTCGACGGTGATCCGGCCCACTTCACCCAGTCCGTCTCCTTCCGGCTCGCGGCGGACACCGACGAGACGCTGCTGCGCGCCGCCCTGGCCGCCGTACTGGAACACCACGACGCGCTGCGGATGCGGTACGAACCCGCCGGGGACGGGGGGTGGCGCCAGTACGGCACCGCGCCCGACGGCGCCCCGCGGCTTCGGGTGCGCGAGCTGCCCGCCGGCGCGTCGCACGACGTCGACGCGGCGCCGGACGAGGCGGTCACCGGCTTCGACCTGGCCGGCGGGCCGCTGCTGCGGGCCGTACTGTGCCGTACCGGCGACGACCCGGGCCCGGTCCTGCTGCTGGCCGCGCACCACCTGGTCGTCGACGCCGTGTCCTGGCGCCTGATCCTGGAGGACCTGGAGCGCGCCTACCGGGCGCTGCGCGACGGGCAGCGGCCCGACCTCGGCACCAAGACCACCTCCTTCCGGGCCTGGGCGCGGCGGCTCGCCGAGCACACCGCGGCCGGCGGCTTCGACGACGAACTCGACCACTGGCGCGGCCTCGGCGACGACACCGCCCTGCCCGTCGACGGCACCGGAGCCAACACCGGCGCCGCCGAGGAGACGCTGACGGTCGGCCTGGACGCCGAGCAGACGCGCCGGCTGCTGCAGGACGTCCCGGAGGCCTACCGCACCCGCGTCAACGACGTCCTGCTGTGCGCGCTCGGCCGGGTGCTGGCCCGCTGGACCGGACGGGACCGGGTGACGGTGGCCCTGGAGGGCCACGGCCGCGAGGAACTGTTCGACGACATCGACCTGGCCCGGACCGTCGGCTGGTTCACCACCATGTACCCCGTCGCCCTGGACGTGCCCCCGGACGCCGGTCTGGGCACCGCGCTGAAGACGGTGAAGGAGAACCTGCGCGCCGTACCGAGGGGCGGACTGGGATACGGGGCCCTGCGCTTCCTGCACCCCACGGCCGGACCCCGGCTGCCGGACCTGCCGGACATCAGTTTCAACTACCTGGGGCGGCAGGACCACGCCGGCCCGCGGGGCGCTCTGCTGCGCGCGCCGTACGGCACGCTCACCGGCGGCATGGACCGTGCGGCGCGCCGGCCCCACCTCCTCGACGTCCTCGGGCAGGTCAGCGACGGGCGGCTGGAGTTCACGTGGTCGTACTCGCGCGAGGTGCACCGGCGCGAGACCGTCGCCCGGCTGGCGGCCGAACTGGCGGCCGAACTGAGGGCGATCGTCCGGCACTGCGCCGAGCCCGGCGCCGGCGGCCGCACCCCGTCCGACTTCCCGCTGGCACCCCTGGACCAGGCGGCCGTCGACCGGCTGGCCGGCACCGGCGAGGACGTGACGGACGTCTACCCGCTCACCCCCACCCAGACCGGCATGGTCGTGCACGGCATGGACGACGCCGCCCACGGCCTGTACGTCGAGCAGATCACGTTCGTGGTGGACGGGGCGCACGACCTCGCGACCCTCGCCGCCGCCTGGCAGCACGTCGTCGACCGCACCCCGGTCCTGCGCACCGCCGTGGCACTGCGCGGCGTGCCCGTACCGCTGCAGGTCGTGCGACGGCACGCGACCCTCCCGGTCACCGAACACGACTGGAGCGCCCTGGCGGCGGAGGCGCGCGACGCGGAACTGGAGCGGCTGCTCGCCGACGAGCGCTCCCGGGGCATCGCCCTGGACCGCGCCCCGCTGCTGCGGCTCGCCCTGGTGCGGCTCGGCCCGGACTCGGCGCGCGTCGTGTGGACCTTCCACCACGTCCTGCTGGACGGATGGAGCGTCTTCCACGTCCTGTCCGACGTGCTGGCCGCCCACGCCGCGCTCGCCCGGGGCGAGGAGCCGCGGCTGCCCGAGCGCCGGCCGTTCGCGGACTACGCCGCCTGGCTCGCCGCCCGCGGCACCGGACCGGCCCGCGAACACTGGCAGGCTGTGCTGGCGGACCTGGCCGCGCCCACCCCGCTGCCCTACGACCACAGGCCCGGCCAGGACGCCACCGCCCGCTCCGGCACCTGGCTGTCGCAGCGGCTCGGCGCGGCCGGCACCGACCGGCTCCAGCGGTTCGCCCGCCGCCACCGCCTCACCCTCAACACGCTGGTGCAGGGCGCCTGGGCGCTGCTGCTGTCGCGCTGGAGCGGCGAGCGGGAGGTGTGCTTCGGCACCACCGTCTCCGGGCGGCCCTCCGACCTGCCCGGCGCCGACACCATCACCGGCCCGTTCATCACCACCCTGCCCGCCCGGGTCACCGTGGACGGCGCGGCGCGCTGCGCCGACTGGCTGCGCGCCCTCCAGGAGGCACGGGCCGAGGACCGACGCCACGACCACATACCCCTGACCGAACTGCACGGACTCAGCCGGCTGCCGTACGGGACGCCGATGTTCGACAGCCTGGTGGTCTTCGAGAACTACCCGGTCGGCGACGCGACGGCCGGCGCGCACGGCCTGCGGATACGGGACCTGGACGCCAGGGAGGCCACCAACTACCCGGTCACCGTCGTCGCCTCGCCCGGAGAACGGCTCAGCGTGGAACTCGGCTACGACACCCGCTGCTTCGACGCGGCCACCGCCGAATCCCTGGCCGGCCGACTGCTGCACACCCTGTCCGCCCTGGCCGACTCGGACGGCACCGCCCGCCTGGACGAGATCGACGTACTGCCGCCCGGGGAGCGGGCACGGCTGCTGCGCGGACCGGCCCGCCCGGCACTCGGCCCGGTGCCCCCCACCACCCTGCCGGACCTCGTCGAGGCCGCCGTGGACCGGTGGCCCACCCGGCCCGCGCTGAGCGCCCCCGGCCTGCTGCTGACCTTCGCCGAGGCCGAGGCGCACGCCAACCGGCTGGCGCACCGCCTCATCGCCCGGGGAGCGGGCCCCGGCGGCCTCGTCGCCCTGCTCCTGCCGCGCTCGGCGGACATGGTGCTGGCCCAGCTGGCGGTGGCGAAGGCCGGCGCGGCGTTCCTGCCGGTCGACCCCAACTACCCGGACGAACGAGTGGCGTTGATGCTGCGGGACGCGGCTCCCGCGCTCACGCTCGACGCCAAGGAGGTCGCCGCCCTGCTGGCCGCGCCGCCGGACGAGGTCCCCGGGCACCGCCCCACCGACGCCGACCGCAGCCGCCCGCTCGACGTGGACGACCCCGCCTACGTCATCTACACCTCGGGCTCCACCGGCACCCCCAAGGGTGTCGTCGTCACCCATCGCGGGCTCGCCGCGTTCTGCGCCGCCGAGGCCGAGCACTACCAGGTCGCCCCGGGGGACCGGGTGCTGGCCTTCGCCACCCCCAGCTTCGACGCCTCCGTACTGGAGCTGTGCATGTCCCTGCCGCACGGCGCCCGCCTGACCGTACCCGTGCCGGGCCCGCTGCTCGGCGCACAACTGGCCGACGTACTGCGCGATGAGCGCGTCACCCACACCCTTCTGCCCCCGGCCGCCCTCGCCACCCTGCCCGCCGGCGCCCCCGGCACGCTGCCGGACCTGAAGACGCTGATCGTCGGGGCCGACGCCTGCGGCGCCGACCTCGTCGCCCGCTGGGCCCCGCACCACCGCATGGTCAACTCCTACGGGCCCACCGAGGCCACCGTCGTCGCCACCTGGTCCGCGCCGCTGCGCTCCGACGGCGCGGCCCCACCCATCGGCCGCCCGCTGCCCGCCACCGGCGCCTACGTCCTCGACGCCCGGCTGCGGCCGGTCCCGGACGGCGTACCGGGCGAACTCTGGCTGAGCGGACCCGCCCTGGCCCGCGGCTACCTGGGCCGCCCTGGCCTGACCGCCGCCCGCTTCACCGCCGACCCCTTCGGGCCGCCCGGCACCCGCATGTACCGCACCGGCGACCTGGTGCGCCGTGACACCCACGGCGAACTGCACTACCTGGGCCGCACCGACCACCAGCTCAAGCTGCGCGGCCACCGCATCGAGGCGGGCGAGGTCGAGGCGACCCTGGTGCGGCACCCGGACGTGCTGGACGCGGTGGTGAGCGTACGGGAGGACGAGCCGGGGCAGCCGCGGCTGGTCGCCCATCTGCTCGCGGCCCCGGGCGCCGAGCCGCCGGCCGGCCCCGCGCTGCGGGCCCTGGCCGCCCGGTCGCTGCCGGGCCAC
Organism: Streptomyces sp. NPDC006739; assembly: GCF_042869815.1. Lineage (NCBI taxonomy): Bacteria > Bacillati > Actinomycetota > Actinomycetes > Kitasatosporales > Streptomycetaceae > Streptomyces > Streptomyces sp. NPDC006739. Next base: position 266,349 of record NZ_JBIAGM010000010.1, read on the forward strand.
ATGGTCCCCTCGGCGTTCGTGGTGCTCGACCGCTTCCCGGTCACCGAGAACGGCAAGACCGACCGGGCCGCGCTGCCCGCGCCCGCCCCGGCCGAGGAGCGGCGGGAGACCGGCCACGTGCCGCCCCGCACGCCCACCGAGGAGGCCCTCGCGGCCATCTGGGAGGAGGTCCTGGAGACCGCCGTGGGCGCCGAGGACGACTACTTCCTGCTGGGCGGCGACTCCATGCGCGCCCTGCTGATCGCCTCCCGCGCGGGCGACGCCTTCGGCGTCCCGCTCACCCCCCGCGACGTCCTGGTCACCCGCACCGTGGCCGCCCTGGCGGAACTGGTGGAGGAACAGGTGCTGAGCGAACTCGAAGACGCCGCGTACGGCGGCCCCGACCACGACGAACGGTGAGGACCCGACGACCATGACGTCTTCGAAGCGTTCGATGCGAGACCGGGCCGAGGCCCTGCCCGGCGACCTCCAGGAGGCGATGCGCCGCCGGCTGGCCGGACGGGCCGGAGCCGCCCGGACCATCCCGCGCGCGGACCGCGACCGCCCGCTGCCCCTGTCGTACGCCCAGCAGCGCCTGTGGTTCCTGGACCGGCTGCGGCCCGGCGACCCCCGCTACAACAGCGCGGTCGCGGTGCGGCTCACCGGGCCGCTGGACCGTGAGGCGCTCCAGCGGGCGCTGGACGCCGTGGTGGCACGCCACGAGTCGCTGCGGACCACGTTCGAGGAGAGCGACGGCCGGCCGGCCCAGACCGTCGCCGAGGCGGGAGCGGTCCCCCTCCCGCTCCGGGACCTCACCGCTCCCGAGACCCTCGATGCCGCCCTGCTCGCCGAGTACTCCCGCCCCTTCGACCTGCGGCGGGGGCCGCTGCTGCGCGCCCTGCTGCTGCGCGAGTCGGACACCGAGCACGTCCTCCTGCTGACCGCGCACCACATCGTCACCGACGGCTGGTCGATGGGCGTGGTCCTGGACGAACTGTGCACCGCCTACGACGCGCTGGCCCGGGGCGCGGCACCGGACCTGCCGCAGGTGGCGACCCAGTACCCCGACTTCGCCGTCTGGCAGCGCGAGCAGCTCTCCGGGCCCCGCCTGGAACGGCATCTCGCCTACTGGAAAGCACAGTTGAGCGGTGCCGTGGCCACGCCGCTGCCGCTGGACCGCGCCCGGCGCGGCGAGGAGTCGGGCCCGGGAGCCGTCCACACCTTCACCGTCCCCGAGCACCTCACCACCCGGCTGCGGGAACTCGCCACCCAGCAGCACACCACCCTGTACACCGCCCTGGTCGCCGCCACCCAGGCGCTGCTGGCCCGCTGGTCCGGCCAGGACGACATCACCGTGGGCTCCCTGACCCCCGGACGGTCCCGCACCGACCTCGAACGGACCGTCGGCTTCTTCGTCAACACGGTGGTGCTGCGCACCCCGGTGGAGGCGTCCGGCTCGTTCCGCGACCTGCTCGGCAGAGCCGCCGAGACCGTCAACGACGCCTTCGCCCACGGCGACACCCCCTTCGAGCGGCTCGTGGAGGCGGCCGGCGTCCGCCGGGAGGCGGGCCGCAACCCGCTGTTCGACGTGATGGTCCTGCTGCACCCGGACCCGCCGGCCGCGACCGCCCCGCACGGACTGGACGTCTCGGCGGTCCCCGTCCCCCGGCAGGCGGCCACCTTCGACCTGAGCGTGGAGTTCGTACCCGACGGCGGCGCCCTGACCGGCCTCCTGGAGTACCGCACCGACCTGTTCGACGACGCCACCGTCCAGCGGATGGCCGGGCAACTGCTGCGCCTCCTGGAGGGCGCCGCCGACGGACCCGACCGGCCGCTCGGCACCCTGCCCCTGCTGTCCCCGCACGAGCTGCGCCAGGTGACGCTGGACTGGAACGGCACCGCGCTCCCCGTCGAGGACACCACCTACCCGGAGATCTTCGAGCGCCGGGCGGCGCGCACCCCGGACGCCCTCGCCCTGGTCGCCGGGGAGGAACGGCTGGACTACGCGACGCTCAACGCCCGCGCCAACCGGCTCGCCCACCACCTCGTCGCCCTCGGCGCCGGCCCCGAACGGCTGGTCGCGCTGCGGTTGCCGCGCACCGCCGACATGATCGTGGCGATCCTCGCCGTGTGGAAGGCGGGCGCCGGCTACCTGCCGCTGGACCCCGCCCTGCCCGAGGAGCGGGTCAAGTACCTGCTGGACGACGCCCGGCCGGCGCTCGTCCTCGACGAGGCCGCCCTGCGGACGGTGCCCGCCGGCGCCCCGGACACCGACCCGTCCGACGCCGACCGCCGCGCACCGCTGCACCCGCAGCACACCGCGTACGTCATCTACACCTCCGGCTCGACCGGCCGCCCCAAGGGCGTCGCCGTCGCACACCGCTCGGCGGTGAACCTGCTGGCCGCCCACCGCGCGGGGTTCGTCGCCGAGGCCGGCGGCGGCCCGCTGCGGGTGGCCCTGACCGCCTCGTTCTCCTTCGACACCTCCCTCGAAGGCGTGCTGCTGATGGCCGACGGCCACCCGCTGCACCTGGTGGACGAGGTGACCCGGATGGACCCGGCGGCCCTCGTCGAGTACGTCGTCGCGCACCGCGTCGACTTCCTCGACCTGACCCCGTCCTACCTCCGGCAACTGCTGCCCGCCGGGCTGCTCACCGACCCGCGGCACCACCCCCGGGTGCTGATGCTCGGCGGCGAGGCCGTCGGACCCGGCCTCTGGCGCGAACTGGCCGCACACCCGGGCGTGGCCGCCTACAACTTCTACGGCCCCACCGAGTGCACGGTCGACGCGCTGGCCTGCCGCATCGAGGGCGGCGAACGCCCCCTGGTGGGACGCCCGCTGCCCAACGTCCGCGCCTACGTCCTCGACGACCGGCTCCAGCCGGTACCGGCCGGCGTCGGCGGCGAACTGTACCTCGCCGGTGAGCAGGTCGCCCGCGGCTACGCCGGGCGCCCGGGCCTGACCGCGGCGCGCTTCCCGGCCGACCCCTTCGGACCGGCCGGCACCCGTATGTACCGCACCGGCGACCTGGCCCGCTGGACCGCCGACGGACGCCTCGACTACCTCGGGCGCGCCGACGACCAGGTCAAGGTGCGCGGCCACCGCGTCGAGCCGGGCGAGATCGAGGCGGCGCTGCTCGACCTGCCGGAGGTCTCCGCCGCCGCGGTCGTCGCCGTACCCGACCCGAACGGCCACCTCCGCCTGGCCGCCTACGTCGTACCCGCCCCCGGCGCCGCCGGACCCGCCCCCCGCGAACTGCGGGCGGCCCTGCGGAACGTGCTGCCCGACCACATGGTTCCGTCGTCCTTCACGGCACTCGCCGCGCTGCCGCTGACCACCAGCGGCAAACTGGACCGCCGTGCCCTGCCCGCACCCGACCAGGAGGGCGAGCGGCAGCGGGAGTTCGTCGCCCCGCGCAACCCCGACGAGGAGACCCTGGCCGGCATCTGGGCCGAGGTGCTCGGCCTCGCGCGAGTGGGCGTCACCGACAACTTCTTCGAGCTGGGCGGCGACTCGATCCTGAGCATCCAGGCCGTCTCCCGGGCCCGCGCGGCCGGCCTGCGGCTCGACTCCCAGGACGTCTTCCGCCACCAGACCGTGGCCGACCTGGCCGCGGCCGCGGGCGGCCGTGCCCGCACCGCCGTACGGACCCCCCGCCGGACCGAGGCCGACGGTCCCGCACCGCTGACCCCCGTGCAGGAGTGGTTCTTCGCCACGCACGGCGCGCTGCGCCACTTCAGCATGTCGATGCTGCTCGACCTGCCGCACGACCTCGACGAGCGGGCACTGGAACGGGCCCTGGAGGCCGTCGTCGCCGGGCACCCGGCGCTGGCCACCCGGTTCACCCGCCTCGCGGGCACCTGGCGCCAGCAGCCCGGTGCGGGGCCGGTCACCGGGCTGATGACCCGCCGGGACCTGCCCGGAGCCGTGGAAGCCGCCGAGGCCGCCCGCGCCGAGGCCGCGGACGCCGCCCGGGCGGCCCTGGACCCGGCCACCGGAGCCCTGCTGCGTGCGGTACTGCTGCTGGGCGACGACAGACCACAGCTGTTCCTGACCGCCCATCACCTCGCCGTGGACAGCGTCTCCTGGCGCGTGCTGCTCACGGACCTCGAACAGGCCTACCGGCAGTCGGCGGCGGGCCAGGAACCCCGGCTGGATCCCGAGGCGACGCCGTTCACCGACTGGGCGCACCAGCTGTCCGCACGCGTGCGGGCCGGTGCCCTCGACGACGACCTGCCGTACTGGACGGCCGAAACCGCCGCACCGCGCACCCCGCTGCCCGTGGACCACCCCGGCACACCCCTCGCCGGGTCCGTGCGCACCGTCCGAAGCCGGCTGGACCGGGCCACCACCGAGGCGCTGCTGCGCAGGGTGCCCGGGGTCTACCGCACCCAGGTCAACGACGTACTGCTCAGCGCGCTGGGCCGGGTGCTGGCCGACTGGGCGGGCGCCGAGCGGGTGACCGTCGCCCTGGAGGGCCACGGCCGCGAGGACCACCTGGTGGAGGACGCCGACCTGGCGCGGACGGTCGGCTGGTTCACCACCCAGTACCCCGTCACCCTCACCCCGGCCGGACCGCCGGGAGCACCGGACTGGGGGGCCACGCTCAAGGCCGTCAAGGAGCGGCTGCGGGCCGTGCCCGGGCGCGGCCTGAGCTACGAGGCGCTGGCCCGACTCGGCTCCCCGGACGCGTCCGGCCGGCCCCTGCGGGACGTGCCGCTTTCCCAGGTCTGCTTCAACTACCACGGACAGTGGGCTGCTTCCCAGGGGCGTGACTTCGCCCCCGCCGGCGAGGTACCGGGCCGGGACACCGCCCCGGACGAGCCGCTGGATCACCTCCTCGACGTGTCGGCCGTGGTGAGCGACGGCGAACTGGAGATCACCTGGCACTACAGCGACCAGGTGCACGAGGCGGACACCGTCCGCGGCCTGGCGGACGGCATGGTCAGCGCCCTGACGTCCATCACCGAGCACTGCGCCCGCCCCGACGCCGGCGGACGCACCCCCTCCGACTTCCCGCTGGCCCGCCTGGACCAGGCCGGCGTGGACCGCCTCGTCGGTGACGGGCGGGACGTGGAGGACCTGCTGCCGCTCACCCCGCTGCAGGAGGGCATGCTCTTCCACCGCCTGGTGGGCGGCCCGGACGACGTCTACGTCGACCAGGCCGCGCTGCTGCTGGAGGGGGTCGGCGACCCCGACGCCCTCGCCGTCGCCTGGCAGCGGGTCACCGACCGCACCCCCGCCCTGCGTACCTCCGTGGTCTGGGAAGGCGTACCCGTTCCGCTCCAGGCGGTGCACCGCGCCGTCCGCGTGCCGGTGACCCGGCTGGACTGGCGCGACGCGGACCCCGGAGAGCGGGCCGAGCGGCTGGCCCGGCTGCGCGCCGACGACCTGGCGCGCGGCCTCGACCTCGGCACCGCGCCCCTGATGCGGCTCACCCTGGTGCGGCTGCCCGACGCGCGCCTGTACCTGCTGTGGACCTCCCACCACCTGATCCTGGACGGCTGGAGTCTCGCCCAGGTACTCACCGACGTGTTCGAGGAGTACGCGGCGCTCACCACCGGCACCGAGAGCGAACCGCCCGTGCGCCGCCCCTTCGGCGACTACGTGCGCTGGCTGGCCGGCCAGGACGGCGGTGCCGCCCGCGAACACTGGAAGGGCGTCCTCGACGGCTTCGCCACGCCCACCCCGCTGCCCGTCGACCGGGTCCGCCGCGAGGCGCACCGGGCCCGCTCCGCCGGCGTGCACACGGCCGGGCTGTCCGAGGAGGTCTCCGCTCGGCTCGCGCGCACCGCCCGGGAGACCGGCCTGACGCTGGGCACCGTGGTCCAGGGCGCCTGGGCCCTCCTGCTGTCCCGCTACAGCGCCGAACCGGACGTGGTGTTCGGAACCACCGTCGCCGGACGCCCCGACGACCTGCCCGGCGTCGAGTCGATGGTCGGGATGTTCATCAACACCCTGCCGACGCGGGTCCGGGTGGACGGCGACCGCACCGCCACCGCCTGGCTCCGTGACCTGCAGCAGGCGCAGGCCGAGGCACGGCGCTTCGCCGCGGTGTCCCTCGCCGAACTGACCGCGCTGAGTGACGTGCCCTCCGGCAGCGCGCTGTTCGACAGCATGGTCGCCTTCGAGAACTACCCCTTCGACGACACCCGCACGGCGGCCTCGGGCGTCCGCCTGGCCGACGTCTCCTCCAGGGACGCCACCAACTACCCGCTGGTGCTGCGCGCCTACCAGGGCGAACGGTTCGGCTTCGACCTCGCCTACGACCCCGGGCTGTTCGACGCCGCCACCGTGCGGGCCCTCGCCGACCGGCTGTGCCTGCTGCTCACCGAGCTGGCCGACGACCCCGGCCGGCCGCTGCGCGCCCTGGCCTGGACGACCGCCGAGGAGCGGCGGCGGATGCTGGCCGACTGGAACGGCACCGCCCAGGGCCGGCCCGCCCAGACCCTGGTGGACCTCTTCGAGGCCCAGGCCGCCCGCACCCCCGGCGCCGAGGCCGTCACCTGCGGCGACGACCGCGTCGACTACGCCACCCTGGACGCGCGGGCGGGCCGCCTCGCCCACCGGCTGGCCGAACTCGGCGCGGCACCCGAGCGGTTCGTGGCCCTCGCGCTGCCCCGCTCCGTCGACCTGGTCGTCGGCGTGCTCGCCGTCCTCAAGACGGGTGCCGCCTACCTGCCCGTCGACCCGGGGCTGCCCGCCGACCGGATCTCGCGGCTGCTGGCGGACGCCGGACCGGTCGCGCTGGTGACGACCACGGAGGCCGCCGCACGGGCCGAGGGCACCGGCGTGCCCGTCCTGGCGCTGGACGACCCGGCCGTCCGCGCGGACCTGGCACACCGCCCGGCCGCCGGCCCGGAGGACCCGGCCCGCCGCCCGCTGCCGGAGAGCCCCGCCTACGCCATCTACACCTCCGGCTCCACCGGCCGCCCCAAGGGGGTGGTGATACCGCACGCCAACGTGGTGCGGCTGTTCACCCGCACCCACGACCGGTTCGGCTTCGACGAACACGACGTGTGGACGCTGTTCCACTCCTACGCCTTCGACTTCTCGGTGTGGGAGCTGTGGGGGCCGCTGCTGTACGGCGGCCGGCTCGTCGTCGTCCCCGAGGACACCGCCCGCTCCCCGGAGGACTTCCTGCGCCTGCTCGCCGACGAACAGGTCACCGTCCTCAACCAGACACCGTCCGCGTTCTACCCGCTGGCCCGCGCCGACGCCGAACACCCCGCCACCGGCGACCGGCTGGCGCTGCGCACGGTGATCTTCGGCGGTGAGGCACTGGACGTGACCCGGCTCGCCGGCTGGTACGACCGGCACCCGGACACCGCCCCGCGCCTGGTGAACATGTACGGCATCACCGAGACGACGGTGCACGTCACCTACGCCCCGCTGGACCGCGCCACCGCCCGTGCCGGCGGCCCGGCCCCCATCGGCACGGGCATACCCGACCTGCGCGTCTACGTCCTCGACGGCCGCCTGACCCCGGTACCGCCGGGCGCCGTCGGCGAGATGTACGTGGCGGGGGAGGGCCTGGCCCGCGGCTACCTCGACCGGCCGGGTCTGACCGCGACCCGCTTCGTGGCCGACCCGTTCGGCGGGCCCGGCACCCGGATGTACCGCACCGGCGACCGGGCCCGGTGGCGGGCCGACGGCACCCTCGAATACCTGGGGCGTGCCGACCAGCAGGTGAAGATCCGCGGCTATCGCATCGAGCCCGGCGAGATCGAGGCCGCCCTGCACACCCATCCCGGCGTGAGCGCCGCCACCGTGGGCGTGTACGAGGACGCCTCCGGCACCCGGCGTCTGGTGGCGCACGTCGTCGGCACCGGCAGCGGCGAGAACGCGGCCCCGCCGCCGGCCGCCGCCGAACTCCGCGCGCACCTGGAGCGGCTGCTGCCCGCCCACATGGTGCCCGCCGCCTACGTGCCGATGACCGCACTGCCGCTCACCGTCAACGGCAAGCTCGACCGGCGCGCGCTGCCCGCGCCCGGCCCGGACGGCTTCGCGGCCGGCCAGGACCGTACCGCGCCCCGCACGCCCGCCGAGCGCGCGGTCGCCGCCGCCTGGACGGATGTGCTCGACACCGACGAAGTGGGCGCCGACGACGACTTCTTCGCGCTCGGCGGCGACTCCATCCTGGCCGTCCGCGTCACCTCCCGGCTCCGCGCGGCCTTCGGGGCGGACGTCTCGCCCCGGCTGCTGTTCACCCACCCGACGCTGTCCGGCCTGGCCGCCGCCCTGGGCGACCCGGGCGGGGAGCCGCACCCGTCCGCCGACGCCATCCCGGCCGCGGACCCGGACACCGCGCCGCCGCTGTCGTACGCCCAGCAGCGCCTGTGGTTCCTCGACCGCTTCGAGCCGGGCAGCACCGAGTACACGACCCTGTCGGTGCTCCGGCTGCGCGGCCCGCTCGACGTGCCCGCCCTGCGCGCGGCCCTGGACGGCCTGGTGGCCCGGCACGAGACGCTGCGCACCACGTTCGCCGAGCAGGACGGCCGCGTCCGGCAGGACGTGCGCCCGCCGCACCCGGTCGAGCTGACCGCGGACGACCTCACGGGACAGCCGCCGGCCGCCCTCGACGCGCTCCTGGAACGCGAGGCCGCCACCCCCTTCGACCTGGGCGCCGGGCCGCTGCTGCGGGCCCGGCTGGCCCGGCTGGCCGACGACGGGCACGTGCTCGTGCTGGCCGTGCACCACATCGCCACCGACGGCTGGTCCATGGGCGTCCTGGGCCGGGACCTGGGCGAGTTGTACACGGCGGCACTCGAGGACCGCCGCCCCCGGCTGCCCGCACTCCCCGTGCGCTACACCGACTACGCCACCTGGCAGCGCGCCCGCACGGACCGCGCCGAGGCGGACCTCGCGTACTGGCGCCGGGCGCTGGACGCGGTGACGCCCCTGGAGCTGCCCACCGACCGGCCGCGGCCGGCCGTACGCACCCGCGACGGCGCCCTGGTGACCTTCCGGCTGCCCGCCGCGCTGACCGAGCGGCTGCGCGAGACCGGACGGCGCGGCGACGCCACCCTCTACATGACCCTGCTGACGGCCTGCCAGGTCCTGCTGGCCCGCTGGGCCGGTCAGGAGGACATCACCGTCGGAACCGTCGGCGCGGGCCGAGAGCGGCCCGAACTGCACGACGTGGTCGGCATGTTCGTCAACACACTGGTGCTGCGCGCCCGGGTGCGCCCGCACCTGTCCTTCCGTGAACTGCTGGCCGAGGTGCGCGCCACCGTCCTGGACGCGTTCGCCCACCAGGAGGTCCCCTTCGAACGGCTGGTGGACGCCCTCCAGCCCGAGCGGGACACCAGTCGTACGCCCCTGTTCCAGGTCATGGTCGCACTGCACAACCTGGGTGCCCAGGCACCCGTGCTGCCCGGCCTGGAGGTGGAGCCGCTGACCCCGCCGGTCCGCAACGCCACCTTCGACCTCGCCTTCGACTTCGTGGAACACGACGGCGGCCTCACCGGCTACCTGGAGTACAACACCGGCCTGTTCGACGCGGACACCGCCGAGCGGCTGGCCGCACGGCTGCGGATCCTGCTGGAGGCGGCGGCCGAGAACCCGGCCGGCGCGGTCGGCACCCTGCCCCTGATGACCGCCGCCGAACAGGAGCAGGCGCTCCGGCAGGCGCGGGGCGGACAGCTGCCGGTGGCGGACACCACCTTCACCGCCCTGTTCGAGGCCCAGGCCGCCCGGTCGCCCCGCGCCACCGCCCTGGTGGCCCGCGACGCCACCCTGGACTTCGCCGAACTGAACACACGGGCCAACCGGCTCGCCCACCACCTGATCGCCCAGGGCGCCGGCCCCGAGCGGGTGGTCGCCGTCCGGCTGCCGCGCACCTCCGACCTGCTGGTGGCGCTGTTCGCGGTGCTCAAGGCGGGGGCCACCCTGCTCTGCCTCGACCCGGAACTGCCCGAGGAGCGCGCCGCCTTCCTCATCGAGGACGCCGCCCCGCACACCGTCCTCACCCCCGAGACGCTGCGCGGGATCCCGTGGGACCGGCCGGCCGACCACAACCCCACCGACGCCGACCGCACCCGGCCGCTGCTCCCGCGGCACACCGCCTACATCGTCTACACCTCCGGCTCCACCGGCCGCCCCAAGGGCGTCGCGGTGGAACACCGGCACCTGGTCAACCTCTGCCACGACCACCGCGAAGGGCTGGTCGCGCCGCACACCGCGGACGGGCACCGGCTGCGGGCCGCGCTCAGCGCGTCGTTCTCCTTCGACACCAGCTGGGAGGGACCCCTGCTGCTCGCCCTCGGCCAGGAGGTCCACCTGATCGACGACGACGTACGCCTGGACCCGCAGGCGTTCTGCGCCCAGGTCGCCGACAGCCGCCTGGACCTGGTGAACGTCACCCCGTCCTTCCTGCGGGAACTCCTGTCCGCCGGGCTGCTCGCGCCCGGCCGCCACCACCCGCGCCTGCTGCTGGCCGGCGGCGAGGCCGTCTCCGCCGCCACCTGGCGGGAGCTGTGCGCGGCCCGGGACCTCGGCGTCAGCGCGTACAACATGTACGGGCCCACCGAGTGCACCGTCGACGCCGTCTACGGCCGCTGCACCGACCGCCCCGACCGTCCGGTCATCGGCCGCCCCGGCCGCAACCTTGCCGCGTACGTCCTCGACGGCGCCCTGCGGCCGGTGCCGCCGGGTGTGCCCGGAGAGCTGTACCTGGCCGGTGCCCAGGTCGCCCGCGGCTACCTGAACCGGCCCGGTCTGACCGCCGCCCGCTTCCTGCCCGACCCCTTCGGGGCGCCGGGGGAGCGGATGTACCGCACGGGCGACCGGGCCCGCCGGGGCGCGGACGGGCTGCTGGAGTTCCTCGGCCGGGTCGACGAGCAGGTCAAGATCCGCGGGTTCCGCATCGAACCCGGCGAGGTGGAGGCCGCCCTCCTCGACCACCCGGACGTCGCCGACGCCGCGGTGGCCGCACGCGAACACGCCGGCCGCCTGATGCTCGTCGCCTACCTGGTGCCGGTTGCCGCGGACCGGGTCCCGGCCGCCGACGAGCTACGGGTGCGGCTGCGGCGCGCGCTGCCCGACCACATGGTGCCCGCCGCCTTCGTCCCGCTGGACCGGATCCCGCGTACCACCAGCGGCAAGACCGACCGGCGCGCGCTGCCCGCACCCCCCGCCCAGCCCGACAGCGCCACCCCGTACGTGGCGCCCCGGCCCGGCACCGAGGAGCGGCTGGCCGCGATCTGGGCCGAGGTCCTGGGCGTCGAACGGGTGGGCGCGCGCGACAATTTCTTCGCGCTCGGCGGCGACTCCATCCTCAGCATCCAGATCGTCTCCCGGGCCCGGCAGACCGGACTCGCCCTCACCACCAAGGACGTCTTCCGGCACCAGACCGTCGCCGAACTGGCCCTGTGCGCCGGCGAGATGACCGGGCGCCCGGCCGCCACCGGCGACACCCCGCCCGGCGAGGCGCCGCTCACCCCGATCCAGCACTGGTACCTCGACGGGCGCGGTCCCGGCGACCGGCTGCGGTTCACCATGACCCAGCGCCTGGAACTCGCCCCCGGCACCGACCCGTCGGCGCTGGCCCTGGCCACCGACGCCCTCGTGCGCCGGCACGCGGCCCTGCGCACCCGGTTCCGCACGACCGGCACCGGCTGGCGGCAGGAGATCCTGGCCGAGGCGCCGGAAGCCGTCTTCACCCGGTACGACACGAGCGGACTCGCCCCCGAGGCGCTGGAGGCGGAGGTGGGGCGGGCCACGGACGAGGCACAGGCCTCCCTCGACCCCACCGAGGGCCGGGTCGCGCGTGTACTGTTCTTCGACCGCGGCCGGCGCGACCCCGGGCAGCTCGTCGTCACCGTCCACCACCTGGCCGTCGACGGCGTCTCCTGGCGCATCCTGCTCGCCGACCTGGAGAGCGGGTACCGCGGCGCGACGGCCGGCCGGCCCGTCCAACTGCCGGACGCGAGTACCTCCCACGGCCACTGGGCCACCCGGCTGGAACAGCACACCCGCTCCGGCGCCCTGGACGCCGACCTCCCCTACTGGACCCGCACCTGCGAGGCCCCGGCCGCCCTGCCCCGGTCAGCGCCCGGCCCCCACACCCACGGCACCGCCGCCACCGTCACCGTGAGCCTGGAGGCGGAGGTGACCGACGCGCTGCTGCGCCAGGTCCCCGAGGTGTACCGCACCCAGGTCAACGACGTCCTCCTCAGCGCTCTGGGCCGCACCCTGGCCCGCTGGTGCGGGCGCGACACCGTGCTGGTCGGCGTGGAGGGCCACGGCCGCGAGGACCTCTTCGACGACGTGGACCTGTCGCGGACGGTGGGCTGGTTCACCGCCGAGTTCCCCCTCGCCCTCAGCGTCGACCCCACCGCCGGCTGGCACGACACCCTCCGCTCGGTCAAGGAGCAGGTGCGCGCCGTGCCCTCGCACGGCCTGAGCTACGGAGCGCTGCGGCACCTGCTGCCCGGCAGCCCGCTGGCCGGCGCCCCCGCCCCGCAGGTCGGCTTCAACTACCACGGCCGGTGGGACGCGGGCAGCACCGGCGCCGACGGCCTCTACCGCGCGGCCCTGCCTCCGGCCGGCCGCGACACCGACCCGGACGAACCCCGCGGCTACCTGCTGGACATCACGGGCGTGATCCAGCAGGGACGCCTGGAACTGGGCTGGACCTACCCCACGGCCGTCTACGACGAGGGCACCGTCCGGCAGCTGGCCGAGGAGATGTGCGAGGCCCTGCGCGACATCGCGGCCCACTGCGCCCGCCCCGGCGCCGGCGGCCGCACCCCGTCCGACTTCCCCCTCGCCCGGCTCACCCAGGACCGGATCGACCGGCTCGTCGGCGACGGACGGCACGTCGAGGACGTACTGCCGCTCTCCCCGCTGCAGTCCGGCATGCTCTTCCACGGGCTCGTCGACTCCGCGGGCGCCTACTTCGACCGGACGGCCGTACGACTGTCCGGGGTGGCCGACCCCCGCGCCTTCGCCGAGGCCTGGCAGCAGGTCGCCGACCGCACACCGGCGCTGCGCACCAGCGTGCACTGGCGGGGCCTGCCGCACCCGGTCCAGGTGGTCCACCGGCGCGCCGAACTGCCCGTGACCCACCTCGACTGGCGCCGGCTGACACCACGGCGGCGGGCGGAGGAGACCCAGCGGCTGCTCGCCGAGGACCGTGCCGTGGAGATGGACCTGACCACCGCGCCGCTCACCCGCCTCACCCTGGCCGCGCTGCCCGGCGACGAGGTGCTGATGCTGTGGTCCACCCACCACATCGCCCTGGACGGCTGGAGCACCGGCCTGCTGCTCACCGAGGTGTGCGAGCGCTACGCCGCCCTGACCGGCGGCCCGGACGCGGCACCGCCGGCCAGGCGGCCGTTCGCGGACTTCCTGCGCTGGCTCGACGGCCAGGACGAGGAGGAGGCCGAGCGGCACTGGGCCGGCACCCTGGCCGGTTTCACCGCGCGCACCCCGCTGCCGTACGACCGGCCGCCGGCCGAGGCGCACCGCGCCCGCTCCGCCATGGCCGTCCACCACGAGCTGGACGAGGACCTCTCCCAGCGGCTGCGGGAGACCGCGGCCCGCGCCGGACTGACCGTCAACACCGTGGTGGAGGGCGCCTGGGCGCTGCTGCTGGCCCAGTACAGCGGCCACCAGGACGTGGTCTTCGGCACCACCGTCTCCGGCCGCCCGGCCGAACTGCCCGGCGTCGACACCATGATCGGCATGTTCATCAACACCGTGCCCGCCCGGGTCCGCATCCCCGCCTCGGGCGTACTGCCCTGGCTGCGGGACCTGCAGGACCGGCAGAGCGACAGCCGCCGCTTCGACCACGTCGCCCTGTCCCGCATCCACGCGCTCAGCGACGTACCGGCCGGTGAGGCCCTGTTCGACAGCATGCTGGTGTTCGAGAACTACCCGGTCGACGAGTCGGCCGCCGCCCGGACCGGCGTACGCGTGGAGGAGGTGCGGGCCGACGACGCCACCACCTTCCCCTGGTGCCTGCGCGCCCATCTGGCCGAACGCCTCGGCTTCGACCTGGCCTACGACCCCGCGCTGTTCGACCGCGCCACCGTGGAACGCGCCGCGGGCCGGCTGGTCGCCATCCTCACCGCCCTCACCGACGGCGCCGAGCGCGGCATCGGGGAACTCGACCTGCTCACCCGGGCCGACCGGGAACTGCTGGAGACGTGGAACACCACCGCCCGCGAGGCGGCCCCCCGCAGTCCCGTCGACCTGTTCGCCGAGCAGGCGCGCCGCACCCCCGACGCCGTCGCCGTGAGCGAAGGCGGCCGTGAACTGACCTACCGGCAGCTCGCCGACTGGTCGGCGCGGCTCGCCGCCGGGCTGCTGGCCGACGGTCTGGCGGCCGAGGACCGGGTGGCGCTCCTCATGGACCGCTCGGTCGAACTCGTCGTCGCCCAGCTCGCCGTCCTCACGGCGGGCGGCGCCTACGTGCCCGTCGACACCCGGGCTCCCGAGGAGCGCCGCCGTCTTCTGCTCACCCAGGCGGGCGCCGCCGTCGCGCTCACCGCCGAGCAGGTCGCCGCCGCACGGACCCGCGACGCCGACCGGGTAGCGGCGCCCGCCGACCCCGAGCGGCTCGCGTACGTGATGTTCACCTCCGGATCCACCGGACGGCCCAAGGCCGTCGCCGTACGGCACCGCGACGTCGCCGCCCTGGCCACCGACAGCCGCTTCGCGGGCGGCGTCTGCGACCGGGTGCTCCTGCACTCGCCGGTGGCCTTCGACGCGGCCACCTTCGAGGTCTGGGCGCCCCTGCTCAACGGCGGCCGCGTGGTCGTCGCTCCCGGCGAGTCCGTGGACGCGGCGCTGCTGCGGCGGTCGGCCGGGGAGGGCGGGCTGACGGCCCTGTGGCTGACCGCCGGACTCTTCCGGCTGCTGGCCCAGGATGCGCCGGACTGCTTCAGCGGCCTGCGCCAGGTGTGGACCGGCGGAGACGTGGTCCCCGCCGCGGCCGTACGCCGGGTGCTGTCCGCCTGCCCCGGCCTCACCGTCGTGGACGGCTACGGCCCCACCGAGACCACGACCTTCGCCACCTCCTTCGCGCTGACCGACGCGGCGACGGTGCCCGACACCGTGCCCGTCGGCCACCCCCTGGACGAGATGCGCGTCCACGTCCTCGACGGCCGGCTGCGACCCGTCCCGCCGGGCTGCGCGGGCGAGCTGTTCGTGGCCGGCGAGGGCGTCGCCCGCGGCTACCTGGGCCGCCCCGGGGAGAGCGCCGCCCGCTTCCTGGCCGACCCCCTCGGCCCGCCCGGCACCCGCATGTACCGCACCGGCGACCTGGCCCGGCGGCACCCGGACGGCACCGTCGAGTTCCTGGGCCGCGCGGACGACCAGGTGAAGATCCGCGGTTTCCGGGTCGAGCCCGGCGAGGCTGAGGCAGCGCTCGCCGCACACCCGGACGTCACCGACGTGGCCGTACTGGCCCGCGAGGACCGGCCGGGCGCCAAGCGGCTGGTGGCCTACGTGGTCGGCCCGGCCGGCGACGACCCCGACGCACTGCGCTCCTTCGCCGCCCGCGCCCTGCCCGAGTACCTCGTCCCCTCCGCCTTCGTCCCGCTCACCGCCCTCCCGCTGAGCGGCAACGGCAAGGTCGACCGGACGGCCCTCCCGGCGCCCGAGTCCCGTCCCGAGGGCGAGCGGGTCGCACCCCGCACCGAGGCCGAACGCCGCACGGCGGAGGTCTTCGCCGAGGTGCTGGGCACGGCACCGCCCGGGGTGGAGGACGACTTCTTCCAGCTGGGCGGCGACTCCATCCTCAGCATCCGGCTCGCCTCCCGCCTGTCCGAGGAGTTCGGCACCGACCTCACACCCCGGGCGGTGTTCACCCACCCCACACCGGCCGCCCTGGCCCGGCTGCTCACCGGACGGGACGGCGCCCCGGGCACCGGACGCCCCGCCGTCGTCCCCGTCGCCCGGGACGCGGCGGTGCCCATGTCCTACGCCCAGCAACGCCTCTGGTTCCTGGAGGAGTTCGCCCCCGGCGGCGCCGAGTACGTCACCGTGCTCGCGCTGCGCCTGCGCGGCACCCTGGACCCCGACGCCCTCGGGACGGCCCTCACCGCCCTGGTGGCCCGGCACGAGTCGCTGCGCACCACCTTCGACAGCGTCGACGGCCACGGCGTCCAGATCGTCCATCCGCCTCACGACGTGGCGCCGCGCCCGTACGACCTGTCCGGACTGTCCGCGAGCGAACGCGAGCCGGCACTGCGCCGACTGCTCGCCGAAGAGCGCACCCGCCCCTTCGACCTGCGTCAGGGACCGCTGCTGCGCGCCGGCCTGGTGCGCCTGGGCGACGACGAGCACGTCCTGACCCTCACCCTGCACCACATCGTCACCGACGGCTGGTCGAGTTCCGTCCTGCTCGGCGACCTGGCACACCTGTACCGCGCCGAACTCGGAGCCCAGGAAGGCGAACTGCCCGCGCTGCCGGTGCAGTACGCCGACTACGCGCACTGGCAGCGCACGGCCGGCGCCGTCGGCTCGGACGGTCAACTCGCCTACTGGAAGCGCCGGCTGGCCGACATCGAGCCGCTGGAGCTGCCCACCGACCGGCCCCGGCCCGCCGTGCGCACCAGCAACGCGTCGGCCACCCGGCTGGTGCTGCCCGCCCCGACCCTCCGTCGTCTGACCCGGCTCGGCAGGGACCGCGGGACCACCCTGTTCACCACGCTCGTCGCAGCGGCGCAGGCCTACCTGGCCCGGCTCTCCGGCGGTTCGGACATCGCCGTCGGCACCGTCACCTCCGGCCGCGACCGGGCCGAGACACAGCATCTGGTCGGGTTCTTCGTCAACACCCTGGTGCTGCGCTCGCGGGTCGAGGCGGAGCGGCCCTTCACCGACTTCCTCTCGGACGTGCGGCAGACGGTGCTGGACGCCTTCGCCCACCAGGACGTGCCGTTCGAACGGGTGGTGGACGAGGTGCAGCCGGTCCGCGACACCAGCCGCAGCCCCCTCTTCCAGGTCATGGTCGTCCTGCAGAACGCGCCGACGGCCGACGTCGACCTGCCGGGCCTCGACGTGACCGACATCGAACCGGAGCTGGAACAGGCGGCGTTCGACCTCACCCTGGAGTTCACCGAGACGGACTCCGGAGCGCTGCACGGACTGCTCACCTACAACACCGACCTGTTCGACGCGGCCACGGCCGAGAAGATGACCGGCCGGCTCGCCACCTTCCTGACCGCCGTCGCCGACCACCCCCACCGCCCCCTCGGCGCCCTGCCGCTGGCCTCGGACGACGAGTCGAGGGCCCTGATCGGCCAGGGGCGGGGCACCTTCCGGCCGGTGCCCGCGGCGACCCTGCCGGAGCTGTTCGAACGGCAGGCGGCCGAGACACCGGACGCGGTGGCGCTGTCGGACGCCGGCGGCCGGGAGCTGTCGTACGCGGAGCTGGACCGGGCGGCCAACCGGCTGGCCCACGCGCTCATCCGCCGTGGCGTCGGCCCCGAGCGGGTGGTCGCCCTGGTCCTGCCCCGCGCCGCCGAGACCGTGGTGGCGCAGCTCGCCGTCGCCAAGGCCGGCGGCGCCTTCCTGCCCGTCGACCCCAACTACCCGGTGCGGCGACGGGAGTTCATGGTGCGGGACGCGGGCGCCCGGCTGGTCCTCGACGACCCGGCCGAGGTGTGGGTCGCGGACGGACCGGAGACGGCGCCCACCGACGCCGACCGCGCCACCGCCCTGACCCCCGCCCACCCCGCCTACGTCATCTACACCTCCGGGTCCACCGGCACCCCCAAGGGCGTCGTGGTCACCCACCGCGGACTCGCCGGCTTCGCCGCGTCCGCCGCCGCCCAGTACGCCGCCGGACCCGGCGACCGGGTACTGCAGTTCGCCTCGCCCAGCTTCGACGCCTCCGTCCTGGAACTGTGCGTCTCCCTGCTCAGTGGGGCCACCCTGGTGACGGGCGAGGAGGGACCACTCGTCGGCGAGCGGCTGGCCGAGGTGCTCGCCGGCCGGCGCATCAGCCACACGCTGATACCCCCGGCGGCCCTGGCCACCGTGGACCCGGCCACCGCGGGTGCCCTGCCCGGCCTGCGCACCCTGATCGTCGGTGCCGAGGCCTGCCCGGCCGACCTGGTCGAGACCTGGGCCCCCGGCCGCCGGATGATCAACTCGTACGGTCCCACCGAGGCGACGGTGGTGGCCACCTGGACCGGCCCGCTCACCCCGGGCACCGGCGCGCCACCCATCGGCCACCCCGCCGGCGCCACCCGCGTGTACGTCCTCGACGCCGCCCTGCGCCCCGTCCCGCCCGGCGTCACCGGCGAGCTGTACGTGGCCGGCCCCGGCCTGGCCCGCGGCTACCTGGGCCGCCCCGGCCTGACCGCCCGCCGGTTCGTCGCCGACCCGTTCGCCGGGCCGGGGGAGCGGATGTACCGGACCGGCGACCTGGTCCGCTGGACCACCGACGGCCAACTGCGCTTCGCCGGACGCGCGGACGACCAGCTCAAGCTGCGCGGCTTCAGGATCGAGCCGGGCGAGATCGAGAGCGCGCTGCGCCGCAGTCCCCTGGTACGCGACGCGGTGGTCGTCGTACGCGCCGACGGACCGGCCGCGGACGGCCCCGCGCGGCTGGTGGCCTACGTCGTCCCCGCCGACGGCGACCACGAGCGGCTCCCCGTCTCGGAACTCCGCCCCCAGCTCGCCGAGTCGCTGCCGCCGCACATGGTCCCGTCGGTGTTCGTGCCGCTGGAGCGGCTGCCGCTCACCCCGAACGGCAAGACCGACCGGCGCGCCCTGCCCGCACCCGGCCCCGCGCAGATCCTCGCCGGACCGCGGGTGGCACCGCGGACCGACACGGAACGCCGTATCGCCCGCATCTGGGCCGACGTGCTGGGCATCGAGGAGGTCGGCGCGGACGACAACTTCTTCGCCCTCGGCGGCGATTCCATCCTGAGCATGCAGGTGGTGTCACGGCTGCGCCGGGACGGCCTGCACCTCGCGACCCGGGACCTGTTCACGCACCAGACCGTCGCCGAACTCGCCGCCGTCGTACGCACCGCACCCCAGCGCACCGACGACGGCCCGGTCACCGGCGAGGTGCCGCTCACCCCCATCCAGGAGTGGTTCCTGACCACCCCGCGCGCCGCCCACCAGCACTTCAACCAGTCCGCCCTGCTGGAACTCGGCGACGCCCCCGACCCGCGGGCGCTGCGCACCGCCGTGGACGCGCTGCTGGAGCACCACGACGCGCTGCGCATGCGCTTCACCCGCGAGGCCGACGGCTGGCACCAGTTCAACCCGCCGCCCGTCGGCAACGACGGTGTCCTCGTCCACCACGACCTGACCGGACTGTCCGGCGACGAGGCCGACGCGGCCATGGAGAAGGCCGCCGACGAACTGCACGCCGGCTTCGACCTGGAACACGGCCCGCTGCTGCGGGCGGCCCTGTTCACCGGTGACCCGGACCGGCCTGCGTTCCTGCTGCTCGTCGCCCACCACCTGGTCGTCGACGCCGTCTCCTGGCGCATCCTGCGGGACGACCTGGAGACCGCCTACCGGCAGGCCGTACAGGCCGAGCCGATCACCCTGGGGGAGCGCGGCACGAGCTTCCGCGAGTGGGCCAGGCGCCTGTCGGCGTACGTCGCCGAAGGCGGCCTGGACCACGAATTGCCCTACTGGGAGGAGGCGGTGACCGCCGCCCCCGCCCCACCCGCAGACGTCCGGGGCCCCGAGGCGGCACGGACCGCGGCGGTGACCGTGGAACTCGGCGAGGAGGACACGACGGCACTGCTGCGCGCCGCCCCGGTCGCCTACCGCACCCGGGTCAACGACGTGCTGCTGGCCGCGCTCGCGCTGGCGCTGGCCCGCTGGAGCGGACACGACCGGGTCCGCCTCGACCTGGAGGGACACGGGCGCGAGGACCTGCTCGACGGCGTCGACCTCACCCGCACCGTCGGCTGGTTCACCACCGTCCACCCGGTCGCCCTCCAGGTGTCCGACCCGGGCGACCTCGGGCCGGACCGCGACTGGCGGTCCCTGGTGAAGTCGGTACGCCGCCAGCTGCGCGCCGTCCCCGGCAACGGACTGGGCTTCGGCGCCCTGCGCACCTTCGGGCCGCCGGAGGTCCGCGAGCGCCTCGGCACGGCCGCGCTCGGGCAGATGGTGTTCAACTACCTCGGCCAGTGGGACGCCCGCCCGGAGAACGCCGGCGACGGCCTGGTGCGCTTCGAGCACGGTTCCTTCGGCCAGGATCACGACCCCCGGGACAGCGGCTCCCACCTGGTGGAAGTGGTGGGCGCCGTACAGGGCGGCCGGCTCGCCTTCACCTGGCACCACCGTCCCGCCGTGCACGACACGGCGACGGTGCGCCGCGTGGCCGAGGAGTTCGCCGAGGCGCTGCGCCACATCGCCCGGCACGCCCGGGGAGGCCGATGACGCCGGCCCGCCCGCACGGACGGGTGCCGCGACGGGCGCCCCCGCACGGCCCGCGGTCGCCCCGCGCGCCGACCACGCGCCCCGAGCGGCTCACCGTTTCCCCCGCGCCGTTTCCGCCGCACCGCTTCCCATCCGACCCTGACGACAAGGAACCTGACATGGACGAGAACACCCGCTACCAGGTGCTGCGCAACGACGAGGAGCAGTACTCGCTGTGGCCGGTCGACATCGAGGTGCCCGCGGGCTGGCAGTCCGTCGGCAAGGAGGGCACCGAGGCCGAGTGCTCCGCCTACGTCGACGAGGTGTGGACCGACATGCGGCCGCGCAGCCTGCGCGAGCGCATGGAGAACACCGGAGCCTGACCGGCCCCCGTGTGCCGGGGGCGCCGGCCGCACACCACACCGGCCGGTGCCCCCGCCCCTCCCCCCACCCGTCGCACCACGTTCCGCGGTCTCGTCGCAGAGATCCGCCGCCCCGGCGCCCCACCGCCCTCGGCCCCACCACCGACCTGCCCCCGCGTCACCTCCGAGGAGCCCGCCATGAGCCCTGTCCTGCACACCGACCACCTGGAGTTCGCGCCCTACCGAGCCGAGGACGAGGACGCCTTCGTCACCCTGCTGCGCGACGCGGAGGTGTGCCGCTGGATGGGCCAGGACCTCGTGCCCGAGCCGGAGCTGCGCGAACTGTTCCGCTCGATCCTGACCGACGTCTACCCGGCACGCCGGTTCGACGTGTGGGGCCTGTGGCTGGACGGGACGTACGTGGGCCACGCGGAGGTGAAGAGGACCGGGAACGTCGACGGCCACGAACTGGTCACCGCGCTCGCCCCGGAGTACTGGGGCAGAGGACTGGGCACCGAGGTGGTCCGCGGTCTCCTGCGTCACGCGGCCGACAACCTGGGACTCGAGGAGGCCTACGGAATGGTGGGCGCGGACAACACAGCCAGCCTGACGATGTGCCGGCGCCTCGGCTTCCGCCATGTGCGCGACGTCGTCTCCGACGACGGGTCGGTGACGAAGATGCTGGTCGTCTCCACCACGGACGCCACATGACGCGGCCGGCCACCGAGGACACCGCCGGCCGGCCGCGGACCGGGCAGCGGCCGGCCCCGAGCCTGTGGCGCAACCACGCCTTCAATCTCCTGTGGACCGGCCAGTGCCTCTCCGACCTGGGCAGTGCCATGGCGGATCTGGCCCTGCCGCTGCTGGTGCTCCAGCTGACCGGGTCCCCGGCCCAGGCAGGTCTCGTCGGCACGGCCGGCCTCGCCCTGACGATGGCCTGCCGGCTGCCGGCCGGCGCCCTCGTCGACCGCTTCGACCGGCGCCGGCTCATGCTCGTGTGCGACGCCGTCCGGGTCGTCGTATTCGCGGGCCTCGGCTGCGCGGTCATGGCGGGCGCGGCCGGACCGGCGGTCATCCTGGCGGTGGTGCTCTGCGGTGCCGCCGCCACGGCCGTCTTCAGCACCGCCGAACACGCCGCCGTCCGCAACCTGGTGCGCGCCGACCAGATCACCACCGCCGTCGCCCGCAACGAAGCGCGGGCGTACGGCACTTCACTGGCCGGTCCGCCCCTGGGCGGCCTGCTGTTCGGGCTCGGCCGGGCGCTGCCGTTCGCCGGCAACGCCCTGAGCTTCCTGCTCTCGCTGGTCGCGGTGCTGTGCATCCGCCGGCCCCTGCAGGAGCCACGCGAGGCAGCGGTCCGGTCCGAGGGCGACGGCCACGGCGAGGGAGGGGGAGGGGGCGGGCTCCAGGGACTGAGGTTCGTGCTGCGCGAACCGTTCCTCAGGGCCCTGCTCGTCATCGCCGCACCGCTCAACATGGCGTTCACCGGCATGATCTTCGCGATGACCCTCTCCCTACGGCGCTCCGGGGTCCCCCCGTACCTGATCGGACTGGCCGGCACGATCTTCGGCCTGGGCGGCTTCCTCGGCGCCCTGGCCGCCCCGGCCCTGCAGCGGTGGCTGCGACTGCCGACGCTGATCGTGCTGATCTGCTGGACCGCCGCCGCCCTGATGGCCGTCAGCACCGCCTTCTCCGGCAGCATCGTCTCCGCGGTTCCGCTGGCCGCCGCGGTCTTCCTCGGCCCCACCGCCAACGCCTCCCTCTTCGGCTACCAGGCGGCCGTCACCCCCGACCGTCTGCAGGGCCGGGTGGTCAGCGTGCTCCTGCTGGCCGCCACGTCGGCGGCCGCCCTGGCACCCGCGCTCGCGGGGTTCCTGCTGGCCCGCTTCGGCGGCGGCACGGGGATGCTGGTCTTCCCGCTGCTGGTGACCGCCGCGGCGGTCGCGGCCACGTGCAGCCGCGGCATCAGGTCCATGGCCGACCGGCCCTGAGACACCGGGCACGCGCACCGCACGGCGGCACGGGCGCCGCACCGCACGCCCCCCTCAAGGGGCCGGAACTGTCACAGGGGCTGCGCGGTTGCCCCATAAGCGCTGTAATGGCCAACGTGGTCGGTGAGGGCGCTGCGGTGCGCAGAACGAGAACGGAGCGTGCCGAAGACGCCCTCGCGGCGCTCACCGCCGAGCCCGGCGCCCCCGACCTCCCCCGCCGCGTCCTCGAACTCGCGCTGGTCTTCGCCGGTGCGGCCTTCGCCGGCGTGTACACCCCCGGCGACGACCCCACCCAGCTGTGTCTGGCCGAGTCGGCGGGTGTGTCCCGCACCCAGTACGGTCTGCGGGACAGCTACCCGACGGCCGGCGGCTCCCCGCCCGCGCGGGCCCACCACACCGGACGGCCGGTCTGGCTCGGCCCCGACGACCTGGCCGACTGCCCGGAGTCCCGGCGCACGCCCTGGCCCGACTTCTCCGTCGCGGCCCTGCCCCTCGGCACGGACGGCGGCGGCTGCCTGCTCGCCGTCACCGAACACCCCGGCGGCTTCGACGGCGACGACCGCGCCTGCCTGGAACTGGTCGCCCGGGCCGTCGCCGTACCCGCCCGGCCGGCGGACGCGGCCGACAGCGGCGAACTGCCCCCTGACGCCTTCACCCTGGCCATGGACAGCGGGCGCCTCGAGGTCGGCGAGCACATCCTGGAACTGTTCGACATGGACCGGGGGGAGTTCGACGGGCGTGTGGAGACACTGCTCGGCCGCACCGTCCCCGAGGACCTGCCCGCGCTGATGTCCGTCGTCGAGGCCGACCACATGTCCATCGGCGACCGCGAACTCGAATTCCGCGTCCTGCGGCCCTCCGGCCCGCCCACCTGGCTCCGGCTGCGCGGCCGGCTGCTGCCCGGCGGCGAGGGCCGGCCGGCCCGGCTCGCGGGCACCGTCGCCGACGCCTCCGCCCTGCGCTCCGGCGTCACCGACGTGGCCCGTGTCCAGCGCCTGGCCGCCGCGCTCGCCACCGCGGGCACCGTCAGGGACGTCGGCCAGGCCGTCGTCGCCGCCCTCCGGGTGCCGCTGAGGGCCGACCGGCTCGCCCTCGCGGAACTGGAGAACGACCGGCTCGTGGTCACTGTCCTCGACCCGCCGCGGCCCGAGGCCTGGCCCGAGCTGTGGCGTGCCGAGTGGCGCACCGAATGGCCCGACGCGCCGGTGCGCGCGATGCCCACCCTGGCGGCCGTGCTGCGCGAGGGCCGCGCCCGGATCTGGCCCGCCGGCGCCGACCTGGAACCCGCCCTCGCCGAGGTCGGCCCCGGCGGCCTGGCCGTACTGCCGCTGCCCGCCGGGGGCCGGATGGCCGGCGCCTGCCTGATCGGCTGGGACAGCCCGCACCACTTCGCCCCCGACGAACGCGCCCTGCTCACCGCCTCCGCCGGCCTGGCCGGGCAGGCCCTGATGCGTGCCCACGCCTTCGACGCCGAACACGAACTCGTCGGCATGCTCCAGCGCACCCTGCTGCCCCGCCGGCTGCCCCGGCTGCCCGGAGCGGTCGCCGTCGCCCGCTACCTGCCGACCACCGCGGGCCT
Organism: Streptomyces sp. NPDC006739; assembly: GCF_042869815.1. NCBI lineage: Bacteria > Bacillati > Actinomycetota > Actinomycetes > Kitasatosporales > Streptomycetaceae > Streptomyces > Streptomyces sp. NPDC006739. Next base: position 290,610 of record NZ_JBIAGM010000010.1, read on the forward strand.
GGAGGTCGGCGGCGACTGGTACGACGTGATCCCGCTGGCCGACAACCACGTGGCCCTGGTCATCGGCGACGTCCAGGGGCACAACGCGGGTGCCGCCACCCTGATGGGCCAGATGCGCACCGCCGTGCGCGCCTACGCGGCCGAGGGCCACCCGCCGGACGTGGTCGTCGCGCACGCCAACCGGCTGCTCGGGGAGATGGAGACCGACCTCTTCGCCACCTGCTGCTACGTCGACGTCGACATGGAGGAGGGCACCGCCTGGTGCGTGCGCGCGGGACACCCGCCGCCGGTGCTGCGGCACCCGGACGGCTCCACCGAGATCGTGACGGCGGAGGGCGGCCCGCCGCTCGGCGTGGTCGGCCAGGCCGACTTCCCCATGACACCCCTCCGTCTTCGGCCCGGCACCGTGATCGCGCTCACCACCGACGGCCTGGTGGAGTCCGCGGAGATCGACCTCGACGCGGGGCTGGACCGGCTCGCCCGCGCGCTGTCCGCCGCCGACCCCGGCCACCTCGGCCTGGTCGCCGACGCCCTGCTCGGCGGCGCCCTGCTCGACGGCGCCCACCGCGGCGACGACGTCGCCCTGCTGCTGATGCGCTACGACGGCATGGCCGTACGACCCCGGCGCGAGAGCTGGACGGTGTGGCGGGTCCCGGAGGCCGCCCGGCACGCCCGCCGGTTCAGCCGCCGCACCCTGCGCGGCTGGCACGTGCCCGCCGACGCCCTGGACACGGCCCTGCTGGTCGTCTCCGAGCTGGTCACCAACGCCCTGGTGCACACCGGCGGCCCGGTCCGGCTCGACCTCACCCTCCTCGACCACCGGCTGCGCGTCGCCGTCGCCGACGCCTCGCCGCGCACCCCGGTCCAGCCCCCCGACATCGGCTGGGAGGCCACCGGGGGCCGCGGGATCCTCCTCGTGGAGGCGGTGTCGGCGGCCTGGGGGACGGTGCCGGCCGGCGGCGGCAAGCAGGTGTGGGCCGACATCGTGCTGGGAGACTGACGGCCCCGACGACCCGCACGGCACCGACCCGCCACTCGGGTACGGGTCGCGGTCCGCCCCGGCAGGTCGGCCGGGCCGTGCCGCCGGGCGTGCCTAGGGTCTTGCCGTGTCACACACCTTCGAAGAACTGGTGGCGAAGCAACGCGCGGCCGACGCGGCGCACGCGCAGGCCGAGGAACTGCGGGACGCGTACGGCCCCCCGGCCGAGCAGCGGTGGACCGGCCGGCAGTCCGGGACCTACGAGACGGCCCTGCGCGCCTGGCGCGACCTGGACCGGGACGCGCGGACCGCGATGAGCGAGTACGCCCGGGACACCGGCCGGCCCCGGGCGGACGTGGAGGCCGAGGTGGCGCGGGCGGTCGCGGCACCGGAGGACACATGAGCCGGACCGGCCGCCGCGCCGAGCGCCTCGCCGACGCGGCGGACGCCCGGCTGCCGGTCGTCGAGGGCGGGGCGCTGCTGCGCAAGGCCTTCCCCGACCACTGGTCGTTCCTGCTGGGCGAGATCGCGCTCTACAGCCTCCTGGTGCTGGTGGCCACCGGGGTGTGGCTGACACTGTTCTTCCAGCCGGAAATGCGCGAGGTCGTCTACCACGGCGGCTACCCGCCGCTGCGCGGGGTGCTCATGTCGGCGGCGTTCGACTCCACCCTGCACATCAGCTTCGACGTGCGCGGCGGGCTGCTGATGCGGCAGGCCCACCACTGGGCCGCGCTGGTCTTCGTCGGCGCGATCGGTGTGCACATGCTGCGGATCTTCTTCACCGGCGCCTTCCGCCGGCCCCGCGAGCTGAACTGGGCCGTCGGCCTCACCCTGTTCGTCCTCGCGCTCGCCGAGGGCTTCGCCGGCTACTCCCTGCCCGACGACCTGCTCTCCGGCACCGGGCTGCGCATCGCGCAGGGCATCATGACCTCGCTGCCGGTGGTGGGGACGTACGTCGCCTTCTTCGTCTTCGGCGGCCAGTACCCCGGCCACGACATCGTCACCCGGCTCTACCCGGCGCACATCCTGCTGCTGCCCGGCGCGCTCCTCGCCCTGGTCGGCGTGCACCTGGTGCTGGTCTTCCATCTCAAGCACACCCAGTGGCGAGGCCCGGGGCGCACCCCGTCGAACGCCGTCGGCAAGCCGCTGTACCCGCAGTTCACCGCGTCCTCCATGGGTCTGTCCCTGGCCGTCGCCGGGGTGCTCGTCGTGCTGGCCGGCCTGGTCCAGGTCAACCCGGTCTGGAAGTACGGCCCCTACCGCCCGGACCAGGCCTCGACCGGCTCCCAGCCCGACTGGTACGTCGGCTTCCTGGAGGGCGCGCTGCGACTGGTGCCGCCGTGGGAGACGACCCTGGCCGGCCACACGCTGATGTGGAACGTCCTGCTCCCCGCGGTCGTCCTGCCCGGCCTGCTGTTCACGGTGCTGTACGCCTACCCCTTCGTGGAGCAGCGCCTGACGGAGGAGTGGCACCGCGAGCACCACCTGTGCGACCGTCCGCGCGAGCGCCCCGTCCGCACCGGTCTGGGCGTCGCCGGGACCGTGTTCTACGGGGTCCTGCTGCTGGCGGGCGGCAACGACGTCGCCGCCCAGACCTTCCGGATCTCCGTCAACGCCCTCACCTGGGTGCTGCGCGTCGCCCTCGTGGTGGCCCCGGTCCTCGCCTTCCTCGTCACCCGCTGGCTGTGCCTGGCCCTGACCGCCGCCGAACGCGAACGCCTCGACGAGGGCGTCCCGACCGGCGAGATCCGCCAGAGCCTGACCGGCGGCTACGACAGCCCCCACGAGCCCCCCGACGACTTCCGCCCCGGCGCCCCCCGCAGACCGATCCCCCCGGCAACCCGATGAGGGCCGCGTACCGGGACGTCCGGCCGGCCGGACGCCACCGCGCAGCCCCGGGACGGTTCAGCGGAGCGCGTACTGGAACGCCATGCCGAAGACTCCGCGGGCCAGTACACCGAGCCCGATGAGGAACAGCCACAGGCCGTACACCACGCCGGTCGCCGTCACCGCGAAGCCGAGGGCCGTGACGATCGGATGCAGGCTCTCGTCCGGGAAGAACGCCACCGGGCCGGCCCCGTCCGCCACCTCCGCGTCGGTGCGGTCCTGCGGGCGCGCTCCCCGGCGCCGGTACTGCACCAGGCAGTAGAACGCGACCAGGGCCGCCATCCCGCACGCGATGACCAGCGCCGCCGTGCCCGCGGGCTCCCGTGACCACGCGCCGTACAGCGCGGCCGATCCGCCGAAGAACAGCGCCACCCCGCCGAACATGAATGCCTCCGCCTTCACCGCAGCCCCTCCCGCTCCGACTGCCGCACGACGTCCGGGTGGTGCAGGTCGAAGGCGGGCGACTCCGACCTGATGCGGGGCAGTGCCACGAAGTTGTGCCGGGGCGGCGGGCACGAGGTCGCCCATTCCAGGCCCCGCCCGTAGCCCCACGGGTCGTCCTCGGTGACCCGCTCGCCCCTGACGGCCGTACGCCACACGTTGTAGAGGAACGGCAGGGTCGACGCGCCCAGCAGGAACGCGCCCGCCGAGGACAGGGTGTTGAGGAGGGTGAAGCCGTCGGCCGGCAGATAGTCCGCGTACCGGCGCGGCATCCCCGCCTCGCCGAGCCAGTGCTGCACCAGGAACGTCAGCTGGAAGCCCGGGAACAGCAGCCAGAAGTGCACCTTGCCCAGCCGCTCGTCCAGCATCTTCCCGGTGAACTTCGGCCACCAGAAGTAGAATCCGGCGAACATCGCGAACACCACCGTCCCGAACAGCACGTAGTGCAGGTGCGCCACGATGAAGTAGGTGTCGGTGAGGTGGAAGTCCAGCGGCGGCGAGGCGATCAGCACCCCGCTCAGCCCGCCCAGCAGGAACGACAGCAGGAACCCCAGCGACCACAGCATCGGTGTCTCGAAGGACACCGAGCCGTGCGTCATCGTCCCGATCCAGGCGAAGAACTTGATGCCGGTGGGCACCGCGATCAGGAACGACATCACCGAGAAGAAGGGCAGCAGCACCGCCCCCGTCGCGAACATGTGGTGCGCCCACACCACAGCCGACAGCATCGTGATGGAGGTCGTCGCCCCGATCATCGGCAGGTAGCCGAAGAGCGGTTTGCGGGAGAACACCGGCACGATCTCGGAGATGATCCCGAAGAACGGCAGGGCGACGATGTAGACCTCCGGATGCCCGAAGAACCAGAACAGGTGCTGCCAGAGCAGCGCGCCCCCGTTCGCCGCGTCGAACACGTGCGCCCCGAACTTCCGGTCCGCCTCCAGCGCCAGCAGCGTCGCCGTGAGCACCGGGAACGCCGGCAGGATCAGGATCGAGGTGAACAGCACGTTCCAGGTGAACATCGGCATCCGGAACATCGTCATGCCCGGTGCGCGCAGGGACGTGATGGTGGCGATGAAGTTCACCGCGGTCAGCGTCGTCGACACACCCGACACCACCAGCCCCATGGCCCACAGGTCACCGCCGGCCCCGGGCGAGAAGTAGGCGCTGTTCAGCGGCGCGTACGCGAACCAGCCGAACGCCGCCGCCCCGCCGGGCACCAGGAAGCCCGACACCACGATCAGGCCGCCGAACAGGTACATCCAGTAGGACAGCGCGTTCAGGCGCGGCAGGGCCAGGTCCGGAGCGCCGATCTGCAGCGGCATGACGGCGTTCGCGAACCCGGCGAACATCGGTGTCGCGAACAGCAGCATCATGATCGTGCCGTGGATGGTGAACAGCTGGTCGTAGCCGTGCCTGTTCACGAACTGCAGCCCCGGACGGGCGAGTTCGGCGCGCATCCCGAGCGCCAGCAGCCCGGCGAGCAGGAAGAAGCAGAACGCCGTCACCATGTACAGCCGGCCGATCACCTTGTGGTCGGTGGTGGAGACCCAGCGCAGCAGGGTCCGCCCCGGCCGGGGCGCGGGCGCCGTGTACCGCTGGAGGACGGCACTGTCGTCCCTCTCGACCGAGTCCGGCATTTCCGATAGTTCCGTCATCGTGGGGCGACGCTACGCCCGGCATCCGGTGCCCGGCCCGCGCCACGCCTGTGCGCCAGGTGTCGTATCCCCCGCGCGGATGGGTACCCGGCGCCCCATGAACACTGCCACGTACGTCGCCGCCGGAGCCGCAACCGCCCTCGGATACGTCGCCGTGCTCGTCGCGGGCCTCGCCATCACCGCCGGCCTGGTGTGGGCCGTCCGGTTCGGCATGCGGGTACGCCCGACCGAGCACGCCCACGCCGGACCGGGCGAGCATCCCACGCTCCCGCCGGACGGCCCGGTCCGCGAGACCAGCGAGATGCGGGAACCCGACGAGATTCCCGTGGCGGCCGACGAGAGCGAACGGCTCACCCCGCACCAGCTCAACCCCGTCGGCACCCGGCGCGCCCGTGACCAGCGGCGCCCGCGCTGGTCGCCGGGTTCGAGCGGGTCGTTCGGCGGGGGCGGCGGTGGCCGCACCTGAGACACCGGCCGTACGTGAGGCATCGGGCCGCACATGAGGCACCGAAGAGGACGAGAGGCTGAGAGCCGTGACCGCGCACACCAGTGACAAACCCGTCGCCCCGCGCCCCGAAACGGGCTGGTCGAAGGCCCAGCGGCGGCGCGGCAGGGGTGTACGGACCTGCCTGCCCGCCATCGTGGAGCGTGGCGGCCGGCCGGAGGCACTGCCCGGCCCGGACGGCAACATCGTCCGCGGCGAGGACTGAGCGACCCCGGCCGTACGCTCGCCGTACACACGGACCTCGCCCACCAGCCGCTGAGCGCCCGGCCCGCACGCAGCCGCTGGTGGAGGAGGCCGCGGGCGACGGGATCGACGGCGGCGCACGGGCGTCCTCGGCCGGCGCCGCCGTCACGCCTTCCGTGGCGTGTTCCGTCGCGTCGTCCTCCCCAGGGCCAGGGCCTGGGCCGCCGCCCGCCGTGCCGTGCGCACCAGCCGGTCCAGGAGTCCGGGCGGCGCCGACCGGGTCACCTGGACGGCACCGCCCGGCCGGGGCACGCGCAGGAACAGCGGCAGCCTCGGGAAGCGGGGGCGTGCCGGCCCCGGGGACCAGGCACACCTCGCTCCGCCGGACCGCACCCCTCATGTCGCTCAGCGGCACCTCGGCCTCCAGCAGCGAGCGGGTGCCCTCGGCCGGGGGCAGCGTGGAGGCCAGCCGCAGCGGGCGGCCCGAGGCGGTGTCGGTCAGCCGCACCAGGACGTCGGTGCGGTCGGCGACGTACAGGGGCAGGGCGAGGCTCAGCCGGTGGGCGTCGGAGACCGCGGTGTCCTCCGGGGCGAGGGCGCCCGGACCCAGGGACCTGCTCGCCCGGTCGGCATCCAGGGAGAAGTCGTCGTGCTGCTTCGTCCGGTACGGCAGCACCACGCGCCCGGCGAGGACCCCGGCCGGGCCGGGTCGGCGTCGGTGGAGCCGTCGTCGACGAAGACCACCTCGAACTCGTCCGGGGGCAGCGACTGTCGCAGCAGCGAGGCGACCAGGTCCTCGATGTACGGTCCGGGGTCGTACACGGGGACGACGACGCTGACCTCGACCGGCATCCGGTGATGCCGACCCCGCCCCTGGCGGGGGTGAACGGCGGGTGGCCGCCCGCCCCGCACCGGGGCCGGACCCGGGTGGGTCAGGCGTGGGTCTTGGCCAGCAGGTCGAGGATCTCCTCGGTGGTGCCGCTCTCGCCGAGCCGCGGGAAGATCCGCTCGACGCTGCCGCGGTGCGCCTCGGCGTCGCTGTCGGACATCGCGTCGGTGGCGAGGGTGACGTGGTAGCCGTGGGCGTAGGCGTCACGCGCGGTCGACTCGACGCCGATGCTGGTGGCCACGCCGGTCAGCACGATCTGGGTGATGCCGCGCCGGCGCAGCTGGACGTCGAGGTCGGTGCCGTGGAAGGCGCTCCAGTTGTGCTTGGTGACGCGGATGTCGCCGGGGTGGCCGGAGAGTTCGTCGACGGTGACGTCCCAGCCCTCGGGGAAGGCGAGACCGCGGGCCCGGCGCTCGGTGCGGCCGGGGACGGCGTCCGCCCAGTCGGCGGCGAACGAGACCCGGACCAGGACGACGGGCAGGTCGCGGGCCCGGAAGGCGTCGGCCAGCCCGGCGGTGCGGGCCACCACGTCCGGGGCGGCGTGCGGCGTCAGGGGCATGCTCACGATGCCGTTCTGGAGGTCGACGGCGACGAGCGCGGTGCGCGGGTCGAGGGTGCTGACGGTCATGTGTGGATCAGGCCTTTCGGGTGTGTTCCGGGGAGTGCCGGGCGACGGTCGGAGCCGGGTGAACGGCTGTGGAGGACGGTCGCCGGCAGCAGGGCGTGACCGGCGAGCGTGAACAGCGCCGGCAGGTGAAGGTGGGTGGCGGCCCGGCCGCCGGTCCGGTCCGTCCGGCGCGGGCCGGGGCCGCCTCGGTGTCAGGGCCGCGACAGCCGTTCCATCAGCCCCAGGGCGCTGAGGACCGTCTGCCGCTCCTCCTCGGTGAAGCGGTCCTCGAAGGCGCGGGCCAGCCACTCCTCGCGGGCCTGCCGGTTGCCCTCGACCCGGGCCCGGCCGGAGTCGGTGAGGGTGACCAGCTGGCGGCGGCCGTCGTCGGGGTCCGGGGCGCGGCGGATCAGGCCGTGCTGGTCGAGCGCGGCCAGGGTGGTGGCCATCGACTGCGGCCTGACCCCCTCGGCGGCGGCCAGGGCGCTGGCGGTGGCGGCGCCGTGCTTGCCGACCAGGGTGAGCGCGGACTCCTGCGAGGGGGTGAGGACACCCTCGGCTCCCTCGTCGTCCCGCGCGACCTCGCGGATACGGCGCCGCAGCCGGCTGAACACCACGCGCAGGTCGCGCGCGGCGCGGGCGGCGGAGTCGGAGATGTGATCCATGGCCTCAGACTAGGACTGTCAGGTGAGGCTGTCCAGTTTCAGCTGTTCAGTTTGCCTGTTGATTTTATCGGCAGATCATTTCTGCTCTCGACTCGTCCGGGGTGACGTTGCGCCGGCCGATCCCGGGGTACTCGCCCGTCCTGGCCCAGTCAACGCCTCGGTGACCTCGAAGGACGCGAAAGATGACCGATTTGGACGTGACCGGTCTTCAGGCAGCCCTGCGCGAGGAAGTGGACGGCGAAGTCCGCTTCGACGCGGGCAGCCGCGGCGCCTACGTCACGGACGGCTCCAACTACCGCCAGGTGCCCCTCGGCGTCGTCGTGCCCCGCACGGTCGAGGCGGGCGCCCGGGCGGTCGCCGTCTGCTCACGTCTGCGCGCACCCGTGCTGTCCCGGGGCGGCGGCACGAGCCTGGCCGGACAGACGACCAACACGGCCGTGGTGATCGACTGGACCAAGTACTGCGACGCGCTGCTCTCCGTCGACCCCGACGACCGCACCTGTGTGGTGGAGCCCGGAATCGTCCTCGACGAACTCAACCGCGAACTCGCCGGTCACCACCTGCAGTTCGGGCCCAAGCCGTCCACGCACAGCCACTGCGCCCTCGGCGGCATGATCGGCAACAACTCCTGCGGCGCCTCCGCCCAGGCCTACGGCAAGACCGTCGACAACGTGCGCCGCCTGGAGATCCTCACCTACGACGGCGTCCGCGCCTGGGTCGGCCCGACCCCGCCCGAGGAACGCGCCAGGATCGCCGCCGGCGGCGGACGGCTCGCCGACCTGTACGCCGGTATGGACCGCATCGCGAGCGAGTACCTGGCCGACATCCGCCGCGGCTTCCCGAAGATCCCGCGCCGCGTCTCCGGCTACAACCTCGACTCCCTGCTGCCCGAGAACGGCTTCGACGTGGCCCGCGCGCTGGTCGGCAGCGAGGGCACCCTGGTGACCGTCCTGCGCGCCGAACTCGACCTGGTACCGGTGCCCTCGCACGAGGCACTGCTGGTCCTCGGCTACGACGACATCTGCCACGCCGCCGACGAGGTGCCGGAGCTGCTGCGGCACTGCTCGCCCACCCAACTGGAGGCGCTCGACGGCCGGATGGCCCAGCTGATGCGCGAGGAACACGCCTATCTCGACTCGCTGCACGCCCTGCCCGAGGGCGACAGCTGGCTGCTCGTGCAGTTCGCCGGGCACAGCCAGGAGGAGGTCGACGAACAGGCCCACGCCCTGCTGCGCTCGCTCGGCCGGGACGAGAAGGACCCCCGGGTCGCCTTCTCCGACGACCCCCAGCGCGAACAGCGCATGCTCAGGGCCCGCGAGGCCGGGCTCGGGGTCACCGCCCGGCCACCGGACGACCGGGAGACCTGGGAGGGCTGGGAGGACTCCGCCGTACCGCCCGAGCGGCTCGGTGACTACCTGCGCGACCTCAAGCGGCTGTTCGACGAGTTCGACTACGACCACCCGTCCGTGTACGGCCACTTCGGCCAGGGCTGTGTGCACACCCGCATCCCCTTCGGGCTGCGCACCGCCGAGGGCGTCGCCACCTTCCGCAGCTTCCTGGAACGCGCCGCCGACCTGGTGGCCTCCTACGGCGGCTCGCTCTCCGGTGAGCACGGCGACGGACAGTCCCGCGGCGAACTGCTCACCCGCATGTTCGGCGAACGGCTGGTGCACGCCTTCGGCGAGCTGAAGACGCTGTTCGACCCGGGCAACCGGATGAACCCGGGCAAGGTCGTCGACCCCAACCCGGTCGACGGACAGCTGCGGCTCGGCTCGACCTGGCGCCCCAGGTCGGGCGGCACCTACTTCGGTTACCCCGAGGACGACCACTCCTTCACCCGGGCGGTGCTGCGCTGCGTCGGCATCGGCAACTGCCGTGGCCACCAGGGTGACGTGATGTGTCCCTCGTACCGGGCCACCAGGGAGGAGGAGCACTCCACGCGCGGCCGGGCCCGACTGCTGTTCGAGATGCTCGACGGGCACCCCGACTCCACGGTCACCGACGGCTGGCGCTCCACCGAGGTCCGTGACGCCCTCGACCTGTGCCTGGCCTGCAAGGGCTGCAAGTCCGACTGTCCGACCGGCGTGGACATGGCCACGTACAAGGCGGAGTTCCTCGCCCACCACTACGAGGGCCGTCCCCGCCCCGCCGCCCACTACTCGATGGGCTGGCTCCCCGTGTGGGCCCGGCTGGCGCAGGCCGCCCCGGGCCTGGCCAACACCGCGCTGCGGGCGCCCGGGCTGTCCGGCGTGGGCAAGCGGCTGGCCGGCGTCGACGGGGCCCGCCAGGCACCGCTGTTCGCGCCCCAGTCCTTCCTCGGCTGGTGGCGGGAGCACGGCGGCGACGCCCCCGACCCCGCCGACGCGCGCACCGTCCTGCTGTGGCCCGACACCTTCAGCACCTACTTCCACCCGTCGGTGGCCATCTCCGCCGTCCGCCTCCTCCAGGACGCCGGCTTCCGGGTCGCCGTACCCGACGCCCCCGTGTGCTGCGGCCTGACCTGGATCTCCACCGGCCAGCTCGCCATCGCCAAACGGGTGCTGAGCCGTACCCTGCGCACCCTGCGGCCCTACCTGGAGGCGGGCACCCCCGTCATCGGCCTCGAACCCTCCTGCACCGCCGTCTTCCGCTCCGACGCGCCCGAGCTGATGCCCGACGACCAGGACGTGCGACGGATGGCGGGACAGGTCCGCACCTTCGCCGAACACCTCGTCCACCACGCCCCCGACGGCTGGCGGCCACCCGCCCCGGCCCGGCGGGCGGTCGTCCAGACCCACTGTCACCAGCACGCAGTCCTCGGCTTCGACGCCGACCGCGAACTCATGCGCCGCGCCCACCTGGACGCCGACGTCCTCGACGAGGGCTGCTGCGGACTGGCCGGCAACTTCGGCTTCGAACGCGGTCACCACGAGGTGTCCATGGCGGTGGGCGAGCTGGGCGTCCTGCCCTCCGTACGGGCCGCCGCCCCCGGCAGCCTGGTCCTCGCCGACGGCTTCAGCTGCCGCACCCAGATCGAACAGGGCGACACCGGCCGCCGCGCCCTGCACCTGGCCGAGGCCCTGGCCCTCGCGCTCGACGGGAACCTGCCCAGCGACTTCCCCGAACGCCTGGCCACCCGCCCGCCCGAGCCGTCCCGCACCGCCCGCTGGACCGCCACCGCCGCCGCCTCGGCCGCCGCCCTCACCGCGGCGGCCGGCGCGGGCGCCGCCCTGCGGCCCGGGCGGCGCGCCTGACGCCCCTCGCAGCTCCACACCCCCCGTACAACAGCTCTCGTACCGTCGCGCCGAAGGGAAACCGACCATGGCCCCCACTGTCGTCATCACCGGAGCCAGCGCCGGAATCGGCCGTGCCACCGCCCGCCTCTACGCCCGGCGCGGCGCCGACGTGGTGCTGGTGGCGCGCGGCCGGGGCGGCCTGGAGGCGGCGGCCGACGAGGTCGCGGCCCTCGGCGGACGCCCGCTGGTCCAGGTCGCCGACACCTCCGACCCGGACCAGGTGGAGGCCGCCGCGGACGCCGCCGAGAAGGCCTTCGGGCCGATCGACGTATGGATCAACTGCGCCTTCGCCACCGTCTTCGCGCCGTTCGACGAGATCACCCCCGAGGAGTTCCGCAGGGTGACCGAGGTGTCGTACCTCGGCTTCGTCAACGGCACCCGCACCGCCCTCAGGCGCATGCTGCCGCGCGACGCGGGCACCATCGTGCAGGTCGGCTCCGCGCTGGGGGAGCGGTCCATCCCCCTGCAGTCGGGGTACTGCGGGGCCAAGCACGCCGTGAACGGCTTCACCTCCTCCCTGCGCGTCGAACTGCTGCACAGGGGCAGCAACGTGCACGTCACCGTCGCCCAGATGCCCGCGGTCAACACGCCCCAGTTCGACTGGGTGCTCTCCCGGCTGTCCAAGCACCCCATGCCCGTACCGCCGATCTACCAGCCGGAAGTCGCCGCGCGGGGCGTGCTGTACGCCGCCGACCACCCGCGCCGCAAGCAGTTCTACGTCGGCGCCACCACCGTGGCCACCATCTGGGCCAACCGTCTCGCACCGGGCCTGCTCGACCGCTATCTGGCGCGCACCGGCTTCGACTCCCAGCAGACCGACCAGCAGCCCCCGACCGGCGACAACAACCTCTTCGAGCCGGTCGACCGGTACCGCGCCGACGACCACGGCGCGCACGGTGCCTTCGACGACACCGCCCACTCCCGTTCCTGGCAGGAGAGCCTGGCCCGGCACCCCGCCGCCGGCGCCGCGACCGCCGTCGGCGCGGGGCTCGCGGCCGTCGGCGCGCTGCGCGCGGTCCGCCGCATGGCGGCGTGAACCGGCCCGCCCGGTGTCCTACGCTATCCGGGTGCGTCTGCTGCTGATGTCCGACACCCACGTGCCCCTGCGGGCCAAGAGGCTGCCGGACCAGCTGCTCGCCGAACTCCCGCACGCGGACGTGGTGATCCACGCCGGCGACTGGGTGGACACCGCCACCCTCGACCTGCTGGAGAGCCGCAGCCGCCGTCTGATCGGCGTGTACGGCAACAACGACGGTCCCGCGCTGCGCGCCAGGCTCCCCGAGGTGGCCCACGCCGACCTCGGCGGCCTGCGCTTCGCAGTCGTGCACGAGACCGGCCCCGCCACCGGCCGCGAGCGGCGCTGCGCCGCCCGCTTCCCGGACCTCGACGTCCTGGTCTTCGGCCACAGCCACATCCCGTGGGACACCACCGCGCCCACCGGACTGCGCCTGATCAACCCGGGTTCCCCGACCGACCGCCGTCGCCAGCCCCACTGCACCTATCTGACGGCGACCGTCGCCGACGGCACGCTCACCGACCTGACCCTGCACCGGCTCCCGCCGAGATAGGGCCCCGGAAAGCCGCCGCACCGAGAAGCCGCCGCACCGAAAAGCCTTGGACACCCGTGCGCCCGACCCGGTGTCATGAACGGCGTGCTGATCGACGCCGCTCTCGTACGACGCCTGCTGACCGCCCAGTTCCCGCACTGGGCCGGTCTGCCCCTCGCCCCCGTCCCCCGCTCCGGCATGGACAACGCCACCTTCCGGCTCGGCACCGGCCTCCTGGTCCGGCTGCCCCGCTACGCCTACTGGGCCGGCCAGGTCGAGCGCGAGCAGCGCTGGCTGCCCCTGCTGGCCCCGCACCTGCCGCTGCCCGTCCCCGAGCCGGTGGCGCAGGGCGAGCCCGGTGAGGGCTACCCGTACCCGTGGTCGGTCTACCGCTGGCTGGAGGGCGACACGGCGAGCACCGAGGCCCTCACCGACCCCGCCGGTGCCGCGCTGGACCTGGCGGGCTTCCTCACCGCGCTCCGGTCCGTCGACGCCACCGGCGGTCCCGGCCCCCGGCAGAGCAACGCCTTCCGGGGCGTTCCGCTCGGCGACGCGAGCGACTCCATCGCCTCGGAGGCACGCGTCCGGCCCAAGATCGAAGCCCTGAAGAAGGCGGCCCTCGTCGACGCCGGCCTGCTCACGGAGGTCTGGGAGGCGGCCCTGGCGGCACCGCCCTGGCACCGGGACCCGGTGTGGATCCACGGCGACCTCGCGGCGGCCAACCTCCTGATGAGGAACGGCCGCATCGGCGCCGTCATCGACTTCGGCACGCTGGCGGTGGCCGACCCCGCCGTGGACCTCTTCCCCGCCTGGACGTTCCTGCCCGCCGAGGCCCGGGAGGTGTTCCGGGAGGCGGTGGAGATGGACGAGGCGACCTGGGCGCGCGGGCGTGGCTGGGCCCTGGCGGGATCGCTTCCGGTGCCGGACGACCCGTACTTCCGGGACCATCCGGCGAGGACGACGGCGGCACTGGGCCATCTCGAACAGATCCTCGCCGACCACCGGCGCGCGACGGGCTGAGCGGGCGGCCCCCTCGCCGGCCGTTAATCCGTTGGTACGGCGGCGCCGTTTCTGCTGCACTGAACCGTCGGTTCCCCCGGAAGTCCACAGTCCAAGGAGTGATGATGCGCGCACCGTTCATGTCCCCCCAGGAAGGAACGCCCCCTCTCATCAAGGACATGACGCTTCGTGCACCTGCTCAACCTGGGAATCCTCGCGCACGTCGACGCGGGTAAGACAAGCCTGACCGAACGGCTGCTGCACACGGCCGGGGTGACCGACGAGATCGGCAGCGTCGACGCGGGCAGCACCCGCACCGACACCCTCGCCCTGGAGCGGCAGCGCGGCATCACCATCAAGTCCGCCGTCGTCTCGTTCCCGCTCGACGGCGTGACCGTCAACCTCATCGACACGCCCGGCCACCCGGACTTCATCGCCGAGGTGGAACGCGTGCTCGGCGTGCTGGACGGCGCCGTCCTGGTCGTATCGGCCGTGGAAGGCGTCCAGGCGCAGACCCGGGTGCTGATGCGGACGCTGCGGCGGCTGCGCATCCCGACCCTGGTCTTCGTCAACAAGATCGACCGGCGCGGCGCCCGTGACCAGGACGTCCTGCGGTCGATGGCCCGGCGGCTCACCGCGGCGCTCGTCCCGATGGGCGCGCCGGCCGGACTCGGCACCCGCGCGGCCCGCTTCGTCCCCGGCCTGGGCCCGAGCGCGCTCGACCCGCTCACCGCGAACGACGACGACCTGCTGTCCGCGTACGTCGAGGACACCGTCCGCGACGACCGCCTGCACACGGCCCTCGCGGACCAGACCCGCCGCGCCCTGGTCCACCCGGTCTACTTCGGCTCCGCCATCACCGGCGCCGGAGTGCCCGAACTGATCACCGGCATCGAACGGTTGCTGCCCACCGCCGGCGGCGACCCGCACGGCCCGCTCGCCGGGACCGTGTTCAAGGTCGAACGCGGCCCGGCGGGGGAGAAGGTCGCCTACGCCCGCGTCTTCTCCGGCACCCTGCGCACCCGGGACCGCGTCCGGTTCGGCGACAGGGGCCAGGAGGGCAAGGTCACCGCCCTGAGCGTCTTCGACCACGGCACCGACGTCCGTGAGGACAGCACCGGCGCGGGCCGGATCGCCCGGGTGTGGGGACTGGGCGGCATCCGGATCGGCGACGCGCTCGGGGCGCCCCGCTCCGACGGCGCGGCAGAGCCGCCGCGGGGGAGAGTCCCGCGGACGTCGTACCAGCACCACTTCGCCCCGCCCACCCTGGAGACCGTCGTCGTCCCCGGTCCCGGCACGGACCGGCGGTCCCTGCACCTCGCGCTCACCCAGCTGGCCGAGCAGGACCCGCTCATCGGCGTCCGGCACGACGAGCGGCGCCGGGAGACCTCGGTCTCCCTCTACGGCGAGGTGCAGAAGGAGGTCGTCCAGGCCACCCTCGCCGACGAGTACGGCCTCGACGTCACCTTCCGCGAGACGACGACCCTGTGCGTCGAACGGCCCGAAGGCAGCGGCGCGGCCGTGGAGTTCAACAAGAAGGACGCCAATCCCTTCCTCGCCACCGTCGGTCTGCGCGTCGACCCCGCCCCGGTCGGCTCGGGCGTGGACTTCCACCTGGAGGTGGAGCTGGGATCGATGCCGTACGCCTTCTTCAAGGCCGTGGAGGACACCGTGCGCGAGACCCTCGGCCAGGGGCTGCACGGCTGGCAGGTCGTGGACTGCGCGGTCACCATGACCCACTCCGGGTACTCACCCCGGCAGAGCCATGCCCACCAGGGCTTCGACAAGAGCATGTCCAGCACCGGCGCCGACTTCCGGGGCCTGACCCCGCTGGTCCTGATCGAGGCGCTGCGCCGGGCGCGCACCCGGGTGTACGAGCCCATGCACCACTTCCGTGTCGAGGCCCCGGCCGACGCCCTGGGCGCGCTGCTGCCGGTGCTCGCCCGGCTGGAGGCGGTGCCGCGGACCACCACCGCGCAGGGCCCGCTCTGCGTCCTGGAGGGTGCCGTGCCCGCCGCCCGGGTGCACGAACTGGAGCAGCGGCTGCCGGGGCTGACCCGGGGGGAGGGCGAGCTGGAGACCGCCTTCGACCACTACGCGCCGGTCGTCCGCGCCACGGTCCCCGATCGGCCGCGCACCGACCACAACCCGCTCGACCGCAAGGAGTACCTGCTGAAGGTGACGCGTAGGACGGGCGGTTGAGGGCATCGGGTCGACCGAGAAAGAACTTACTCCTGAGTCAGGAGTGTTGACTGTGTCCAGAAATCACCGGACTGTAGTGAACATGCCGAATATCCGGGCTCGTGTGATCGACTGCCTCGTTGTTCTGGTTGTCCTCTGCGGATTCCTGACGGTGGCGGGCGCCCCGGCCGCCACCGCCGCCACCCCTTCCGACTCCCTCTGGTTCGACGGCACCCCCCTCACCGTGCAGAACGGCCGCTTCACCGACGGCCAGGGACGTGAGGTCGTCCTGCGCGGCTACAACGTCTCCGGCGAGACCAAGCTGGAGGAGAACGGCGGCCTGCCGTTCGCCTCGGTGGCCGACGCGCAGAAGTCCGCCACGGCGGTGCGCGCGCTCGGCGGCGGCAACGCCGTCCGCTTCCTGCTCTCCTGGGCGCACGCCGAACCCGTGCGCGGCCAGGTCGACACGGCCTACCTGGCCGCCGTCACCGACCAGATGCGCGCCTTCCTCGACGCCGGCATCCGGGTCTACCCCGACTTCCACCAGGACCTCTACTCCCGCTACCTGTTCAATTCGGGCAGCTGGTACACCGGCGACGGCGCTCCCAAGTGGGCGGTCGACGCCGGGGGCTACCCCAAGGAGTCGTGCGGGATCTGCCTCCTGTGGGGACAGAACATCACCCAGAACGCGGCCGTGACCAAGGCGGACTCCGACTTCTGGCACAACGCCTACGGCCTCCAGGACGCCTTCCTCGCCACGGCCCAGTCGACCATGTCCTACCTCGTCCAGCACCTGAGCGGCACGGAGTTCGCGGGCGTGGCCGGCTTCGACCCGTACAACGAGCCGTACGCGGGCAGCTACGACTCCGGGCAGACCAGCCGCACCTGGGAGCGCGATCTGCTGTGGCCCTTCTACCAGAGGTTCCGCGCCCGGATGGACGCGGCCGGCTGGCAGGGCAAGCCCGCCCTCGTGGAGCCGAACCTGTTCTGGAACGCCAACATCGACTCCCAGAAGCAGGAGGGCGGCCTGCTGGACGCGGGCACGCTGGGCTCGCGCTACGTCTTCAACACGCACTTCTACGACCAGAAGGCCATCTCCGGCATCCTGATGTGGGGCAAGGCGGCCGACGGCCAGTACGCGAGCGACTTCGGCACGGTCCGTGACCGCGCCTCGGCGGCCGGAACCACGGCCTTGGTCAGCGAGTTCGGCCACCCCCTGTCGGGCAATGTGTCGGACAAGGCGCCCACCGTCCTCAAGGCGATGTACCAGGCACTCGACTCCCGTGTCCCCGGGGCGAGTTGGTGGACGAAACCGGCGTCCTCGGGCCCGGTGCTGTCCGGCTCCCAGTGGCAGTGGGACATCTACAACGGCCGCCACCACGAGCTGATGAACGACAACCCCGGCAAGGTCGTCACGGCCGGTGACGGCTGGAACGACGAGGACCTCTCCGCCGTCCGCCTCGACGACTCGGGGACGGTGACACTGCGCCAGGACGCCCGTCTGCTCGACCGGGTCTACCCGAGCGCGACCGCCGGCAGCACCCTCGCCTTCACCTACGAGGACCGCTCCCGGGACGGTTCGACCACCCTGACCTGGAACCCGGTTCCGAGTTCGCTGCCGAACGTGGCGAGGCTGGTCGGCTCCGGCCAGTACGGGGTGCTGGTGTGGCGCTCGGGCGACGGTACGGCGCCGACCGAACTGCACCTGCCGGCGTCCTTCCCCGCCTCCGCCACCACGGTGGTCTCCGACCTGGGGACGGTCACGGCGCCCCCGGCGTACACCGCCTCGACCCCGGTCGGGGTGGCTCCGGAACCGGGCGGCACCGGTAGCCGGCGGCTGCTGCTCACCGACACGGACTCCGGCGTCCTGCACTACGCGCTGGTGACCAACGGGGCGAGCGCGCCCTCGGCGGACCTGCTGGGCGCGGCGAAGGCCGAACTGGCCGCGTGGGCGGCCGCGCGGTTCTGAACCGCGGACGGCCTCCGGGGCGCCACGCGCCCCGGAGGCCACGGCCGTCAGCTTCCGCTGGGGCCGGTCCAGTCGGCCTGCACATGACCGAGCCGGACCCGCTGCGGGTGCTTTCCGACCGGCACGGACGTCACCTTCTGGCCGGTGCCGAAGTCGATGGCGGTGATCTGGTCGGCACCGCTCTCGGAGATGACGCAGTCCTTTCCGTCACCGCTCACGGTGGCCCAGTACGGCGTCGACGCCGCGACCAGGGGACCCTCCTGGAGGGTGGCCCGGTCCACGACGGTGGCGTAGTTGTCCATGGTCCCGGCGACGCACAGCTTGGTGCCGTCGGGGCTCATGGAGATGCCGTGGTGACGCGAGTCCAGCAGCCAGGTGGTGCGGTCCGTGCTGGTCGCCGGGTTCACCGGCAGCGTCTTCACCCGGGTGATCTTGTCGGCGGCGACGTCGTACTCCAGGAAGCCGTTGAAGAACGACACCTGGAAGTACAGCTTGGACCAGTCGGGGGTGAAGGCGGCGGGCCGGACCGCGTCGGAGAAGTTCTTGAGGCCGATCGCGTCCAGCCGGTCGCGCATGTCGATGGTCCTGACCTGCTTGAAGGTGGTCGCGTCGACGACGGTGATGTGCCGGTCGCCCTTGGTCCAGTCCAGGGAGGGATCGTCGAGCGAGGTGGTGACCTCGCCGATCGACATGTTCCAGATGTACTTCCCGCCGTTGGTGAAGAAGTTCTCGTGCGGCTTGTCGCCGGTGCCGAACTCGCCCACCTCCTTACCGGTGTCGATGTCCAGCACCTGCACCTTGTCGGCGGTCGAGGCCGAGACCGCGACCCGGGTGCCGTCCGGGGAGACCGCCATGTGGTCGGCACGGTAACCGGCAACCGGGAAACGCCAGTTGACCTTGTCCGTGGCCAGGTCGATGGAGACGACGTCCGCGAAACTCGGGCGGGAGACCACCACGGACCTGCCGTCCGGTGTGGAGTACATGTCGTCGACGTACTGGTCGTGGCCCTGGCCGACCTCGTTGTTGATGGCCGTGTAGTAGATCCACTTGATCGGGTCGGCCTTGATCTCCGCGATCCGCGCGTCCTTGTCGGGGACGATGTTGATCTGGCCGACCTTGGCGAAGTCGCCGGACGACTTCAGGACGGTGGCGGTGCCGTCCCAGTTGTTGCCGACGAACAGCACCTCGCGCAGACCGGCGGCTCCGGAGCCGGCGGCGGATGCGGCGGTGGCCGGGCCGGCGACGGTCAGGACGAGGGCGGCGGCTACGGAGCAAAGGTGCCTGGTTCTGGAGGCAGGCATGGCTGCTCTCTCCTCTGGATGGGTGGGGGTGCGTGCGGGCGCGCCGGCCATGACGGGCGGGAGAATCTGAACACGGCCGCATTCACAGTGAACTTACTGAAAAGTAAGGAAGGAGAGGGCTTCTCCACAAGATGCGTACACGACAAAATTGGCCATCGGTGGGACGAGGGAGGGGGAACCGTGGCGGGCAGGCTCAAGGCGCCGAAGGGCCGCTACGGCGGGCGGTCGGCCGAGGATCGGCAGGCCGAGCGGCGCCGTCGCTTCCTGGCCGCCGCGCTCCAGCTCTTCGGTGACACCCCCGGCTTCCGGGGCACCACGGTCGCCGCGCTCAGCCAGACCGCGGGCCTGTCGACCCGCCAGTTCTACGAGGAGTTCCGCACCCTGGAGGACGTGCTGACCGCGCTCCACCTGGAGGTCAACGCGTGGGCGGAGCAGGCGGTACGGGAGGCCCTGGCCGGCGCCGGGACACTGCCGCTGGCCGAGCGGGTCACCGTCCTCTTCCGCGCCTACGCCACGAACGTCACCTCCGACCCGCGCCGTATCCGCCTCACCTTCGTCGAGATCATCGGCGTCAGCCCCCGCCTCGAGGAGCAGCGCCTGGCCCGCCGCGCCCGCTGGGTCGACCTCATCTGCACCGAGGCGAACGCCGCCGTGTCCCGGGGCGAGGCGGCACCCCACGACTACCGTCTGGCCGCGACGGCCTTCATCGGCAGCGTCAACGGTCTGCTGCACGACTGGAGCACGGGCTGGGTGGACGCGACGCTGGACGAGGTGGTCGACGAACTGGTGCGGTTGCTGCTGGGGATCCTCCGGCCGCACGGGTGGACGCCGACGGCCTGACACACGGCGGAAGGCCCACGCCGTGCGGCCGGTCCTACCCGCACATCCCGGCCACCGCCGTCAGGACCGGCCGCACGCCGTCCTCCGCCCGGATCCGCTCGCCCAGCGCCCGGGCCCGCTCGCCGTGGGACCGGTCGCCGGTGGCCCGGCCGAGGGCCGCCGACAGCGCACCGGTGGTCAGACCGCGCAGCGGGAGCGCGGCGGGCGCCACCCCGAGGGCGACCAGGCGGGCGGACCAGAAGCCCTCGTCGAACTGGACGGGTACCGGTACGCAGGGCACCCCGGCCCGCAGGGCCGCCGCGGTGGTGCCGGCGCCGGCGTGGTGGACCACGGCGGCCATGTGCGGGGAAGAGGACGGAGTGCGGCACCTCGCCGATGGTCAGCATGTCGTCCCCGTCGGCCGAGAGTCCGGCCCAGCCCCGCTGGATCACCCCGCGCAGCCCGGCCCGGCGCAGGGCCGTCACGATCCGCGCGCTCAGCCGGCCGGCGTCGGGCACGGTGGCACCTCCCGACCCGACGAAGACCGGCGGCGGACCAGCGTCGATGAAGTCCCGCAGCTCGTCCGGGAGTCGGGTGCCGCCGTCGTACGGCCACCAGCAGCCGCACACTCCCAGTTCCGGCCGCCAGTCCCGGGGCGGACCGACGACGAACGCCGCACCCTGGCCGACCTGCTGCGCAAGCTGGTGCTGGCGGCCGAGGACGCGCCGCGGGAGCCCGCCGGGCCCCGGCCCGGACCGGGACGGTCCAGGCCGGCCGGGGGATGACCGGGACCCGGGCGGACTTCGGGCCTACTCGTCCCACGCCTGGATGATCAGCTGCTCGGCGATCTTCCCGTCGCGCAGCGTGATCATCGACTCGGCGAGCACCCGGACGCCGTCCGCGTACTCGCAGGACTCGCTGTAGGCGGCGCGGTCGCCCTGCACCACGCACTGGTCCAGCTTGTGCGTCATGTCGCGGCCGTAGATGTCGTCCAGCATCTGGCTGATCTGGTCCCGCCCGTGCAGCACCTTGGGGTGGCTGGGCTGGGTGTCGCGGTCCACTATGCGGATCTCGGCGTCGTCCGCGTACAGCGACAGCAGGGTGTTCGAATTTCCCTCGATGCCCCGGCGGAGGGTCTCGGTGTCGAAGGCGGAGCCGGTCGCGCTGGCCATGATGACCTCCTTCACGGGCCCGCGCCTGACGGGGAGGGGCCGCGCGGGCCTCTCCTTCGAGACTCCTCCGCCACGGCGGCCCCGGCAAGCGCAGGCGGCCCGCGTCGCCCGACCGCCGCCGGGAAGATCGTCGGCCGTCCCGTCCTCCATGCCGTTACCGATCAGTTGCGCGTAGGGTCGGACGGCAGGCACATCGAAGGAGAGGGGCCAGGCCATGGCGCAGGAAGTACGCGGCGTGATCGCACCGGGCAAGGGCGAGCCCGTGCGGGTGGAGACGATCGTGGTGCCGGATCCCGGGCCGGGCGAAGCCGTCGTACGTGTCCAGGCCTGCGGGGTGTGTCACACCGATCTGCACTACAGGCAGGGCGGTATCAACGACGAGTTCCCCTTCCTGCTCGGGCATGAGGCGGCGGGGGTGGTGGAATCGGTCGGCGAGGGTGTCACCGATGTGGCACCCGGTGACTTCGTTATCCTCAACTGGCGTGCGGTGTGCGGGAGTTGCCGGGCGTGTCTGCGGGGGAGGCCGTGGTACTGCTTCAACACGCACAATGCCCGGCAGAAGATGTCCCTGACCGACGGCACCGAGCTGTCCCCGGCCCTCGGGATCGGCGCGTTCGCGGAGAAGACGCTGGTGGCGGCCGGGCAGTGCACCAAGGTCGACCCGTCGGTGTCACCGGCGGTGGCCGGGTTGCTCGGGTGCGGGGTGATGGCGGGCCTCGGGGCGGCGATCAACACCGGCGGCGTGGGACGCGGTGACACGGTCGCCGTGATCGGCTGCGGCGGCGTCGGTGACGCGGCCGTCGCCGGGTCGAACCTGGCCGGCGCGGCGAAGATCATCGCGGTGGACATCGACGACCGGAAGCTGGAGAAGGCACGCACCCTGGGCGCCACGCACACGGTCAACTCCACGAAGAGCGACCCGGTCGAAGCCATCCGCGAGCTGACCGGCGGGTTCGGCGCGGACGTGGTGATCGAGGCGGTCGGCCGCCCGGAGACGTACCAGCAGGCCTTCTACGCCCGCGACCTGGCCGGCACGGTCGTCCTGGTCGGGGTGCCCACCCCCGAGATGAAGCTGGAACTGCCCCTGCTGGACGTCTTCGGCCGGGGCGGCGCCCTGAAGTCCTCGTGGTACGGCGACTGTCTGCCCTCCCGGGACTTCCCCATGCTGATCGACCTGCATCTGCAGGGCCGGCTGGACCTGGACGCGTTCGTCAGCGAGACCATCCGACTCGACGAGGTGGAGCAGGCGTTCGAGCGTATGCACCACGGCGACGTGCTGCGCTCGGTGGTGGTGCTGTGATGGCCGCGCGCATCGAACGCCTCGTCACCTCCGGGCAGTTCACCCTCGACGGCGGCACCTGGGACGTCGACAACAACGTGTGGATCGTCGGTGACGACCACGAGGCGATCGTCGTCGACGCCGCCCATGACGCCGAGGCGATCGCCCGGGCCGTCGGCGACCGCCGCCTGACCGCGATCGTGTGCACCCACGCCCACAACGACCACATCGACGCCGCCCCCGCGCTCGCCGACCTGACCGGTGCCACCATCTGGCTGCACCCCGACGACCTGCCGCTGTGGAAGCTGACCCACCCGAACCGCGAGCCCGACGCGCACCTCGCCGACGGACAGGTCATCGAGGCGGCCGGCGCCGACCTGACCGTGCTGCACACCCCGGGCCACGCACCCGGCGCCGTGTGCCTGTACGACCCCGGACTCGGGACCGTCTTCACCGGCGACACCCTCTTCCAGGGCGGCCCCGGCGCCACCGGCCGCTCCTACTCCCACTTCCCGACGATCATCGACTCCATCCGCAACCGTCTGCTCACCCTCCCGCCCGGGACGAAGGTCCTCACCGGCCACGGCGACCCGACCACCATCGGCGCCGAGGCGCCCCACCTGGAGGAGTGGATCGCCCGGGGTCACTGAGGTGCCGCAGGCCGGCGGCCGGTCCCCGACCGGCCACCGGTGCCTCACGCCTCGGGCAGCGCCCAGCGCGCCGAGTGACCGGGCGGCAGCGCCAGATCCTCCCGTACGGCCGCGTAGTAGCCCTCACGGCCGGCGCGCTGCCGCTCCAGCAGTTCCTGCCACGCCCCGGGGTCCTGGCGTTCCTCCCGCAGGAACCGTTCCATCGTCATCACCGTCACGACCCAGGTCCGGGCCTCCTCCACCACCGCCGGGCTGCCCAGCAGGATCAGCGCCTCCCCGGACGGGTCCCGGGCGACGGCGGCCTCGGCCAGCAGAGGCTCCGCCTCCTCGGGCGACAGGGGATGCGGATGCGGGTCGTTGCCGTAGTGGGCGGCCAGCCGGTACGTCAGCGTCACCGATGCCTTCAGCGTCCGCGCGTAGTCGGCGTACACCGCGAACCGCCGCTCCTCCCAGCGCGTCGCGCGCTCCCGCCGGAACCGGACCTGATCACCCCTGACCACCGCCAGATACGAACCGAGGGCGCCGATCACGACACCGATGAGGGCGGGGAGTTGCTGAATGAACGCGGACATGTGCGCACGCTACCCGCGGCGGCGCGGGGTGCCGAACTTCACCGTTTCGTCACAGCCTGGCCACCTCTACAACCGCGCTGCCCGCCCACAGGTCTAGCACTGCGCGAACACGGGAATCGCGGTGGGAGAAGAGAAGGGGAGGGGCACGACATGGGGAACATACGCAGACGCGGTGTCGTCGCGCTCGGCATCACCGGCCTGGTGACGCCGCTCACCCTCGCGCTGACGACGGCACCGGCCCAGGCCGCGAGCTGTACGACGCAGGCGGGGCCGTACCAGAAGCAGGTGGAGAAGTTCCTCGGCCGCCCGGTCGACGGCAGGCAGTCCAGCGCCGACTGCAGGGCCATCCAGGCCTTCCAGAACAAGCACGGCATCACGCCCGCGATCGGCTACGCCGGTTCCGTCACCTGGGGCGTGATGGACCTGATGAACAAGCAGAAGGCCGTGGGGAGCAACCCCGACCGGGACGGCAAGTGCCCGGTGAACAAGGGCCGTATCGCCTGTGTGAACCTCACGCTCCAGCTCAGCTGGGTCCAGGACGGCAACCGGCTGGTCTACGGGCCGGTACCGGTGCGCACCGGCCGCAAGGGCTTCGTGACCCGCACCGGGCTGAAGAAGATCTACTGGCGGGACCTCCACCACGTCTCGACCGTCTACAACGTGCCGATGCCCTACAGCCAGTTCTTCGACGGCGGCCAGGCCTTCCACTCGGTGAACCTCAGCATGTGGAACCCGCCGGGCTCGCACGGCTGCGTCAATATGACCCCGGCCACCGCCGCGAAGTACTGGTCGCTGCTGAGGACGGGTGACGACGTCTTCGTCTACGGCCGCAAGCCGGGCACCTGACCCCCGGCCGGCCCGCCGGCCGGCGGGGCCGCCGCCCCCCTCAGGCCTCCGGCGCGTCCCCGAAGTCCGGGATCGGAAGCCTGGCCCCGCCCTGCCGAGCGGACTCGTGCGCGACGATGCCCGGCAGGGTGTAGCGGGCGGCCACCCACGCGTTCACCGACGGCAGGGTGCGCGTGTTCACGGCGGTGACGAAGTCGTCCACCAGGAAGTGGTGGCTGCCCTCGTGTCCGTTGTGCAGGTGGTCGAACTCCCAGGGCAGCCTCACCCGGCTCACCAAGCCGCTGATCGAGTCCGGACTGCTCGTCGAGGCCCCCGGGACCGGCGACGCGGACCGGTCCCGTCAGGGGCGCCCCTCGCAGCCGCTCGACGTCGTCGCCGAGTCCCGCTCCTTCCTCGGCTTCAAGATCACCGCCGATATGGTCTACGGCGTCGTCACCCCCCTGCGCGGCGACATCACCGACCGCCTCGACCGGCCGCTCGACGGCCGCGAACCCGCCGAGGTCGTCGACCTGATCGCCCGGATGGCCGCCGAACTCGCCGCTCGCCGTCCCGCGCCCGCGGGCATCGGCGTGGGCGGACTGGTGCGCGAGCGCGCGGTGGTCGGGGACTCGCCCTTCCTGCTCTGGCGTGACGTGCCACTGGCGGAGCTGGTCCGGGAGCGCACCGGGCTGCCCGCGGTCGTGGAGAACGACGTCGCCGCCCTGGTCGAGGCCGAGAGCTGGTTCGGGGCCGGCCGGGGGCTGGAGCGGTTCGTCGTCCTGACCATCGGCGCCGGGATCGGCCACGGGCTGGTACTGGGCGGCCGTCGGGTGCCGTACGCGGGGGAGGACCGCGGCTTCGGCCACCACTGGATCCTCGACCCGAACGGACCGCTGACCCCGAACGGCGAACGCGGCAGCGCCGTGTCCCTGCTCACCATCCCCAGCATCCGCTACCAGGTCCGGGCCGCCACCGGCCGTGACGCGACGTACGAGGAGATCCTGGCCGGCGCCGCCGCCGGTGAACCCATGGCCGCCCGGGTGATCGGCGAGGCGGCGCGGGCCCTGGGCAGGCTGGTCGCGCAGATCGCCAACTTCGCGATGCCGCAGAAGATCCTGCTCGCCGGTGAGGGGGTCGGCCTGATGGACGTGGCGGGCGTCACGGTGAACGAGACGGTCCGCGCGCACCGGCACCCGCAGGCCTCCCCGGTCGCCCTGGAGGCCAAGGTCTCCGACTTCCACGACTGGGCGCGCGGCGCGGCCGTCCTGGCCGTTCAGGTGCTGGTGCTCGGCACCGCCGGGGAATGAACCCCCGCCTGCCGTTGACACATGGACGTGATGAGTAACACGGTCTGAAATGTCCGTATTCGGTCGTACTTACTCACGGTGTCTTCACGGCGATCGGCATATGCTTCACACCATGTCCACCACTCTTGAAGCCGCCTCCGAGCGATCGGCTGCGGAGGTCAACGAGGAGATCCGCGCCCTGTGGCGCCGGTCGGGCGGGACACTGACCACCGAGCAGCGCGCGGAGTACCAGCGCCTCGTGATGGAGTGGGCCACCGCGGCCCCGCAGTCGGACCGGGCGGCCTGATCCGTCCGGCCCCCGGCCCCGCAGTTCCCCTCGCCCCGCGTAGTCGAGTACTCAGCCCCACGTGGTCGAGTAATACCGCTGGTAGGCCTTGCGGTCCTGCTCCGCGCGGATGTAGCGCGTGGCGACCAGCGCGATCAGACTCCCCGCGATCACCAGCAGACCGGGACCCACGTTCCGCGTGTCCGTGAGCCGGGCCAGCAGCGTCGTGCCCTGCACGGAGCCGGTGGCCGGCGCCGACGACCCCGGAGAGGCGGCGTTCGGCGCGACGGCGCTCTGCGTGGCCGCCGCCGACGGCGCGGTGGAGGGCGCGGCGCTCTGCCCGCCGTTCGCGTTCTGCGCCGACACGATCAGCTGGACGCCCAGCGCGGCCATCGCCTTGGTCACCGGCTGGAAGAACGTCGTCCCGCCCGTGGTGCAGTCACCGCTGCCGCCCGAGGTCACCCCCAGCGCGATGCCGTTCGAGAACATGGGGCCGCCGCTGTCGCCCGGCTCCGCGCACACATTGGTCTGGATGAGGCCGGTGACCGTCCCCTCGGGGTAGTTCACCGTCGCGTTCAGCCCGGTCACCTGCCCGTCGTGCAGTCCGCTGGTGCTGCCGCTGCGGAACACCCGCTCCCCGACCGTCGGATCGGCCGCGCCGGTGATCCGCACGCCGTTGCCGTTGCCGATGGCGACCACGTCCGCGCCGTCCCCGGCCTTGCCCGAGTTGTACTGGATCAGCGAGAAGTCGTTGCCGGGGAAGGTGCTGCTCACGGTCTTGCCCAGCTGCTGGTCGCCCTGGTTGTTCGCGAACCAGACGGTGTTGGCCGGACCGCAGTGCCCGGCCGTCAGGATGAAGTCGCTTTGAGCGCCGCGCACGTTGAACCCGGCCGAACAGCGTCCGCCGGTCGACAGGATCGGCTGGGCCCCGTTCAGCCGCGTGGTGAACTTCCCCTGAGCGCGCTCCATGCGCACGAAGGTGCCGATGTGCGCGGCGACCCGGCTCATCCTGGACCAGTCGGCGGCCGAGACCGTGCTGTCGGCCTGCACCACCACCTGGTTGGTCCTGTAGTCCAGCGACCATGCCGTGCCGGCCACGCGAGGGGCCGAACGCAGCGTGCCGGCCGCCGACTTCAGCTCGTTCATGCTGTGCGGGACGACCTTCGCCTCGGCGCCCGCCGCCTTCACCACCCGCGCGGCCCCGGCGTCGGTCACCGCGACGACCGGCCGGCCGTCCGCGCCGATCCAACTGCCCGCCGTACGGGCGGTGCCGAGCTTCGCCACCAGGGCGGTGCCCGTGTTCTCGGCGCCCCGCGCCGAACTGAACGGGACGGCCGACGTCCCGGGAGTCTCGCTCGCCATGGCCTGTGTGACCATCGCGCCTCCCAGAAGGAGTCCGCCGACCGCCGCCAGCTGTGTCACTCGCCGGACGACCCGTCGTCGTGCGTGCCTCATGCATGGCTCCCGAACCCCGAACGCGCGGTACGACACCGCGGGGCCCTCCTGTCGTCGAGCGCCCTTCCCTCCTTACGTGGCCGGACCCGACGGCGTTCACCACGCCGGTGATCTTCTCACTTCCTGCGGGCCACCCCGCCGAACATGGCGACCTCCTCCGGCTCGGCCCCGTTGTCGTGCTCCGGGCGCCAGCGCGAGCAGGACACCACACCCGGCTCCAGCAGTTCCAGACCGTCGAAGAAGCGGGCGACCTCCTCGGGGGTGCGCTGGGTCAGCCGGGGAGTGCCGTGCTCGTTCCAGAAGCCGACCGCCTCGTCCACGTCCGGCATCGACGGGCTGGTGATGGTGTGCGACAGCACGAGGTGGCTGCCGGACGGCAGACGGTCGGTCAGTCGCCGTACCAGCCCGTACGGGTCCTCCTCGTCGCCGACGAAGATGACCACCCCGAGCAGCATCAGCGCCACCGGCTCGCTGAAGTCCAGTGTGCGCGCGGCGTGTTCGAGGATCGCGTCCACGTTGCGCAGGTCCTCGTCGAGGTAGTCGGTACGGCCCTCGGGCGTGCTGGTGAGCAGGGCCCGCGCGTGCGCGAGGACGAGCGGGTCGTTGTCGACGTACACGATCCGGGCGTCCGGGGCCAGAGCCTGGGCCACCTCGTGCGTGTTGGCCGCGGTGGGCAGCCCGGTGCCGATGTCCAGGAACTGCCGGATGCCGACGTCCCTGACCAGGTGCCGTACCGCCCGGCCGAGGAACAGCCGGTCCGCGCGCGCGTACTCGCCGATGCCCGGGTGCAGTCGGCGGATCTGGTCACCGGCCGCCCGGTCCACCTCGTAGTTGTCCTTGCCGCCGAGCCAGTAGTTCCAGATCCGGGCCGTGTGCGGCCGGCCGGTGTCGATCCGGGCGCGCAGTGACACGGCGACGTCGTTCGTGGCTGCCGGGTTGTCGGTCACGGAGTCAGCTCCTGGATGCCTGAGGGGAGTTGCCGGGTGCGGGAGACGCGGGTGTCCACCACGCGATCTACAGGTGTTCATCACGCAATCTAGACGCCCTGGTTGATCTCCGCCGCCGGAGCCGGGCATTCCGCCACCGGCCCCGCGGTCCGCACCCGCGCGTCGCCGCGGGCGACCCGCGGCCTCGGCCCCGTCCCCGGTCACCGCGCCCCCCTATCGTGGGCCCATGACCAGGATCCCGCACGACACACCCGGTGAACCGAACCCGCTGCGCGTCCTGACCCCGGAGCGCCTGCGATGTCGTACGAGCATGAAGTGGCGCACCTACCCCGAGGACGTGCTGCCGCTGTGGGTGGCCGAGATGGACGTGCCGCTCGCCCCCGCCGTGGTGCGCGCCGTCACCGAGGCGCTGGACCTCGGCGACACCGGCTATCCCGCGGGCACCGCCTACGCCGAGGCCCTCGCCGCCTTCGCCGCCGAGCGCTGGGACTGGCCCGGCCTCGCCGTGGAGCGCACCGCGATCGTGCCCGACGTGATGCTCGGGGTGGTCGAGATGCTCAAACTGGTCACCGGCCCCGGGGACCCGGTGATCGTCAACCCGCCGGTGTACCCGCCGTTCTACCAGTTCGTCGAGCACCTGGGCCGGCGGGTGGTCGAGGCCCCGCTCGGCCCCGGGTGGCGCCTGGACCCGGACGTGCTGGAGCGGGCCTTCGCCGACGCGGTCGCGGGCGGCCGGCGTGCCGCGTTCCTGCTGTGCAGCCCGCACAACCCGACCGGCACCGTGCACACCGCCGAGGAGCTGGCCGCCGTCGCGGCCCTCGCCGACCGGTACGGTGTGCGCGTCGTCGCCGACGAGATCCACGCCCCGCTCGTCGCCCCGGGCGTCCGCTTCACGCCCTACCTCGCCGTGCCGGGCGGCGAGAGCGGCCTGTCGCTGATGTCGGCGTCCAAGGCCTGGAACCTGGCCGGTCTCAAGGCCGCGCTGGCCATCGCCGGACCGGCCTCCGCCGCCGACCTCGCCCGGCTGCCGGAGGAAGTGAGCCACGGCCCCAGCCACGTCGGCGTCCTCGCCCACACCGCCGCGCTGCGCGACGGCACCGGCTGGCTGGACGCCCTGCTGGCCGGCCTCGAGGACAACCGGCACCTGCTCACCGCCCTGCTGGCCGAGCACCTGCCCGCCGTCCGCCTCCACCCGGCCGAGGCCACCTATCTGGCCTGGCTCGACTGCCGGGCCCTCGGCCTCGGCGACGACCCCGCCCAGGTCTTCCTCGACCGCGGCCGGGTCGCCCTGAACTCCGGTCTCCCCTTCGGCACCGGGGGAGCGGGCCACGCCCGGCTGAACCTGGCCACGTCACCGGAGGTGCTGGAGGAGGGCGTGGGGCGGATGGCGGCGGCCTCCGCCTGACCCCAACCCCCACGACGGCGGGCGCTGTCATGGACACCTGGACCGGCTGCCATCATGACCCCATGCGCGTGCTCATGCCCGTCCCCGACCGGGACTTCGACGTGACCGAGGTGGCCGTGCCGTGGCGGCTGCTCACCGACGCCGGACACGAGGTCGTGTTCGCCACCGAGCAGGCGGGCACCCGGCCCGCCGCGGACCCGCGGCTGCTCACCGGCGTGCTGTTCGGGCAACTGGGCGCGGCCGACGAGGCCAGGCGGTGGTACCGACAGCTCACCGCCGCGCCGGAGTTCACCGGCACGGCCGGCTGGGCGGAGGTGGACGTCACCGGTTTCGACGGGCTGCTGCTGCCGGGCGGGCACGCGCCCGGCATGCGCCAGTACCTGGGCTCGGCCGTGCTGCGGGAACAGGTCGCCCGGTTCTGCGCACTCGGCCGGCCGGTCGGCGCGATCTGTCACGGCGTGCTCGTCCTGGCCCGCGCCCAGGACCCCGCCACCGGCCGCAGCGTCCTGACCGGGCGCCGTACCACCTGCCTGCCCAAGTACATGGAACGCACGGCCTACTGGACGACCGCCTGGCGGCTGGGCCGCTACTACCGCACCTATCCCGCGTACGTCGAGGACGAGGTGCGGGCCGCCCTCGCCGACCCGGACGCACACTTCGAACGCGGGCCCCGCACCCTGACCCGGCGCGGCACGGCCGACGACGACACGCACGCCTTCGTGGTGGAGGACGGCGACTACCTGTCCGCGCGCTGGCCCGGGGACGCCTACCTCTTCGCCCGCCGCTACCTGGCCCTGCTGCACCGGCACGCCGCTCCGTCGGGATCGTAGACCTCCGGGTGCGACTCTCGGGGGCCGCACCCGACCAGTTCGGTGAAATGCCGCCACCAGTTCAGGGAAAGGCCTTTCCACTGAACTCTCGACTTGCCAGTCTTCGTTCCGCAGCCGGATGTCATGTCCGGAACAGCCCGTGGACCGTCGAACTGGAGCCCCACCCATGCCCCGAGCAGTCACCAGCGCCCGGACCCGCCGTCTCGCCCGAGCCGTCGGCGTCGCCGGCAGCGCCGCCGCCCTCGCCGTCGGCCTGACCGGCACCGCCTCCGCGGGTGTGCTGCAGAACCTGCCCGAGAACGCCACCGCGTTCCAGAAGAACTTCGAGCCGGTCTACGACTACGACTCGGACAGCTGCTACCCGGCCGCGGCGATCGACCCGAGCGGCAACCTCAACGGCGGCCTCAAGCCGACCGGTTCGGTCACCGGCGAGTGCCGCGGCGGCCACCTCGGCAAGGCCAACACCTACTCGCGGGCCAAGTGCAACAACGGCTGGTGCGGGATCATCTACGCCAGCTACTTCGAGAAGGACGAGGCCTCCCCGGGCATCGGCCACCGTCACGACTGGGAGTGCATGGTCGTCTGGGTCGAGCAGGGCGCGGCCACACCGTCGTACCTGTCGGCCTCCCGGCACGGCGGCTTCAGCACGCACCCGATCGCCGACGTCCCGATGGACGGTCAGCGCGTGCAGGCCGTCTACCACAAGGACGGCGCGAGCACCCACGCCTTCCGCTTCGCCAAGTGGGGCGAGACGGCGGAGAACGACACCGGTGCCTGGCACCAGGAGAACCTGGTGAGCTGGGAGAACATGGCGCCCGGCCTGCGCGACATCCTGAACGCGTCCGACTGGGGCAGCGCGAACTTCCCGCTGCAGGACTCCAAGTTCGACGACCACCTCGACAAGGCCGAGCCGAGCGGCATCCCGTTCGACCCGTACGCCTGACGCCGCGTCGTGTACCTAGTGCCGTATCAGGCAACGTTCGCCCTGTCATGAGACTTCGCACGGTTGCTACGCCGGGTGGTACGGGACAGCCACAATGATCACGTGGCTGA